>DASXCL010000155.1:0-51557 GCA_036491195.1 Candidatus Angelobacter sp.
TGGTCTCACCTGCATCCAGCGCCCGCATGGCCGATATTTTTAATTCTCGGCTGTACTGTATTCGGGCCATTTCCATTGCCTGTCTCCATTCAATGTACTCGGCCCCTTATTTCCCTGTCTCATTTTTGGGGTGCAGTCCAGAATCCTAGTTGGCGGGGAGGGGGAGGGGCAGGGGTGGTATCCCTGGGTTGGATCCCGTAAGTGCTTTGGAATCCTAATTGGAGATTCTTACCAGGGATTCACGCGGATTACCCTGGTCAGAAGAGACGCAACAGCCGAGGGTCGGCGGCGGCACACGACTCTGCCAAGTCATCGAGTGATCGGGTGATCGGGAAAGTCAAAACCTTACCACTGATTTACACGGATGACACTGATCGGAAAAGGCCAAGAAGGCTCAAACCCCAATTCAATACTGAATGGCTGAAGTCGACGCCCTCTGCAAACGAATTTCCAGCAGCCGTCATCCAAAAGAAGTGTTCAGCGCAGAAGCTGTTTTTGCGAGGTAAGCACGATGCCCACTCAACAATATCCCCTGACCGGCGTCAGAGGCGCAACGGCTGACGTTCCTACGCGACACGGCGAACAGGAACGCAGCTGGTTCGAAAAAGTGTTTGCCGAGCTTGCCATATCCGGGGAGATTGTCCTGCCCGGCGGCAAGGTTGTGGCCTTTGGCGACGGCGTGCCGCGATTCCGTATCGTCGTCCACGACAAGAACTTTTTACGCCGTCCGCACGATGAGCTCTCCGTGGCCGAGGCTTACGTGAATGGCCAGATCGACCTTGAAGGTGACATGCTGGCTATGCTTGAGGTGCGCAAGCAACTGGCGGACCGCTTTCGCATGGGCGCATGGTTGCGCTTTGTCCGCGATCTTTACCTGATGCCCGCCAGCTTGATGAACAAGCGGGTCATCGACCGGCACTACACCTTCGGCAATGACTTCTACTTCCATTTTCTCGATTCCAACTACCGCTTTTATTCGCATTGCCTGTTTGAAAGCGACGCAGACACGCTGGAGCAGGCGGCAGAACGCAAACTCCAGACTACGTTCCAGGCCCTTGATCTTCGGCCCGGCATGCGATTGCTGGACATCGGCGCGGGATGGGGCGGCGTTTTCCAGTATGCCTGCCCGCGTGGGGTGAAGGTGACCGGCGTGACTTTGTTTGAGAATTCCTATAACTACATTCGCGAACTTATTGATCGCGACCATCTCGACGGCAAGATCTGGCTCCAGGATTTTTTTGCCTACCAGCCGGACGAGCCCTTCGACGCGATTGTGACCTACGGGGTGATTGAGCATATGCCCAATTACCGCAAGTTCTTTTCCCGGGTATGGGAATGCCTGAAGCCCGGCGGCCGAATCTATATTGATGGTTCGGCCAGCAAGGAAAAGCATTCCCTGTCACAGTTTGCCAGGCAATATATGTGGCAGGGCGCGCATAGTTGCATGTGCCTCCAGGATCTCACTCAGGAGGCGCTCTATCACGGCTTTCAGGTGATGGACGTGAAAGAAGAATCGCACGACTATGAACTCACAATGCTGCACTGGGCACAGCGCCTGGACAGTCATCGCGAGGAAATCGTAGAGCGCTGGGGCGAAAAACTTTATCGCATGTTCCGGCTATTTCTCTGGGGAGGTGTTCCGGCGTTTCACCACGATCAGTTGCAGGCCTATCACGTGGTTGCGCGGCGTGGCGCCGACCGCGGTCCCAGACCGGGACTGCCGCGCAGGGTGGCATCGTTTATCAAACAAATTGCTTAAGCGCCGGCTGGAAAAAATTTGCTCGAGCCTTGAGATTAATAGCTTGCCGCTTCTTTCATCTGTGCCTGCTTCTTCTTCAACTGCTCCAGCACCATGGGCCCCAGTTGGGACACGCTGCCGGCGCCCAGGGTAAGCACCATGTCGCCGGACTCGGCCAGCGATGAGACCTGCCTTGCAGCTTCAGCAAATGAGCTCACGTATCGGGCAGTGCTATGGCCTTCGCCAAAAAGTTGGATCGCCTCGGCCAGGCGCTCGCCGGTAATGCCGGGGATGGGCGGTTCGCTGGCGGCATAGATATCGAGCACAAGGACCGTGTCGGCGTCGTCGAAGGCCGCGCCAAATTGTTCCAGCAGGTCGCGCGTGCGGGTAAAGCGGTGCGGCTGGAAGAGAACATGAACGCGCTTGAAACCGCACTGGCGCGCTGCCGCCAGCGTGGCCCGAATCTCAGTGGGATGATGGCCGTAATCGTCAATCACGCTGACATCAGCCGCGCGTCCCCTGAGCTGAAAGCGGCGGTCCACGCCGCGAAAGTTTTCCAGCGCCTCGCGGATGCGTTCCGGTTCAATGTCCAGGCCCACGCCCACGGCAATGGCCGCAGTGGCATTCAGCACATTGTGATTGCCGGGAACACGCAGGTGAAAATCGCCCAGCGACCTTCCCCGGTATTCAACCGAGAAGTGCGCATAATGCTTGCTGCCGGTGCATTTTGTCCGGGCGGCGCCCACGCGGAAGTCGGAATCTTCATGCACGCCATAGGTCGTCGCGCGCCGGGCCAGCCGCGTCAGCATGTTGCGCAGCCGCTCGTCGTCATGGCAGAGCACCGCCATGCCGTAGAATGGCACGCGGTCGATAAAATCCAGGAATGCCTGTTCCACGTCCGCCATGTCGCGATAGCAATCCATATGCTCGCGGTCGATATTGGTCACGACCGCCAGAATGGGCGACAGCTTCAGGAATGACCGGTCGCTTTCATCGGCTTCCGCCACCAGATATTGTGACTTGCCCAGGCGCGCGTTGGAGCCCATCGCATCCACGCGCCCGCCGACGACCACTGTTGGATCAAGCCCGCCGGCCGCCAGCACCGCCGCCACCATGCTGGTTGTAGTTGTCTTGCCGTGCATGCCGGCAATGGCGATCCCGTATTTCAGGCGCATCAGTTCCGCCAGCATCTCCGCGCGCTGGATGACGGGAATGTGCTCAACGTGCGCCGCCATGATCTCGGCATTGTCCCGCTTCACCGCCGAACTGGCGACCACCACTTCCGCGCCGGTGATGTTCTCCGCGCGATGGCCTTCAAAGATGATCGCGCCCTTTTCCGCCAGCCGTTCCGTAACGCTGGAGCTCTTCAGGTCCGACCCTGAAACCTTGTAGCCGAGCGTGAGCAATACCTCGGCAATGCCGCTCATGCCGATGCCGCCAATGCCCACGAAATGTATCCGCTGAATTTTTGCAAACATTGTTCTGGTCGCTTCGCTCCAAACCGCTAAACAGCTTCGCTAACCACTATTTTTTCTGCGCCTGTTACGTTGGGCTCGCCACGCAAGCCGGGCTCACCCTGTTCTCAAATCTATGAGCTTACATGCTCCTGATGCCTGCCGCTCGCCGCGCAAGTCGGGCTCACGGCCTTTCTCCAAAAGAACCGCATGTCGCTGCGCGACAAACCGATTAACAGTTTGCCCCCGAGCGGCAAACCTCGCCACGGATCGCACGGATCAAAACCCGGTTGGTTAATCTGTGAAATCCGTGTTCATCCGTGGTAAGAAGTTTTTTCATTCGCGCTTTTTCGCGTTCATTCGCGGCTAACTCGGCAATCCGCTCAGTTCCGCCACCATCCGCGCTACCCGGCCCGCGGCGTCATTGTGTGAGAGTGCCCGCGCCCGCTCGGACATCTTCTTTAGACGCTGCGGATCGCCAAACAGCTCAACGATCACGTCCCTCAGGCGCTCCGGCGTAAGTTCTGCCTGCGGCACCAGTATGGCCGCTCCTCCTTCGGCGATCGCCTCGGCATTGCGGCGCTGGTGATCGTCCGCCGCCTGCGGAAACGGAACGAAGATCGCCGGTTTGCCTGCTCCAGTGGCCTCCGCCACCGTGCTTGCTCCCGAGCGGCACAACAGCAGGTCAGCCCGCGCAAACGCCGCCGGCATATCATCGATGAACGCTGAAACCTCTGCCTTTATGCCGGCCTGGGCATAAGCGGCCGCCACGTCATTATATTCACGCTCGCCGGTTTGATGTATGACCTGAAGCCGGGGAATTTGTCGTAGTACCTCAGGAGCAGCGGCCACCATGGCCTGGTTGATGGCCCGCGCGCCCTGGCTTCCGCCAAAGACCAGCAACGTTGGCGCATGGTTTCCGTCCAGCGGCGGGACCTGGAAGAATTCCGCCCGCACCGGCACGCCAACCACCTGTGGATTGTTGAAAAACTTCTGCGTCTGCTCAAAATGCACCGCCGCAGCAGATACGCGATGTCCCACAATCTTGTTGGCAAATCCCGGCACATAGTTGGGCTCAAAAGCCAGCGTCGGAACATGCATCAGGATGGCCGCCGCCATGGCCGGGCCGGAAGCGTATCCCCCCACGCCCACCACCACGTCAGGATGGAAGACATTGATAATCTTGCGCGATTCCACCACCGCCCGGGGCAGGTCAAACAGCGTGCGTACCCGGGTCATGAGGCTTACGTTCTTGAGCGCTCCCACTTTCACCCGCATCAACCCAAACCCGGCTTGCGGCACCAGCCTGTTTTCCATGCCGCGGGCCGTACCCACAAACAACACTTCCGCGTCGTATCGTGCTTTTAGTTCGCGGGCAATGGCCAGCGCGGGAATCACATGTCCGCCGGTGCCGCCGCCCGCTATCAGTACGCGCATATGAAAATCAGTGTAACTGCAACCGCGTATTTAGTTTGGACTATTAATTTTGACCATGGTATACTTTAGTGGTCATGGAAGAGATTTCAATTTCTGAGTTCAAGGCCAAGTGCTTGTCGATCCTGGAGCGTGTGCGCAAGACTCGGAAACCAGTCCGCATTACGCGTTTCGGAAAACCTGTGGCTGAAGTAGTGCCTCCTTCGCCGGTCAAGAATCGCGCCGAATGGATCGGCTCTATGACTGGACAAATGGAAATTCTCGGCGATATTGTTTCTCCGGTGATTGACGAAAACGATATTGAGGCGCTGCAAGATTGAAGCTGCTGCTCGACACACACATATGGCTTTGGAGCCTGCGAGAACCGCAAAGACTGGGGCGTCGAATCCTGCACGCGCTCCACGATCCGGGGAATGAATTGTGGCTATCGCCGGTAAGCCTGTGGGAAGCGCTGCTGCTGCTGCGAAAAGGCAGAATCAGCATTCAGAGCGACGCCGTGTCATGGCAAGCACGCGCCACCGCGCGTTTTCGCGAAGCTCCGCTGACATTTGAGGTTGTCTTGGCCGCGCACGATCTCAACCTCCACGCTGATCCCGCCGACCGCTTTCTGGCTGCTACAGCCAAAGTCCTAGACCTGACTCTGGTCACTGCCGATGAACGGCTGCTTGGTCTTGGCGATATTGCCACGCTAGCCAACCGCTAGGTCCGATATGGCCCCATTACTCCAGTACCCGGATTTTTCACTTTCAGAACAGAAACGAAAAATGCTGCCGGAGGCCAGTGTTTATGCTATGTTCTCCTTAGAGCAACCACAGCAATCCCGTAACTGCGAACCAGTTGATATCGGGTAGTTTTCCGGTGATCGCGCCATGATTCTTAAAGCTGCCGAGGACTTCAAAAAACGCACGTTAAGCGCTCTGCCCACCCTGCTGGAAAAAGTGGCGTATATCTGCTCATTGCAAACCGGGAGCGGGGGATATCTGCATTGGGGTTTCGCGCGCGCTTATGGCAACCGTCCCACGCAGGAGGCCATTTACGCCGCCCACATGGAGAGTGCCCTGGCTCTCAGCCACGCCCCCGTTCGTGAGATTTATCAGGAGTATCAGGCAGCGGTGGCCCGGTCCGGTTCGACCGCGGAAATTCTCAACCCCGACTCTTTTATCCTGAAGGCCCCGGTTAACGGCGACGCAATTCTTTCGGCTCACTTACGTCTTCTACAGGACTCGGTAACCGCTCTGGCTCGTCAGGAGCGTACACCTCACCCAGTCGCATAGCCACGCCCACCACCTGGCCCAGGACTTCGGCTTCCTGTGGGTGTTTTAATATCCGCGCCGCCACCGGCGAAAGCGGATGCGATTGCAGCACGATCTCCCCGCGCCTCACTGAGCACCAGCAGCATACATGGCCTTCACGGGTTTCCACGAAATAGATCGGGCGTTCCAGCTCTGACCGCCATTTCTTTTCTTCCACGCGGCTGCGGCTCTCATCCACCTGTATAAAAGATCCCGGCAGCAGCAGCGGGTACATCGTCAGGTCTTCCATGCCAATGTAGGCATAGATGTATTTTTTCTTGGCAAGCTCCTGCAAATAATGCATCGGCACCGGGCCCCAGTTCTCGATCATGCGGCCCAGGTCGGTAGAACGGCGGACATCAAAACCAGGATCAAGTTTTATAGGGATATGTACGTTGCCCTGTCCTTCAACCATTTCTACCCGGTGCGTCTTGTTGGGACGGCATATGGAGAAGTCGGCGGCCGTGAAGTTCAGGTCCACGCCATACAATCTGAGCAGTTCCGTGAAGTCCGCCCGATAAATGACGGAAAGCACATACAGCCGGTAGATGCTGGGGATTACCCCTTTGGTTTCAATGTCGGAAAGCCGGCTGGGGTTGATGATGAATTCTTCAATGCCCCGGGATTCAGCCAGTGAAGTGCTTGAGATCTCCACATCCCGCAGCGTGAGATCCATCTGCTCGCGTAACTCGCGTAACTTTTTGCCCGCTGACAACACTGTTTGCGCCTCGGCCCGCTTGAGCTGGGTCCCCGCCATAATTGCTCTGCTGTACAGAGACAAGAAAAACCTATCATTCTCGCCGGAAGATTGTTAAGTGTAGCGGTATTGCATTCTAAGCTGGCATTAGTTTAACTCTAACACTGCCGGCTTGGGTAAAGAAACCTCGTCCCATTCACGAACAAACGAAAGGATGAGGCCAGATGTTCCATGTACTGTCCGTGGACAGCCTCCGGTCAAAAGTCCTGAACAATCCGCACTCCGTCTATTTTCGCCGGCCGCAGCCGCCCCGTCAGTTCCGGAACGAACCCATCAGCCCTTCAATTTCCGATTTTTGCGCCGCCGTGGGCGGCAGCAGCGGCAGCCGGGGTACGCCGCCATAATAGCCATTGAGGTCCATGGCATATTTGATCGCGGGAATCCCCAGCTCGGAGACCACGCGCTTGGTCGCCGGCGTCAGCCCCAGTTGTTTTGACCGGGCCAGTTCCAGGTCATTGTCTTTCCAGGCCGCATGTATCTCAAAACAAATGGTCGGCGCGGGAGCGGCAAACCCCAGAACCCCGCCGCTTGCTCCCACCAAAAGAGAGTCCAGCAGGGTATGCGCCGCCCCCACCAGCACCTGGAAACCCACCTCCCTGGTACGCGTTTTGAGGTCGCGCGTCTTGAGGTCGCGCGTCTTGATTTTAGGCCGGGCCGCCACGGCGACGTCAGTACCTCCGTTAATCTGGCTCACGCTTACCATCTGGCCGCCATTTTCGTCTTTTGCCGAGGCGGCCAGCATGCGTGCCGTCACTGCCTCCTGGATCTCCGTGACCGGCGCGGTCCGCTTGATGTGCCGGGTGGCCTTCACCATCGCTGCCACCTTCTCCACGTTGCCGCTCGATTCCTTGATTCCGATAATGTTCTTGTGTTCGGCCAGCGCCGTAATCACTTCCAGCGGCAGGTCATACGCCGTAAACGGAGGCACGGTATAAATCAGCACGGGCAGCGGCGATCGGTCAGCCACCATGCGATAGAAAGCCAGCAACACCTCCGGCTTCATCTGGGGACGGTAAAAGTGGGGCGTGCGCACCAGGGCCACGTCGTAGTTCATTCTGGCCGCAAGCTCGGTCAGCCGCAGCGTTTCAATCACTGACTCGGCGCCCGTCCCGGCGATCAGCACTTTCTCCGGCGACGCGACTTCCGCCGTCACGCGCAGCACCTCGCGCCGCTCGTCGTCGCTCAGCATCACCGCTTCACCCGTCGATCCCAGCACCACCATGCCGGCAATCGGCGTCCGCGAATAGCGGTCAATATTGTGTTCAATCTTCTTGTAGTACACCGCTCCGTCAGGATAAAAGGGCGTGGTCACGGCGGGAAAAATGCCTTGGAGAAGCATGTGGATATTCTAAATGCAAAACCACAACCAGAAAATCTCAACCACAAAGGACACGAAGGAGCACAAAGGGATCGGTTGTGGCGCTTGTATCCAGAAGGGAAACCTGGATCGATTGGCTGGTCATCGCCGACTCGAGGCGGTCTAAAGATCTTCCTTGGTGTTTCTTCGTGTCCTTTGTGGTTAAAAGTATGAGTTAAAGCAAAGAAGCCCTGCGGTTTTGCGCAGGGCTTTCTGTTGATCAAAAACAAAGACTAGATGGCTGAGGCCAGGGAGACCTGATTTTGCGTTTGCAGATCGCCCAGACGCCGCACGTTCTCCCGCAACGACTGATACTTGGGAACCAGCATTGCCGGCGTCAGTTGCAGTGACGGCATCGCGTATTCCAGGCTCAGTTTTGCCAGCGCCACCAGGCACTGCAGGCGTATCTGCGCCGCCAGTTCCATGACCTGCGCAGCCGCCGAGGCCACTTCAGGAGTCGGACTCAACCGCGCCGCTTCACCTACATGCAGCACCGCTGAAGCGTTGGCGGCAATCCGGCCCACATAGCGTACCGTTACGCGAATGCGGTGACGTTTAAGACGGGTAAATCTCGAGCGTGGGAGCTTTTCTTTCAGGAAGAGCTCGTCGTCCCGGTCCATCAGGGTGCGGAAAGCATTGAGATCTACCGTGCGGAACGTTTGTCCCGCCTGTTTTCTGCGGCTGCGTACTGCCATGTAAAACAGCACAACAGCGCACAACGCAAGCGCAATTACGATCACAGTTATCATTTGCTTATTAGCTCCATCACTGCCTGATTCCACTGCTCCAACTGGGCCTGCTTGGGTATCTCTGCGCTGCTGGTTGCGCCTTCCGGAACCAACAGGTAACCCAGCCAGATAAGAACGCTAAGATTGAAGGAAAGGCTCCGCACCAAGCTAAAAATTTGTGCCGTCGTCGGACTCACGTGGGTCATCAGAGTCACGTTAAACAATTCCACCGCCGCACATGTTCCCAGCCCTAAGGCAATTCCAAATTCATTCTGCCGCCAATGCAAGCCGAATGCACTGGAAGAAAGAAACAAAAACATGATCAAGCCCAATTCCACAATGCGCGCAGCCTCTTCGGCCAGCAGTATCCCTCTGGCGAAGCCTCTGGCATTTCCGGATTCCGCGTAGATCACTGCGAATGCCAGTACAACGAGTGCCACCACCGCCACGCGGAAAGTCACGGTCGCCAGTTTGCGCAGCGCCGGGTGGGGAGAAAACAGGTTCGTAAATACCTCCCTCACTACCGCAAGCCCAAGAACAATGCCAATCGCTTCGCAGGCCCAAAAAGGGTAGAAGTACGGTATTCCGCGGAATCTCAATACGGAGGTAACGGCTGTCGTAAACACGCTAAAGGAAACGTATGCCGAGAAAGCTGGATAGCTTCGCCAGGTACGCTTGGTCAACACCACCCCGACCAGCAGCACCTGTAAAACGATGCCTCCGATCATTGCTTCTTGAGTGATTCCTGGCAGGGACATATGCTCCGTTAAGCATACTGCCTCAACGGGCTGGCATACAAGCATTTTCCAGCCTGGAACCCAGTGTCCTTACGTTACTCAAGTGTTTGAGTTTCTTTAGATAATACAGTTTGGAGCTTGAGGTGTTGGGACGCAAGGGTACGGAACTGGACTATCAAATGGCGCCTGCGTCATCGGCAATGCCGCCGTGGTTGAAAGCAACAACGCCCCTAGTATCAATACCTTGACGAATATATTCTTCATTGAAATCCTTCTCCTTGGTGAATAAAGTTCAGCTCACTAGTGTCAACATAGAGCTGGTATCTAACACAATCCATTGAACTTATTGGGGATTTCCGAATATGGAACAGGTTTTTCCCAAAATGGGAATTACGGGGAGGAGTGAATCTCTTGGCCTGACAATTAGACCACTCCAAGGAAAAAACAATAGGCTTACCAACGTTCCATTTCGGGATTGGTCTGCGGAAATCTTAACTTTTTGCTGCTTGTCCCTTATAGGAGCATCGTCTGTGACGAAACGTAGCTTCCTGTTCCCGGATTGGGAAATGCGCTGGGATTATTGGCTCCGCAGGGCGGTTCATCCCGACGGCGAAAATGCCCCGAAAAAGCCGCGTTGAGACCGGATTTTTCGGCTGGCCATTCTGGTTTTCGTAACGCTTCTGTCGTAAGCCGCCCAGTCCCTCTTATCCGATTGCGCGACTTCTTATTACGGAAATAGAAATTGCAGGTAGTGGGTCAGTTTGGGAAATGACCTACTATCGCGTATCAGGTAGCGGGTTATTAGACGAAAATAACCACTCCGGAATTGCAGTGGAAAGCCCAAAGGAAAGAGGGGCTAAGCTATGGTTGACCGCCCTAAAATCCCGTTCCGGAAAAAATCGGTTAGAATGAAATCTCCCTGCTTCATTCTGTCGGGGCGTAGCGCAGCCTGGTAGCGCACCTGCCTTGGGCGCAGGGGGTCACAGGTTCAAATCCTGTCGCCCCGACCAATCTTCACTCTGTCCGAGATCCAGGATCGCTTGCACCCAGCGTTGTCCCGGCGGACCTGCGCATTCGCACGATCACTCCACCGGTGACGATGGCAAATGAATCGGCCAAAGACCAAAGCAGCCTCGGCAGAAACACGGCGACGCCGAACCTGGGAACGATTACGAACGCAGCAATCGCCATTAACAGGGCGCTGAGAAGCGCAAGCGTCATCGTCGTGATCATTTCTCTGTCCCTGGCGGCCAGCGCAACCATCCCGCCGACCAGCGCGGCCACAATCACATGGCCGAGATCGATGCCGCTGGTCATCCAGAACATATAAGCGTCGAAATGATGTTCATAAAAAGACGATCGGTTTACCACCGCTGCAATCGCCAGTTCGGGCCATCCAGAGCTGAACCGCAACAGTAAAAACCCTCCGACAATGGTTGCGGCCGTCGACCACGGAGCCATACGAAATCCGTTGCCGGCGAGATGCGCAATGGTTTTCACGGTCTGCCGCCGATACCAGTTTCGGGCGAAGGCAACGCCCGATTTCGCGGCCAGTTCGGAAAATTCTTCCAGCAGGTCCCCTGAGATCGGCCCAGCTTCTTCGGCGGGCGTGAATAAACTCACGAGCCAGGCTGCAATGTGTGGCGGCTGGGCGGAATGTGACTGTTGCTTCATGAATGGCTCCGGATGAGTTCAAGGCCTTCAGTCATGCTCTCCAATGCGCGGTGTGTCCGGTTCACGGCCGCCACGCCTCTGGCGGTGACGCGAAAAAAACGTTTCGACCGCCCGCCGCGTTCCGGCGTGGGTTCCCCGCGGTATGACTTGACGTACCCTTTGGTCTCCAGCCGGTCCAGCGTGGCGTAAACCGCGCCAATGGACACCTCGCGGCTCGTGCGTAATTCGATCTCCCGTCGGACCGTGACCCCATAGGCCCGGTCCGCCAGCCGCAAAAGCGCCAGCACGATCATGTGCTCGAATTCGCCGAGATAATCGCGCCCAGCCATTATCTATACAATATAGAGTAAATCTCGGCTGGTCAACTGCACAGTGCGGGGCTTTCAGCTTGACTTTTCCGTGAGGCGGTATATCGTGTCGGGATTCGCTCGGCGCCAAGGTTTACGTCGCAACCTCCTCTTGGAGTTGCTCCACGGTCCCTCATCAAGATTTTTTAGAGGACGCGCGTGAACCGGGCGATGAAGCGAACTTTAATTGACGGGAGGCCCACCATGGCCGCGAGCTTTGTTCCCAGCCCAGAACTGGAACTCACAACCGAAAAAAATGCGGACGAAACAATCGTTCGTGGAACCGGCAAGATCACTGCGGCCACGGCGGACCATTTCCAGACCACGATCCGGGGAATCATTCCCGGCAGCAAGCGCATTGTGCTTGATCTTACGGGCGTTGAATATATCGATAGTACCGGCCTGGGCGCGCTGGTCAGCGTCTATATGGCCGCCGGCGGGGCCAATTGCGAATTGGAGCTGGCGAACCCCAAGCCCCGCGTGCGCGACCTTCTACACATCACCAAGCTCGCTTCCGTGTTTGAAGGACATCACTTTGGTGGCCTCTGATCCGGTCAGGCCTGGCTTTAGTGTTTCTTTTAGCCATGCAAGCTCACTTACTCTTCGGCCAGTCTGCCCGGCGGGCCGGCGCGAAACGCCCGCCTGAGTACACTTTCAAAATTGTTCACGTGTTCCCGCATGACCCCGCGGCATTTACTCAGGGCCTGGTTTACCGCGACGGGTTTCTCTATGAAGGCACCGGGCTGAATGGCCGCTCGTCATTGCGCAAAGTGCGTCTCAAAACCGGCGAAGTGGTGCAACACGTGGACCTGGCGAACGATTTCTTTGGCGAAGGCATTGCCATCGTCCAGAATGAAATCATTCAACTCACCTGGCAGTCACACGTTGGGTTCGTCTATAGCCTGGGCGACTTCCGCTTCCTGCGTCAATTTTCCTATCCCGGCGAAGGCTGGGGACTGACCTCACGGGGTAATGAGATCTTCATGAGCGACGGCACGGCCGAAATCCGCGTGCTCGATGCCGCCACGTTCAAAGAAAAACGCCGCTTCACCGTCCACGACGGCGCTGCGCCCGTCGATCAGTTGAATGAACTGGAATTTGTTGAAGGCGAACTCTTCGCCAATATCTGGCAGACCGACCGCATCGCCCGCATCTCTCCGCAAAGCGGAAAAGTAGTGGGCTGGATCGATCTTGCAGGGCTGCTCAGCCCTGTGTATCGCCGCAGATCAGACGCGGTATTGAACGGAATCGCCTACGATTCCGCTCATAAACGCCTTTTTGTTACCGGCAAGTTGTGGCCCAGCATTTTTGAAATTCAGCTGGTACTGAAAGATGCCAACCCGCGGCCAGAGGTCCTTCATCGGTAAATTCGCAGGTTCCGCGCCCAAAGGACGGAAGTACGGGGGGATGTTACCAAGCCAGTTCCCTTATGGCGTTTGCTGCAAAAACTTCTGCATGTTGGCGCCTTGCCGCTGCTTGAACTCGACGCAACTGGTGATCCGTTCCACGCTCTGTTGCAGAGCGCGTTCGGCGCCCGGGGCACGGTGGTCGGTGAAAAACTGTTTGATGTCGTCCCGCATCGCAACCGAGCAGAATCCGGCCAGGGCGGAAACGGCCCCTCGTCCGCCAAAGCTCGCGACCTTCTCAGCCAGCGAATCCCAATGGGCTTTGAGGTAGTCCCAGGCGATCTCGCGCGCAGGAGAGTCAACCAGCAGAGCGGAGAAGAGACGCACATAATCCTGCTGGCGGATCTTTTCCTGGTCCACCAGCGCCAGTGTCCGCCTGGTCAGTTCCGGCTGGCGGAAGGAAGTGAGGGCGAAAAAGGCATGGTAATACTCATCTGAATTATGGGCGTGCCCCATGGCTTCGGAGAACTGGTCATAGAGCGCCGCGTCGCCGTTTTCCGCTGCGACGGCAAGGGCCGGGGCGACGATCGTGCCTTCCACCGAGCCTGGATCTTTTAAATAGGCCTGCGTCAGTTTTTGGGCTGCGGCAATTGCTTCGGGATCGCCTGCGCGGCCCAGTATCCCCAGCAGGCTGGCGCGCAGGGCTTTTTGCTCGTCATCGTCGCCTGGGCCGGCGTTCCATCCGACTTCTTTCGCCAGCGGCGCAAACTGCTGGCGGATGATCTTCTGATATTTTGTTTTTTCCTGTTCCGGCACCAGTGACTGCCCAATGCCGCTCAGATGTTCGGCGATGAAATCGACCACCAGACGATTACGCTCCGAGCGCAACTCGCGCGCAACGTTCAGGAAAATGCCCACCGGCTGTTTGCCCGCGCGCGCCATCGCCCAGGTATCTTCGACGAATGCAATACGCTCCGGCACGGTCAACTGCTTCTCGGCGGCAGCGGCCACAGCCATGAGATCTTTTGGGTCCCGATATGAGACGCGGTAATAGCCTTTGGCATCGCGATTGGCCATAAGCCACCCGCAGTGGTTGATTTCCTGTTTCTCTTGTTTAGCCGCCAGCAGAAAACATTTTGACGGCCACGGCTTTGCGCTCTTTGTACATATCGGGATTTGCCATTGCTGGTCTGGCGCTTTCGCAGAGCTCTGCGGCGAGAGATAAAAACGCTGCTGGTCTACCAGAAGCGGAATGTGGTCCGTATGGCAGCTTCCACTCACTGTAACCAGCGGAATGCCGGACTGCATCACAAAAGTCGGCATGATCTTATCGACCGGCTTGCCGGAGACCTTGGCCAATGCCTGCCAGAAGTCCGCCGAAGTCGCGTTGCCATCGGCATGGGCCTGCAGGTAGGCATTCACGCCTTTGCGGAACACCTCCGGACCTACGTAGGACTCCAGCATGCCCAGCACAGCCGCACCTTTTTCATAGGTAATGCCGTCAAACATTTCCTTGATCTCGGCGGAGGTCCGCGGATCGCCGTGGATGGCCCGCGCCGCGCTCAGTGAATCCTGCCCGATCACCCGTTGCGCCGACGCCGCTTCATCTTCTTCCAGCCGCCATTCGGGATGCCACGCCATGATCGGCTTGCGTTCCATCCAAGTAGCAAAGCCTTCATTGAGCCAGATATCGTCCCACCACGCGGCCGTGACAAGATCGCCGAACCACTGGTGGGCAATTTCGTGCGCCACCACTGTGGCATGGCCGCGCCGGGCGAACACAGAGGCGGTCTTCTCATCCAATAGGAGCGACGTATCGCTATAGAAGATGGCGGCTGTGTTTTCCATGCCGCCCCATTCGTAATCCGGGACGGCCAGCATGTCGAGCTTTACGAATGGATACTTGATGCCGTACCACTGGTTATAGAAATGGAGAGATTGCGCCGCGGTTTCCAGCGCGAATTCACCGTACTGTTTTTTGTCCGGCTCGGCGCAGACGCGGATCGGCGTGCCATCCACCGTGCGCTCCAGGCACCCCCAGTCGCCAACGGCCAGGGCCACCAGATAAGTGGACATTCTGGGCGAAGTTGAAAACGTGATCTTGTGACGTTCAGAACCTGGCAGGGGTTCGTCTTTTACGATGCGGCCGTTGGAGATTGCCGTGTCGCCTTTGTCGGCAATCACTGAGAGATCGAACGTGGCCTTGAAGCCGGGCTCGTCAAAGCCGGGAAACATCATGCGGGCGTAGGTGCCTTCAAACTGCGTAACGGCGTATTGCCGCCGTGCCGATTTGCTCAGGTACAGCCCGCGCAAACCCGAGGTGAGCTTGCCGGAAAATTTCAAATGCAGGCCCACGATGCCCATAGGTACTGGCTTGGCAAAACTAAGCCGCGCCATTTCACTCGGCTTGTCATACGTCACCTGCGCCGGCACCGCGGCCATATCCAAGCCCTGTATCGCTTCCGCCAGGGAAATTTCCAGTCCCAGCGAATTCAGCACGATCTCATGGGTGGATTGCTGCACCTGTACAGTGATGGTTTCTTCGCCGGAGAACTTCTGCGCGCGAATGTCGGGATCAAGAAAGAGCTTGTAGTCGCTGGGAACAACGGTTTTAGGTAGCCGTTGCGCCTGGAGCCCAGCAGTAGCCATGGTGAGAAGCAAAAATGCAAAGAGCGTGAGCCGTGTGGGCAAGGAAGCGAGAGTCAGCATGGATCGAATGGGCCTCAGGAAACGGCTATCTTATCAATATTGACCGCCAATAGGATTTTATGAGTTCTGATTGCCCTCAATTCACAGGGCAGCTCATGGACAAGACATCCGGCGGAGTTCCCGGGCGAAAGCTGCCAAGCAACCGGGGGCCGTCAAAGCGCCGGAGCAGAGCTGCATTTTGCCTTAGCGCTACAACCTCCGGGTCAGGCCTTAGGTCTAACTGTTTAAGGTAGATTCCTCCGCGGCTCAACTTAGCTCAACTTAAACGATTCAACTTTTTCCAGCTGTTCCAACTTTTAACGATTCTTTTTAGCAAAATGATGCGTTTCATCCATCTCGGTCTGGTCGTGATTCTTATCGGCGCTCTGGCATCAGCGCAGGCGCCGGCAGACGTCACGGAATCATCTTCCAGCACCGTGCTGGCGATGGCGGAAGCGCCTCTGGTGCTTCCTGCGGCGCGCTTCCAGCAGATGAAAGACCTGATCAAGCTCCAGTTCAACCGTGCCATCGATGGCAAACGTTATCCTTCACTGGACGAATGGAAGCCGCTCACGGCCCGCCAGAAGTTCGACGTATTTCTCCACAGCACGTATTCGCCCCGCACCTTCGCCAACGCCGCTATTGACGAAGCGGCCGACCGCGCCCGGGGCCGTCACCTGAACCAGGAATATGAAACCGGCATTCGCGGCGTGGGCCAGCGTTACGGCATCAACCTGGCGACGACTGAGACTGACGTTTTCTTTCAGCGCTTTCTTTTTCCCACCGTGCTGAAACAGGACCCCAGATATTTCCGCAATCCGGACCTGCCGTTCCTGCAGCGCGCGTTGTATGCCATGAGCCGCGTTCTGATCACGCGCACTGATAACGGTGGACAGGCTTTCAACTCCTCGCGCATTCTGAGCCTTGCCGCGTCACGCGCGGTGGCCGATCTTTACGTTCCCGGAGAGCGTCAGGGCATGCATCCAATCGCCGGATGCGTCAGTTTTACGCTCCTGCGCGATGCCGGCGAGAACCTCTTGCATGAGTTCTGGCCCGACGTCCGGCGCAAATTCCTTCATCGCTAACTTCACGCGTTTCCTTCCGGACCAAACAGCGAGAGCAGATGACCGTCCACGTCCTTAAAGTGGACTGCCCAGTCCGTGGGCGTGACCGCGCGCGGTTCGCCCAGGAACGTGACGCCTTTTTCGACCAGCGCTTTCTGCGCGGCGCGGACATTGTCCACCCCGAAGACGAACTCCGTTGCGCCGGTGACGTGCGGCGCCATGCGCAGGTGGGCCGGACTCAAGCCGATCATCACAGTTCCGCACTGCATCAATGCCAGCGCGGGCTCCTGCATGACGATCCTGAGACCGAGCTGGTCTTTGTAAAACGCCACGGCCTGGGCAAGGTCGCGCACGCCCAGCATGATGGCCGTGATCCGGGAAAGCTGCAGCGCTTCTGCCATTGTGTTCTCCTTCTCAACTTTGATATAGTTAGCAAGGCTAATGAAACGGCCCCTGCGGCGTCAAGAAAATAATTAGCCAGGCTAATCAATGCCAAAACTGGGCCAGATCGAGGAATTGGCTGACCGGCTGCACAGCACGGCAATCCACCTGCTGCGCCAGGTGCGGGTGCAGGATGCGGCGACCGGGATTGCCCCGGCCAGGTTGTCCGCGCTTTCGGTCGTCGTCTTTGGCGGGGCCATGTCTCTGAATGAGCTGGCCCGGGCCGAGCAGGTGCGTCCGCCGACGATGAGCCGAATCGTGGACGCGCTGGAAGCGGGAGGGCTGGTCCGCCGCACGGTCAATGAGCGGGACCGGCGGGCCGTGGTGATCGAAGCCACGGAAAAAGGCGCGGCCATCCTGTGGCGAGGACGGAAGCGCCGGGTAAAGTTTCTGGCCAAACACCTTTCGCGGCTCGGAGAAGCCGAACGTAAACAGATTGAGAGCGCGGTGCAGGCAATTCAAAAAGCCATGGCGAAGTGATGAAGTTTGCAAGGATTCGTCACGGCGAGCCGCTGTTGAGGAAAGGCTCTAACTCTTCCGCTCACTTTCCAGCAGCGCCGCCTTGCGCTTCACGCCCCAGCGATATCCTGCCAGGCTTCCGTTCTTCTGCACCACGCGATGGCATGGCACCACCAGCGCCGCCGGGTTTGATGCACAGGCATTCGCGACGGCGCGCACTGCCTTGGGCCGCCCGATCGTTTTCGCCACTTCCGTATAACTTCGCGTCTCTCCGGCTGGGATGCGGCGAAGCTCTTTCCACACCATTTGTTGGAACGCCGTTCCCTGCAGGTCGAGCGGAACGTTCAACGGAGCTTTCGATCCACTGAGTAACTGCTTTATCTGGTTTGCCACTTGCGCCAGGCCCTGGTCGTCGCGATGGATCTCCGCTGCCTCAAAGTCATGTTTCAGTTCGCGCAATAACGCGCTCTCGCTTTCGCCGAAACGTACGGCGCAAACGCCGCGATCGGTGGTAGCAACCAGCAGCTTGCCCAGTTCGGTCGTAACCACGGTGCAACGAATCACAACTCCTTTACCCCCGCGGCGGAAGGCCGAGGGAGTCATCCCCAGTTGTGCGGGAATGCTCTCATAAGCGCGGCTGCTTGAGCTGTAACCGGCTTCATAGATCGCGTCGGTCACGCTGCCTTCGCCTAAAAGAGCCTGGCGAAACTTCCCCGCCCGCCGCGCCTGCTGATATTCCCGTGGGCTGATGCCCAGAATGCGCTTGAACAGCCGCTGAAAATGAAATGGGCTGATGGCGACATGGCGCGAGATCGCCGTCAGGCTCAGCGTGATGTCCAGGTTCTGGTCGATATAGCGGCATGCCGCCTCAACCTTTTGCGCCTGGGGATTGCGTTCCAGCGGGGTACAGCGACGGCACGCCCGGTATCCCGCCTGCTGCGCCTGTGCGGGCGAATCGAAAAACTCCACATTCTCCCGCCGGGGCTTGCGGCTGGGACATGAGGGACGGCAAAAGACCCCCGTGGACTTCACCGCATAAACGAAGCGGCCATCGGCCCTGGCGTCGCGCGCCAGCACGGTCGACCATTTTTGCTGAACGCTGCCTGATACTGTCTGCAATTGCATATATTCTTCCTCCGCAAATCCACTCTACGGATTGCGGCAGGCACCGGCTATCCGCCGCTTGCTCTCAAACCAATTTTGCGCCGATTCGATTTTTGCTCACGATCAGTGTTGCGCCGATCGGGTCAACACTCGCGAACACAAATAAAAACGCAGCCCCTAGCCGAATGGCGGATGCGCCGGCCCTTCCAATTCTTTCATACTGCCATCCATAGAACAAAAGACCAAAGAACAGGAAACTTCACATGGAAAACATCTGGACCAAACTTTCAAATGAAATCGCCGAGATTTCGGCTGCAACAGGCAAGTCGGTGGTGGCGGTGCATGGCACGCGCCATCCTTCCAGCGGCATTGTGATTGCCAAAGACGCGGTGGTTGCCGCCAGCCACGCGGTTCGGCGGGACGATGAGATCACGGTGATTACGGCTCCCGGACAAAAACTCTCAGCCCGCGTCGCCGGACGCGATCCCAGCACGGACCTGGTCGTATTGCGCTTGCAACAGTCGGTGGATGCGCCGGTGGCGCGCTGGGCATCGGCCACAACGTTGCGTCTAGGCGAATTAGTGCTTGCTTTGGGCCGCACGCGCCGCGGACACGTCGTTGCCAGCTCAGGCATTCTTTCCGGCCTGATCAACGGTCCAATGCGCACGTGGCGAGGCGGGGAAATCGATCAGTTTATCCGTCCTGATCTCACCATGTATCCGGGCTTCTCCGGCGGTCCGCTGGTCAGCAGCCAGGGTGAAATTCTGGGCATGAACACCGCTGGGCTGCATCGCTCCGGCATCACGGTGCCTTCAGTGACCGTGCAGCGCGTGGCGGCGGAACTGCTGGAAAAAGGCGGCATCCAGCGGCCTTACCTCGGGGTGGCAATGCAAGCCGCGCTGCTGCCGGAATCTTTGCGCACGCGATTGAATCTAACCGCCAGCGAAGGATTGCTGGTGGCCCACGTTGAGCCGGAAAGCCCGGCGGAGAAAGCCGGCATACTTTTGGGCGACGTGCTGATTAAACTAGCGGATAAACCGGTGATTGACACCGATTCAGTGCAGCACATTTTGCGGACCTACAAAGCCGGAGATACTGTTGCCGCGGCATTGATTCGCGGCGGCGCCATGATCGCGGTAAGTGTTCGACTGGAAGCAAGGGCGGCATAAAGCGGCGGATTAGCCGCTCAAGAATGGATAAGAAAAACGATATTCCGCTGCGTATCCTGCTCGTGGCAGGCTCTGCCGCGCGCCGCGCATTTCTGGCCGATCTGGTTTACCGGGCGCTGAATGGACGCGCACAAATCACGGTTGATGCGCGAATCTCTTTCGCGAGGTTTGACGCCGCAAGATCTGAAATTCTGGTGGCTGATCTGGAGGATTCGGCGGCCGCTGCCGCAATGCTTCATTTTCTTGAAGATGCTCCGGCGTCAACTGGATCGGTTGCGCTGATTGACGAACCGGATTCCGCCTGGGTGCGAGCTGCTCTGTCTGCGCCCGTCAACGCGGTCCTTGCGCGTGATGCAAACACTGGCGACCTTCAACTGGCCGTGCAGGCCGCCGAGGCCGGCTTTGTGCTATTGCATCCCACATCCGCGCGCGGTCTGGCAATGGATAATACTTCCCTTGAGACAGCTGGAAGCACAGACGAACTATCCGAGGGCTTGGCCGAAGACTTGACGCGGCGCGAATTCGAGGTCCTGCGTCTGGCCGGCATGGGTCTGGGAAACAAAGAAATTGCCGGGCGTCTGGCGATCTCAGAGCATACCGTCAAATTTCACATCAGTTCCATCCTGGGAAAGCTTCATGCTTCCAGCCGCACCGAGGCAGTGAGCCTGGGAATTAGAAGAGGACTGATCCCCATCTAATTGCGCCACACCCTAATTATTTTATTCGGATAGGCGTCCAACATTGAACTTAATCTTTGCATCCATTGCTCTTTGGACCATTCGGGCACGTGCTATTTTCCTGCTTCTTATCTGGATTAGTTCAATGGCGTTCTAGTCCTAATGCCGTAGCCCGTATGAGGGTAATTTCCAGTCCAATGCGTGTTATGCTCAGATTGCCACTCGTCTGCAATGGCTCATCTGGAGCAGGAGTAAACGAGAAAAAATGCATCCTCCCTCAGCAGCTCGCCTGCGCATGATTTCGTGGGTTGTTACATTTTTCTTGCCGGTTGCCGCCTGGAGTGCGGCCAGATACAGCCTTCCTTTTTTCTATCCCGGCGTAGGGGTCTTTTTTATTGTCGCAGCATGCCTTTCCGCGGTCATCGGCGGATTGCCCGCAGCGGTGGCTGGAGCTCTGCTTAACACCGCAGCTCTGAATGGCTTCGCGGCTCTGTATCAACCGGAGACGTCGCCTACCAGCAATGAGCTCTGGTCAGCGCTGCTCATCGCCGTGGCGCTGATCGTAGGTCTGGCGCGGCAGAAGTGGTCGTCCGCTGAGATGCTTGCGGGCCGCCTCAGCAGCGACCTTGCGCGCCTGCGGGATGAACTGGAATCACAGCGCAGCGACCTCAAGCGCTTTCACGATCTCAGTGTGCGGCTCTCCAGCAACCTGGAACTTCAGCGCCTGCTGAATGACGTGTTGAATTCCATTGCATCGCTGCAGAAGACTGATCTTGCAATGCTCCTGCTGCTGCCGGAACGCACCAGCAAAACGCTGCAAGTCACCACCTTTGCCGGTTTCACCGCGGAACAGATCAAACTCTTTGGCGATCTCCCGGCATCTTTTTTCTCCCCTGATCGCCGCGTGTTGATCGAAGACATTGAAAATCCTGGCACCTACTTTCCTTTTATCGATGCGGCCACGCAGATCGGGTTCCGATCGGTTTTCAGCACGCCGATCGTCAATGCGCGAGGCGATGCGCTTGGCGTGGTGGTGACTTTCTTCCGCAAGCCGCATTCTCCCAGCGACCGCCAGTCCCGTCTGGTGGAGTTGTACGCCCGGCAGGCGGCCAACGCGCTGGATAACGCCCGGCTCTATCACGATTCCCTGCAAACACTGGCAGCTGAGCAGCAGCGCACCGCCGTGCTGCGTTCTCTGGCGGAAGCCTCTGTCCAGATCAATTCCGTGTTTACCCTTGATTCTCTTCTTCAGGTCATCACCGACCAGGCTAGAAACATTATCGGCGCGCGCCAGGCCCTGACAACGCTTTTGCCCAGAGGCGAATGGAACCGCAGCATCACCTGCGTTTCAGTGGCGGAAGGCCACGGCACGCTGGAGTTTGCCAAGGAAACCTCTGAGATGTTCATGCTGGCGTGCAATCTCAACAAACCCGTCCGGTTGCAAGCAGGGGAGCGTACCAACACCTGGGGGCCGGTACGCCGGGCCACTGACGCCATGCGCTACGGCTGGCTGGCAGCACCGCTGCTCACGCGCGACGGACGCAATCTTGGCCTGATCCAGCTCTCGCAAAAGCTCAGCGGCGAATTCTCCGAGGACGACGAAGCTATCCTGGTGCAGCTCACGCACATGGCCTCTGTGGCCGTTGACAATGTGCGTCTCTATCGTGAGGCGCAGGAACAGATCGCTGAAACCAAGCGCGCGCACGAGATGCTGGAGCGCGGCAAAGAGAGCATGCAACTGGCCCAGCAGTATGTCGGAATCGGAATCTGGGAATGGGACTTGCAGACCGGTGAGCTGGCATGGTCGGATGAGATCTGCAGGCTGCACGGAATC
Source organism: Candidatus Angelobacter sp. (assembly GCA_036491195.1). Taxonomy (GTDB): domain Bacteria; phylum Acidobacteriota; class Terriglobia; order Terriglobales; family Acidobacteriaceae; genus Angelobacter. The sequence goes on from DASXCL010000155.1 coordinate 22,301, forward strand.
GAAGTGGAAAAGTTTGACGGACGCTACGAAAGCTGGATGGAAAGCATTGCTCCGGAAGACCGGCAGGAGGTACATCAGTCGATTACCGAGGCGCTGGCCAATAAGGGCGAATACGAAGTTCAATATCGCGTCTTCCTGGCCGATAAAAGCATGCACTGGCTGGAAGCGCGCGGGCGCACCATTGTGATTGGCGATATGCCCGTACGCATGCTCGGCGTGGCCATGGACGTAACGTCACGCAAAGCAGCGGAGCAGACGCTGCGGCGGTCAGAGAAGATTGCCGCTACCGGCCGGCTGGCAGCCAGCATCGCGCATGAGATCAACAATCCCCTGGCTTCCGTGATGAATGCCTTATACATCCTGCGGACCAATTCCAAAATGCCGGATTCCGCCCTGGTTTACGTAAAAACAGCGGAGGAAGAGCTGGCCCGCGTGGTGCACATCACCAAGCAGACGCTCGGCTTCTATCGTGAGATTTCCTCGCCGGTGATGAGTTCTGTGCCCCAGTTATTTGAAGAGGTGCTGGCCGCCTATGACGAACGAATCGAAAAGGGCCGGATCACGGTGCACAAGGATTTCAGCGATGTGGGACCGCTGGCGGCATTTCCCAGCGAGCTGCGCCAGGTCTTTTCCAACCTGGTGTTGAACGCGATTGAGGCGATCTCAGGGCCGGGAAATATCTGGATTCGCGTGCGGCACGGGCACGACGGCCGCGGCCGCGAGGGCATTCGCGTCACGGTGGCAGACAATGGTTGCGGCATCCCGGCGGGAAATATGCCGCAGATCTTCGAACCTTTCTTTTCTACAAAAGATTCCAAGGGTACCGGGCTGGGGCTGTGGGTAAGCCAGGGAATTGTGCAGAAGCATCAAGGCAAGCTGCGCGTGCGCAGCCGCACCGACATGAAGCGCCACGGCACCTGTTGCGGCGTCTTTCTTCCTTTTGCAACCAGCGAACCGGCCGCGGACGACGACGCGCTTTCCCCCGGCATGGAACACACTACTGCCAACGTACTGACAAAAAGCGCGACTGAGTCTGGCGATGACCGGTCAGCAGCCTAGGCTGTTTTCTTGTTCAGCGTCGCCTGGAAATCAATGATCTTCCCGCGTTGTGACGGTGGAACCCATCTGTCAGATCGCGATTTAAAGCTTGCCGGGACATAAAAAACGATTAACTCGCCCATAACCACCTCTTGCCATGCAATGGTGGCAGCGGATTGCCGACGGGACCGTTAAAACGGAATTAAAAATCTTAAGACTGTTATAACCGCACCACGAGCGGGATATTCATTCATAGCGCAAGGCGACCATTGGATCAACTTTGGTTGCGCGCCGGGCCGGTACATAACAGGCAAGCAGCGCCACAATCGCCAGCAATCCGGTCACGGCAACGAAGGTGGCGGGATCGGTGGCGCTCACGCCGAACAAGAGTCCGGCCAAAACTTTCTTCACGGCTAAAGCCAGCAACAATCCTATGGTTAAGCCGGTGGCAAGACCGATCGCGGTAAGGCGCACTCCCTGTGCAATGACCATTTTTAAAACAACGGGACGCGAGGCGCCCAGGGCCATGCGGATGCCAAATTCGCTGGTACGCTGCGTCACGGTGTAAGACATGACGCCATAGATGCCGACGGCCGCCAGGACCATCGCCAAACTGCCGAACAGCCCCAGCAAGATAGCTTCTAGACGCGGCTGTGCCAAAGATTGAGACGTCACTTCGTCCATTGTCATGACATTGGAGATAGGCAAGTCCCGATCAAATTGGGCCAACTCGTCGCGGATGGAATTCACCAGCGTCATTGGATCACCATCGGTGCGCACCGTGAAGAACGAGCTGGGGCTGTAATCGTTTTGTAGCACTGTGGCATAAACCAGCGGCTCCGGCGCTTTGTCCAGGCTGCCATAATGCGCGTCCGCCACCACTCCAACCACGGTAAAGCGCGGAGGATGAAATCCCGGAGGAATTTCGTTAGGGGGAATCAAGCTTTCCGGCGGACTCAGGAGGACGGTTTTGCCGATGGGATCGGCGTCCGGCCAAAAGCGCTTTGACATTGCTTCATTGATGACGACCGAGAGCGGCGTATTTGACTGGTCATGGTCGCTCAGCAGCCGCCCTTTCAGCAGGCGGATACCAATGGCGTTGAAGTAATGGCCGCTTACCGCGCGGTATTGCGTGGTCAGTACTTTGTCCATGCTGGTGGGAAGGGGACGATCCAGGAGAACAAAAAACTTTACCCAGTCTTCTCCATGCAACGGCAGGCTTGAAACGGCTCCGGCCACTCTTACGCCGGGGAGTTGTTCGATTCTCGAAAGGGCCTCATGGAAAAATGCCGCAACCTTGGGCGGGGCGCCAGTCTGTGTAGGGTCAGTATTCTGAAGCCCATAAGATTCCGGCAGATTGACCGTGAAAGACAGAACGTGGCCGGGGTCGAAACCTGCATCTACGCGAATCAGGCGGAAAAAGCTTTTCAATGCCAGCCCTGACGCGATCAGCAGCAAGAGTGACAAAGCCACTTCAGCGACAACGAGCCCGGACCGTGCACCGCCATGTGCACCCACAGCAGACGTGCGGCTGCCTTCTTTCAGAGTTTCATTCAACCGCCGTGCGCGGGAACTATCAAGCGCCGGCATGAGTCCAAAAAGCAGTCCAGTGAAAACGGAGACGACAAAAGTGAATAGCAGGACCCATTCATCCAGCTTGATCTGCTGCATGCGTGGCAGCAGGTCCTTCGCCAGCGGAAGTAGCTTCAGGCTGAAGTAGGCCAGTGCCAATCCCAGAGCGCCGCCAAGGAGCGCAAGCAGAACGCTTTCGGTAATGAACTGGCGTATCAGCCGGAGGCGTCCAGCGCCCAGTGCACTGCGGATCGCGATCTCTTTTTGACGGGCTGCGGAGCGGGCCAGCATCAAGTTGGCCAGATTTACGCAGGCGATCAGGAGAACAAAACTCACCGCGCATAGCAACACAACGAGGGGCAGGCGAACATCGCCGACCCACTGATCGCGCAAGGGCTGCAGGTCAACGCCGATACCTTTGTTTTCCGGGAACTGCTGCGCGATGGACCCCATGATGCTATTCAAGTCGAGCTGCGCCTGTTGCGGGGCGACGCCCGGTTTCAGCCTTCCCACCATCTGTAAAAAGTAATTGTTGTGCGAGTCATAGGGATCTTTGGGCTTGAATGCCATGGGCACCCAAAGCTGGGAAGCTTCGGCGGTATAAAAGCTGGCCGGCATCACGCCCACAATGTCATAGGATTCACCATCGAGCCGGAGGACCTTCCCCTGGATCGCCGGATCAGAGCCAAAGTGAGTCCGCCAGAAACCATCACTGAGAACCACAACGCGGTGTGAACCCCATTGCTCGTCATGCGGCAGAAAAACCCTGCCAATTGTGGGCTTCACTCCCAGAGTTGTGAAGTACTCCACGGAGACTGTGGCTGCAAGCAGGCGTTCCGGTTGGATGGTCCCCGTGAGATTGAAGTTCTTGTGGGAAAGCGCTGACAGACTGGCCAGAGTCCGGTTGTGCTCGCGCAGAGTGCGGAAGTCTGGTGGCGAACCGCCAAAATGATCAAGGGCTCGCGACGGGGCCGTATTGAAGACATTGACCAGCCGCCCCGGATCCTCATAAGGTAGAGGCCGCAACAGAACGCCGTTTACCACGCTGAAGATTGCCGTGTTCGCGCCGATACCCAGCGCCAGAGTGACGATGGCGATAGCAGCGAAAGCTGGCGATTTGCGCAGCATCCGCAGACCGTAGCGCAAATCCTGCATCAGCACTTCAAGAAATGGCAGGCCAGCCTGGTGGCGGAGCTCTTCACGGATGCGCAAGCCGTTACCCAGCTTGAGCGTTGCCTGTCGACGGGCTTCCTCGGCATTCATACCACTGCGAATGTTCTCTTCCGCCAGCATGTCGAGATGAGCTCGGAGTTCATCGCCAAGTTCCTGCTCGACGTTGCTTGGGTGGAATGTGCCTTTGAGTTTGGCCGCTAAGACCCGAAACCACGCCGGCATAGATTCCTCCGATCGTTAAATCTCATCAAATTCATCTCGAATACCACCAGTCGCCCTGGCGTCCGAGGACATCAGCCTTCTTGCCCGCTGAGCAGCCGCGCCATCACCCCAGAAATTCTTTCCCAATTCCGGGCCTCGATGGCCAACTGGTGGCGTCCAGCAGGAGTGAGGCGGTAAAATCTGGCTTTGCGATTATTCTCAGAGGTCCCCCACTCAGATTCAATCCATCCCCGTTGCTGCAGGCGGAGCAGTGCTGGGTAGAGCGTACCCTGGTTAAGTTGGAGCAGGTTCTCTGAAACCTGCTCAATGCGTCGGGCAATGCCATAGCCGTGTAGAGGTCCCAAGGCCTCAAGTGTTTTCAAAACCATAAGATCGAGCGTGCCCTGGAGCACATCGGCTTTCGCATCGCTCATCGCGTCGCAATCTCCTGTTGGCTATCAACAGAAGATATCAATGCTCCTTTAGAATGTCAACATGAGCTCCAACCAGCCTAGCCGCCAGTCTCTGGTCATTTTGTCCGTTAGGACATGGACCATTGTGTAACCAACGTAACCGCCAGGTTCTATTGAGTTGAAAGCACTTAAACCTGGAGTATGGCTCGGAAGCGAACATTAAAGGATTTAATAATCGGAAGTACTAAGGTTTTGGGTTATTCTATTGGTCAAAGAGCGGTTACTTTTGTGCTATGCCCACGGTAAGAACACAAGGCGCCATCAGAAACGGCAGGAAGACACTCGCCGGCGGCTTCTCGCTGGTTGAGGCCCTGTTGGTTGTGATGGTCATTTTGATCATTGCCGCTATTGCCATTCCCAACCTGGTGCATGGGAAGATGCGCGCGAATGAGGCCGCAGCTGTTGCTTCGGTCAGGACAATTCACGTCGCCGAGGCCATGTATAACAACTCGTATCCTGAGGTGGGCTACTCCGGCAGCCTGGCAAATCTTGGCAGCAACGGCTCCGACTGCACAAGACCCACGAGCACAAATTCCTGCCTCATTATGGATGAAGCGCTGACCAGTGGGATCAAGAGTGGTTATGTGTTTGAGGTCGTGGGTGATGGTAATATGCCCACGGCCAGCTACACGATAAACGCATCACCGGACTCCGGGGTCTCAGGCCGGTGCTCTATCAGCTCAAACGAGAGCGGCGATCTGCATTTCTCCGCGCCAGGTACCGCCGATAACGGCGGAAGGACGCTCGGCGGCGGCGGTGGTTGCGACCTCTAACCCTAGCCCATCAACAACCAGCTCACTTTACTCGGCATTCACCACCACTCCAGACATGTATTTTCCGAGTGCAGATCCAGGTCAGCCGAATGTTCGCTCATTTGTCAAAAAGAGATGACGAATTGCTCAACGACCGCGGAAGCACCATCATCATGAGGACCGAGACTCCAACTGCTAACATTTCCGCTGCGTCTTTTGAGTGTTCTTTCATTTGAAAGCAAGTTATGATCGCACGCGGCAGCAGGTAACCATGCGGGGTGCGGTTGAACTCCGGGGTTTGCCGTGGGGAAAGTCACCAAAGTGCAATCATTCCGTTGTACCACGTGCGTCTTTTCATAATACCCAGAGTCACATAGAGTTATACCGAGCTGATCCATACAAAAGAATTGAAGTGAGGCATGCCATGCAAAGAAATCCAGCGGTTTTCCTGGCTCTCTGTCTAGCCGCATTCAGCGCTTCCGGACTGGCACAGTCAGCCCCGGCGCAGGCAACTCCGGTACATCGCACCACCAAGGCGGTCAACTACCGGCTGCGCGGCGATGCCATCAAAATCGATTTTCATGGCACGGAGCTCATGCAGAACGCTTCCGGGGAAGCCAAGGTCACGGGCAAGAAGAGCAATGTGGAAATTGACGCCAAGTTTGACGGTCTGGACGACCCGACCAAATTCGGATTGGAATACCTCTCCCTGGTGCTGTGGGCCATCTCTCCCGAAGGACGCGCAGTAAACCTGGGCGAGCTGGTGATTGACCACAACGGCAGCCGCGTGAAAGCCATTACGGACATGCAGACTTTTGGCATGATTGTGACCGCGGAACCTTACTTTGCGGTGAACCAGCCAGGCAACATGGTGGTGATGGAAAACGTGGTTGGTGCAACCACGGTTGGCCGCCAGGAAAACATCGACGCCAAATACGAACTGCTGGGACGCGGCACATACTCGGCCACCAACACCAAGATCCAGGACGCGATTTTCGGAATCGACCGCAAGACGCCGCGCGTGTTGTTTGAAGCGCGCAACGCGGTCAGGATCGCCAATCTCGCCGCCGCGGACAAATATGCGCCATCGATCCTGAGCAGCGCCACGCAGCAACTCAGAAAAGCCGAGGAAGCTTACGTTCAAAAGCGCGATAAGAGCAGCATTGAAACCCTGGCGCGTGAAACCGTGAGCACTGCGGAAGAAGCGCGCGTGATGGCCGTGAAGCAAAAAGTGGATGAAGACGCACAGGCCAAGGCGGCCGCGGACAAGAAGGCCGCCGAAGATCGCGAAGCCAAAGCTCGCCAGGATGCGATCCTTGAAGGGCAGCGCCGGCAGGCCGCGGAAGACGCCCGCGTGCAGGCTGAGCAGGCCCGCGCCCAGGCCCAGGCTGCCCAGGCAGATGCAGAGCGCATGAAGGCCGAGGCGGAGAAGGCACGCCAGGAAGCAGAGGCCGCACGCAAGGAAGCTGACACTGCCCGTGCCGCGGCCGAACAGCAGAAGCAAGCCTTGGCCGTGGAAGCCGATAAAGCCCGTAAATCGGCGGAAGAATCCGACCGCTTGCGCCAGGAGGCGGAAAAAGAAAAGGCCGACCTGCGCGCCCAGTTGCTGCAGCAGTTGAACACGATCCTGGCCACCCGCGATACCGCGCGCGGCCTGATCGCCAATATGTCAGACGTTTTATTCAAGACCGGCAGTTTCGAACTGCTGCCCGGGGCGCGCGAGCGGCTGGCCAAGGTCAGCGGCATCGTGATCGCGCATCCGGGACTGCATCTTGAAGTGGAAGGCCACACGGACGCGGTAGGCAGCGACGAATACAACCAGAAGCTATCAGAAAACCGCGCGCAAGCCGTGCGCGATTACCTGGTGCAGCAGGGCATTCCAGACAATGCTATCGTCTCGCGCGGCCTGGGCAAAACCCAACCCGTAGCCAGCAATGACACGCCTGACGGGCGGCAGCAGAACCGCCGCGTGGAGCTGGTGCTTTCGGGCGATGCCATCGGCTTGAAAACCGCCGCCGTCAGCGCCGTTGCACCGAAATAATCGTCCCTTTTACATTCAACACGCTTCACATCCAACACAAAGAGGAATCCGCCCGCGGGTTCCTCTTTAAATTAGCCACCTGCTTTTCTAAAAGCGGCATTGATGGCCGATTCAGCTCACGATATACTACGGCACCAATTCATCGCGCGAATCGTTATCGTGCAGCTAAAAGGTTGAGTCGCCTTATGAACCGTTTCAGTTTGTTGGCAATCGTTTTATTATGCTTCCCTCTTTTCGCGTTCGCGGGCAAGGCCCCGTCCGATTATCCATTGAAGGTACACATTCTGCAGCAGAGCTGGTCTTCTCATAACAACTATCGCAATGAGTTTAAGGGGACAGGCCGTGGAAACGTCTGGGAAGGCGACGCGGTCCATGCTTTCGACTATAGCTACGAATGCTCCTTCGGAGTGAGAAGAACGGCACGCAACCAGCCGTATGCGGCTAAGTGGAAGAAAGCACAACTGCGCCTCGCACTGCTTGCTCCCGAGATCGGCAAAAACGATAAATACCAGGAATGCACGCTGAAAACGACCGTTCACAACGGTGTTTACATCCTTGGTGGAGGCGGCATCAGCGAGCTTTCGCAGGAAAATTTCAAAGACTGGAAAGCCAAACGAGAGGCTGAAACCGATCAGCGAAGTGATGTAGCAGCAGTTTCCAAACTCTCCATCTCTTCCACCCCGGATGGCGCAGAAATCGAGATCGACGGCGAATTCATGGGCAACACACCGTCCTTGCTCAATCTCAACCCGGGCGAGCACAGCATCGCGGTTCGAAATACCGGGTACAAATCCTGGGAGAAGCATATCAAGCTGGCCGCGGGAGAAATCAAACTGAACGCGGAATTGCAGCCGGATGGTTCAAACTAATCGGCTTATTGGAGATCGAAGCGTAATGAAGCTGACTGTCGACTCTAGATTGCCGCGGGCCTGATTTCATCCCGGCACTCGAGAATCTTGGATACCGACTGAAGTACTCCTTCACGCGAATCGCCGGTCACAAAGCTATTGCCATCGATGTCCGGGCGGGTACGTCCCATCTGAAGAATTGGGGCCTCGGGAAGGTAATGTCGCACGGTGTGGCTGATGGCTTTCTTCATGCGGGGCTCCACGCTATCGGCTATCAGAATGATGTCAAAATTCTGGCCGTGGCAGGCCTGGTCCACTTCTTTCAGGCTGCACGCGGTTCGTACGCGATATCCCGCGCGTTCAAGCCAGTCTAGCCGCAATCGCAGTGCAGGTTCAGTAGCCACAATCAACAGCAACGCGGCAGGGAGTGGATTTTGCGCCATCAGGGGGTTACTTTCCTATTAACAACAAGCTTACAAACCACTCTAAATCGATTTTATAGTTTCGAACAGTACTCTCCTAGTTAGCCACATGTTTTCAACCACATAGGACGTCTCAAGAAAATCCTGCAATTAAAAACTCCAATAAACTTTCTCCTGAGAGGTCTGTTTCGGCGCTCAGGTTTTCGAATTCCGGCAGTGTAGAGGTTTTGGGCTGGCAAGCCGCTGCCTTCTTACAACCTCCTCTTCGGATGATTTTTCCTTCCCGAAAACGGCACAATCAACTTCTCTTGCGATAAGCTTTTACCTGGATCTAATGACGCCATGGCCTCCCCCGCTGAACCAATTTCGCCGAAGCCCTATACCCTGAAGACCATCCTGCGATACAAACCTTTCCGTACGCTCTGGCTGGCCCAGTTTGTCAGCGTCTTTGGCGATTTTCTGGCTTTGTTCGGCGTGATTAGCCTGATCACTTTCCGCTGGCATGGGACCGCCCTGCAGGTAACCACAGTCACGATCGCCTACATCCTTCCACTGGCCATCATCAGCCCCGTGGCAGGCGTTTTTGTCGACCACTGGAACGTAAAGCGGCTCATGATCGCCAGTGACCTCATCCGTGCGCTATTGATTCTGTTGCTGGTCTTTGTCCATGACGTTACCAGGATTTCGGCGATCTTTTTTGTTTTAAGCGCTGTCTCCAGCTTTTTCGCTCCGGCACAATCCGTGACCGTGCGCACCATCGTGCCGGAGGAGGGATTGCTGGCCGCCAATGCGATGATGACGCAGGCATTTTATATCGTGCGCCTTCTTTCGCCTGCTGCGGCAGGTGCGCTGGTGGCATGGCTTACGGAAAAATCCTGCTTCTACCTGGATGTTGCCAGCTTTGTGTTTTCGGCCGCAATGATTTCGGGTCTGGCTATCGTCCGCCCTGCCCGCGCGCAAGGCGAGAAGACGGTTAAGTCCTTGACCCAGGACTTTGTTGCCGGAAACAAGTTCATCTTCACCCACGCCGGACTGGCGTTTGTGTTCATCGCCATGGCGGTGGCCATGTTTGTGTTGAGTTCGTTCAGCCCGCTCATCTCCATTTACATTCGCGACACGCTGCATGCGGGAACTATCATGTTCGGCGCCATCAGCGCGATGGTAGGCGTGGGAATGATCGTGGGCACGCAGCTGGTCACCCGGCTGGCGGGCGGCCGTTCCAAGGCAAACGTGGTGCTGGGCGGACTCTTTGCCCTGGGCGTGGGCGCGGCCCTGCTGGGAGCGTTTCGCAATTCTCCCATGGCCGCTCTCAGCACTTTCACCATGGGATTTGCCATCGCGTTTGTGTGGATTCCGGCCCAAACCATGTCGCAGCAGGAAACGCCTCCGGCGATGGTCGGCCGGGTAAGCAGCACTTTTATGTCTTTGATCGCCGTTTCTCAAGTGCTGGGGCTTCTGCTCTCCGGCTATCTCGCGCAAAAACTCGGCATCCGGCCGCTGTTTATGGCCTGCGCCGGCGTGTTGGCCGTTATTTCCGCCGGCGGATACGTGACGATGCGCGGGCGCTCCACGGAAGCCGATCCTTCCAGCGCTCCCGCCAATACCAATCCCCAATCCACGGCGGCCAGTCAGCAATCGTGAATTGCGGCCGCGCCGATAGCCGGTAACTCCAAGCTTTCTCAGGGCACAAAGTCACAGGTTACTTTCGTGACTTTTCCGCAATCCAGCGTTGCCGTTAAGATTCATCCAGTCTTGGCCTGTGCACCGGGAACGCATGGCAAGCCGCATCACAGGCACTGAGGAGAAGCAGTGAATTGGAGTTCCATTCAGCGCCATGCACGCCCCCGATGGATGGGTCACATGGTCTACGCCACTGTCCTGGCAATCCTTACTTTATCTTTCTATAACCCGGCCTGCGCGCAGGCTGTCTCGCGCAAGATAAAATCCCGCGTCGAGCCGGCTTATCCCGAGCTGGCCAGAAAAAACAATATCAGCGGCAGCGCCCGCGTTGAGGTGGTAATTACCCCAGATGGCAGAGTTAAGGACGTGAAAGTTCTGGGCGGCAATCCGGTGCTGGTCCAGGCCGTTGTTTCCGCCGTCATGAAATGGAAGTACGAGCCTGCCGCCGAAGAATCAAGCGTGGTGATCAAGTTCGACTTTAACCCGTAAGCAACCTGTCTAATATCTCCTGCTCTTTTGGCCTGGATGAATCTTATCCAGGCTTTTTTTGCCAGAAACCCTGTCACGGATCAACACCAATCACACTCATCAAGGATGTTAGGGCGACGCACTGGGTGAATTTGGGTTTACCGGCTGCAGGCCGCAAAACCTCTCGGCTTGAACCTGTTGACTTGCGTGCAACAAACGCAAGTCCGCTGCGGCCTCTATCATTTCATCGTCCAATTCCATCAGTGTCATCTGTGCTCATCAGTGGTAAGGTTTTGTTTCGAGGCTGACATGGTTCCGTCAAATCCATTTCTTCAGGCTGCGATTGAAGAAGCCCGCCAGGGCATGGCGGAAGGCGGCATTCCCATCGGTTCGGTGATCGTGCACGGAGGAAAAATCATCGGTCGCGGACACAACCGTCGCGTCCAGAAAGGTAGCGCCATCCTGCACGGTGAAATGGACGCGCTGGAAAATGCCGGACGCCAGTCCGCAGCGGTCTATCGGGAATGCGTTCTTTACACCACGCTCTCGCCGTGTTCCATGTGCTCCGGAGCCATCCTGCTGTATGGAATTCCACGCGTCATCATCGGCGAGAATAAGACGTTCATGGGCGAAGAAGAACTTCTTCACTCACGCGGTGTTGCGCTTGAAGTAGTTCAAAGCGACGAATGCATTCGCATGATGGAAGAATTCACCAGAAAGAACCCAAAGCTGTGGAATGAAGATATCGGGATCTAAAAAATAGCCTGTAGTTGCAACATGAGCGCGAAGCCGCATGGATCGATCCGTATACCCCGCTTTAGTGTCTTCCGATCTGCGCTAATCTGCCGCGATTCCTGCCCTCAGTACTTCCAGCTCCCATCCGCTCCTTTCGGCGCGTTGAGCGTAATGTGGTTGGCCATCACGCGCACAAGCTCTGCCTGGTTCAAAGGTGTCCAGCCGTGGCCTTTCATCGGACGGCCATATTCAAATGATCCGCCATACGGGGGATTGTTGGTGCCCTTGAGAAAGTTTTCCAATCTGTAAACCGCCAGGTTCAGGTAGAAATTGTCCATGTCTCCACAATAAATGTGCAGCTTGCCGGCAAGTTTGGGGCCGATCGTCATCCAGTTGTTCTGCAAATAATCTTTCAAATCGTAGCCGTGCTCGCGCATATAGTTCGCCACGGTAAGATCGATCTTGCCGGTTGTCTTGTCCCACAGCGGCTTGGGATAGCCATCCGCGCCCACAGGGCCGTAGACGGCCTCCCATGCCTCAAACTGCTGGCCGGAGCGACCATGCGATCCCGTCACTTCTTCCAGTTGGCTCATCTGCCGCATGGTTACATCCACTTGCCCCTCGGGCGTCCGGGACATGGGGCGTTCCGGGATAGGCGGATCGTAGCCCGGCGCAAGGAAGGCGCTCACGTCATTGTAGATATCGACGATTCCATAGCGAGTGAAGTCCACGGGGTCAGGATAGAAAGTCCACGTGCCGCCGAAGAACTCCGGATGAAAGACCTGCAAGGCCAGCGATTCCCAGCCGCCCGTGGAACCGCCGGACAGGAGGCGCGCATACGGCTGGCGGATGATGCGGAAGTGCTCTTCCACGTAAGGAATCAACTCATTCATGATTGCGTCGCCGTAGGGGCCATTATTGGCCGAGTTTACGGCGTACGAATCGTCAAAATAGACGGTCGGATGCTGGAACGTGACGGCGATCATGCGCGGGAAGCCCGCCGCGGTCCAACGCCGGTACAGCTCCGGCCCGGAAATACGGCCTTCGCGCACAGGCAGGTCTGCGGGCGATTGCTCGGTGGATAGGCCGAGCGGCGCCCGCAGGCTGAAGTGTCCTTGCTCATAGAGCACGGGATAGTGCGCGTTGGGGTGCGACTCATAGCCTTCCGGCAGCAATATGGTCGCGCCCAGGTAAATAGGCTGTCCCCAGAACTGCGTGAGCAGTTTGCTCTGGATCTTGATGTGCTTCATGTACTGCGTATCGCCGGGAGGAAGCGGCGTTGAAACCTTGTGGCTGAGGCTGAGTCTGATCTCATAGCCTGTGAGCGGGTCCAGGTGGAAATGGCCAATCTCAGTAAAAAGGTTTCCCGGCGACTTGTTGAACTGCTGCCCTTCCCACTGGTCCATGTGCGCCCAGATGACATTGCCGTCAGAACGCTGGAAGCGGGTGTAAACATTGAGCAGCGCCTGGACATAATAGTCGCCGGCAGGCAGCTCGCGCACCGATTTCAAAGGATAGCCCAGCGTGAGAGCGTCGATAGTGGCTGCCTGGCCCGGTTGCAGCCCCTGGACGTCAACCGCCAACATCTCTGTCCGCGAGCGCCATGAGCCCACCTGGAGACGCGGCTCAGGATCATTGGCCCGCGCGATGATCACGAATAGCCTTCCAGTCATCGGCTGTTGGCTGGCCGGCAACGCGATCTTAAAAGTGATGCTGGAGGCGGCGGCAGCGACCGGAAGCGCGAGGGTGAGAAGAAGGCAGGCTATCGAGAGTTTGGGCCAACGTCGGGCAGAATTCATGGTTTCTCCGGAGAACTGAAGAAAGTATACGGTGAGAACGAATCACTGCGCCGTTGAGTTTCTCGATTCCTGCCACCGGGGCATCTACAAGAGCCGGAAGCGGTTCGCCCAGGTGGAACCTGACCTATTTTTACGGCGAGCCGGTGGCCTTCCACCTATATAATGTCCCAACCTCGAGGTGCCTTATGCGCAAGGTATTCCATTTTGAATCGCCGCGGGAAAGATATACCAGTGACGCCGCGATTGTCTGGTGCTTCGACCACCGCTTTGATCTGGTGCTCCACAAACTCACCAAACGCATTGGCGTGGAGTTTTTTGATCCCATTCTGGTAGCGGGCGGCGCCAAGTGCCTGGCCGGGGACGATCTGGAAAGGGACCGGCAATTTGTGCTGGAACAGGTCCGAAAGTCCATGCGCCTGCACGGAACAAAGACGGTGCTGCTGATGCTGCATTCCGATTGCGGAGCTTATGGCGGCCTGGCTGCTTTTGAAAATGACACTTCCCGGGAAGCTGAGAACCACCGGAATGACCTGCATCGCGCGGTGGATTTCCTGCAAGCGGAGATTCCAGAGCTGACCATCCGCGGTTTCTTTGTGGATTTTGAAGGCGTCTGGGAAGCCGACTACAGCGCGGACAGCGCTTTGAGTGCCTGACTGACGAAGAGGTAGTGCAATGTTTCACGGGGTCCAAGGGGAATATCGGTGGCTGGAAACTGCGGCCCATGAGATTTATGACGTGCTGCAGGTCTGTCCCGCGGTGGCGGCGAACAAGAACATTGTTATCACCTCGTTTGATTCGGCCCCCTTTCAGCCTACATCGGAAGAATTGCAGCGCGGGTGGCGCGTGAACGGGCGCTCGGTCCACATTCCGCTGGGCGACAATATTTCCGCCATTCCGTTTGAGATCTTCGATGAGTGGTATATCTTCAGCTCTGAGGCACCAGTGCGCGAGTACAAAGTCTTTGTGAAGCATGATTGGTTCACTCTGGGGCCGGCCCAGGCACTCTATTCCCGCAGCGGAAGCGCGTTTGACCTGAAGCGCATGCAGCGCTGGTTCTGGCAGGAGATTGAGCAGGCATCTCCTGAGTCTTACCTGGGACGAGGCAATCGGCTGAAGTTTGTCAGCCGCAATCCCGAACATTTCAACATGGTGCTGCGCGGCTTGAGTTCTCTGGCCCGGTTACGCGCCAAGGCCGCGCAGACCTCGGCCTGACCGGCGATTTCCTCGCGCGGCAATTCCCAGGCGATATACTGCCATCGTCCCCATGGCCAACATTCTCTACGGTGTCAACGGCGAAGGTTCAGGACACTCCACCCGCGCCAAAGAGGTAATCACTCACCTGCAACGGCAGGGACACAAAATTCACGTGGTCTCGTTTGACCGCGGGTTGCGCAACCTGAGGGAGCATTTTCCGGTCAAAGAAATCTTTGGTTTGCGCCTTACATACGTGAACAATCGCGTGCGTTACAAGCGGACGCTCGCCAGCAACCTGATCAAGGCTCCGCGGGCCGCCCGCAGCGTGAGAGAACTCTCTCGTCTGGTCGAGGAAAAAAATATTGACCTGGTGATCACTGACTTCGAGCCTCTAACCTGCCATGTTGGCCACCGCAAGCGCCTGCCGGTGATCGCCATCGACAACCAGCACGCCATCACCAATACCAATGTCTCGTTGCCGCGCGGCTTCAAGCGCGACGTGGCGGCGACCAAGCTTGTCACCCGAATGATGACGCCGCATGCCGACGCATACCTGGTACTCTCATTTTTCCCCGCGCCGGTGAAGCGCCGCAATACCTTTCTCTTTCCGCCGATCGTGCGCCAGGAAGTGCTTTCCGCAAAAGCACAGACCGGCGATCACGTGCTGGTCTACGTGACCTCGCCGGCAAAAGAGCTGGCTGCGCGGCTCAAACAAGTCCGCTGCAAGTTTGTGGCGTACGGCTTTGGAACAGAAGGGCAGGATGGAAATATTCTCTTCAAGAAGCCCAGCATGGATGGCTTTCTCCGTGACCTGACCGGCGCGAAAGCTGTAATAGCGAATGCCGGATTTTCCCTGGTAAGCGAAGCCCTTTACCTGGGCAAACCGTATCTGGCCATGCCGGTGCAGAACCAGTTTGAACAGACCTTCAACGCCTACTATGTCGACAAGCTGGGCTACGGCGCGTGGTGGAAAGAACTGGGCAAGGAACAAATCGAATCGTTTCTCTTCAACCTGCCTTATTACGCTGAGAATTTAAATTCCTATCCCCGCGCGGGCAATGGCGCGATCCTCAAGAAGGTGGATGACCTGATCGAAAGTTTCACGGCAAAGGCCCGCAATGCCCGAAGCTAACCATCAGGTCACCGGCCCGGAAGAAGCACCGAAGCCGACGCCGCTGTTTGAGGTCGCCGTGGTCGCCAGCCTGGCCGCGGCCATGCTCGCGTTGTTCCTTTTCGCGTGGCTGGGAAACGAAGTTCTTCAGGGCGATACGCAGCATTTTGATCAGGTCATCCGCGTGTGGGTCCACGGCTTTGCTTCGCCCGGCATGACCCGGGCCATGAATGCGGTCTCTCTTCTTGGGTACAACGTTCTCATCGCGGAACTTGCGATTGCGCTGGCGGTATTTGGATGGCTGCGCTGGCGGCGTGGCGCCGTGTGGCTGGCCGTTGCCATGACAGGCTCTCTCGTACTCGACCTCACCCTCAAATACATTTACCATCGCACGCGCCCCACGGCCTACTTTGGAACGGCGCCACACTCTTATAGCTTTCCCAGCGGACACGCGCTGTGCTCGTTTTGTTTCTACGGAGTGCTGGCCGGCCTGCTCAGCGCGCGCACCAAGCCGCTGGCGTGGCGGGTGGTGATCTGGGTTGTTGCGGCGGCGCTGGTGATCGCCATTGGACTCTCGCGCATTTACCTGGGAGTGCACTACCCCAGCGACGTTCTTGCCGGATACCTGGCGGCAGCAGTGTGGGTCGGCACGGTGATCGTGCTTGATCACGTGCGCAAGGTGCGGAGAAGCTCGAGGAGGAAAATCGCTTAATTCGAGAGGCAAACCGTCACGATGGATTTTCGCATTATCGTCTGGCGTTGTCGGCGCTCACCGCCCAGACACGTGAAAGTTTCCTTCGGGACGCTCAACGGCCAGACGCACCACGCGGCGGGACTCGCGCGCCGGACACGAAGTTTCATACTCCAGGAACTGCTGAATGACTTTGCCGGCGTCGCGATATCCCTGGACGATAATGGGGCTGATAATTTCGCTGTCGAAATCCAGCGCGTCGGCGGGAAGCGGTTTTTCCGGCGCAATATTAAAAAACTGCACAAAGCGGTATTGCTGGCGTCCGATCTCCAGTTCCAGTTGCTCCGGCTTCACGCCCATTTCAGCGGCATAAATCGTGCACAAGCGGTTGATGTTGGTAAGCACTGAAATATCTGATTTGAAATTCTTGGAAATCAAGATATCCACGGCATGCACGCCCACGTCAAGAAACGTCTTGATTGATTCGGTATGTTCCGCGCCTTCAAGCGGCGCAATCAGCACCAGAAAAAGCACGTCGGCGCCCAGGCGCAGCGCGGGCAGCACTGGCTGGTTGGTCATGATGCCGCCATCGGTCCATAGCCGGCCATCCATGGAGACAGCTTCATAGGCAAATGTGTACGCTGAGGAAGCCACCGCCGCCAGCACCAGGTCCTGCGGATTCTCTACTTCCTTGCGGATGAATTCTTCCTGCGCTCCCGGATCTTGCAGCAGGACGTCGACAGGAGTGTTGGAAAAGAAACGCGCCGCGCCGCGCTGAATGTCCGTGGCCGTCATGATCACGCGAATGGCCGAGTTGCGCAGCCTCTCGTCGGGAATACGGGCGCGCAGAAACTTGATGCGGTCGAAATTGGGGAACAGGCCGGTGCGCAACGGCATCCGCAAGAAACGATGGCTCAGTTTGCTGAGCGGGTCTTGCAACAACCGGTAAAGGCCGATCAGCAAAATAATTGCCAGCAGCATAGGCACATGGGTGCTCAGTTCCAGTGCGGAACGGCCTTCGAGCGGCAGATGAATGTAGGTGAAGCCCAGAAAAAGAATAATGAAACCCCACACCAGCACGTTGGCCCCGGTGGAAACCCAGGTCTTGCGCCAGTCAGGCTCCCAGTTCCGCCCGCGCGCAAAATTCACCACCACATAACCGACATAAGAGAGTTTGTCTGAGAACAGCAGAATGGATATTCCGGCAACACCCAGAGCCAGCCAGGTGAACATAGGGTGATGCGCGTGCAAAAAAATGCCATGCTGCTGCAGCCACAGCCAGAGAAAGTTGCCGATGCCGGCTGACGCCGCCACCAGGCCGGCGAGCAGAAAGATGTAGCGTGACCAGTCTATGCCGAGCGTGGCGGGTGTCAAATCCATCCAGGCATCGATCAGGGGTTCGGCCCTGCCAACCAGTCCTTCCGCGTGGGCGGCGTAAGACGCGGCATTGATGCTGCCCACGGATGTGGCGGCAATAATGTGAGTGGGAACCTGCGCGTCTTGAAAAGCCATGAGCACGCCG
Source organism: Candidatus Angelobacter sp. (assembly GCA_036491195.1). Taxonomy (GTDB): domain Bacteria; phylum Acidobacteriota; class Terriglobia; order Terriglobales; family Acidobacteriaceae; genus Angelobacter. The sequence goes on from DASXCL010000155.1 coordinate 40,021, forward strand.
GCCTCATAAGCGCCCCGCGCACCACCGCCGGAAAGCACTACGCCGACCCGCGATGTAAAGGCCACCGGTCGTTTGGAGGCGGCAATGCGGGCCTGGAACTGATCGCGCAAGGCGTCCAGTTCCATCAGCGCAGCCGCACTACGCCGCTTGGTCGTGCTTATGGGCATGTCTAGGGCAAGCTTACCGCAGCTTTCGGCAAAAACCTACGCGCAACAGTGCTGCGTCAACCGGACCCAACCTTTTTATCCGCCCGCTGGAAAAACTACTTCCCCGAAACTACGCTTTCTGGAAGATCACGCGATTCGCCGGGATTCTCTGCGGCTCTCAGTATGGGAGAAGGACGAAGCGAGAAACAACTTCTTTACAAAAAAGACGTGACAATTTGTTTTTCTCTTCGTCTAACAGGAAAAGGAAGGCTACTCAGGGTGCAGGTGTATGAGCACAGTTGAAGGCGCAGTCAACAGCGGAAGGTTGCCGATCAAAGACAGCGGACGGACGGTGTTTGTGCCGCTGGATGAAGTTGAATACTTTGAGGCATCAGGAAACTATGTGCGGGTGTACGCGGGTGAAGCACAGTACCGCGTAAGAGAAAAACTGAGCACAATGGCGTCACGCTTGCCGGAACGGGATTTCGTGCGAATTCATCGTTCAGTGATCGTCAACCGCAACCGCATACACGAGCTGCGAAGATCGTTCAGCGGCAAATACCTTGTGACCCTGGTCTCCGGCAAGCAGGTCACGTTGAGCCGCAGCCATCGCCAGCAACTTTCGGCATTGAAGGAACCGTATTAGAGCCTGCTGGCAATTGCCTGAGCGACGCCACTCTTAATTTGCCCGCTTGACCTGAACAGCCGTTAAACCACGGTCCATCAGACCCTCCAAAACTCGCCTACCTTTCATACTAATCTGCAGCGCTGTCACTGCTCCCTGTCCTACCAAGGTCCAGGAGCGCTCGTACGCGATGGGCCAGATCAGGAAACTCGAAGGGCTTTTCCAGGATTTCCAGAGAACGGTCAAGGCTGGTTCCGGCGGCAAATCCTGATATGAAAATGGCCTGGATCCCCGGCCGGTCCTGGCGAATGGATTTGACCACCGCATCGCCGCGCACGCCCGGCATCATCACGTCAGTCAGCACCAGGTCAATGGATCCGCGATACTCCTTCGAGAGTGTGATAGCTTCAGTGCCGTTGGCAGCCTCCAGTACACGGTAGCCGAGTCCTTCCAGATAGGCACGAGTCATGGCCCGGATTCCGGCTTCATCTTCGGCGAGGAGGATCGTCTCATGCCCGCGAGGAGCCGGCAGCTTTTCCGGGGGCGCATTCTTTGTTCCCGGCGCGACAGCCGTCTGCCGCAGGTAGACGCGGAAGCTGGTGCCCTGATCGGGCCGGCTGCTGATCCTGATTTCGCCTTCGGCGCGTTGCACGATTCCATACACTGTGGCCAGGCCAAGCCCCGTGCCTTTACCTGGCTCTTTCGTAGTGAAGAATGGTTCGAAGATGTGCGACTGAATGTCCGGGGTCATTCCATGGCCGGTATCGGTCACTGCAAGCACGGCATAATCGGTCATCGATGTTTCACCTTCTGGTCCCGCAACAGCCAGCGACTCATTCCAGGTGCCGATGGAGAGAGTTCCGCCACCGGGCATAGCGTCCTGGGCATTGACGGCCAGATTCATAATGGCAAGCTCAACCTGATTCACGTCAAGAAAAACGTACAGAGGATCGCTGGAGAGCGAGAGCTCAAGGTGGATGGACTCAAAAAGAAGACGCCGCAGCAGTCCTTCCATGTTCAGGACAATGGCGTTGAGGTCGGCAACGGTAGGAGCGGTCTGGTCTTTGCGGCTGAAGGCAAGCAGTTGCCGGATCAGCGATGCGCCGCGCTTTGTGCTTGCCAGAAGTTGTTCAACCATACCCCGGTGCTCGGTGGCCAGCGTGGAATCCTCGGCGAGCTGGCTGAGATATCCTGAGATCAGCATCAGGAGATTATTGAAATCGTGCGCCACTCCGCCAGCCAGCCGACCCACGGCCTCCATCTTTTGCGATTGGCGCAGTTCCTGCTCCAGATGTCGCGCCTGGGTAACGTCGCGAAAACTCCAGACGCGCCCCACCACGCGCTCGCCAATGCGTTGCGGCTGCGAGTAACGTTCGAAGATGCGCCCCTCTTTGAGGTGCAGCACGTCAAAGCTGGTGGCTTCAGGGCTGGAGTAGAGCTCCTTCACTTTCGTCAGGAATTCGGCGCTGTTTTGCAGCTGCGGCAATGCCTGGGCCAGCAGGTCTTCGTCGCGTTGACCAATCGCCGATCCGTAGCTTATGCGCCACATCTCCAAAAACTTGCCGTTACAACTGCTGATCTTGCCTTCCGTGGAGACTACAAGGATGCCGTCGGCAGTCGCATCGAGCGTGGCGTTCAGCAGAGAGACTGCCTGCTGGAGTTGTTTTTCGGTTTGCAGGCGAATCTGGTTTTCAATGCGCAAAGCGGCGTTGCGCCTTGCGAGTTCGCTCGTCCGGGCTTCCGCGCGTTCCCGCACATCCACGTTGGCCGAACGGATGGCTTCTTTGACCTCCTGGCGGTAACGAACGTCCCGAGCTGTGAAAATTACGCCCTGTATCTCAGGGTCTTGCAACTGATTGTTGGCGATGATCTCGAAAGGTATCCATTCTCCAGTGGCATCGCGAAGCCGCAACACCGAGGGGACACCTTCCCCTTCCTGCCGCATGGTCTGAGAATATTCGAGAGCTACACGCCGAATGTCTTCAGGATGGACGTAGTCAAAGACATTGCGGCCCAGCATATTATCGCTTGTGTACCCGAGCACTGTTTCCATGCGCGGGTTTACGAAGCGCAGGATTCCCGCAGCATCAGTCAAAGCAACAATATCGGAGATATTGTGGATGAGGGTGCGAAACCACTTTTCCCGGAGCACCATGTGACACCTGGGCGCTCGCATGACCGCTGCAACCCGTGCTCCAGAACAAAGGAACCGGTACGCTCTAAAAACTGCCTGACCTCTCTCCGGAGCATCCTGCTGCTATGGATTCCCGCCACTTCGCCAAGGTTGCCGTGGGAACACACAGGTCTTTGGCTAGGCGAGTCGAGGATCACTACATTTGCCGGGCCGACACAGCAGCAACGTGCTGTATTCATCGGCATGAAAAAAGGCAACCACTGTGGAGCGCGTTCCAGTTTTGCCGGCTGTTATTTTGGATTCCGACAGACCTGGTGGAATCATTTGTCCGGCCTCACCGATGCGCGGCTCAGCCTGAGTTGGTGCTCTCAAGTTGCTGAATGGGTTGGCTTAAACCAACGTCGGGCAACTCAAGGTTAGCCACGTGAATCCGATGCACCGAGGTGAATCAATGCAATCCAAGTTTCTATTCGCGATGGTGATCGCGGGTGCACTGTCTCTGGGCGCGGTAGCGCAGCAAACCGACGACAGCGGAATCAAGCAGGACACAAAAGACGCTGCGCATTCCACGGGCAAGGCCGTGAAAAAGACCGGTCACAAGATCAAGAAGGGGACCAAGAAGGTGGTCAACAAGTCGGCCAATGCGACACGGAAAGGCGCGGAAAAGGTAGAGGACAAGAGCTCACCAAGGCCGACGCCGCCACCGCAGAAGTAAAGAATTACAAGGGGAATCGGGTTGGGCGCTTAATTATCGGTTGACGGCTTACCGTTATCGGACTTAATATCCGCTTAGCCGCTTCGTCCGTGGACCGCATGCATAAACTTGCAAAAAGCACCGCGCGGAAAACCGCTTCCGGCGAGGTCATCATCCCGGACAAGCTTTATTTTCGCATTGGCGAAGTCAGCCGCCTTTGCGGGCTCCCCAGCTACGTGCTTCGGTTCTGGGAAACTGAATTTAATCAGCTTAAACCTTCCAAGAGCGGGACCGGCCAGCGCATGTACCGGAAAATTGACGTAGAAAACGTGCTCCGCATCAAGAAGCTCCTCTATGATCAGGGCTTTACCATCGCCGGAGCGCGGCAGCAACTGCGGGCGGAAACCAAGCGCAAACAGTCACCCCTCCCATTTGCCGTCCCGACACCGGGCCGCGGCGAGTTAAAGCAGGTCCGCCAGGGACTCAGAGAGATTTTGGGGATTCTTAGCGCGCGCCGTGGATGAAACCGGGCCCTCAAGTGGGCCAGTGACTTAAGATTTTCCCGCTCCCCCGAAACCTGAGCTGCATCTAAAAAAGGTGGCTATAATAGGTAACAGCTCACCTTTGGAGACGTCCTTTCGTCTTAATAAGGGAATATAAAGGTCGGTCCTGATGTCCAAAAAGATCCAAGTCATCCTCCTTACCAGCTCCATGTTGATCATTGCGTTTGTCCTGATTGGCAGCCTCGGCGTACATGCCTCCGGCGCCAGCAGCAGCGGTGACGTCACTCTCAAGCACATTGGCGTTTATAGCGAAGTGTTGTATCGCGTTCGGGCGGAATATGTGGAAGAGCCCAACATGAACGCGGTCACCAACGGCGCGCTGCACGGTTTGCTGGAATCGCTAGATGCTGACTCCAGCTACCTGACTCCGTCAGAATACAAAGTCTTCAAACAGAAAAAGGTTGAAGGCAAGGCCAGCATTGGTGCCACGGTCTCAAAGAGATTTGGCTACGCGGCCATCGTGTCGGTGATTCCCGGCGGCCCAGCGGACAAAGCCAGCCTGAGTTCAGGCGACATCATCGAAACGGTTGAGGGCTTGAGCACGCACGATCTGTCACTGGCGGCGGTGAAGAACCATCTGGTGGGCGAGCCGGGTTCACGGCTGGATCTGACCATCATCCGTACGCGCAAAATCGAGCCACAAAAAATTACGGTGGTCCGCGATGTCATCAGTCTTCCGGCAGTCACAGAACAGCTGACGGCGGACAACATCGGCATCGTCAAGGCGCAGGTGCTGACCAAAGGCAAAGCCGCAGAGATCGCGGAAAAGGTGAAATCACTGCAGAAGAAAGGCGCCAAGAAGCTGGTGCTCGACCTGCGCTACAACTCCGAAGGCGACGAAGAAGAAGGCGTAGCGACAGCCAACCTGTTCCTGGGCAAAGGAACGATCGGCTCGCTGCAAGGCCAGAAGGTGGATAAAGTCGTTTACACGGCTGATCCGCAAAAGAAGATTACCGACCTGCCACTGGCTGTCCTGGTAAACCGGGGCACGGCCGGCCCAGCGGAACTGGTGGCTTCAGCGATGCTGGACAATAGCCGCGGCGACGTGGTGGGCGACAAGACCTTCGGCGAAGGTTCGGTGCAGAAGCTGATTGAGGTGCCGGATGGCTCGGCGCTGATTCTCTCGGTGGCCAAATACTACACATCGAGCGGCAAGGTGATCCAGGATACGGGCATTACTCCGAATATTCCAGTGGCCTCCAATGACGATATAGTTGCCGTTTCCGAAGACGACGACAACTCGACGGAAGAACCGCAGAAGACACAACCCAAGGAAGACGAACAACTGCGGCGCGCCATTGAGGTACTGAAAACGAAAGTGCAAAAGAGCTAGTTCCCTCCTCCGCTCGAAAAAGCGCGCTCTGCGGGGCGCGTTTTTATTTCACGAACGTGACATGTTGCGCTTCCAAGTCCCTGACCTGCCGGAATGGTTCGCGGGCATTTGAACCGTGCTATTCTGGCCTTGATCTAATCTCCTTCCATGAATGCCCAAGCTGAGCCTCCGGCAGACAAAGTAGCTGGGAAACCGCTGGTGCGGCGCGTTGTGTTCAGCGTGCTGGTGCTGACCTCGGCGTTTCTGGGGACCATGGCGGGATTATTGATCGTTTACTCCACCGACCTGCCGCAGATCAGCGATCTGGAACGCTATCGGCCCAGCACCATTACGGAACTCTATGACGATCAGGGACGTCAGATCGGATCATTTGCCCTGCAACGCCGTGTGCTCGCTTCTTATGGCGACTTTCCCAAGGTCCTGCGTGATGCGATTCTCTCTACCGAAGACAAAACTTTCGAGACGCACTGGGGCATCAACTTCTGGCGGGTGTTTGGCGCGACCTATCGCGATGCAACCTCAAACGCGCGGGCGCAGGGCGCTTCTACTCTGACCATGCAACTTTCGCGCAACCTGTTCCTTTCCCCGGAGCGCCATTTCAGCCGCAAGGTGCAGGAAGCGATCCTGGCTTTGCAGATTGAGAGGCACTTCACCAAACAACAGATATTCACGCTCTACTGCAACCAGATCTTTCTGGGACACGGCGTGTACGGTTTTGAAGCCGGCGCGCAGTACTACTTCAACAAGCACGCAAAAGACCTGAAGCTGGAAGAGGCTGCGCTGCTGGCGGGATTGCCGAAAGCGCCGGTTTCGTATTCGCCGATCAATTTTCCGGACAAGGCGCTGAAACGCCGCAATCTGGTCATCAACAACATGCTGGAAGACGGCAAGATCACGGCGGAAGAAGCGGGCCGGGCCAAAACCACGGCGCTGCATCTGAACATTCTGCCTGATCGCTCACCGGCCCCGTATTTTGTGGAAGAGGTGCGGCGCTACCTGGAAAAGAAATACGGCGCGGACGAAGTGCATGAAGGCGGGATGCGGGTTTACACGTCGCTTGACCTGGACCTGCAGAAGAGCGCAACGCAGGCATTGCTGGACGGCCTGGCCGCGTATGAGCGCCGCCATGGATGGAAAGGGCAGTTGAAGAACGTTGTGCAGATCGGCGAGGCCATCAGCAAATACCAGGACCCTGACTGGCAAAAACCGCTGGCGGCGGGCGACTACGTCCACGCGCTGGTGGTGGATATTGGACTGCAATTCTGCAAGATCAAGCTGGGACACTACACCGCCAATATGGGTCCGGTAGAACTGGCCTGGACCGGCCGTAAGCTGCCAAAGAACATTCTGGCGCCGGGCGATATCGTTTACGTGAAAGTGCTGGCGCTGAATCCCGATGGCTCAGCCAGGGTTTCTCTGGAACAGGATTCCGGGGCGCAGGGAGCGCTGCTGGCCATCGACAACGCCACCGGCGATATCAAAGCCATGGTGGGCGGCCGCGACTACGATGAGTCAAAGTTCAACCGCGCAACGCAGGCGCAACGGCAGGCGGGTTCGTCGTTCAAACCATTTGTCTATACCGCCGCCATTGACCAGGGCGCGGAGCCGGACGATTTGATCCTGGACGCGCCCACCACGTTCAACAGCGCGGGCGTTCCCTATTCGCCGCACAATTTCGACCGCAAGTTTGAGGGCAACATCACGCTGCGGCATGCCATGGCGGAATCGCGCAACATTCCGGCGGTAAAGCTGGCGCAGAAGGTTGGCATGTTGACAATCGCGGATTATGCGCGTCGCTTCGGCATCACGTCGCCGATCCTGCCGTTTCTGCCGGTGGCGCTAGGGGCAGCCGACGTGACGCTCTATGAGCAGACTTCCGCCTACACGGTATTTCCCAACGACGGCCTGCGCATTGAGCCGCGCTATATCCGCAAAGTGACCGATTACGAAGGCCACCTGCTGGAACAGGATTTTCCCGACGCCAAAGACGTGATCAGCCAGCGCACGGCGCGGACCATGGTTTCATTACTACAGGAAGTGGTAAAGCACGGCACAGCCAGCAGCGCTAAAAAGCTGAACCATCCAGTGGCGGGCAAGACCGGCACCACAAACGATTACACTGACGCCTGGTTCGTCGGCTTCAGTCCCAGCGTGACCTGCGGCGTGTGGGTAGGCTTCGACGAAAAAAAGAACCTGGGGGACAACGAAACCGGAGGCCATGCGGCGCTGCCGATCTGGATGGATTTTATGCACACCGTAGTTTCCGATCCCGCGCACAGAGACGAAACGTTTGCGCCGCTGGTGAAGGAAAGCAACAAGCCGCCAATCAAGCGCGCTGCCATTGCGCTGCCTCGCCATCCGGGAGACGCGGAGGCCCATTAGTTGCTGCGCAAAGCGGTCAAATATTTTTTTCTCGGCATGGTGCTGCTGCTGGTGTTTCTCTCTTCGGCGCTGCTGGCCATGCGGTTCGCCATCCAGGGCCGGGAGGTACGCGTTCCCAAGCTGACTGGGCTCACTCCGGTGGAAGCCGAGCGTGTGGCCAATCTGGATGGCCTGGTGCTCTCCGTTGAAAACCGTTTCTACAGCACAACGGTGCCGCAAGGCAGGATTGTTTCACAGGCCCCAGCGCCGGACGCAACCGTGCGACAGGGATGGAAGATTCGCGTAGCGGAAAGCCTGGGAACGCAGCACGCCGCGGTGCCGAACCTGATTGGGCAGAGCCAGCACGCGGCCGGAATCAACGTGAGCCGGCGCGGGCTGGAAATTGGGACTGTCGGCGCGATCCATCTTCCCGGCGCGGCGCCGGACACAGTAGTGGCGCAGAGTCCGCCGCCGGAGGCGACGGAAGTAACATCTCCCAAGGTGGGACTGCTGTTTGCCGCCGCCGACAATGGACAGCGCTATGTGATGCCGAGCTTTGTGGGAAAGTCGCTGGCGGAAACCAGCGTGACGCTGATCAAGGCAGGTTTTACGGTGGGAAAAGTGCATCTCGTGGACGCGGCAGACGGTCCTGCCGGCATCATCCTGCGACAGTTTCCTCCTGCCGGACAGAAGGTAACGGTGGGTGCGATGATTAGTTTTGACGTGAGGAAGTAGGAAACCCCCAGAGTTAACCACAAAGGACACGAAGGAACACAAAGGATGGTTTCCCTCGTGAGAACGCCCTGATGCGGCATTTTTGGCAGTCGGCATCCCCGGGATGCTTCGACGCGCCCTCACATCCGAACCTAACCACAAAGGACACGAAGGAACCCAAAGGAGGTTCCCTCGTGAGAACGCCCTGATGCGGCATTTTGGCAATCGGCCTCCCCGGGATGCTTCGACGCGCCCTCGCATCCGAACCTAACCACAAAGGACACGAAGGAACACAAAGGAGGTTCCCTCGTGAGAACGCCCTGATGCGGCATTTTGGCAATCGGCCTCCCCAGGATGCTTCGACTTGCTCTCACATCGCTTCGCTCAACTCGAGCGGCGCTCAGCATGACATTCCTTTGTGTTCCTTTGTGTTCCTTTGTGTTCCTTCGTGTCCTTTGTGGTTAACTCCTGCGGTCAATTCCTCTCGAGGATGGCGGCGAAGAATCCGTCGCAAGGATGAATGCCGGGAACGGTGCGCAGGAAGTCGCCGCTGACCAATTCATCAATGTTCTTCCAGACCAGCTCGCCGGACTGCTGAAGGCACATCAACTCAGTTCTTGCGGGAATGATCCTGAAGTCGGATGGACTTTGTGCAGAACCTTGTGACGTAAGCGATGGGTCGTGCGCGGAGCCTTGTAATGCGGCGGCGATGACCTGCTCGTTCTCTTCCGGCTCCAGCGAGCAGGTGGAATAGACCAGCCTTCCTCCGGGAGAAACATGGCGCATGGCGGCGCGGAGGATTGCGGTCTGGCGCGACTGGAGGTCGAAAAGGTCTTCGGCCTTGAGCTTCCATTTGATTTCCGGGTTACGCGCCAGTGTCCCAGTGCCAGAACAGGGGACATCGGCCAGGACGCGGTCGAAGTCCGGGCCATAGGGCAGTGCCAGCGCGTCGGCGGTGACGACTTCTATGTTTTGCTGCGGGGCGAGACGGCGCAGCAGCGTGGCGCGATGGGGATGCAACTCCGTGGCGACGATCTGTGCCTCAGGCAGCCGCGTGGCCAGGGCGGAGGCCTTGCCGCCGGGAGCGGCGCAGCAATCGAGAATGCGCCGGCCCGGGCCGACCAGGGCGGCTACGAGCTGAGAGCCTTCATCTTGAATGGCTACTTTTCTTTCGAGCTGACCTTCGCGGAAGAGCTGCGCCGCAGTGAGATCGCCGGAGGTCACGACGCGCGCAGTCGCCATAAGAGCGCCAGGGGCGAGTTGAATGCCTTGTGCGAGGAGCGTGCTTTCGTCTTCAGGGCTGCTGAGGCGCAGGACGGTGGAAGGGATGCGCTGATCGTATTCGCAGATTTTCCGCGCGACGTCATGACCGAACAATTTCTCCCAGCGTTGCACCAGCCATTTCGGGTGCGCCAGCGCAGAGGAAAGATAGTCTGTGCCCGTCAGTTTTGAGATATGCGGATCATAGGCGGCGGACTTCACTTTACGCATGACAGCGTTTACCAGCCCAGCAGCCGAAACTTTTTTGGCCTGCTTGACCAACTCAACAGTCTCATTCACTGAAGCGTGCGCCGGAATCTTGGTGAGAAACTGCTTCTGGTAAACGCCCATGCGTAGGGCGGTAAGGACTTCAAAATCAAGTTTGCGGAAAGGCGTGAAGCTCAAGAAGGCGATGGCTTCATCGAGAGCGGAGCGCCAGCGCAGGACACCCATAACGATCTCAGTGGCGAGATGACGATCGACGGAAGACAGTTCGTCGAGAAGTGAAGAATGCAGAAGCTCGACCGCATACGCCGACTCGCGCTCCACCCGCAACAGGATGTTGAATGCGGCGAGACGCGCTGGAGAGATGGTTTGGCTTTTCATCAGCAATCGTTTATTGGGTTGCTATGCATTTTATGGCAATCATTTTGCAACGCTTATACAGCGGCTAAAGCCATGCCCTAATACCTGCAGAGGCTGAAGCCAAAACATTGAAACTTCTGCTGCTGAGGACACGGCTTTCGTAGTGCGTTTAACAAATATGATGTCATCAATGGATTGAAGATTCCCGGGAGAACTCCCTGAATCTCCATTTTGCAGAATGAACATTCCCGGGATGCTTCGACTTGCTCTCGCATCGCGCAGCTCAGCTCGAGCGGCGCTCAGCATGACAGACTTTTAGTAACTGGTGGCATGACTGATGTCGTGCCCTGACACTGTGTTTGTAAGTCACAACTTTGGTGCTAATAGCAGCCATGGATGAATGCAATCAGCGCAAATATTTCAAAACGTGATTAACCAAGCCGCTCGCCCGCGGCGGGACGGTAGCCATTGATGAACTCGCGGGCCGCCATGATTTTTTTGCCTTCGGGCTGGACCTGGAGCAATTCCAGCACGGTGCGCCGGCCGCAGCCGACGAAAAGTTTTTCATCGCCGATACGGAGTTCGCCTGGCGCCAGGTTGGATAGAGTGTCCTCCGGGCGGGCGCTGATGACTTTCAAGGTTTTGCCGCGAAACGGCGTAAACGCTCCTGGCCAGGGCTGAAAGCCGCGGAGGCGGTTGTGAACCTCCAGGGCCGTGCGGTTGAAGTCGATGAGGCCATCTTCTTTTTTGAGGATGGGCGCGAGCGTGGCCAGTTCATTGTTCTGTGGGGTCGGCGTGACGGTTTTGTCTTCAAGACCGCGCAGGGTTTCAACGATCAGATCGGCGCCGAGTTCGGCAAGACGCGGCGCGTAAGTGACGGCAGTGTCTTCTGGACGGATGGGCATTTCTTTTTGCAGCAGGACATCGCCGGTATCGAGACCCTCATTGAGCAGCATGGTGGTAACGCCGGAGACGGTTTCACCCTGAGCGATGGCCCACTGCACCGGCGCGGCGCCGCGATACTTCGGCAGCAGAGAGCCGTGAACGTTGATGTTGCCATAGCGTGGGAGTTCCAGCATCCAGGGCGGGATGATGCGGCCATAGCCGACAACGATGATTGCG
>DASXCL010000156.1:0-22632 GCA_036491195.1 Candidatus Angelobacter sp.
AGGACATCGTGATGTTCGACGTCCCGCCGCCGCTGCAGTCGCGAGGAATGGATGAGTACAAGAAAACATGGGATCTGTTCTTCAGGTATCACAAGCCGTCACAAGCGTTCGACATAGAGGAGCTTGCAATTACCGCCGGCGAAGATGTCGCCTTCGCCGTCGCCATTATGCGGTGCGGATCCGGCACGTTCAGCGGCCCTCCGGAGGAAGGCGGGTTTCTGTTTAGGCTGACAATCGGACTGCGCAACGTCGACGGCGACTGGCGTATCGTGCACGAGCATCACTCCGTGCCATCGACAAACTAATGAATATTTAATTATTGGGCAGATCCTGAGCACATTGGGAGACCCAGCACTGAGCCCAAATTCTTCTCAGGCTTCAGAGCTAAGGGAGCGACTGCAGGAACACCTGCAGTGTTGAATCGAAGGTCCCGGATTGATCGACAAATACAGCGTGCGCTGCTCCCTCAATCGCGAGAAATTTCGCCCCCGGTATAGATGCAGCCATTTCCTTCTGGCTATCTAAAAGCGGAGAGGATGCCGCCGCAATCACCAACGCCGGGCGGTCGAGCTTCATCAGAGCTGGCCGCCGATCAGTTCCGAAGATGTCCGCGACTAGCATCGCAATTCCAGTACCGGTCGGCGTCTTCAGTGTGGACTTCACAATAGCCGAGAGATCAGGATCAGATTGCTTTTGGCTGAACAGTGAGCGGACCATGCCTTCGGAAAATTCCTGCGGATGATTCGCATACATGAAAACGTTGCTCAAAATCACTTTTGAGAATTGAGGATGAAGGTCGAGTTCGGCCGGGCCGGAAGATACAGGACTGTCGACGAGGACCACGCCGGCGACAGAACCAGTGCCAAATGCCTGCAGGTAGGCAGCAACATCCTGTGCACCCTGCGACCAGCCTACCAGAACGAAACGCGACACCTTCAGCCCTGCGAGGATCTCCTGAAGGTCATTCGCTCGGGATTCCGGAGTATTGCCGTCGCTGGTGATCGTCGAATCGCCTTGGGAACGCGGATCAATGGCAATAACGCGCGTCGTGTGTGAGAACTTCTGTAACTGTTCTTTCCATAAGAAGGCGGGCAGGCGCCAGCCCGGAATCAGGATGAGCGCGGGAGAAGATGTGCTTCGACCGGCCTCAAGATAATGAATGCGCAGGCCGGAGCGAGTTGTAGTGTAGTCGCTTTTGATTGAAACGGATGTGGCCAACGTTTGGCTGAATGTCTGTCGAATCGGCAAGCAGCAAAGAAAGGTAATCAGCGCGGCGAATATTTTGCGATTCATTTGAAGTCCCACCCCAGGGAAATAGACTCAACATGCCCGGATTCGATAGCGGCAACGGGATCGAGTCCGACCGTCGACAGTCAGCCGCAAGGTAGATCAAGGACTGTCACAGAATATCCAAACGCCAGGCTGGTGAATCCGCCTGAATCAGTGGGGAAATTCCAGAGTCAGATGCTTTAGCCACGTTCCCGCACGTCTGGAACATCCCGTTGCTCGTGGAAAACGGAACGTTTACAGGACGCGGGTTCCGCTCCACTTCAGTCGAGCGTAGAAGGCCAAGTTTAGAAGGCAAACGATTACCGCCGCAAACGTAAGCAAGGTCGCAGGAACATCCGGATACACCATCTTATCCAAGTAATGGAGCACGAATCCCCCGTGGTATGGCTCGACTCCCGCCGTCCGTTCCAGCCCATTCTCCAGCACCGTTAAAGGACACGGCCAAGGAAGAAGTTCCGTAAGGATTCCCCAGATGAGAGAAGCAATATGCAGACGCCGGAGAAACGGACGGGAACCCGTCAGCAAAGCGCCGAAGACAACCCACAAGATGAAGAGTGCGTGCACTAAAAGCACGAAGGTTGCGAGAACGGTATAGAAGCCATAAGCGACGACAGCTGCACGCATGTCTAGACTCTATGGGACGCAATTTTAGGCCACAAGCGTGCGATTGCATGTACCCGAATCCGCAGCTAAGCATTATTTTCCCAGCTTCCGTCCTCCATCCTCGGGCAACAGCAGCACCAGCTCGCGAGCCGATGGCGGACGAATGACCGGTGTACCATCATATTTGATGACCTCAAGCATGCGAATAAACCCTTCGCGGTCCACGTGAAGCATAACGGACATGCTTCCGCCGTCCTCATCTTTGCACATGGCTTCAGCCACGAGGCGGGACTTGATCGCGGCCGGAGGGCCTAAATCGCATCTCAGCTTCAGCGTCCCGTCTTTCTCAATTTGTTTCGCGGTCACCGAAGCGAGTTGGGCGCGCAGTTCGTCGCGACCTGGGAACTCAACTTCGAGAAGTTTTTCCAGCAAGCCTCTTTCTCGATCATCAAGCTTTCGAAATCCGGGATCCATTTGCGTTCATTCTACTTAATGATCGGGAAATATGTACTCACACTGACCAAAGCATCCGTAACGATAAACACCCTGGCTGCCCACGGAACATTACCCAGCTGGGCCATCGCGAATGGAATATCAAACGGGGCTCTCATAGCGACGCTCCCGCTGGCTTCCTGGAGGAACTCCCGGACCAATTGTTCGACGTAAGCCTCCACCTCCGCCTGCGACAGCTCGTGCCCTTCCTCGATGAGATGGAGCAGGCCGTGATTGGAGAAGGTGATTTCGAGATCTTCGCTATATTCGAATAGTTCGTCAAGTCCGGTTGGATCGATTGCATTGACCGGATTGGCATTGACGTAAGCATACGGATGGAGCGTATCCGGCTCGCCGAACATGCCTTCGTACGGATCGCGACTGAGGAACGTGCCTGTGGACGGGCTTAAATACCGCGCGCGCAGATTGTAGAGGTGCAATGCGCTATCGAGCTGCTCTCCAGTGTACAGATAGCTGTTGGGCGTTGTGCCCGTGGAAGCAATCAGATTTCCGAAAGCGTCGAACGTGTAGGTGTCCGTCACGGCCCCGGTAAGGCCGTTTAGGATCCGCACATCGCCGTGGCCATCATAGCCGTAGAAGCTCGGTACCCATGCGGCGTTGATGAGCTGGGTCTGACTGATGCGCTTCAGACCGTACGCGTAAGTCCTTGTGACCGAGCCGTTGATCAGTTCATCCAGCACTTGGGGATATCCGGTGGGATTTTGAGTATCTACAAGATAGCTGGTGGTGACACCCGCAACGGTCTCGGAGACGCGGTTGCCATCCCCGTCATACACGATACTGACTGCACCCGATTGGACGAGCCGGTTTTCAAAGTCATATATGTTGTTGCCCGTGCCGGTGAACAGCAGGTTGCCATTTGTGTCATATGGGCTGCCCACAAACCGGTCATTGGCGTCATAAGCCAGCACGCCGGTGCTCAGGACGGCCGGAATACTGGAACTTTGCTGCGTGCGGTTGGTGACGGGATCGTAGGTGTAAGAGACAGTCCCGTTTTGCGATGCTGGGTCTGCGGAAATGGTCTCCGAAGTGAGCCGATAGAGGCCATCATAGCCATAGGCTGATGCTCGTCCACTGAGTTCAGCCACGCTCAGGCGATTACCCGCGCTCCCGAGAGTGTAGATGAAGCTTGCTACCAGCGCTCCCGCGCCACCACAACCTGCGCTGCTGCCGCAACTGTTTTGCATCTTCACCAGCCGGTTCAGAGTGTCATACGTGTAAGTGGATTGGACCGTATTCGGATAGGTAAAGTTCAGCAGGTTTCCAGCAGGATCGTAATTATAGGACGTAATGCCTGACGTCGCGCCGTGCGCCAGAAGGCGCTGGTCGGTGACAGTAGCCAGACGGTCATCGACATCATAAGTGTAGTTCAGCAAAGCGCCGTTCGCATTGGATGAAGTGATGTTCAACACATTCCCGGCGCCGTCGTAGGTATAGCTCAGAACGCCTTGTGGCGCGGTCTTGCTGGCCAGGCGATCGCGATTATCATACCTGTAGGTAGTCAAGCCGCTCGCGTCCTGCATGGTGGCGCGCTTGCCGGTCGCGGTGTAGGTAAAGCTAACCGGCTGCGCGTTAAGGGTAGGATCGGGCGTTTTGCTGGTCAGCCGGTTCATGGTGTCATACGCGTACCTCGTGGTCTTTCCGTTAAAGTCAACGAGCGAGGTGAGATTGCCGGCGGCGTCGTAACTGCTCGATTCCGTCATACCTAACGGAAGCTGGCGCACCACCCTCCGGTTCACGTTGTCATATTGGAAGGACGTGGTATGTAGATTGGCATCGGTGATGCTCGTCAGATTGTTTGCGGGGTCGTATGTGTACTGCGTGAGCTGTTGGATCGGGTCCTGGACTGAGATCAGCCGGTTCAGGCCGTCATAAGCCTTCGTAGTGACCTGGTGTGCTTGGTCGGTGACTGTCAACTGGTTTCCAACTCCGTCATAGGTGTATGCCGTGGTGGTCAGGTCGGTATATGTGATGGTCTTCAGGTGCGTCCTGACATCATAGGCTAAAGACGTGGTGTGCTGATTGGGGTCTTTCACGCTGGTGCGCCGGTTGGCGGCGTCATACGTATTAGTGGTGACTCGGTTCAGGGCGTCCTTAATGGTGATGAGACGGCCAGCCGCATTGTAGCCGTAGGTGGTCACATTGCCGCGCCCATCAGTCTCTGTGATCTTTTTTCCATTTTTGTCATAAGTGTAGAAGATGGTGGCTGCATCGGGCGTGCCGGAGGCGTAGATCGTGCTGGTGAGCTGTCCCGCCAAGTCATACGAGTACTTGGTCACGCGCTGGAGCTGGCCGGTCTCGGTCAGCTTGTTTCCACGGAAATCGTAAGTGTATTGCTGGGTTGCCTGGTCAGGATAGATGACCTTGGCCAATCTGTTCATTGGGTCATATTGATAGATGGTGGTGTGCTGCAGTGGATCAGTTTCGCTGATCTTATTGCCGTTGCCGTCGTACACATAATGTGTTCTTCCCTGGGCGGCGTCGATCTTATCGCTGAGATTGCCCACGGCATCATACGCAAATGTGGTGGTTTTCTGCCGTCCATCAGTTTGTGTGATGATACGGTCCATAGCGTCATAGGTCGTGCTGGTGGTCTGGTTCAAGGGAGCGGCGACTTGTGTGAGATTGCCGCGCGAGTCGTATGTGAAACTGGTTGTCTTCCCATTGGCGTCGGTCAGGCTGGTCAAGTTGCCCTGATTGTCATAGGTCGCCGTCTGGATTTGGCCTAATGAGTCGCTCCACTGGAGAGGGTTGAAATCGGAATCATAAGTGGTAGTGCGGGTGTTATTGAGCGCATCCGTCTGAGTGATCATGCCGCCAAACTGGTTATAGGTTTTGCGGCTGATATTGCCCAATGGGTCCTTCACAGAGGTCTGGAACCCGTTTGCGTCGTAGGTATAGGTGGTCACTCCGCCCAGCGGGTCGGTTTGAGTCAGGATATTGAAGTTGGCATCGTACGTGTAGGTCGTGGTGCGATTCAATGGGTCTGTGATGCTGACTGGCTTGCCGAAACTGTTGTTGGTCTGCACCGTGACGCCGCCATCGGGATAAGTCGTGGTGATGGTATTGGTGGTCGTGTTATAGGCGTAGCGAGTCACATTGCCCTGGCCGTCCGTAAGCGTCTGCAAACGTCCATCAGGGAAATACGTGGCTGAAGTAGAATTGCCCCCTGGATCCGCCTTGGTGAGAAGGAGGTGGTCTGAAGAGTAGGTATAGGCAGCCTGCGTTGCGATGCCAGGGAAGATAACAGCCGAGAGATTACCGGACGCGTCGTAAGAATAGTTGTAGTTGTTGCCGCTTAGGTCGGTAATCTGCGTGATGCGTCCTTGGGCATCGCGCACGAACGGAATGGACGCGCCTCCGGCGCTGCTCGTAATCCCGTTGAATCCGAAGGTCAGAACGTTGCCATTCAGATCCTGGATGGACTGTATCTGGCCGGTGCTGGAAATCACGTAGACTCGCCCGCCCGGATCGGTGTAGGTGTAGGTAGTGGGAGCATAGTCTCCGATGGGGAAGCAGACCACGCCAGTTTGTGTTTGCAACAGGCCGTTACACCCGTCAGAGGTCAGCGTGCCGTGTAGTCCGGCCTGCGGAACGTACACTGGCAAAAGGAACCACGGGAACAGGAATGAACTGGGCTGTGTCTTGAAGAAGAACGTCCTGCGCTTCCCGTCAATGGTAAAGCTGACATTATTCGCGGCATCCACCTGCAGGTCAACGCTGGTGGAGAGGCTCCAACCAAAGCCGAAGTCGCCGGATTTGCCACGATTGAGACTGTCATAGGTACGCGAGATGGCTATTGGCATTCCCGCGACCGGGACCTTGAGATCTGTGACAGTAAAGGTCACGCGCCCCGGCTTGTTGTCGCCGATCACGCTGACGACAATCAGGCTGGTTTGTTGCGTTCCATTGGAAGCTGTGGCCTGCAACTGAATAGTGTAGCCGCCGCTGGCAAGCGCGGTGCCGTCAAACACGCCGATTGTGCCCGATCCAGTAGTATTGCCATTGATCACATGCACGTCGGAGGGGTTGGCCGTGGGCCAATATTTCAACGTGCCAGAGGTCAGCGTGATGCCCGAAGCCACGGTGACGGGAATCTGTCCCTGAGTCACTAGCCCGCTCAAGGGCTGCCCGATCCAGCCCTGCTGCGCCACGACAGTTGTGCCGCCTCCTCCGCCTCCACCGGCGGGGACTGTCCAGTTCACGTTCACGATGTTCGAGAACGCGCCCAGCCCGCTGATATTGGCGACGGCCTGGAGCGAATCGGTTCCGGCGCTCACGGCGCTGTAGCTGAAGGTCGCACGGCCAGTGGCGTCCGTGGTGGCGTTGAGTTGCTGCATGTTGGCGCCGTTAATTGTCAGCGCTACACCTGCGTTAGGCACCGGCGTTCCCGAGGCATCTGAAGCTTGCACGCTGAAGGTCTGCGTCTGGCCGGCTGCAAGTGTTGGCGGATTGCTGGGGCTGAGCGTGAGGGATCCCGTCGGCGGAACGCCCTTGCTGTTGGTCTGGCCCACCGCCATGGTCAGCACTTCCTGGCCGCCGCAGCATTCGGTGTAGTCCAGTTCATACGGGTACGTGCCAGCGGCGGGAAAGTGTACGACAATCGTGTTTCCCACCGGGGCCGTCGCACTGTTGAATGCGCCCATCACCGGCAGGTTTTCAAACGCGGTGAGACCGGAAGGAGGTACGTTGAGCAGCGGTCCGCTCACGCGTGTGGCTCCGCCACCAACCCCGAGAATGAAACCATCGTCAGAGAAAAAGCTCAGCACTACGTCGCCCGCGCTGGCCACCGTGAACGTGCTGGTGAATACGGCTTGGAAAGTAAACAGAGTGTTTAGTCCAGCCTGCACGCCATTGCCCTGAGCGATAATCGAGCCGGTAAAGTTCCCGTTCAAATCGGTGGTCACGTCGATGAACGGGCGCGTGTTCACTCCGATGCCGGAATTGTTGCCGGGGATAGTGCCAGCCGGAGGATTGAAGTCAATGGTTGGGAACTCCTGCGTGAATGCTGGCGTGGCGGTAGGCGGAGTGTTGAATCCGCCAGACCCATCTGAGGTGAAGAAGCGCCCGAAGATGGTGCTGGTGGAGATGTTCTGCACCGGCGTGACCCAGCTCACCGTGGCCGTATTTGAGACGGCCGTGCCTGAGGTGGCCTGGACCGCATCATTCCCGCTATGCGTGCCACTGTAAATGAAAGTCGCGACTCCGCTGGCGTTCGTGGTCGCCGTGCCTGTTAGAGAGTTGGCTCCGCTCACCGTGAACTGCACGGTGGCGTTGGGAATGGCAATGCTGTTCGAGTCTTTAAGCGTCGCAGTCAATGTCTGCGAGGTTCCGGTTACGTCGGGTCCTGCAATGGCCGGCGCCAGGACCAGAGAATTGAACTGAGTGGGATTGGTGACTGCCGTCTGCGCGGTGGCCGAAAGAGGTCCATAGGCGTTGGAGATCGCATCATTCCATATCACGGATGCCTGGGCAGATATGGTCCCGGCAGGTTGCGTGGTGGGAATGAGGAAGTTGATAGTGGTCTGGAAAGTGGCGCCAGGCGCGAGCACACCTACGGCCGGGGTTTGTGTGCTGCCGTCCGGTAGAACCACGGTGAGGCTGGACACCGGCGAGATTGCTCCACCAATATTCGTCAACGTGATGGCATAACCAATGGTGCTGCCTGCCTGTGCCGTGGAGGGCGCACTGAGGGTGACCGTCACGATAGGTACAACTTTCTTCGATTGTACCGAGCCCGACGTTGGACCATACGCCGCCCCAGCCGGATCTGACCAGCCCAGGCTTGCCTGGAAGTTCAACAGCGTGTTGTTAATTCCGGCGAGATGGGCTTGATAGGCCGCGTCGGTTTCGCTGGGCAGGCGAGCCGCAACGGCTGTTACGTGCCAGGTTGTTTGTGCGGTGGTGGAATCCCCGGCAGCCAGAGGAAACTGCGGAGCGCTGCTGATCGTGCCGTCAGGATTCGTAACCTGAAGGCTGGCTTGCACCGCCGTGCATCCGCCAAGGTTGTTGACGTTGAAGTTCAGCGTAGCGTCCTGGCTGGGAAGGAGAGTCGCAGGCGCCTGTCCGCTGAAATTCAAGACCGGAATGCGGAGTTTCGTCGAAAACATCTGCTGCCCAACGTCCCCGTAGGCATTCCCGTTAGCGTCGCTCCAGTTCACGGTGGCATGCGTGGTTAGGAGCTGGCCATCGGCGGCGGAAAGGCGGGCCAGATAATCACTCATGCTTTCGTTGGTTCCCTTGGGTGCTATTGCCGGAGGGGTAAAGCTTACCGGCTGGGTGAAACTCGACCCGGGCGCCAGGCCGGCGTTAGTGATGGCCTTTGTGGATCCGTCGGGCAACACAACGTTCAGTTGCACTGAAGATGCTGTGGCAGACCCAATATTGGTCGCGGTCACCAGATAATTAGCGCTGGCGCCAGGACTCACGACCGCGGGTCCGGTCAAGGCCAGAGTGACAATCGGAATTTTCAGAACACTCTGTGACGAGACATCGATGGGCAGATAAATTTGCTGCGCCGCATCCGTGAAGCTGACTTCGCCGCTGGCGGTAAAGATACGGCCATTGAGCGCCGCAAGACGTTGAATATAGTCAGTTGACGTCTCCGAGCCTTGGCGCATGGGAATGGCTGGGACCACCGCCTGAAAACTCGTGGACTGGCTTCCAGCCGCTGCCGCGTTACCCAGATTGAGAGATACTGTTGCCGGGGTCAGGCCATCCAAAGTTTCATTCAGATTGATATTCGTGGCAGCCGTGGCTGTCGATGAGTTTGTGACTGTGGCGGTGATCGTGATCTGTTGATTCGGCAGGACGGATGCAGGCTGACTCTGTGACGCCGTCACCACTGCGGGTTGAGGAAACACTCCACCGCAGTCGCCGTTGACTCCGGCAATCGTGCCAAACCCGGGTTGTCCGGGGACTGCCCCGTAGGGAGGCGTATGGTCGACCTTCACGACGGCGCCGCAGGCGACGTTGCCGTATACCGTGTCACTTGACTTCGTGATGACCGTGGAGACAATCACCTCAATGAAGTTGGGTAGAGTGCCGCTGGGAGGAAAACTCTGTCCTGGCTTTACCTGCCAGCATGCAGGAGTGAGCGTTGACGGAGTGGCATTGACCTGGCATTGCAACGCGGGAGCAATTGATCCTGACCACCCCTTAAATGAAGGATTGGCGGCGAAGTACTGTCCGTTAATGACCTGGCTTTCCCACTGTGAACCCCAGAAATTTACTCTCTGTCCGATCTTCAGACCGCCGGTATTCCCGCCCCACACGACGAATGCGGCCGGAGAGTAAATAGTGATGGGCACGGTTTGAACCGAGGGTTTGAAGAATCCATCGCCAGCAAAGGAAGTGGTCATAGAGAAAGGGCCGACTTGTGCTGAGGGGAGTGTGATGGCGGCGGTGGCAAGGCCGCTGGCGTTAGTTACGGCAGTTACGGTAGTTGTGCCAACTCTGAAAGTGACTGTCTCATTCGCAATAGGGGCAAGGTTGTCAGGATCAACTAACAGCGCAGTTACGCTTTGCGGTGTACCGGTCCGGATCAGCGTATTGCCGTTGTAGCGAATGCGCGTTTCTTCGCGGTCCACGTTGATGCTGCTGGTGGCATCAAGCGCGGGCAGTGTGGCATCACCAGCAAAGCTCACGCTAACGGCGACCGCGCCCGGCGCGCCCAGAGTGGTGGTCACTCGTGCGACCCCGGTCGCATCGGTAGTGGCAACGAAATTCTGACTACCCAGGAAAAATGCAAGCGATTGTCCGCCAGCGGGTGCGCCACTGGAATCCGTAAGCAGTGCGGCCAGTTCCACGCTGTCATTGAATTCACCCGCGGTGGCTCCCACATAAATCAGGCTGGCCGAGCCTGTTTGTGACGCAGTTCCGCCACAGGATGCCGTCTGCCAATTTATGACCGCTTGCCCAGAAAGAACGGTGGCGTTGCTCACGTTCACCACGGAAGCCTGCAGCAGGTCCGCCCCTTGAGCGGAGCTGGTATAGGTGAAAAGCGCGTTGCCCTGGCTGTCCGTGATGGCCTGCACAGATTGTCCAACGTTCGGCCCGCTCAAAATCTTGAAATTGACGGTGACATCAGGGAGCGGCCCTCCCGCGGCATCCGTCAACTGCGCCGTGGTCGTGATCAGCGATCCGCCGGAAGCAGTCGCATTGCCCGGCTGAAGGGTTAGAAGACCCGCAGGATGGTCGATTCCTGACGTGCCTATTGGGCGCCATTGCAACGACTCATTCCCACGGCAAGAGAGATCAAATCCGCCGGTATCGAGCACGTGGCCCGTATCGGAAAAGGCTTGCGGTGTGCCCGCAATCGTAACCGTAATCGTCGGGATACGTGTTTCGCCGCTGGCGAGAGTACCTCCGCAGGGAACAATGGGAAAAGCACTGGTGTCAAAATTGCCGGGCTGGGTCTGCGTGAGAATCGCAGAGCCATCGGCTGGTATGGTGAAGCTTCCCCACAAATTGAATTGAGCGTTGCTGCGCTGCAGATCCACTGCGACACTGTCAATGGTTAGCGGCGTTCCACTGGTGTTGTCGATGCGAAGCGCGCCTGAATCTATCGGCGCGCCGCCACCAATAAAGGTAACGTTGGGCGATCCTTGCCATGGAGTGGGGAAATTGGCCGAAGGAGAACTATTGTCGGCAAACGCCACAGAAATCTGAATTGGAGAACTCGGCGCCTGCATCGGCACGGCAAATGGGCTGATTCCCAGGCTGTTCAGTAGCAGATCAGAAGCCTTATTGCCCGGAAGATTCGGCGCAAACGTGGATGCAATTTCAAAATTGCCTGGACGCCGTTTTGATAGACCTGTCCGCCGCGGGAGAGATAGTTTTCTCGGCGCTGCAGCCGGGCCGCGCGCTGGGACGATGCCGGACAAAGGCGGGCCGCCAACGTTCGGCGCGTCTGCCCATTCCGGACGGTGCCGGTCAACGCTATAGGCGGGCATTGAGCTCATGATCAGAGCCCAGACCACCAGCAGGCTGGTTAGCTGGTGAAGGAGATTAGTCCAGCAAGAAACATTATGAGCGCCACGCCGAGACCGGAAGGTACGTGCTTGCATGGAGAGACTCCTTGCCACGGCAACAGAGCATCATTGCCGGGCGAAATGGCCTTCTCCACGAAGTGTGGGCTACACTTCAAAAAAACAGGAACTCTGAAAAGTGTTCCGTTTGTATCACTCGCCGCGGCGAAATTTCAAGAACAAAATTGTTTTTTTCGTGAAAATATTATTTAGTTGGAGCGCGAGTTTGTCACAGATGGTTTGTGACATTGTGAAGCCCGTCATAACGATGTGCGCAAACGTGTCGGCTCGCGCAAACTTTCGACGACTTCGACATCGCTTTTGATGTCCAGAGCAAGTCTGATGTCCAGAGCAAGTCTAATGGATGTGCAGCATCAGATTTGGTCAGTGTTTCGTGTTCGGCAGACGTAAGGACGAGCAAAAAAACATTGGCACAAATTGAAGGCCCCCGATATGAGCCACGCGAGATTACGGTCGTTGATACGAGAGGCAAGCAATCAAAAGCATGAACGTTTCTTGTCAAGGATAACGTTTCTTGTCAAGGATGAAGATAAACAAACCGGGCTGGCAACCAGTGCGGCCTACGTTCCTGGATCGTGTACGGATTGCGCCAAAATGGAGTACCCGAAGACTACATCAGCCATGTGGTTAAGGTTGCGCGGGAAACTAATCGACACGCAGGTCAGGATGCGACTGAGCAGAACCGCCTGATCGACAATATTTGAATGGAGAGCACGTGAGTAATTCTGATAAGGGTCACTCTCTTCAGAGGAATCATTTTACCGATCGCTGTGGCCGCCGCGGAATTGCCCGGCATGCAACCAACTACGGGATATCTAGACTTCTCCGACTATCCTGTGGAGCGCATTGCAGAAATCTTGAAGCAAAAACTGGAACAGCTCAGTCCAATTTTGCTGGAATTTAAATTTGGGCTCGACCTTTTGGGGATTTTCGGACTCCCTCTGTTACAATTTAATTCGCGGGGCATGGACAGATGCTTCGGGTCGACGGCTCGCTTTTGGGGGATCGAAGGCTTGCTTCCTTACGGTTTCCTGTCGATAAAACCTCGGAAATCGGTTATGTGGGGTGGAAACAGTTGACACAGGCGACGCTATCGACAGGAAGAAAAGACAGGAAATAAACGGGTTAGCCCTAACCCGATGAAAACAAGCTGGGGACGTAGTTCAGTTGGTTAGAACGCTGCCTCCTAACCGCTTCCGTTTGTTTTCATTCCCTTAGATCACTTCCTGTCCAGCTTCCTGTCCATAAAATCGCGACAACTGTTTCAATCCCTTCCATCCAGTTCCCGTATTTGACCGAAACCACAACCAACGTTATCTTCGGCGCCGCCACGAGGAAAAACATGGCGAGACCGAAGCAATACGCAGAACGAGTCAACGTAGTGAAGTACATCAAGTCAGGCGACGCCTGGCGGTTTGCCCCTGTCATCGAGAGAAACGGGAAGATTGTGCGTGACCACGTGCTCATTGCAGGCCACGATGAATTGCACCCCGAAGGCACCTACTATCTTGAGTGGCGGGTCGATCATCGTCGTCGGCGCAAAGCCGTTTCAAACTTCTCCGATCTCATCGAGCAAGCACGCCGCAAATCAATCGAACTGAATGCCAGGCGCGCCGGCGTGATCGCATCCCCAGTCCTCTCTCCATCGCCAGGTGCTGCCACAACGCGGATGCGCGTGACTTCGGCCATTGATACCTACCTTGATTTCATCAAACATCATCGGGCAGATCGGACATACTTGACCTATCGGTACACTCTGGACGTGCTCCTACGTCGGTCCTGCACCACGCCGTTTATGGAAGACATTTCGCGCGAAGACATTTTGCGGTTCATGACCGACTGCTACAAGCTGGGTCTTGGCGGCCGCACCGTTTACGACAAGCTCGTCGTTGTTTTGCAAATGTTCAAGCGCTACGGCAGAACGAAACTGATTGAACCGAACGACTGGCCCGACTACGTCGACAAAATCCGTCCCATCTACGAGCCGGAAGAGATCCGGGCAATGCTGCGCTCGGCCGATGAAGATGAGGCAATTTTTCTCAAGTTCATGCTCGGATCGGGTTTCCGCGACCGCGAAGCGCAGCATGTTACCTGGCGCGACGTCGATTTTCACAACAGCGTCGTGCGAGTCACAGCAAAGCCAGTCTGGAGCTTCAAGCCGAAGAACTGGGAGGAGCGCGCCGTGCCCTTACCGGCGGCGCTGATCGAACAGCTGCGATCCCTTAAGGAAAGACGAAAGGCGCTGCCCGCGGATCTGGTCTTCCCCAATTCCAGAGGTAATCCGGACAGCGAGAACGACATGATCGTGAAGCGCGTTGCCGAGCGGGCCAAACTCAACTGTGGTCAATGCCTCACGCGGCATGGCAATCGCTGTTCACATGGGCCTCACTGTCAGCACTTCTTCCTGCATAAATTCCGGCATACGTTCGCGACAGAACACTTGCGCCACGGTGTGGACATTCGCACTCTTCAAACCTGGATGGGCCATCGCGATATCAAATCGACGATGGTTTACTTGAAGGGCGTGCAATCGAAGGACGTGCTCGCAAAGATTAATGCAGGCGCTTTGGCTGAATACGTGGCGTAAGGACTCGGTGAACACGCGAAAAATACAACACAGTCTCCCGTAGATGAAGACGTTCAAAGCGTTCAAGGGGACAGGCCAAACGACGATCGACCTGCTGCTGAGATTGACACATGGCATCATTAATCTCGCTGCGCGTGATATCGATCACCGCACATTTTCGAGACGCGCCGTTAAAGATAGCAAAGCGCTGGAGCAGTCGGAGCGTGCCGTTGGGGCACCCGCGGCATATGTAGCGTGAGATAAATGGTAATGCGTGCGAGGATCGAAACTCAACGCGATCCTAAGGTGCAGGTCGAAGGAGCCCGTTGAACAGCCGTTTTCCTAGCGCCTCCACAATGCTGATGATGCTGGTGACTTCTCCGGGAGTGACAGCGATTTTACGACCTAATACAGCTTGTGGATCGTTCGTCTTCTTTAGATAATCTTCGTCTACAACTCCCATCTTATGTGCTAGTAGGTGACGTTTTTGAAACACGCGACAAGCGGTCTCCCAGTCGCTGCGTGTAACCGTGTCTGCAAAATCGAACGCGAATGTGGCCTCTACGCGGCGTCGGGCACCGATTAGGTTCTGAAATTGAATATCTACCGATTTCTTTGCGCAGATCTCCCGACCGAAGCCATCGAATGCGGAAACAACGTTCTGCAGGGAGTCTCCGACAAGGTGATTGGCGAGATCCCTGTCTACTGCGGCCGCGAGCACTAACTCTTTCCTGGCGAACTCAAGATTCTTGCTTAGAATTTGGAGTGAATTGTGCACTCCACAGTCGGGACACCAGCCAAATACGCCGTAGATGGCATAACGAAGTGTGCAACTCTCGCATACGATTTCAGTTTCGAGCTCTCGTTCTCTGTAATATTTGATCGGATGCGGTGCCCCTGGCTTGAACTTCAGGCTTATGCCGATTCCTAATGCGCCTGTCGGCTTGTGGTCAAATTCCATCGACTTGAGATCCTTGTGAAGCGCCTCTGTCACGTGGCGGATGACAACGGATTTCGCATATTCGAGTTGCTCCTGAGTCCAAAAGGTATTGGTGTCTCCGGTCTGCCCGCAATAAGGACAACGACAAGGTGCTGGGCCTTTTATGCCTGTCCCAGGCGTGATTTTGAAGTATCCGAGGCATTCGGCGACAGGACATTCGCGGCCGAGATAACCGTCATTGTCCGTTTTGATAGGGATATTCACTTGATTGCCAAGTCTCGCAAGATGGTTCGGGGTGAAGCTACTCATGAAATACTCCAACAAATCATTGAACAATGCGACAGATCCGGCATGCCGCCCACTGGTTGTCCCTCGGCCGAACTTGTTATCAGCCGCGGCATCGCGATTTCGCCAGTTGCGTTCCTCACAATATCGGCCTATTTAGCCGATGCAGGGAAGCAGCTTGCTGACTCAATTCAGGTCGCAGGCGCGCAGCAGGGTCTCCGCATAAGTGAACGCCGCAGTGTGCGCGCTCGCCTTAGTGAAAAAGAGCAACCACGCGATAACCATTACCGCAGAAACGACCAAAGATGCTATCGCTGGATCCGGCATTCGCCAGAAAGCCCCCATGCCTGCAAATCTGTGATTGGAACTGAAATACCCTCCTTCCACTAATAAGACCCAAAACAACGAACCGACGGCCACAGCCAAGCCAAAAGGTTTCGCTCCGAGTGCATTGCGCCGAAACCCGTAAGACACATTTTCCTTAAATATCAAATCAAACTTCTTGTTGTCCTCTAGGCGTGTATGGTTCAGGAGCCATCGAACACCCGATTGATAAACGTCGTCTGCTGCTGTGGGATCACGTGCCTCCTGGTCTTTGTCCGGAAAAGCCACATTGATCTTGCTTGCGAGGAACGCATGGTAACGACGTTTCGTCACCGACTCGATGTTTGCATCACGATGCCGTAGCAACTGCGTTGTCGGTTTCCCACCCCACTCACGGTACAACTTTTCTTCTAGCCGTTTACCGAGTTCCCGGCAGAGATTCGTCGTCAGGTACAAGCCACCGCAAGAAACCGCTAGAGTCACAGCAGCGGTCGAGGCCGTAGCCTTGGGACCGTAAAGAAAGATCACTACCGCGAACAAAGGCAATAATGCCAATAGTGCTGGGTAAAGACGAGCCGCTCTCTCATAGGGATCGGTTACCTTTGCAACCAAATCGTCAATTGTCATTGATCTATCGTGGCCCCCAAGATTCCGGATTGACAAAAGTGATGCGTCCACCCGCAACGAGTGGCAAGAAACCGGCGGAGGGGCTTCTCAGCTCTAGAAATCCTTCCTTTTCCAGATCGTCGGGGAGCATAACTCCCAATATCGCGACAGCTTGAGAAGGACACTATTGAGTTGTTCTCATCATCAAAACGCGCGTAGCTGCTGTGGAAAACGTGCCGCTCCAAAATTTGAAGTCTCATTGTTGCGACCATCAAACCGCTGCGGCAGAAGCAGCGAAATGCTGCACCAGGTGTGTGTGAAAATCATCACCCACTCGGCGAGTGAGTAGACACTTGCCTTCTTCGGCGACGGTGCAGAATACGTGTTTAGCTACCTGTTGGTATGCCTGTACCGCGATGCCATATGGGTGCCCGTAGGAATTATCAACGCCTGCGCTGATGAGCACCGTATTGGGGTTGACTAAGAGAAGCGTTTTAGCATTGAGCCCGCTGCGCGCTCCATGGTGAGGGGCAGCCATGACGTCGGAAAGCAGGTACTTGCCGAAATAGCGGTTGATGCTGTCCCAGCGCTCAGTCTCGGTGTCACCTGTAATCAAGTAGCTGAAGCCGTTCTGATCCAGCCCGATCAGCTTGAGAACGATGCTACTGTTGTTCGAGCTGTCCATGTCGTCCATGTGGGGCGAGAATACTTCAAACGTAAAGTAGGAAGCGAGTCCCGTGAGATTTCGCGACTCCATCCGATCCACGCGTACCGAATGACGCACGAGCGGCCGCAATGTGTTGGCGCGCCGTTTTTCATGGCGAGTGATGGTATCGAATACGTCGCAAGCGGCATCTGTGTCTTTGAAATATTTCGGATACATGACCCAGTCCGGCTGATATCTGGTCAGGATGGACTCTACACCGGCGGGACACGCGTGGTCTCTGTCTAGGCCCGTCAAGATCAACCCGCGCACGTTGCCCTTTGCGAGATAGTGATCGAGGCTCTTCTCGATTTGCTCGGATGTAATGTCGTCGCACTCGGGCATGTGCGCATCAATGATTACAGCCTCGTTTCCGGCGCGAACTGCGGCCAAAGACCCCTGCCCTACGTAAAGCGTAAAGATATCCATACAAACTCCTCCCTCAAGCAGAAAAATCCACTCTATGAATTCCCTTGTGTTGCCGGTAAAGCGCACGATTGCAGTTCCGCTCGGTGGTGATCAATGCGGCACGGGCTGAGGGAAACTCGATGCTGGCGATCTCTTCCGCCAGGCCCTTCAGGGCGGCGGGAGGTTCTCGCAGGGTCACGGTATAAGTTGGATCGGCGGCGGTTGGATCTTCAAGCAGGACAACCTCAATCTTATTGCCGTCCAAAAGTTCGAGAGGACCGCGCCAGTACATCCCCAGCTTGGCAGAGGAAAAAGGGCGAACCCCCCGGTAGAATTCTCTCAGAATATCGTTGTCGTAGGCGCGGTTGGGATTGCTGCGAATCTCACGTTTAGAAGAACTGGCACGCTTGTTGTGATCCTGTCCCGCGCTCGCCGGCCAAATCAAAGGTGTGTCGACAATCTCAACCTGCTCGCGACGCAGTTCATAAATACGCTCGTCCCCGCGCCGGAAAATATAGTGCTTGACGGTGTAACGGCCCAATGGGGCGGCGGATCTGTGCTTGGCGGTGACCAGAAGCGCATAAAAGAACGGTGCATTGTAGTTGAGGTGGTTTACGGTGCGATGGTAAGTCTCCAAATCGCCGCCGCTAAGGTGCTGCAAGCCATTGACGTGATGGGTATGCCAGTTTCCGAAGTGTTCGATCTCCGGGTGATGGTCCTCGATTTTCCGGAACACCCGTTCCTGGTATTCACCATCCTGAAAGAAGCTCACTGCGGACCGGCGCGCCTGGGGTCCCGCCTCGATGATGCCGGAGACACGGATGGTGAGTTTTCCCCGTCCCTCGTCGAACGTGCCGATAACGCGTCCCCCGGTTTCGTCCTGATCGAACCCGTCACATTCATTAAAAACCTCGATAAGAGCAGCTTTGGGCAGCACAAGGCCTACGTTGTCAATCTTGTGGAATTTCATTCGGAATCTCCGTTCGCGCAGATTAGACATCCATGCTGGGGGTGAACCTGGATGCGCTGCAATTCAAAGTGCTTGGTGAAGGGATGGACGGGGCGATTTCCCCATACGAGATAGTTCTTTTCAATCGGCGGCAGAAACTTCGGCCGCTCCGGGAGCGTGCGCGCGATAGCGTCGAGCACAAACCGCGTGTGAAACGCCGTGATGAATGCGATATCGACGTTCAGCCCCGGCGAATCCTTAATCTCGGCTATCTCAAGCCCGTACATCTTTTCGCGCTCCTCTTCGGAGACGAGATCGATCTCGCGCACGCCATCGCGGTACGGGAGGCGCTCAAGGACGCTTTCAAGACACGCCAGACACCCGCTGTCTCCGGGACGATAGGTGAATACCTCGCCGCCGATGCCCCGTGTGAAGACCTTTCCAATCACAAAGGTGGTCTTGGTATCCACGCATAGCTGATTCAGGCGGTACCGAGTCGGGTCGTTGTCGGTCGCGAGCACAACGACGGTGCAACGGCGAACGTGACTCTCAAGATCGGCGCAGGTCATGAGATCGATGGCGTGACGCTCGATTTCAAGCGCGGGGTTGCGGTCGAGCAGCACATCGGCAACGGCGTCCACCTTCCGTTGTCCGAGGTAACGCCGCCCGCATACGTGGCGAATGACGTTTTCGGCTTCCAGCACGTCGGAGTCGAACAATACGAATTTGCGGATACCGGCCATTGCAAGTTGCAGGGCCACTTGTCCTCCCCCCGAACCGCAGCCGGCAATTAGCACTCGCGCATCACTTAATGATCCGACATCGAAGAGTGGCGCAATGCGCGCAAAAAGCTGATCGTCATTCATTCGGCAGTCCTTCCTGTTTCGGCCACTGGCCGGACGTACGCCATGTTTCGTAGTTGCGGAGCCACATCCGGGCAAGCTTCAAAGTTGAGAGGACGGTATGCTTGCCAGGATTCCAGCCGCTCATGACACCATAGACGCAGAGTGCGCCGTCCGCCCAACGATGGGGTGCGCCCTCGCCGACGGCGTTCGCGTAGACGCGCGGACAGTTGTTAGGGTATCCGTGCGGCAGCACTATCGTGATTTCTGCGGATGTTCCGTCTTCCGGTATGGAGGGAAACCGAAACGCCAACTCTTTTCCCTCGGTAAAACTGGTGGATGGTTTTTCGCCCTGCTCTACTAGCTGTTCAATTTCGTCAGCGATTCTGACGGGAGGAATATCCGGAAGCAAAACCGATAGCGGCACCAGACATGCCTTTCGTTGGCCGCTGCGCTCGATAATGAACGCTTCGCCTCCGTCGGCCACGCGATCGAGTATCTCGCCGGGACGGGTCCGAAGTTCAGTCATCGACAGCAATCCAAAATCCAGGGGCATTTAGTGTGGCACCTCTTCGCCGGGCCAATGGCCGCCGTTTGCGACCCAGCAATCGTATTTATTGAGCCACTTCGCGATGCGCGCCAAGACAAACGTCAGGGTGTGGCGCCCTGGATTCCACATATTCGGGTGAAGAAAACAGAGATATCCGTCTTTGTACATGTGATTATTGCTGGTAGGCCGGAGCGTTGGGTTCGTGACCAAAACCTTGGGCATTTGGCTGGGATAGTCAGGAAAATAAATTGACAGGAAATAGGTTTTGCCAACAGAGGTCTGCATTGCCGCTTTCACATACACCCCGCCATCGCTGGTCGGATGAGCTTCCACAAACGCGAACTGCGTCGTGGCTTGGGCGACTTCCCGCCGGACGCGCTGAATGTCCATTGCCATACACTTCTCTCCCTATCGTTTCGCGTACTCGCCGCCAAGATCCTCGCGCATGGTCAGAGGCTTTCGGCCCCCTAGCTCTTGGGATGAGGTCCCGCCTTTTGCTCGGACTTCGCCATTTGGCAGGATCTCGATTTCAACCTGTTCTTCGTTTTCCAGGATCGCCTCCAATTGAGCGATAGTTGGTCTGGCCATACAATCCTCCTAGTCGTGCGGTCGTGCGATTGCGCGATTTAGATATAATCATGTAAGTTATTGGAAGTCAAGGGTTATTTTTGAGAAGTGAGTGGAAGCGGTAAAATCCGGTTGTTAGACCCGCGAAACAAAGGTCCCCGGTGTTACGAGATTAACGTCGCGTGGTTGTAAAAATGAGCGAGCCGGCATGTTCTTTACGGTGCTTCATTTAGGCCGGAGTGCATCGCCGAGTCGAGCGAGTGGATCGGGAAATGGCGAGTCCTGTTAATGCTGCGGAGACAAAAGAACTACGAGCTCTGGTTCGCAGCATAGTCATGTCCCAGGGCAATCTCTTCATTCGGGAACTACTCCGAAAAAACGACATCCGGATAGGCACCAATAAAGCTGAATTTCAACGGAACCTGGTTGACGCGATAGCAAGTGGCAGGCTGCGACTCAGCCAGGTACGTGAGTGGCTGGAAGAAGTCGAGGGGTGGGGCGACCAGCACGTATATCTATATCACGTGCCGCCAGAAATCCTACGTGATCCGAAGTGGGAATCGCCAAACAATGTTCGCAGAGGACTCCCGCGAGACCATCAAGAATTGTGGCAAGCTGAGAAGGTTCTGCAATTCCCAGCAAAACCGACCCTCACCGGCATCTTTTACGAAGAAAATGCTCTCCGGTATGTGTGGCACTCCGCCTACGAAACTTGGCAACGAGCACCAGAGAAAGATTACCGAGACAAGTTGGAAGCCGATCTGTACGAGTTTCGTGCATACCGCCAGCGGAAGGATCGAACGGTGCGTCGTTTTGTTCTGCGTCGGGACTTGGCGCTGGCTGGAATTTTTCTCCAAACAGAGTGGTCGCAAAAGGAACACACAGATGCTATGTCCGACGTGATTCGGACAGTGACTCCGATTGTTGCATTCGACAAGCTCCGGCCCGTTTCTATGTCAGTCGTGATCAAAAGGCTCGACCAGATGGAACAGGCGTCTTTGATGCCGGATACAAATGTAATGGCACAGAAAACGAGGCTAGCGGATGCGGGCGCTTATGTCGAGTTCGCGAGTACCTCTGAACTTGGTTACATGCAGTCGGAAGAAGTACGGCGCGTGCGGAATTCGGTGCGCGCTGATACCGCGATGATCGGCGCAAATGGTACTTTCATTTATGTGGCAAAAACGCCGACGGGCCTCGACCGCCCGGTTAAATTTGACGTTTTCGGTGAGCAGCGCCGCGTGAAACTGCGATCGCAATTGACAGCTTCAGAGGTTTGGACGCTATTGAGTCACCTGAAGCGAGCTGAGACATGGACCAAATCGACAAAGAGCGAATCGAAGTGAACGAAAGCCGAGCAGCGCTTATTGCGGCAATTCGCATTCACGAGGATAAAGGACCGTTCGAAATTACGGCAGCGCAGCTTTCTACCGAAGTCGATGTAGTTCGAAGTAATGCAGAGAATGTGCTCGAAGAACT
Source organism: Candidatus Angelobacter sp. (assembly GCA_036491195.1). Classification (GTDB taxonomy): domain Bacteria; phylum Acidobacteriota; class Terriglobia; order Terriglobales; family Acidobacteriaceae; genus Angelobacter. The sequence goes on from DASXCL010000156.1 coordinate 21,676, forward strand.
AGCTGAGCAAGGCGAACTTAAAAAGTCGGTTCAATTTTTGTGCCCATGTGATCGCCGCGAGCGGCTCACGACTCTCGATGCTCTGTGTTCTGTGTGCGATCGCGCGTTTGGTATTGACGTCGAAGGGCAACCCAAAGCTCTTGCGTTCTATTGTTACGACGCACCGCAGAGTCGTGACGTCCGCTGGATGGTCGCGCTGCACGGGATGAATAGCTTGGGCCCGTGGCAGGAGGAATTCATGTGGCGTGTGAGCCGAACGTATGGGTACTCTGTGCCGGTCGCAATCTACAAGTACGGGGTAGTCCGTTCGGGCGCAGTTCTTAAGTTTCGCCAGCGGGCTCTTATGAATGGATTGATAGCTAAGATGCATGTCCTGGCGGGCGATGCAGGAAACAGCGGCTTTCCCGGGCCGCCTGACGTGATCGCGCACAGTTTCGGAACTTGGTTGTTGGGGCATGCACTCGCGTCCGACGAGTCGCTACGTGTTGGTCGTGTGATTCTCCTAGGATGCATTCTCCGTCCCGATTTCAGTTGGGAAGCACTGGTTGCGCGCGGGCAGGTACAGGCAGTGCTATGTCATTACAGTGCCAAGGATTTTTGGGCCAAGATCGCCCACTATATCATCCCAGACTCGGGTCCTTCTGGCCGGATCGGATTCAATGATCGCCAAATGATCTTGCATTACGGCGAATCGGAGTTGGCCCACAGTGACTACTTTCTGCCAAGCCACATGCCGCGATTGTTTCAATCGTTGTGGGCACCATTCTTGACCCGTGCGCTCCAGCGCACGAGGGAGTTGTCGAATGGACCTCAGCGATCACCCAAAACCGGCCAGTGATTATCACCTGAAAACCGGCCAACGAGAGTAGCGTCCGGGACATTGAATCCCGCGGAGGCTTGTAGGCTCCGTGGGCATGGCCAATGTCTTGAACGAAGAGAAGAAACAACAAGTCTTAG
>DASXCL010000157.1:0-14507 GCA_036491195.1 Candidatus Angelobacter sp.
GCTCGGAGAGCTGGTATCGCAAGCCATGTGGGGTGGCACACTTTTCGCCACACCTACAGTTCACTGCTGGCAGACAATGGCAATAACGTAAAAGTGGTGCAGGAACTCATGCGCCACGCAAAACTGAGCACTACGATGGAGGTCTACACACATGCCGGAATGGAAAAAAAGCGTGCAGCCCAGCGGAAAGCCGTCGATGTGCTATTTGCAAGGCAACCGGAACTAGAGCAGGCCGCGGGAAGTTAGTGTTCCCATCTGTTCCCACGACATTGTTCTTGTTCCCAGATTTTGAACGCAAGTGATTGGAAAGATTGGTGGACCTGGTCGGGATCGAACCGACGACCTCTTCCATGCCATGGAAGCGCGCTCCCAGCTGCGCCACAGGCCCACAGGCAGACTCTTCTATTCTCGCTGACAGGGATGAAATCGTCAAACAGAAGGTTCTCCGCAACGTCCAATAAAAAGGGACCAAATTTCCTGCTGATGGAACCAATCGCATTAATTTACGTCTTGTATATAGGAAAAGGTTAAACTTTTAGCAGGACTTCTACTCGCAGAACATGAAGACAATCAGCCCTCCGGAGCAAACCCTCTCTTTCAAAGAGACAAACGTGATCGGCCGGCAAGCCGCGCCGAGATCACGGCGAGGTGTATCTCTGAAAGAGCCGGTCCTGATCGCCCTGGAGACCCTGCGCGCCCACAAGCTGCGCTCCTTCCTGACGCTTCTGGGCGTGATTCTTTCCGTGTCCACGTTGATCATCGTGGTTTCCATGGTGCAGGGCGCGAACAAATATGTGGCGGACAAAGTGGCCGACTTTGGCTCCAACGTTTTCCTGGTGATGCGCTTTCCGCTGATCACCAGCGCTGAACAGTTCGTGAAGCTTTCGCGCAGCAACAAGAACGTAACCTGGGAAGATTACGAGTATATTCGCGACAACATGAGCCTGGCCGACTCCGTGGGGCTGGAGGTCCGGCGCAACGGGGTGGTCAAATATAAAACGGAATCGATCGAAGATATTGATGTCCGTGGCGTGACCGCGAACATGGGTGGAATTGATAAGGAAGAACCCGCCATTGGCCGCTACATCACGGACCCCGATGACACCCACAGGGCCAACGTGACGATGGTCGGAACCGACGTGGCCAAACGGTTTTTTGCCGGCGTTGATCCGCTGGGCAAGTCCATCTACATTGACGGAGAAGCATACACCGTGGTCGGCGTCGCTAAAGAAATGGGGACTGCATTTGGCCAGTCGCAGGACAGTTTTGTCTATATCCCGATCCAGACGTGGCGCAAAGTCTATGGCAGCAATGTCAGCATGAATATTAACGTGAAGGCAAGTGCCGCCGACCTGATGCAACCTGCGCAGGACGAGGCCCGCATGCTGATGCGCGCCCGCCGCCACCTGGCCGGCAAACAGGACGATACCTTCGGGGTGATCGAGCCTTCCGCCATCATGGAGCTTTACAACAGTCTCACGGGTACGCTCGCCACCGGATCCATGGCTATCGTGTTCATTTTTCTAGGGATAGGCGGCGTGGTTATTATGAATATCATGCTGGCGAGCGTCACGGAGAGAACGCGGGAGATCGGGGTCCGCAAATCGCTGGGCGCAACGCGACGCGACGTTCTGCTGCAGTTCCTGGTGGAATCCGGTGTCATGGCCACGATTGGCGGCATCATCGGCGTTCTGGTGGCAATAGCGATTTCCTTTGCCGTCAGCGCGCTCACGCCCTTCCCCATGGATTTGCCCATACGCTGGGTCATCACCGGAGTGTTGGTCTCAACGTTGGTGGGCGTTTTCTTCGGCGTCTACCCGGCATATAAGGCATCCAAGTTGAATCCCATTGAAGCTTTGAGGTTCGAGGCATAGCCATGACGCACTCCAACATGCTGCTGGAAGACATCAAGATGGCTCTGGAAACGATCCGGACGCACAAGGTGCGCTCGTTTCTGACGGTTCTAGGCGTGGTCATCGGCACCATGGTGGCAATTGTGGTCGCTTCAATCCTGTTGGGCGTGGAAAAAAACGTGCAGGATTCCCTGAATGAGTTTGGCGTCGATAATCTGTTCGTCCTGAAATTCGACCCGGGAATCCGCTTTGGCAGGCTTAGCCCCGAAGAACGCACGCGCAAACCGTTAACCTACGAAGACGGCATCGCAATCAAGGAAGAATTGCCGGCAGTGAAGGATGTGGTGATCGAAATCCTTTCGCGGATCGGCCAGGGACCTCAGCCCATTCGAACCGCGCGCTATAAAGGTCATGAGCTTACCAACATTGTCTTTCGCGGGATGACTTCCAGCTATGCCGATGTCGTCAATGGCCGCATGAAGGAAGGCCGCTACTATACAGACCAGGAAGATCTCCACCGCGCAGAGGTGGTTGTAATAGGCTATGACGCGGAAAAGAGCCTTTTTCCGGATGAAACCGCGGAAGGCAAGCAGTTGCTGGTAGACGGGAATCTCTACACCGTGATCGGCGTGTTTGACAAAAAGAAAAGCACGCTGAATCAGGCTGGCGACGTTGAGGTTTTCATTCCCTTCAGGACCTATAAAAAACACTATCCCGAGGATGACGAGATTGCTTTAATCGCTGGCGCCTATCCGGGGATGAAAAGCGTGGCTGAAGACCAGATCCGCGGGCTTCTGCGGACGCGCCGGCGCGTCCCGCCGAATAAGCCTGACACTTTCGGCATCAGCAGCGCGGAGCAACTTGGCATTCAGTTCCGTGACATCATGAAGGGCATTTTCCAGCTGGTGGTATGCGTGGTCTCCGTGGGACTGCTGGTGGGCGGTGTTGGGGTCATGAATATAATGCTTATGTCCGTAACCGAGCGGACGCGGGAAATTGGGGTACGAAAAGCCATCGGCGCGCGCAAGCGCGATATCAGCTTCCAGTTCATCACGGAGGCCATGACGCTGACGGGAATCGGGGGCGCTCTAGGCGTCATCTTGTCGCTCTTGATCAGCTTTCTGATGCACCTGGTCCACTTCCCTTCATCGGTGCCAATCTGGGCAATTTTTCTCGCTCTGGCGGTGGCCAGCAGCGTGGGACTGTTCTTCGGAATCTACCCGGCGGTAAAAGCCGCGCGCCTGGATCCTGTAACCGCGCTGCGGTACGAGTAGCGTGCCGCTGCCGCATATGGAGCAGATGAAAGCAGATCAGATTCAGGCGCGAATTCTCGAAACCTCAACCTTGAAATCTATTCGAGTTGATTCGCGTGCATTCGCGGCTGAAGATTTCTTGATTTGATCCCGCTCTCATCAGGGATCATCTGCGGAAATCTGCGGCAATTTCTTCTGGTCTTCCTCTTTCACAAAGCCGTAAGGACAATGGCGGCAGCCTGAACGGCAGCAATATCCGCGATTGAGCAGAAACTTTGCCGTGAAGACCCAGTTTCCTTTCTCCAGATAATAATCTTCGCCTTCCACCAGATCCGATCCGCTCATGTCCGGCCCACCATGCTCAGAATCGGCGTTTCAGGTGTTGCCACCAACGCGCCATCTTTGAAGCTGACATACTTTCCCGAGATAGCCGGCACGCGCTCACCGGGCACTACAATGCCGGCCAGATTCAGGGGGTCTGCCGCGGAGATGGTAACGATCTCGCCGCTGAGCGGAAGGTTCTTCATCGCGCGAAGGGATTCAACCGCAACCGGCAAGGCAAATTGCTCGCCGATGAAACCGCTGATAAATCTTCCACCGCGAATTTCTCCGCGGTCTTCCAGCCGGCGGAAGGAGATGAGCAGATCGCGCCAGCGGGGCAGCATGCTTTCACGCACCAGCAATTCCCGAAAAACCACGCCGTAGCGCTCCAGAAGCACGCGGCAGACTGACTCGATTGACTGTCCTGTATCCTCGCCATGAGGCGGGTGCAGCAATGACCATCTTCCCGCGCTGTGCCGGGGACGATTGCTTCTGCCGCTTCCCTGCCCGGCGCGTCGCTTGGGGTCGATCAGGGCGCGAAGGTTATCGAAACCGTCGGCGGTAACCAGACCCGCGGCAACAAGTTCCCACAGCGCGGTTTCAATTTCCGATTTCAATTTGTCGGTGCCGCGGACGATATCGGCAAAGAACGAAGCGCCCCGCGCGCGCAGGAATGTGAGCACCTCACGCGCGCCTGGTCCCAGGCCACGGACTTCCTGCTCGGCATCGCGATGCGCGGATTTCACGCTGGGCAGCGCCATCCATTCCGCCTCGTCGCGGACAAAGAATGTGATCGGAGCCACGCTGGTCGGCACCACGCGGCGGCCGCTTCCCGAAGAATCCTCCAGCATGGCTGGATGCGGCGAGAGCCGGCCCCATCCCACCGCGCCGGTAAGACAAAGCTGGTTAAGCAGCGTTGGATCATAATTACTGATGCGGCGTGCCAGGATTTGGCGTTCCCATGCGCTTGCCGGGATTTCAAATCCCTGGAGTTGCCGCAGGACCTGCAGAGTTCCGTGTTCGGCGCGCGCCTGAGAACCGGGTGAGACGTGCTGCCAGCGCAGCAGCCAGCGCATGAACGTGGCCGAAGTCACGGGTTCAATCTGTTTGCGCAGCGTGCCCAGCGTGAGTCGATGAATGCGGGCCAGCAAACGCCGTTCCGACCACTGCGTGTCCTCAGCCAGAGATTTATCGAACTTGCCGCGCAGGATCAGGCCACTGGACTCGATACGCAGCAGCGTCTTATCAATCTCAGCCACAGGCAGATGCAGCAGAGCGGCGAGCGCAGGAGCAGTCGTAGGACCAAGGTGGGCTAGCCAGCCTGTAACCATAGCTTTGAGAGCGTCTTCTTGCGAAGGCGCATCTACATCGACAGGCGGAAGCTGATCCTCCAACTGTGCGTCGGGATAAATTGCTGCGAAGGCTTTGGCCTTTTCGGCCGAAACCCAGAAGTATGTATCCATCGCAGGCGAGGGCGCCTGCGGTCCAAAACCATTGTGGAGCGCAGTCGCTCCCGGATGCGCGGTTACAACTCCTGGTACTCGCGCCCTGGTCGCGCGATTCGATTCGCGTAGCCGCTCGAAAAACTCCCGCCAGGCTTCCACCGGGGAGCGCCCATCGGGCGGCACAAAATTTTCCGGCACGGCGATGAGAGTGCGTAACGTATCGGCCAGTTCGTCGGCATCACGGACGTCAGGCCATGCATCTGCCCGAACTTCGGCAATAGCGGCAGGATCAAGCGCTCCCACTTCCTGCAATACCGATTCAGGAAGCGTGCGACGCATCTCGACGGCGCGTGCGCGACGTTCTTCCAGCGGAGCATCGTCCAGGAAAGCATAAGGATTGCTGTTGAGAATCTCATGGGAGAAGACCGAGGGCACCGGAGTATCCACGGCGATGCACTTGATTTCGCCCGAGCGCATCTTGCGCAGCACGTCTTTCAATCCTTCGAGATCGAGGGCCTCCTGAAAAATATCTTTCATTACCTCGCGCAGTAATGGATGGTCCGGAACCACGATGGGCCCATCGGCATTTTCCTGGCACGCGGCAACATCCGGAAACACTGAGGCCAGCAGATCGGCTGAACGCGTGCGCTGCACCTGGAGCGGAATCTTTTTGCCATTCCAGTAACGCAGAAGAGCCAGCGCGCGGTTCGCATCCCAGCGCCAGCGCGTCTCCAGCAGCGGAGAAAGCAGCGCCGCCTGCTGCAACACTTCCTTCACGGTGTTTTCGTGCAGGAAATGGAAGACATCGGCCAGCGGGAAACTGTGCTGCTCGGCGAGCGCGATATTCACGCCATTGTCAGTAGCAGCAGCCTGCAATTCGAAATTGAAAGAAACGCAGAAGCGCTTGCGCAGCGAAAGTCCCCAGGCCTTGTTGATGCGCGCTCCAAACGGTGCATGCACAATCAACTGCATCCCGCCGCCTTCGTCGAAAAAGCGTTCGGCGATGACCGTGGTCGTGCTGGGGACAGCGCCCAGCACGGTCCGGCCCGTGACCACGTATTCGATGGCCTGCTCCGCGCCGGAATCGTCCAGGCCGCACTCGCTCTTGAGCCACTCCACGGCGTTGAGCACTTCCGGCGATTTCTGGTTGACGAAGCCGGGGGCCGTATTCGGCGTGAGATCACTGATCTTTTGCCGCAGTTCGCCCAGTTGGTGGGAGAGTTCTTCGGTGCGCCCGGGGGCTTCGCCCAGCCAGAAAGGTATTGAGGGCGGCGCGCCATGCGCGTCTTCCACCAGGATTCGCCCTGCTGATTCCACGCGCCGAATCCGCCAGCTCATGTTGCCCAGCAGAACAATATCGCCCTTCAGGCTTTCCACGGCAAAATCTTCATGCAGCGTGCCAACGACGGTCCCTTCCGGTTCGGCCACAACCGTATAAAGCGCGGTTTCAGGGATCGCCCCGCCATTCATAATGGCGATCATGCGCGCGCCGCGGCGTGCCTTTAGCCGCTTGTTCACACGATCGCGATAGAGATATGCGCCGTACCGGCCGCGCTGCGATGCAATGCCTTCGGCCAGCATGAGCAATAAGTCGTCAAAATCTTTGCGTCCAAGATCGCGGTAGGGATAGGCGCGTTTGACCAGAGCAAAGAGTTCGTCCTCGCCCCATTCTTCGGCAGAGCAGATCGCCACGATCTGTTGCGCCAGAATATCCAGCGGAGATTCCGGAATGACCAGGCGGTCCAACTCTCCCTGATGGATGGAGCGCACCAGCGCCGCGCATTCAATGAGTTCATCGCGCGTGGTGGCAAAGAAGCGGCCTTTCGGTACAGCGCCGCGCCAGTGGCCAGAGCGGCCAAACCGCTGCAGAGAAACGCCAATCGAGCGCGGCGAGCCAATGTGAATTGCCAGATCGACATGGCCGATATCGATGCCCAACTCAAGTGAAGCGGTGGCCACAAGCACCTTCAGCTCGCCGTTCTTAAGCTTGGTTTCCGCTTCCAGGCGCAGCTTGCGGGCCAGGCTGCCGTGGTGCGCGCCCACAACATCTTCCCCCAGCCGCTCAGCCAGATTGAACGCAACACGCTCGGTGAGACGCCGCGTGTTCACAAAAATCAGCGTGGAGCGATGCTGCTGGACGAGCTCACAGATGCGGTCATATATCTCGTCCCAAAGCTCATTGCTGGCGACAGGGCCAAGCTCCTGCCCGGGGACTTCGACCGCAAGATCCATGTGGCGCTTGTGGCCGATGTTGACCACGACCGGGTCGGGACGGTTGTTGCCGGTCAGGAAGTGAGCAACAGTTTCGATTGGTTTCTGGGTGGCGGAAAGGCCAATGCGCACCGCGCGTTTTATCGTCAGCGCATCCAGGCGTTCGAGAGAAAGCGTGAGATGAGCTCCACGCTTGTCATCGGCCACGGCGTGGATTTCATCCACGATAATGGTGTTTACGTCCGTAAGAATACCGCGGCTTTTCTGTGCCGTGAGCAGAATGTAGAGAGACTCCGGCGTGGTCACCAGAATATGCGGAGGACGCTTCAGCATCCGCTGGCGGTCTTTGGTGAGCGTGTCACCGGTGCGCACAGCGGCCCGAATCTCCGGCATCAGCAGGCCTTTTTCTCCGGCCAACGCGGTAATCTCGCCCAGCGGGCCTTCCAGGTTTTTCTGGATGTCATTGCCCAGGGCCTTCAGCGGGGAAACATAAACGATCTCAGTGCTATCCATCAGATCGCCGCTCAGGGCCTTGCGCACCAGGCGGTCAATACAAATCAGGAACGCGGCCAGCGTCTTGCCGGAGCCAGTGGGCGCCGAAATGAGCGTGGTCCGGCCGGCAAGGATATGCGGCCAGCCTTGCTCCTGTGGCTCGGTGGGCGTGCCGAATTTGTTGATGAACCATTCCTGCACCAGGGGATGGGCCCAAGCCAGGGATTCCGGGACGGAGGAAAGCATTTATCTATTGTAACCGATGATTCGTTAAATTTTCGCTGGAAAGATTAGGACTTTTGATTGGATTCCGGATAGGCTACGACCGGCTCGTTTTCTTGCCGGCCACCACTGCCCTGCTGGGAATGAGTTCACCCACACTCAGTCGCGCCCTGAGTTTCAGATCAGCAGCCCACCTTTTCCAGCAGCAGCTCATCTCAACGATCGTTCCCCACAATTCAAGCGAAAGGTCTCTCTATGCCATTTTGTGGGAAAGCCGCCCTTACAGTCCTTACTCTTTGCAGCATTCTCAGCCTGAACAGCGCTCTGACGGCGCAGGATGGAAGCGCCACTGGAAAATGCGGGTTCCATAACCTGACCATTCCCTCGCCCGCGGGCACCACCACCTCACCCACTGACCTCAATGACAACGGCGCCATCGTCGGATTTCTTTTTAGCGGCTCCGGCGCCACTTTTCATAGCACGGGATTTCTTTTTAGCGGCGGCAAGTTCACCCATTTCAGGTTTCCGGGCTCGGCTGATACCTTCCCGCATAGCATCAACACGCATGGAACCATCGTAGGTTCGTTTGACCAGACCGGGGTCAGTGGACAACACGCGTTCATGGTGCATGCCGGTGTCTTTCATCGCGTGAATATTCCCGGCTTTCCCAGCGCAACCGCCATTGCTATGGGCATAAATGACTTCGGCGACATTACCGGCAACTTTAACGGCAATGGTTCCGATTTTGGCTTCCTCCTGCACAACGGCAAGCTCACCATCATTTCCTTTCCCGGTGCTACGGGAGGAACGTTTCCTCAGAGCATCAACAATCAGGACGTGATTGTGGGCACATATTTCCTCAATGAGCAGAGAAGCGGAGCTCACGGCTTTATGTGGAAGAATGGGGCTTTCACCAACATAGAGTTTCCCGGAGCAGTTGGCACGCAGCCAATAAAGATCAGCAACAATGGCGACGTGGTTGGGACATATGTCGATCCCGCCCAGTTTGAACACGGCTTTGCGTTGGATGCCGGGCGCTTCTCAACCATCGACTTCCCCGGCGGGCAGGACGCGCAAATTTTGACCGTGAATAAGTTCGATAATGTCCTCGCATTCTTTGAAAGCTCGAAGGTCCACGGATTGTTCAAGGGATTCTGTTCCAGCCTGTTCTAACCACGAGCAGAGGCCGTGGGATTCGTTGCTCCGGCAGCGCCGTACGACGCTGCCGGATTTTTGAGGAATGATTTCGTGTTGATGCCCGATGTGATAGCTTACTTCTTCGCTGCGACCGCCTTCTGCTGGGCGCGGAATGTGAATACTGTCAAAGCTTCTTCAACCGTAGGTATCTTCCAGTCGAGCAGCTTCACCCGCCATTCCTCGGCCGCGACTTTTGCGTTGGCTTTCTGATCTGCCGTTATGAGCAACCGGATGGAGACAGGGTTCATGAAATCCTGCTCAAGCTGCGCAGCGGCGTCATGATATTTCTTCTGGGCCAGCAGCAACGTGCCGGCCGCCCCGCTGTAAGTTCTCTGAATACTGATGGAGCCCGAACTGGCCATTTTCTCCAGTTCGGCCAATAACTTCTGGGCGGCAGCCTGGTCCTTGCGGGCAACGGAGTGTTCCAGACGTACGCGCAAAATGCGCGCCCGCTCTTCATCCAGGTCCGCCTTGGCCACCGTGTCTTTGTTGGCGTCCAGCACCGATTCGGCCTGGTTAAGCTCCTTGGCCGCCGTGGCGTAGTCGGACCGATACATGGCCATGATGCGGTAGGCGCGGGCCTCCCACACCCACTGGCCCGTAGCATGAGCGGTTTCAGCGGCCTGGCGATAAGCCTTGTCGGCGTCGTCGAATTTCTGCTCGCGAAGCCAAGTCATTGCCACTTTCTGCAGGTACTCGGCTTTCAGCCCATTGCTGGGCGCTTCATGGATGGCCTTGGCGTATTCCGCGCGTGCCTGCTCCTCCTGCCCCATGACCGCGTAAGTCTCGCCCAGTTCCTTCTGCGAGATATAAAAAGTCGGGTCCATCTGCAACGCAATGCGATATTGCTCCAGAGCATCATCAAAACGTCCGGAAAGGCGCAGCATTTCGCCGTAAGAATCGTGCGGATTGGGTTCATTGGGAAGAAGCTTTACGTACTTCTCCATGGCCTCAATGGCCTTGTCATATTCACGGCTGCGCGAATACAGATATCCCAGCTGGTTATACGCCGTGGCGTAACGTGGGTCCTCCTCCAGCGCTTTTAACGTAAAACTCTTTGAGCGTTCATACTCGTCCAGCTTGTACAGCCAGTATCCGATGAGGAAATTCAGTCTCTTGTCATGCGGATACATCTGCGCCATATCGTTCATGGCCTGGATGCCTTCCACATAGTTGTTCTCATGCACACCCGCCATCCACCGGACCATCGCCTGCTCGGCGGGAGTCGCGGAATTCATGTGGGCCTTGGCCTTGGCCCGGTCCTGGCTCTCTTCCGCGGGATCGGTTGTGGTGAAACAGATCCATGTATAAGCCAGGGCAAATTTGGGATCGAGCGCCACGGCTTCACGCCAATCGCGCAAGGCAAAGTTCCAACGATGGTTTTCATAGTGGACCATGCCGGTCTCAAAATATCTTGCGGCCGCCGCCGAAGACGTGGTCACAGGGAACTTCCGGTCTTTGATGTTACTGGCGGTGGTGTTACTGGCGGTGGCATTACTGGCAGCGGCGTTACTGGTCGTCGCGGCTGTTTGCGGATACGAAGTGTCCATGGCCGCAGCCACAAAAAACACAATCAAAAATGGCGGCAATCGCATAAGGGGCTCAGACCGATATTGGAGCCCCAAAGGCCCCGCGCTACAACGTAACGGTAGTAACCGGACGGGCAATCCCAATAACAGTTTCGGATACCGGTAAATAGCCGGTTGGGCAACTTTGTCTAAAAAATCCCCTGGAATCCACCGTCGGCTGGAAGCGAAAGAAACAATTTCCTGTTTCATATCAATAAGTTAACAGCATCCTAACGACATATAGGCCTATTGGACCATGAAGCATGTACCTGAGTAACTCAACTCTCAGGTCATATCCAGCATCTCACTTATTAGCCACTTGCTTTTTAAGCCACTCTTTTCCGGTCGTCCAAGCCGTCTGCCACTTCTTCCGATGTCTAGGGGCCCCCAAATACTTGCAGGAGCAAGGATTAGACAATGGAAGATATCTCAGTTCGGATCGAAAGAATTACCCGGGAACTCAAGGCGCTTCAACTGCAACTGCATTGGCCTACGTTCCAGGACGCAAACTCGGGCGATCAAGACCGCATATTGAATCATTTGCTGGATGCGGGCCTTGGTCATGACCTGAAAAAGGCGGTTGACCTTCTTAGCCAGTTTTTGTGGTGCTATATCGAATCCGCCGCGGCACGAATCAATGCCGAGGGGGTGGATTACGCGCAACAAAGCGTTCGGCTGGGCCAGGTCACCGAGATGCTCCGGTTGCTCCATCATTCAGCATGTCCGCTCAGGGAGTCCCTGGCGTACATCGAACAGACCGCCATGACAGTGAGTCGCAACGCGGAAGCTCATGTTATACACAACCCATTAACCCCTGGAGAAAAGTGCCTGAGCAGCCTTTTCTTCGATGAAGAGAAATATTTATCTGACATAAAAAGAAAAACGGCTGCGTAGCGGCGCAGCCGGTTGATCTTAAGCCCGAAATCGTCCCGCGCTTATTTGTCTTCTTCCATATCGAAGATGTGGAGGATGTGGGTATCGGCGTCCAGAGTTCCATTGATCTTTACTTTTTTGCCGGCAAACTGCTCAGCTTTTACCTGGTCGTCGAGCTTATAAACTTCCTTCTTGACCACCAGCACGTAGCTGCCGCCCATATCCTTCACGCAATGCTGCGTGCAGCTCTGTTCATCGGTAGCGCCCTGGATGCCGCGCTTGGTCATCCATTCATGCGAATGAGCATCCGAATGCACGTTGAAGGCGCATTGGCTGTCCATGATGGCGCCGTGCAGGCTCACTGTGGTGTCCTTGGGTTTGTCCTTGGAAAATGAATAGGACGCCAGGAGCGAGAGCGCAACCAGCAAAACCGCTGCCCGCGCCGGAATGTTCGAGTTTTTCATAGATATCTCCATTTTTGGAAACTGTGCCACCTGCAACGTCGGCCCGTGCGTTCACTGTTGCAGCAAAAAAGTTACGGCAAAACGACAAACTTCATCCGCATGGATTCATGTTCCTCACTGCAGATGACCGTGCACAACACTTCATAATCTCCGGGTTCAGCCGGAGCGGTCAGGGAAAACTCCTGTGTGCCCTGCTTGAGTTCCAGGTCCCAGCCGCTGACTTTGTGGTGGTCCTTGGCGCGCAGCAGGGTAAATCCGTGGACCGCGCCGTCACGGTTCCAGGTTTTTCCTTTGCGCGCGCTGATGCGCAGCAGAAGGGGCTCGCCGGCCTTGACCGTAATCTCCGCACGGTTCATGCCGGCGATCTTGAAATGGCTGTCTTTATCGGCCAGAACCTCAATCACCCGAACCTGGCCGAAGCAAGGCAGCGACACCGCCAAAACGAACGCGAATACCGCCAACGCGGAAAACAGCGTGATTTTTGCGCCCAGGGTCCTCACGGCTACTCCGTCATGTAGCGCAGGATCAAATGCATATCCTGGTCGGTGATGGCGGCGCGCACGCGCATGTGTCGAACGATGGTGGCCATCATGCGCGGCGGAAATTTCGGTGGAGCGGCATGGCAGCGGCCGCAATTGGCGCGAAAGCGTTTCTCGCCCTCGACATGCATGGATTCATTCTGTGCGGCCTGGTCCGCCGGAGCAGCCGATGTCGCGCTGGTATCCTTCGGAGCATCCTTGCCGCCGCTGGTGGCGCTGGCAGCCACGCCCAGGAACATGGCGCTGACCAGCAGTATGGCGGCCAGAGCAAATTTGATCTTCATTGTGGGCCCCCTTGCGGCAACATGGACATGACAAAGCGATACGTGACGCCGACCGTCCAGAGATTGGCATCCTTGCCCAGTACAAATTGCCGGCCATAACTGGCGGAAGCCCGGACGTCGCTGCGTAGGTAATAGTTGAGGCCGAAGTCGCCCTCGTTGGTGTCTTTGCCGAGCGCACCCAGCTTCTTGACCGTAGCGGCGGAAAGATTGGAAGCGGCAAAGAATTGCTCTCCGCGACCTACCAGTTCCAGCCGCCGCAGCGAAGGAATCTGGCTGAGGCGGTAAACCGATTCAATCCAGTAAGCGCTTCCCTTCGTCCCGGACGAGCGCACATATTCTGAACGCACGGTCATCGGCGCGCGGTCGGGCTGCCACTCCAGGAACATACCCGAAGAATGAGGCCGGTCCGCCTGCAATACCTGCTGGAACGATGCGCCTACTTCCAACCTCTGGCGCGGCAGAAAGAAGCCGATACGTCCACCGGTGGAACGGTCTGTGGCCAGCAGATGGTGCGTATTGTTCGCGGAAAAATAGAGCGCGTAAGTCATGTTGACGGCATCCGTCGCCGGAAAGCCGCCGCGCATCATGCCACCCAGGCCGGAACCGCTGGTGACAGGCGAAGTGAGGGGTGAGACCTGCAAAGCGCGAATCCAGTTGGGCGCCAGCCGCTCACTATAAATATTGAAAGGCGTCGTAAACCGGCCTGCGACCAACGTCACGTAGCGATTGGCAATATAGTCGATCTGGCCATAGGACATTCCGTAAGAGATCGTGCCGTTGTAATCGCCCTGGGAGTTCTTGCTGAATGAGTCAGAGTAAGACCCTTTGGCCTCAACCAGCCACTTGTCGCCAAGAGGCAACAGCAATAGCGGGCTCACTGACGGCGCGTCCTGGTACTGCCCGGCAGTGACACGGGTGAAATAAGCGGTAGAGCCGGTCAGGATGGGAACGGCTTTAAACCCGTCATCCTGGGCTTGTACCGCGAGCGAAAACACAAGAAACAGCCCGAGAAGACCTGCTTGCGCGACGATTCTGGGCCACCATACAAACCTGCACATAATAATTTTTCTTTACCTGTACAAATGCAGTCAAACGTATCCCGGAAGGCCATGTTTATACCGGCAAAGGCACGGATGGGACAAGAGTACCTAGGTAATGCGGTATCCATTTCCGGACTGGGGCTGCATCTTTCAAGCACAAGATGCGGAAGACGGCGACAGGCAGCCAAAAAAATGTGCGCCAAAAGGGCCTTGGGCGATATCGAATTCTTGACGAAACACGATATGTGAACGGGCAAATTCGGCCGCCGTTATATCATTGAGGTTCTCGTTAATATTGATGGAGAGGGCTTGCATGCCGCGTTACGAATACCGCAACATTCAACCGCTACCGGCGGCTGAAAAGCTATTTCTGGACTGGATCCAGAAGCTCGACGAGCAGTTTAGCAACCGCGATGTCGAGCACCGCTGTACGGTCGTGCGCGATGCTTTGCATGAA
Source organism: Candidatus Angelobacter sp. (assembly GCA_036491195.1). GTDB lineage: Bacteria > Acidobacteriota > Terriglobia > Terriglobales > Acidobacteriaceae > Angelobacter. The sequence goes on from DASXCL010000157.1 coordinate 14,220, forward strand.
CTCTACATGGGAAAGCCCTACGCCGCTCCTGCGGCCAACGCTCCGCTGGCGGAGCAGGCACTGGCGCACAGCTTCGATCCCCGTAACGCGTCCCTGGAACCGGAGTATTACGGCGATGTGGACGCGCAAAAATATGCCGAGCGCAAACCGCTGATCTGGTTCTGGATGATGTTTGACCGCTCTCCGGTGGGTCTAAACCACTGGCTGGGGTATCGCGTGCGCGCCATGATTGCCCGGCATGTGCTCAAGCATATCGGGAAAAACGTGAAGATTTTTCACGGCGTGGAG
>DASXCL010000158.1:0-21679 GCA_036491195.1 Candidatus Angelobacter sp.
ACATGCGCGCCGATGGGCAGATAGTAGTCGTCGCTATAAATTAGTTTGAAAGGAAGCATCGCCGATCAAGGGTAACGCTTCGTGTCTTTTGGCGCAAAGCATTGCTCCGGCCCTGTTCCTCTTCCGGGTAGCTATTTGCTCGGCACAGTCGTACCATTTCACACGAGTTCTGCAGGAGGTCCATCATGGTCTTTGGCATGTCTCTGGCAACGTACACGTTGATCCACGTAATCATCAGCCTGATCGGCATCGGCTCCGGGCTGATTGTTTTATTTGGGATGTTTGGCGGCAAGCGGCTTGACGGCATGACCGCGCTCTTTCTTGCGACCACTGCCCTGACCAGCCTGACCGGCTTCGGTTTCCCATTCGAACACGTCACGCCCGGCATCATCCTTGCGATTCTGTCGCTGATAGTTCTTGCCATCGCAATCCCGGCCCGCTACTCCTTTCGCATGGCAGGCAAATGGCGCACCATTTATGTGATCACCGCCGTGATCGCTCTTTATTTCAATTGTTTCGTACTCATCGCGCAGAGCTTCCAGAAAGTTCCGGCCCTGCATGCGCTTGCGCCGAAAGGAAATGAGCCGCCATTTGCGATTGCGCAGGGCGTGCTGCTGGTGCTGTTCATCGTGGCGGGAACACTGGCTGTGAAGAGGTTTCGTCCCGACGCCGCGCTGAACATAGCCCGCGCGGCCTCAGGTGTGAAATCTTGAGCCGGTAAGCGGCTCCAGCGAATCTAAATTATGTGAGCGGAACATTTACAGGGCAATCATGTCCGCGCTCGGCCAACGCGGCTGCAAAAACTAAAATCCCAGAGGATTGAGAGATGTGCAGAAACATCAAAACGCTTTTCAACTTTGATCCGCCAGTCACCACAGAAGAAGTGCAGGCAGCTTCGCTTCAGTTCGTAAGAAAGATCACCGGCTTCAACAAGCCATCGAAGACCAATGAAGCGGCCTTCCAGTGTGCGATAGATGAGATTGCCGCCATCTCCAACCGTCTCCTGCGCTCGCTTGAAACCACCGCGCCGACTAAGAACCGCGAAGAAGAAGCCGCCAAGGCGCGCGCCCGCGCTGCGGAGAGATTCGGCACGTAACTGCAATCCGCAGTAAGAGAAGCACAGCTCTGCTTGCCGGATGCATTCTGAGGTCGGCCGGGAGCTTTGCCCGTCCGCAACGGCTCCAAACTTTGATAAAATCTATTGGCAACAGAAACTTTCCCGTCTAGATTTTCCCAGGATTATTTTTTAGTCTGCGAAAAAACGTTACGGGCGAGGAGTGTGCATTTCACGTGAAACGCGGTAAGACAGCAGTAATCGTAGGCGCCCAGTGGGGCGACGAAGGCAAAGGCAAGATTGTCGACGTCCTGTCGCACAATTTTTCCATCGTGGCGCGTTATGCCGGGGGGCATAACGCCGGGCACACCGTCATCATCAAGGGCAAAAAATTTGTTTTACAGCTCGTCCCCTGCGGCGTGCTGCGCAAGGGCTGCCGTTCGGTGATCGGCAACGGCGTGGTCCTTGATCCGCTGGCCTTCCTGAAGGAAGTAAAGATGCTTCGCGAAGCCGGCGTGCAGGTGGATGGAAACCTTTTTGTCTCCAACCGCGCGCACGTGATCCTGCCATACCACCGCATGATTGAAATGGGAGCGGAGAACGCTCCCGGACGCGTCAAGATCGGCACCACGTCGCGCGGCATTGGCCCGGCGTATGAAGACAAGATGGGACGCCGGGGTCTGCGCGTCGCCGATCTGCTGGATTCCGGCCTGCTCCGGGCCACGATCGAGAACGCCTGCCGCGAAAAAAATATGATCGCGCACGCGCTCTTCAATTCCGACCCACTGGATGCCGACAGTATGTACGCCGAGTACGCGCGAGCCGCAGAGCAGATTGCGCCGTTCGTGGCTGACACCGCCGTGCTGCTGAACCAGGCGCTGGCCAGTGGCGGGTCAGTAATGTTTGAGGGCGCGCAGGCGACAATGCTCGATATCGACCACGGAACCTATCCGTTTGTCACCTCGTCCAGTTGCACTTCTGGCGGCGCGGCCACCGGCACCGGAGTTCCGCCCAACGCAATCCAGAACGTCATCGGCGTGACCAAAGCCTACTGCACGCGCGTGGGCGGCGGCCCATTTCCCAGCGAGGTTGAAGGTCCGGTCGCCGAGCAGCTGCGTGCGCGCGGCAACGAATACGGCGCTGTCACAGGACGCTCCCGCCGCTGTGGATGGATTGATCTGCCGCTTCTCCGCTACGCGCAAATGATCAACGGAGTGAACTGGTGGGTGGTGACCAAGCTTGACGTGCTGGATGTGCTCGACGAAGTTCCCGTTTGCGTCGGCTACAAGGTCAAAGGCAAGAAGCATGATTCGGTCCCCGCGCTGGCCACCGGCTTTGAGCAGGTGGAGTGCATCTATGAAAAGATGCCGGGCTGGATGAAATCTACTGAAGGCGCGGCCAGCTTTGACGATCTGCCGAAAAAGGCCCGGGAATATTTGCGCTTTATCGAGCGCGAGAGTGGCGCGAAGATTGGCATGGTCTCCACCGGCCCAGAGCGCGACCAAACCATGCTTTTGCCGGAATTCGAAGCAGAGATCATTCAGCCAGCCGAGAAACCCGCTCCGCAGAAAGGCGCGAAGGCCAAATGATCGTTCTCAAAGTCGACATGCTGGTGAAACCCGGCACCGAGCAAAAGTGCCGCGAATACATTCGTATTCTGCAAGAGCATTCGCGCAAGGAACCGGGCTGCCTGCTGTACATCGGCCACCAATCGACTGAAGATCCGCACAAATTTCTTTTCTACGAGCAATATAAAGATGCCGGGGCGCTCGAAGCCCATCGCAACGCTCCGTATTTTAAGCAGTACGTGACCGGCGGACTGGATGCGATCATGGAGCACCGCAGCCGCGACTTGTTCGAACCCGTTGAGTAGCGCTACTTCTTGTCCACCAGCAGGACGCCGGCGTTCGCGTAGTCCTCGCGCGTGATCTCGATAAACGTCACGACCACGGCTTCCTTCGCGGCTTTGCCGTCTTCTACCATGGCCTGCGTGATCCGCTCCGCGATCTTGCGCTTCTGATCAACCGAACGGCCCTTGAGCATGGTGACTTGAATGAGTGGCATGGAATGGCTCCTCCGATTTCGACGCAGATTATAAATGCAAAAATGAAAGGGGGCCGCAGTTCTCCGGCCCCCTTCTGGAATTACCACGATGGGCGCTCCTTGGTTACTTCACTTTCACCTTGACACTGTTGGAAGCAGAGGCATTGAAGTTTGCATCCCCGCCATATTGCGCGCTGATCATGTGTGTTCCTATTGCCAGCGTAGATGTGGTGAAGACGGCAGTGCCGTTATTCAACGGAATTGCGCCCGAGATCGGTGTAGTTCCATCAAAGAACACTACTGATCCGGTCGCATTCGCCGGAGTGACAGTCGCCATGAACGTGCCTGGGGCTCCGGCCTTGAGACCGTCAATATCTTCGGCCTGAACGAGCGTAATCGCAGTACTGGCCTTGTTCACCGTCTGGATCCAGGCAGCAGAAGTTGATGGGTTGGCATTGACATCGCCGCTGTATTGGGCCGTGATGGAGTGAGTCCCAGCGCCCAGCGCCGGAACGATTAACGTTGCCGCTCCGCTGCTGAGAGTCAGGTTGCTGGAGATCGGCGTGGGGCCATCAAAGAACATGACGGTTCCCGTGGCCGAAGCCGGAGTTACATTGGCCATGAACGTGAGTGAATCGCCAAATACCGATGGATTGGTGCCGGCAGTCAAACTCAGCAATGTAACTGAGTTCGCTTTCGGGTTGTTTACGGTCTGGGACAACGCGGAAGATATTGAGCCGTTGAATGTGGCATCGCCGCTGTACTGCGCGGTGATGGAATGTGTTCCCAGCGACAACGACGCAATCGTAAAGCTGGCCGCGGCGCCGGTGAGAGGCACGTTCCCGGAAATGGCATTACCGCCATCAAAGAAGACCACGCTTCCAGTTGCCGAATTGGGCGCCACATTCGCCGTAAAGGTAAGAGAATCTCCCACTAGTGACGGATTCGACCCTGCCGTCAGCGCCAGCCCGGTGTTCGTGTTGGGCTTGTTGACGGTTTGCAACAGAGCGGCGCTTACCGAAGATGCAAGCCGGTTGTCGCCGGTGTATTTGGCCGTGATGGAGTGGGTTCCCAGCCCCAGATCAGCCGTACTGAATGACGCCGAGCCGTTGCTCAAAGGAATGCTGCCCGATATTGGAGTGTTGCTGTCGAGAAACTGGATCGAGCCATTGCCGGTCGCCGGCGTCAGCGTGGCCGTAAAGGTCAGGTTGTCGCCCAGGATTGATGGGTTAACTCCGGTGGTTAACGTAACTGCCAGGCTGCTGGCGGACGTGCGCAGCAGCACGGGGTTGTTGCGCGGATTCTGCAGGACCATCGGCCAATCATTGTTGGCAGCGACAAAAGGAGAGTGAGTGTCGAGCATTGTCACTGCTCCCGGGAACACAGTTGGCGCAGAAAGCTGGTACGTCACCGCGATATCGGTGATGCCGTCCTGGTTGAAGTCGCCAATGGTTGCTGCGGCATCGGCTGCCGGCTCAAAATTGTTGACCCCGGTGAGCGCCCAGGTTTTAAGGACGCTACCATCACTATGAAAAGCGCGCAGTTGAAGGCCGCCGGAGTTCAAATCATTGAAGGGAATTACGATTTCGGGCAAACCGTCGCCATCGATATCGGCGATCAAAGGCCGTAGGTAGGTGGTCGTGTTCGTCATCGGGACGGGCCAGGCGCTGGAGAAAAAGGTCCCATCGGGGTTGAAGATATAAAGTCCGGACCCGTTAGAGACTACGATCTCTTCGTGCCCATCGCGCCTCAAGTCGCCGACGGCGACGCCAGAGTAGCTGTAAAAACTGCTGTGCGATGCCGAAATGTCCACCGGCCAGCCCGGCCGTTCGGAACCATCGGGCTGGAAAACGTGAATCGCCGCTTGGGTTCCGAGCGAATCGCTGTGGTTCACCAGAATCGTCTCAAGCTTACCGTTGTGGTCCAGGTCGGCGGCCGCCATCCCTGCTGGTACGCCTGTGAGTATTGGCGCATTGAACGGCTTCGGGGTGCCGTCGTGGTTAAATAACCGCAACCCGTAAGTTGTAAAAGTGGGCCCTTCTAATACCAGGACTTCTTTGTATCCGTCGCCATCGAAATCACCGGCGATTACCCTGGTGAGGTTGAAGGTGCCAGACAAGAAATTGTTGTCCTGTAACTGAATTGGAAAGCCGCTCGCTTGTTGTCCATCCGGTTTCCAGGCAAAAACATAGGCAAAACGGTTGCTGGGGCTGAAGTCCCCGCCCACGGTAATGCTTTCCAGTTGAAAGTCATTGTTCAAATCCTCAAGCACGATAGGAAAGTTTGTTAGGAAAACGTTGACGCCGGGATTGAACACATCGAACGTGTTGTCTGGATGAAACACGTCTATTACATTGAAATCCGCCATAACCGCCTCATCCCCGGGAAGGCCGTCGAGGTTACCAGCCGATGGCTGGTGATTGCCACCGAATTGGCTGAGCACGGTTTTTTGTGACGAACCGTCGGGGTGGATGACCCATGATGCCGCGGGCGCGGTGCCCTGGGTTGCACTCTCCGTTACCAGACGATAGCTGCCATCAGGATTGTGGGCGGGCACCACGGGGCACTCAAGACATGGCGTGGTATCGAGGAATATCGGCCAGGCAAACGAGAGTAGATCTGGCTCAAGGTAGATACGTGCAGACGCTTGCTGGGCTTGAAACCCATTCACAGTGAGCAGAATCGAATAGAACCCCGCCTGCGTGATTCCGCTGGTATCCCACGTCGCAAGTTGGGTGTTGGCCAGAGGCGAAAGACCATCGCCCGCGAGGGTGATGCCGCTGGTTTGCCACACGCCATCCTGGCCGGCCCACTGCACCGTAAAATTCAGGAAGCCCGGCATCACCGCCATTCCAATGATCGGAAGCAGGAATCCAGGTTTGTACGTGGATGCCCCCACCGGCGGGCTGGTGATCTGGACAAAGATCAAGGTGAATTGCGTGCTATCAATAAAGGCGTTTCCATTCGTATTGAACGCGGTCAAGCGAATGGTATAGATGCCCGGAAACAAGCTGCTGGGATCCAACTGTCCGAGTGTTCCTGAAGCGGGCGTAGTGCTGCTGAAGAACGGCGTGAAGAAAAACGGCTGGATTCCCTGACCATACTCCAACAGATAGCTGGCAAATCCAGTGCCCTGAGCCGAGCCCATGATCGTAATTGGATCAATCGGGCTGGCGCCGAACTGCACACCGGTAATCTTCGCATCCAGGGGATTCACAATGGTGACGGCGGTCGCAGCATTGAGTTTGCCCGCGCCAAACCTGGAATCGAATGGAACGCTGGTATTGGAGACATGAATGATTTGCCGGACCTGCTCGGCGGAATAGGCCGGGTTTCCCGACAAGATGAGTGCCGCAACGCCCGAAACATGCGGCGCCGCCATGCTTGTGCCGGTCATCCGGGTATATCCGTCGATCACCGGCTGGCCCTGGAACGTATTGGCCGCCTGCAGGGAAAGGATGTCCTCGCCCGGAGCCGTAGCGTCAATCTTTGAGCCAAAGTTGGAAAAGAAGCTGAAGTTTCCGAAGGGATCATGGGAAGCGACGGTGATGGCTTCCGGGGAGCTGGCCGGGAAGAAATTCATTGCATCTTCGCTCGAATTTCCAGCGGCGGCAACAAAGACCGTGCCGAGGCCGGTAGCAAACTGGATGGCCTCTTCGATGGATTGAGAGGTTCCTTGTGTGCCCCACGAAGCATTGATCACGTCCGCTCCGTTGCTGGCGGCATAAATGACGGCCGGAGCCAGGGTAAAGTCGAACCCGAAACCGGTGCTGTCCAGGCCTTTCACAGCCATGATGTGCGCATGCCAGGCCACACCGAGCACGCCGATGCCGTTATTGCCAAGGGCGGCGATCGTTCCTGCAACATGCGTTCCATGGCCGTTATCGTCCATGGGATCGTTGTTGCTGGTGAACGCGAAATTCCAGCCGCGCTCATCGTCCACAAAGCCGTTGCCGTCGTCGTCTACAAAATTCCCATCAATTTCATTGACGTTGGTCCATATATTGGCGGCCAGGTCAGGATGGTTATAGTCCACGCCGGTATCGACAACGGCCGCCACAATGCCGTCGCCCTGCGCGGTGTCCCAGGCTGTAGGCGCTCCAATGGCAAACAGGCCCCATAGATCGGGGTAAGGCTGCCCCCATGTTCCGCTGGTAGCAAGAAAAGGATCGTTGGGTATTTGCTTAGTCGAGAACGTGTGCTCCGGTTCGGCAAATTCAACGTCAGGGTCTGCTTTCAGGCTCTGCAAGACACGCGCCTGGTCTTGCGCGGACATAGCCCCAACCTCAAGTATATAAGTTCGGGATATCTCAGGCGTGGCCGAAGGGTGCGTCACTCGCCGGGCGCGTGCAGCGAAGCGCTGCCGGATATTTTCTGCCAACTGTGCGTCTGACCATCCATGCTGCCTTCTCATGCGAAGGACTTGCGGGTACATTGGCGAAAGCTGGCGTGCCGATTGCCGACGCAGGAAGCCTTCGATTCGCGCATTCCCGGTCTGTCCGGCGCGGATTCGCATGGGCTGCGCCGGATTCGAGAACTGGGCTTCGGCCTCATGGGCGAGGGACGGTTTGATTTTAACTATGATCCGCCCAGTAGCTTGCCCTGGTGCCGACGTGGGTATTTGGGCTTGCAACGGGCCTGATGAAGCAAGCACCAGCCATAGTGCAAGAGAAGCAGAAGAAGCACTTAAGTAGTTTGCCTTATAGAGCTTGGTCAGAGCGGATGCCAGCTGCGACAAAAATAGGCGGAGATTGACGGAAAACATGATTGCGCTCCCTTTTGCACCGATAGGAATACAAGTATTGGTTGGGTTTTATTTTCTGGACGGCGGTGATTGTACTCCATAGATATGGCGCTTGTAGTGAACAAACCGCAAAAGCCATGTATAACTATGGTTACTTAGGTAGGTGATCTAATTCATCGGCAGTCTATTATTGGCAAACTAGACCAAGAGAAGGATTCGCTCCATTACCCCAACAACTTGGCCACGCAGGCTCAAAAGCAGCCGGCAAAAATCCCGGCCCATCGGCCAATCTGGTTTACCTTGCGCTTCCCTGCGGCAGATCCGGGCGTGGCTATGGACAGGGAGCTTGGGCCGCCTGCGAGCACAAAATTAGGGCGGAACTGGGCAACACAATCTCTGCCGCCCCGTGAACGATTTGTTTTAAATCTAGCGGGTCAACTCATAGCCTGGGAAAAAGTAACTCAGCTCGAAGCGTGCGGTATCATCCGCGTCGGAGCCGTGGATAGCATTGTGCTCAATGCTGGATGCCCACTTCTTGCGGACGGTGCCCTCTTCGGCATTGGCCGGATTGGTGGCGCCCATCAACTTGCGCAGGTCGGCGATGGCATTGTCCTTTTCCAGCGCCAGCACCACGATGGGACCGCTGGACATAAATGTGGTCAGCGAATCGAAGAACGGACGGCTGGCGTGTACAGCATAAAAACCTTCCGCCTGTTGCTTGGTTATTTCCAACATTCTCATACCCATGATGCGGAAACTTTTTTCCTGGAGCATGTGGAGAATGTCACCAGTCGCGCCTTTGGCGACTGCGTCTGGTTTAATGATGGAAAATGTGCGTTGCAGTGTATTCATTCCTGATTCATAACTCCTGGTTTGCGATTCTTGATCTCCACGTAGAGACTCGAGCATGCTGCGTCTTTAAGCCTTCACTGTTCCAATCCTATCCAACAGCGTTTGCGCCATCATGGCCGGTGATTTGGCCACGGCGATTCCCGCTGCTTCCAGCGCCTTGATCTTGTCAGCCGCCGTGCCCTGGCCGCCGGAAATGATTGCGCCCGCGTGTCCCATGCGGCGTCCGGGCGGCGCGGTTTGCCCGGCGATAAACGACACCACCGGCTTCTTTACATGCTGTTTGACGTACGCAGCCGCTGTCTCTTCCGCGTTGCCGCCAATTTCCCCGATCATAATGATGGCGTGCGTTTCGGGGTCCGCATTGAACAGCTTTAGCGCATCCACAAAGTTCGTCCCGATAATAGGATCGCCGCCAATGCCGATCGCCGTCGACTGGCCAATGCCGCGCTGCGTCAACTGATAGACGGCCTCGTAGGTCAGCGTGCCCGAGCGCGAAACAATGCCGACGTTTCCTTCTTTATGAATGTGCCCGGGCATGATGCCGACTTTCGCCTTACCTGGTGAAATAATTCCAGGACAGTTCGGGCCAATCAACCGCGATTTACCTTTGATCTTCAAAAACTCATAGGCGCGGACCATGTCCAGCACCGGAATGCCCTCAGTGATGCTGATAATGAGCGGCACCTCGGCGTCGATGGCCTCCAGCAATGCGTCGGCGGCGAACTGTGGCGGCACAAAAATGATCGTAGCGTTTGCGCCCGTCTTCTCTTTCGCTTCCGCGACAGTATTAAAGATGGGCCAGCCTTCGTGCGTGGTGCCACCCTTGCCCGGAGTAACCCCACCAACAATGTTCGTGCCGTAAGCCGCACAGGTCTTGGCGTGGAACGTGCCTTCACGCCCGGTAATTCCCTGGATCATCAGCCGCGTGGATTTATCTACGAGAATCGCCATTTACCTGCCTCCCGCGGCAGCCACAACTTTTTCCGCTGCATCCTTCATCGTCTCCGCCACCTGAAAGTTCAGGCCGGAATTTTTCAGGATCTCGCGCCCCTTTTCCACGTTGGTGCCTTCCAGTCGCAACACCAGCGGAAGCTTTAGGTTAGTCGCTTTCGCGGCTTGCACGACGCCATCAGCCAGCGTGTCCACGCGCAGAATGCCGCCAAAAATATTGATCAGGATCGCTTTCACGTTCTTGTCGCTCAGCAGGATTTCAAAAGCATGGCCAATCTGCTCCGCATTGGCGCCGCCGCCCACGTCCAAAAAGTTGGCTGGCGAACCGCCTGCATATTTAATGATGTCCATCGTCGCCATGGCCAGGCCCGCGCCGTTCACCAGGCACGCAATATTGCCGTCCAGCTTGATGTAATTCAGGTTGTATTTTGAGGCTTCCACTTCCAGCGGATCTTCCTCGCTGATGTCGCGCAGCTCTTTCAGGTCTTTGTGACGAAAGAGCGCGTTGTCATCAAAGCCAAATTTGGCGTCCAGCACAAACACTCGCCCGTCCGTCGTGGTAATAAAAGGATTGATCTCGCACAGTGAAGCGTCAGTATCCACAAACGCGCGATACAGGCCAGTCATCAGCTTTACCGCTTCATTGACCTGCGTGCCTTTCAATCCCAGACCAAACGCCAGCTTGCGCGCGTGATAAGGCTGGAATCCGATCGTTGGATCAATGGCTTCTTCGATAATCGCCTTGGGATCTTTCGCCGCGACCTCTTCAATCTCCATGCCGCCCGCGGCCGACGCCATGAATACCGGCCGAGCAGTCGCGCGATCCACCACAATGCCAAGATAAAGCTCGCGTTCAATGGGCAGCGTTTCTTCAATCAGCAGCCGCTGGACAATCTTGCCTTCCGGCCCTGTCTGGTGCGTCACCAGGCGCATGCCCAGAATCTTGTCCGCCCAGTGCTTGGCTTCTTCCAGGTTTTTTGCCACCTTCACGCCGCCGCCCTTGCCGCGGCCTCCGGCATGGATCTGCGCTTTCACCACCACGCCCTTCGCGCCTTCTTCAAACAGCCGGTGCGCGGCCTTTTCCGCCTCGGCGCGGGTCAGCGCCATCTCGCCGCGGGGCACGGCCACGCCATATTTCGCAAGGATTGTTTTTGCCTGGTACTCGTGAATTTTCATGTCTGGGGTTCTATTGGGTTTCGATTACTGGTGTTCTATTAAACGAAGCGTTCATACAGCAGGCATCAGCGCGCTGAAGGGAACCTGTGATTTTATAAGACGACAGACAGAATGGGCAAACGGCCCCCGCGACATGCTGTCCCGAACCGGAGCACCTCGTGAATGCATCGGTTTGGCTACATGGGTTGAGTGCGAAGGGAGGACTCCCCACCTTTTGTCAACCGTATCTCCTTTGCGCCGGGCTGTTGAGCTGAGTTATGAGGCCAGCAGCTCGGCATCAAGTTGGTTGGGTGATCGACGTTGTGGATCATATGAGTTTCCGCTTCGCAGCATGGACACCAGCATAGCTAACAAACGATCGGCCACACCACGCAGGGCTCGGCCGTGGCTATGTCCTTTTTTTCGAAGACAATGGTAATGAGTGCGGCTGCGGTCGTCGTTCTGCAAACTGACCCGAGCCCAGTGATAGAGCGCGTTACGCAATCGCTGGTTGCAAGCGTAGCGCATGATGACCTGCCTTCGTTTTCCGCTCTGGCGGGTCACCGGGGCCACTCCCCCATAAGCCCGTAGCGCGTGATAATCTCTGTTGGCCAGAGGCTGTGCAGCCTCGACCAGCATCGTGGCGGCTATGATGCGTCCCACTCCCGGCAAGGAAGAGAGCACTTGGACGTCACGATGCCCCTTGCTATGACTGTCTTCCGCTAAGTCCGCCAGAATGGCTTTCATGCATTGAGCCACGTGTTTTCTTTGTTGCGCCAGCAACTGCAGACGCAAGATCAGCAATAGGCAGGCTTCACTGGCTGCCTCAGCGATACCAGGCGCCACCGGCAAGGGCAGGGTCTGGAGTTTTTCCCGCACTTGCTGTGCGGAGAAGCGGCGGATGCGATAGCGAGTCAGGATCTTTTGCACTTGAGAACACCTGAGTTTACGGGCCATGGCTGGCAAAGGCGCGGTTTGCAATAGCTCCCACAGCCAGGGTTGATCCGCAGCAGGACTGAGGTCGAGCATCTGCGGAAAATAACGGTGCAGTTGTTGCCGCAACTGGTTGGTCAGCCGCGACCAGTCTTGGCCCAGGTCGTCTTCCAAGCGCGACAAAGTGCGCAGACGGTGGATTTGCGGATCGTCGACTTGGATGGGATGAAAACATGGCCGATCCGTGCGTAAAGAATCCGCAATCACGTAGGCATCCAGGCTGTCATCCTTGACCCCAGCTACGGTGTGACGATCGCGAAAACGATCCATTTGCTTGGGATTGATATGGAACCCTGGGTAGCTGTGCTCCAGGAGCGTATCCACCACCGCCCCTGCCGGCGCCTCGATACCAAACGCCACTTGATCGGGGGCCACGCCGGTTTGTTTGCGCAGCCAATCTACCAACTGCTGCAATCCCGTTCCGCTATGCTGTGCTTGGCATTCGGCCACTTTGTTGCCTTCCCGGTCCAGTACACAAACCGAGTGGTTCTCAGTGGCCCAATCGATCCCCACGAAAAACAGAAAAGACTGGCTCATTGGTTTTCCTCAGACAGCAAAAGTCTCGGCCTGCCGCGGCAAACGTCATCCCTGTACTGGCGCTCGGATGGCGCAAACTCCCCACAGGACTTTCACCACGGGCCACTCGCCGGGGCGCAGCTCCTCACCAGGCATTCACATTCGAGGCAGGGATCGGCTGGGCACTCCCGACGAGTAGCCGAGCTGCTGGCCTTATAACTCAGCTCAACAGCCCAGCGCAAAGGGTACAGGGATCGGCTCCGCTGCCGCTTCGCGTTAGCCAAAACTCAAATCCGGAAGCGGCCAGTGCCGCCAGGGCTAATCGGGACTCTCGAGCACGTTTCCCCAGACACAACACAAGAATCGCCTCGCGCAAGCCAAATGAATCCCTGCCACTCGAGGAACCAAGCGCCGGAGGCGCGAAAGAGTTTAGCCCACACTGAGGCGAGCGAACCCGAAGCCGGAAGTGTGGGTAGGCTTGCAACAATGACCGAGCCCCAGCGCGGCGGCACTCCATCATGTGTTAGTGCAAATAAGCTGGATGCAGTGAAAACAGAACTATTATTCAACGAATGAAATACGCTAGACTCCTTGACGTATGACCGCTAGTCCTTCTGATCTGGTACTTGTCTTCGGGGCTGGTGCAACCAAAGCTTGTGGTGGTCCCATGACCAATGAGATCCTGCCAAAAGCATTTCGGTCGCACGCTCTGGCTCCGTTTACCCGCCAGGATCATCTGGCAACGCTTACCGAATTTCTTACTGAGAGATTCAACTTGCCTGAGGTATCAGTTCGTCAAGACCGGCATTTTCCAGCCTTGCCACTTCTGATGAGCCTTGTAGATACTGCGATTGACCGCAAACAGCCTTTTGGGGGCAAATGGGAGCTCGAAAGGTTAGGACAGGTCCGCGCAGCACTGGAATACACGATTTTTGCATTGTTGCAGCGCGAGTTGGAAAAGATTGGGGGTGGGGAAACCCTGTATTATTCGCTGTTCAATAGGATCGCTGACAAAACACAAGCGTCTCCGCACATGATCAGCTTGAATTATGACATTGTAGCTGATAGTGAACTTTATCTCCTGAGCAGAGAGAAACTCAAAGAGAGATACGCGTTCCCAGATTATGGCTGTGATATTCAAACGCCTCGCTACCTTCAAAATGCGGGGCTTCGCTATGGAACCATTCTCAAACTTCATGGTTCGCTTCATTGGATGTGCTGTTCCTTGTGCAATCGGCTCGATATTGGCTACTCAGGCCGCAGTTCTCGATTTGTCAAACTAAATGCTGAGCTATTTGAGGAAAGGGACGAACTTGAAGGGCGATATGGACCGCACGGAATTCAATGCCGTGATTCGGGCTGCGAGGGGCATGTCCGTCCAATTCTGATTACTCCTACTCATCGTAAGGATTACCGCAATCCGCACGTGGCACGTATTTGGTATGAGGCTGACCGTCTTTTGCGCCAAGCCAAGCGGGTAATCTTCATTGGGTATAGTCTGCCGGATGACGATGTAGAGGTTATTTATCTGTTTAAGCAGGCACTTGCCCACTTGGAGGGAGAGGCAATCACAGTGGTGGAACGGGTGCCCATTGATGATCCGAGTAACCAGGTAGGTAGTAGATACAGGTCTCTCTTCGGCGACTCCCTCGATTGGCACTCCGAAGGGTTTGAAGGCTGGCTCCATGACCTTGCAAATCAGTTATAAGATCGACTCAAGACTTTACCTTCTTCGTGGGTGGTCTGCCTTAAAACAAAGACAGGCAAAAGTTTGATTCTGCAAACAATATTCGAGACTAATCTTTTCGCGCATAAGCGCGAGAACTCAAACTTATTGAAAGATGCGTGTTTGCGATGCATATCATTAAACGCCACGGTAACCTTGACGTTTTCATAATAACATTGTACTCTCCTTTCGTTTTCCCTTATATCAGATAATAAATCCATCTTCTTTTCGAGGACTAACTTTGCCATTACTTTCTTGGTTTTCCTATTTAGACCAATTTAGGAGCGCGTGCAATACACCAAGTGTGCTCGGCCTGAATCGCCTCCAGTTTGCAAACAGCACCATTACAGCTATTCTGCGCTCATCCATCGAGCAGAACCAGTTCTTGGTGACCCTCTCGCAAAACTACCATTTCGACTTTTCACTGTCCGATTTGACGACTTATCCAACCTTTAAAGACCTTTTGAACCACAAGGATCCTCTGGTTGGCACTGTTGCTGACATTCTTCAATCATTTGCTGTGGCTCCATTTCCAACGGGTAGCTCTCAGGTCTTTTGGAATACACAGGTTAGCCAGGCTTTCCCTGGCGGCAGTGCGGGAGCTGGCTGGCAGACAGCCAATACGCAATTAATCGCGGTAATGGACAAGGATTGCTACTCTGCGGGCCAGCAAACTCAAGTCGCCAGGCTGATTGATGGCAACGGAAACAAAATCAGTGATGTCAGCAAGCAGATTGCGGTGCTCGGATGAGGGCGATCTGGTATATTCTGTTTGTCATCTCCTTTCAGATTGCTGTCGTCGGCCAACCAGCCACACCTCAACTGCAAGCTACTACGGAGACCTACACACGCTATCCATCTCTTGAGCCGGTTGATGCCATAAACATTGTTTTGCATGATCCTGCCTCCGGAACGTCTGATGGAATTAAAGAGGCACTTCGCCGCGACCCCAATTGGGACTGCCTATCACCCGATTACTACACCGTTGCGGTTGTCGATAAATCAGGCAAGGTGTTAAAGATTATCCCTGTAACGCGAGTCAATCCCCAGGGAACCGACCTACGCACCAATCAACCGTATACGGGCTGCAGTGACTATGCCAATCTACCTGCGTCGACAGATCATGTTCTGCCATCTGTGGATCTAATCCTGCCTTACCTCGTAGACGCCAATACATTGATTCAGGTCTCGATGTACTACGAGAAATCAAAGCAGACATTGCTGGGCAAGTCTGTAGCAACTCTTAAATTCTCGTCCGGCTCGGCTTTTTCATTAACAGCAACGCCGCAGTCGGCTCCGAATGAATCGCTTACAAATGGCAACAGCAGGGGTGTTGGACAACTTAGCGTCGCAATCGCAGATAATGATTTACTAAGGAGCGCATTACTCAAAGACAGTTTCTTGAGCAACATCCCGGTGAATACGTATGTTAAAAGCACAGACCTGTTTTCGACTGATGAAAAAGATACGAAAAGTTCGTTTCTTGGTCTGGTTGGATTACAGCATGGAGTCTTTTCGCACTGGTATGCCCCGGTTTATTTCGAACAGGGCGTCCAAGGAAATCAGACTGCCAGTAATTTATCTACAGTGACAAATCTCGGCATCAAAACACTTCTACCATGGAACTGGTCTGAAAACGCTTACAAGAACCCTGTCGTTACCATTCCCTTGCCTCCGGACCTGAATCTGGTAAATCAATATACTCACCGCATCAATCAACTGGTCACAAAAAAGTCCCCGTTGCTGCCGTCAGATGATTATTCATTGAATCCGTCGTTGGCATGGCAAGCTATCACTTTCCCGGCCTCCTGCAAGCTTTTGGACTGGTTGAACCACTACAAAGATAAAGATAAAGGCAAATCTTGCCTTGGCACGGAGGTCAACCTGGGTCTCTGGTATCTGCCGCTTGAACTGACAGCCAAAAAGAATCAGCGCGTTGAAGGCTACGGCGATGTGTCAGCCCTGTTGCCCCTTACAGGACTGAATTTCGCTTCAAGACTCTTTCCATATCTTACGTCGGGTGATCCGACCAAAATGCAGATACGCATTAAGTATGCTGATTCGGTAAATGCGGCGAACAACTATGCACGGTCACGTCAATGGACCTATGGGATTGAAGTTATCAAATGAACTCCTTGGCTGACGTCGACACCTTCATTTTAGAATACGCTGGCACAGCTCTTCTGTTTCTAGCCGCGTAATATCGCAAGCAACGCAGGGGGTTGATCTAATTTTAATAAATCCCTCGTAGTGCCTCATAATAGATGAGTTTATCCAAGTATGATCATCGACGCGCTCTGTAAAATCGCGAACCACCGGTACTCCCTGTCCCGGGAAGAGTCTCGCGCCGTGATGGGTGAACTGCTGGCCGGCAAGGCCACGGACGCGCAGGTCGCCGCGCTGCTGGTGGCGTTGCACATGAAGGGTGAGACCGTGGAAGAGATCGTCGGTTTTGCCGAAGCTATCCGCGCCGCGGCGGTGCCGCTCTCGAACGGTGACGGCAGCGCGCTCGATATCAGCGGCACCGAACGTGAAGCGCTTGTCGATACCTGCGGAACCGGCGGCGATGCCAGTGACACTTTCAACATCTCCACCGCTACGGCCTTGACTATCGCTGGCGCGGGTGTGCGCGTGGCCAAACATGGCAATCGTGGCATCACATCCAGGTGCGGCTCCGCGGACGTGATGGAAGCCCTGGGCGTGAACATCACCATTCCGCCGCCGCGCATTGCCGATTGCCTGCGCGAAGTCGGCATCGCCTTTATGTTTGCTCCGGCCATGCACTCGGCTACCAAGCACGTGCAACCGGCGCGCAAAGAGCTGCGTCCTCTGCGTTCGGTGTTCAACCTTCTCGGACCGCTCACCAATCCGGCGCGCGCGTCGGCGCAGGTCGTCGGAGTGTATTCCGTCGATCTGGTGGAAAAGCTGGCGCAGGCATTAAAGCTGCTAGGACTGCGGCGGGCCCTGGTCGTGCATGGCGCGGATGGCCTGGACGAAATTTCCATCAGCGGCCCGACGAAGATCGGCGAAGTTCGCGGCGAGTGGGTGCGCGTCTATGAAGTCACGCCGGAACAGTTTGGTCTGGAGCGCGCCCCCATGAGTACGATCCTGGGCGGCGATCTCAACACCAATGCCAATATCATCTGGAAGCTGCTTGAGGGCGAGAAATCTCCACGCCGAGATATCGTGCTGATGAATGCTGCTGCCGCGTTGGTGGCCGCCGGCCGCGCCGACTCGCTCGCCGACGCCATGCCGCTTGCTGTCCAATCGATTGATACCGGAGCGGCGCGGGCGAAGCTGGGCGCGCTGGTAGAGTTTACGAATAGGAGATATTCGTAACGCTGTTTTAGAACCTCACCACGGATGAACACGGATGGCGCGGATTCAAAATAACAAAAGAATTGTTTGGAAGCAGCTTGCCGTTTGATGTGTCCTCTTGATCTTCGGCGGCTGATTCCGCCCTCGACGCACTTACCGCGAATCGAATTGGATATTGAAGTGATTCATCTTGCGCTCCGATCCCTGTCATCCGTGTAATCAGTGGTAAGGGTTTTCCTCCGTGTTCCTTCGTGTCCTTTGTGGTTCAAGGTTGTGATTTCATTTCCGGCGATTTTGGCAATTTTGGCAATCTACTCCGATCCGTGTTCATCAGTGGTAAGGTTTTGTCTTTCCGTGTCCGCATTTACAATCGTCTGAGGAGCCCACGATGCCCCTTTCCCTGAGCCGACGCGCCGCACGCACCGTGCAATCTGAAATTCGCGCCATGTCGATTGCCTGTGAGAAGGTGCAGGGTATTAACCTGGCCCAGGGCGTGTGCGATACCGAAGTCCCGCTGCCGGTGCGCGAAGGCGCGAAGCAGGCAATGGACCAAGGCATCAACAGCTACACGCGTGCGGAAGGACTGGGGCCGATCCGCCAGGCCATCGCCGAAAAGATGGGACGGTTCAACAAGATTGAATGCGACCCGGAGACCGAGGTCGTGGTTAACTCTGGCGCGACTGGTGCGTTTTATGCCGCGTGCCTGGCGCTGCTGAATCCGGGCGACGAGGTCATCCTCTTTGAACCTTACTATGGCTACCACCTGAACACGCTGGTGGCTGCTGAGGCCGTTCCCCTTTACGTGACGCTCCGCGCCCCCGATTGGACATTCAATCGCGAAGACCTGGAGCGCACAGTCACGCTGCGCACGCGGGCCATTGTGCTGAACTCGCCGGCTAATCCGTCCGGCAAAGTATTCACGCGCGAAGAGCTGGAATGGATTGCCAACTTCGCCAAGCGGCATGACCTGTTCGTCCTGACCGATGAGATCTACGAATACTTCGTCTTCGAAGGCCAGCACATCAGCATGGCCACGCTGCCGGGCATGCGCGAGCGGACAATCACCATGTCCGGGTATTCCAAGACCTTCAGCATCACCGGCTGGCGCATTGGATACACGGTGTGCGACCGCCGCTGGACGCAGGGCATTGCCTACTTCCACGACCTTATATATGTGTGCGCGCCGGCGCCACTGCAGATCGGCGTGGCTGAAGGGATTCGCCAACTACCCGCAAGCTTTTACGCGGAAATCGGCAAGGAGTACGTGCAGAAGCGCGACATGCTGTGCGACGTCCTCAAAGAGATAGGGCTGACGCCTTCCGTCCCCAAGGGCGCGTACTACGTTCTTTCTGACGCTTCGGTCCTTCCCGGCAGGACCAGCCGCGACAAAGCCATGTACCTGCTCCAGCAGACCGGCGTTGCGACGGTAGCGGGATCGGCTTTTTACCATGGCGGCGGGGGCGAAAACCTGATCCGGTTCTGCTTCGCCAAGACCGATACGGAGCTGGCCGAAGCATGCCGCAGGCTGCAGGCGTTACCGGAGAAACTAAGGGCAGCAACCCTGGCCGCGAATACACGCGAATAGACACGAAACCAGACAACGCTTTTAGAGAATTTGATTCGCGTTCTTTCGCGTTGATTCGCGGCCAACTTTTATTAATGCGCAGGCGATGGAAAATCCTGATCGTAGCCCTCGTAGTTGCAGTGCTTGCTGCGGCTTGGCAATCGATGCAAGACGCCCGGTTTCGTCGGCTCCTGGCCGATTATCAGCATGACCTGCATCCTGGAATGCCTAGAACTACAATCGATAACTACTTACAATCTCATCCAGGTAAACAGGGTGTGGTGCGACTGGGAGGAAGCGGTACCGCTTGGTCGTATTTAGTTAGGATAGGAACCGAGCCAGGCCTGTGCGGCTGGTCCAGAGTTTATATTGCCCTCAATTTCGACTCGACTGAGCAAAAAGAGCTCGCACCACCGCCCGGCGACCCATCCGATGTATTGAAAGACATCCGTCTCAAGAAGATTGGAGATTGCCTTTGAAGTATTCATCAATTAGGCGTACTAAGGCTCGCTTATAATTGCTGCAAATGAACTTCTCTGAGCTGTTGTGGGGGTTGGGCGTCTCGCACAGTGGTGGCGATCCGGAAACTTCAGGTCTCGACTACAACTCCCGCCGGGTGCGGCCGGGTTTTGTATTCGTAGCCATGCGCGGCGAGAGCAGCGATGGCAATCGCTACATTGATACAGCTCTGAAGAACGGCGCTGTTGCCGTGGTGACCGACTCAAATTCCGAACAGCCTCGGCCGGAAGTCTCCTGGGCCGTGATCTCCAACGGGCGACGCGCGCTAGCCCGCATGAGCGCCAATTTCTACGCCCATCCCGCGGAAAAGCTGAAGGTCATCGGCATTACCGGCACCAACGGCAAGACCACGACAACCTTCCTATGCGAATCGATCCTCCGCCACTGCGGCCGGCCTTCGGCGCTGATCGGGACAATCGAATACCACATTCCCACGGCGAAGCCGGCGCAAGCCTCAAAAGCCTCGACAGATCTGCCCTATAGAGTTCTGCCTTCGCCGCACACCACGCCGGAAGCGCTGGAGCTGAACCAAGTCTTTGCCGAGGCGCTGGCCGCTGGCGCGACCCACGCGGTAATGGAAGTTTCGTCGCATGCGTTGGCGCAGGAGCGGGTATGGGAGGTGCCGTTTGAAGTGGCGGTGTTCACCAACCTCACGCGCGACCACCTGGATTACCACAAGAACATGGACAGCTATTTTCAGGCCAAGAGCATTTTGTTTCTCGGCTGCGGCACGCGCCCGCCTCACGCTGCCGTCATCAACGCGGACGACGAATATGGCCAAAACCTGGGCCAAAGCCGGAAGACTTTAGGCCAGCAGGTGATCCTGTATGGAATCCAGAACGGTGAGTTCCGGGCGACCAATATTGACTTGCAGCAGGACGGCACAAAATTCGACCTGGTCACACCCTCCGGCAGAGTTAAGATTGCCACGGCCCTGATCGGCGGCATCAATATCTACAACATTCTGGCCGTCGCGGCTGCCACATTCGCCTGCGGATGCTCGCTCCAGCAGATCGCCGAAGCCATCGCGCAGTTCAAGCAGGTGCCGGGCCGATTTGAGAAAGTGGATTGCGGCCAGCCCTTCACCGTAGTCGTGGACTACGCCCACACGGATGACGCGCTGCGCAACCTCACGGCCATTGCGCACGATTTTGCCCGTCGAGGCCCAGCCCTAGGCCGGGTGATTACCGTGTTCGGCTGCGGAGGAGATCGCGATCGCACCAAGCGGCCGTTGATGGCCGAAGCCGCTGGCCAGGGAAGCGACTTCGTGGTCCTGACTTCCGACAATCCGCGCAGCGAAGATCCACTGCAGATTATCGACGACGCGCTGCCTGGTTTGCGCAGGACCACGGCGCGTCATGAAGTAGAGCCGGACCGCAAAAAAGCCATCCGGCTCGCCCTCAATGAGGCCACGCCCGGCGACGTGGTCTTGATTGCCGGCAAGGGCCATGAGAAAGTTCAGATCACGCGCGAAGGTACATTCCCTTTTGATGATGTGCAGGTGGCCCGGGAAGCGTTACAACAGATGAGCTACGCAGGTGGAGGCAAGCAATGAAACTGCCGTTATGGCGAATCGCCGAGTTCGTTGGCGCCAAGGGCGAGTGTGACCAGGAAGCGGTCGCCATGGGGTACTCCATTGATTCGCGCACGCTCAATCCCGGCGACCTTTTTATTGCCATCGCGGGCGAACGCTTTGACGGTCATGAGTACGTGCAGGCGGCGCTGGCAAAAGGCGCGGTGGGCGCGGTTGTTCAGGCAGGGAAGAAAGTCGAGGGCGATCCGCTGCGATTGCTTCAGGTTGAAGATACAGTCAAGGCGCTGCAATCGCTGGGTGCGGCGGCGCGCAGGCTGTGGGGCAAGCCGCTGCTGGCTGTAACAGGATCGGCGGGCAAGACCACAACCAAGGAAATTCTGGCCCATATTCTGTCTACTCGCTTCCGCGTGATGAAGAGTTCCGGCAACCTCAACAACCATATCGGCCTGCCGCTACAACTGCTGAAACTGGAAACCGAGCACGAGCTGGCCGTGGTGGAAATGGGCATGAACCATGCCGGCGAGATCCGAGCCCTGGGAGCGCTGGCGCAGCATGATCTTGCCGTGGTGACCACGGTGGCCCCGGTGCATCTGGAGTTTTTTGGATCGTTGGCGGAGATTGCCCGCGCGAAATACGAGATTATTGAGACGCTGCACTCTGGCGGCGTGGCCGTGTTAAACGCCGACGACGAATATGTCTGCCAGTTTGGC
>DASXCL010000159.1:0-44742 GCA_036491195.1 Candidatus Angelobacter sp.
CGGCGCTACGGCAACGCCGGCCTTAAAGCGGTCAGAGTGTGTCATGGCCTCAAGCGTCATGTAGCCGCCATAACTCCAACCCCACCAACCCATGCGAGAGCCATCCAGCTGCGGAAATTTCTGCAGGGCCTGGTCGATGGATCCGAGCTGGTCCTTCAACTCGATTTCGCCAAAATTGTGGATCAATGCAGCCGCGAATTTCTTGCCTCGGGAGCCCATGCCCCGGTTATCCACCTGGAGAACGGCGATGCCGTCATGCATCAGGAGCTCATTAAAGAGAAAGCCGGCGCCACCCCATTGGTCGCGTACGGTCTGTCCGTGCGGCCCGCCATAAGGATTGTTGAGCAGGGGAATTTTCTTACCCTCGCTGTTTGGCGGAAGATAGAGCAGTCCGCGCAGCACTGTGCCGTCATCGGCTTTGAAGTCGACAAATTGCGGCGCAATCAAATTGAGTCCATCAACGCTTTTGGACCGCCAGAACACAGTGCAATCTCCTCCCACATGGCAGAAACTCAGCTGTGGCGGGGTCATCAGCGAGGAAAAGTGGTCCACGAAATATTGCCCGTTCGGTGCTACCTTGGCGGCATGCGTTCCGCCCTTGGTAAGACACTGAAACGCAGTGCCGTCGAGTTTTACGGTACATAAATGGCGCTGGCGGTCATCGCCCGCGTTGGTGGTCACGAACAACGTTTGATTCACTTCGTCGGCGCCTTCAACATCGAATACCTCGAAGTCGCCCTTGGTGATTTGGTTGACCAGCTTGGCATCCGCTGTGAGCGGATTGTTCTTGTCGAATGAATAAAGATAAAGATGGGTGTGGCCATCGCGCCAGCTGGGCCATGTGAACTTGTCGCCGGATTTAAGGAATTGAAGATTGTTGTCGGTTTCGATCCAGGTATCGCTCTTCTCCGTCAGCACAACCCGCGACTTGCCGCTGGACGCGTCAATAAAATACAGGTCCAACCGGTTCTGCGCGCGGTTCAGCACTGTGGCCCAAGCCACGCCGTCGCGCACCCAGCCGAAGCGCGGGATATACATGTCCTTTTCGCCGGTAAGGTGGACCCACTTCACGGAGCCGCCACGGGCATTCACAATGCCAAGCTGGACCTCAGGATTGGGATCGCCGACCTTGGGATATTTTTCCTGGTAAACCGTGGGATGTTGCGGGATAAAGTCGGTAATGGGATAAGTGGGGACTTTAGTCTGGTCCATCTGCAACAGCACAATCTTGCTCGAGTCAGGGGACCAGAAATAATTGCTGCGGACTTCCAGCTCTTCGGCATACACCCAATCCACTTCGCCATTGAGCAGATTGTCGGTGCCATTCGTCGTAAGCGCTTTCTCCGCGCCGCCATCAATATGCTTCACCACCAGGTTGTGCTTGCGGATATAAGAAACGCTCTTGCCATCAGCTGAGAATTTTGGATCTGTTGCCGATTCGCCGGAAACGCTCAGCGCCACGTACTTTCCTGAAGCCAGCGTGTAATACCAGAGCTGGCCGTTGGCGTCGAAAAGGATGTGCTCGGAGTCCGGCGCCCAATGGTATCCAGCCACGTGGTAACGCTCGCGGTTATCTTTCTCGCGATCGTCTTTGGTGCCGGTGACCGGCGGCTTCATGGCGGCAATTTTCTCTGACGCCACCAGGACCGCCGGCTTGCCTGAAGTCACGTCAATGTAATAAAGGTCGGCTTTCTCGCCCTGCTCCTGATGCAGGAAGTACGAGACCTTCTTGCCGTCAGGACTCCACTCGATGGTGTCCGGCGCGCGCCCGGTAATCCCGTTTGGGGCATAGATGGATTGGATGGTCAGCTCTTGCGCAGTAGCGACGCAAACGATGAATGCAGCCAGAAAAATGACAAAAAAGAACCTCTTCACGGGCAGTCTCCAGGGTGTGAGATGAAACGAAGAAGTGTAACACCAGCTATGAGCAGGCAGCATTCAGTCAAAGCATTTTCTACCGCAAAGGTCGCAAAGAAAGCGATGGAAACATATGCCCTGAAAATTTTCAACCTTTGGTTTTTCGCGTCCTTTGCGGTAAATGGGTCTAACCGATTGTTGATGCTACAGCTGCTCTTCCATCTGCCGTCTCAATCGTCTCGATTCAGCCAGCAATCCCATGCTGTGCAGCAGATGTTGCAAGGTCACGATCCCTACCAGCCGTTCCTGATCGACAACGGGAATCAGGCTCAGACCCCGGGAAGTGAGCTTGCGGAAAGCGGAACCGAGCGACTCCGTTCGCGAAGCAATTTCGAACGCTTTGTTCATGGCGCCCTGGACGTAGCCGTTCCCTTCGGCTCGGAGCCGTTCGACAATCGTCTGGCGGGTAATCACGCCCACCAGGTCACCGCCACGAACCACCGGAAAGTCATCCTGCAAGCAGTGGACAGCCTTGTTAAGCGCATCTTCCAGGGTGTCTGCGGGTGAGAGGATGGAAAATTCCGTCAACATGATATCTTCCATCTGCACTCCATCCACCACCGCCTGAAACATCACCGTCCGCTCTTCCATCTGCGCAGCCATAAAAATAAAGAAACCAACAAGCATCAGCGCCTGGATATTAGCGGCCGCACCGGCCAGCATGAACAGGCCGGCAAAAATGTGACCCAGGCTTACGGCCCGTCGCGTGGCCACGCGGAACTCCATACGGCGGGCCAGAACGGCGCGCAGAATCCGTCCGCCATCCAGCGGGAACGCGGGCAGCAGGTTCAGAACACATAGGCCGGCATTGATCCACAGAAAGCTTGAGCCAAGGTTCGAGGGCGAAACCAGTGGCACATGCGCAAGGCCGCGCGCTTTTCCCATGGCGAGAAGGACCAGGGCTGTGGCGCCCGCCAGCAGGGCATTCACCAGCGGCCCGGCCAGAGCGATCAAAGTCTCTTTGCGCAAGTTGCGCGCGCTTTCTCCCTGGGTTGTGGGGTCGCCGACAACAAGTCCGCCAATGGGCAGCAGCAGAAATCCTTTCACGGGAACGCCTTGCCGCTCCGATACCATCATGTGGCCAAGCTCATGCAGGAGCGCTGAAAACAGAATGAAACCCGTAAGGACAAATACGCGCGGGACCACCCGCGACCCGCTGCGATTCACTTCCACCAGCAGCAGAAAGAGCAGTAGGACCAGGAACGTCAGGTGAATGCGGATTTCCATCCCGACGACTCTTATCGTGAATACAGACCAGTTTCTCATTACGTGTTGTCGCTTCGCTCCAAACCGCCCCGCAACTTCTCGAACCTCATGATGGTACTGCTCCTACGGCGGGCAGCTCGCCGCGCAAGCCGGGCTCGCTGCCGATCCCGACGAATGCCTCGCGCCGATCTTTAATTCTATACGTTAGATTAGATGTCAGACAGCGGAGACCAGGCTCATGCGCGTGATTGCGGGAAAATATAAAAGCCGCCAGCTCAATGCTCCGCCGGGAATGCAGACCCGGCCTACCTCTGATCGCCTGCGGGAAACGCTCTTCAACGTGGTTGCTCCTTCCATTGAGGGCTCTGTCTGGCTTGATCTGTTTGCCGGAAGCGGGGCCATCGGCATTGAAGCCCTCAGCCGGGGCGCCCGCAGCGTTTATTTCGTAGAAGCGGTAGGCGCTGCCGCCCGAACTATCCGCAAAAATTTGCACACCCTGGAAATCGAAGACGGGGCAGAAGTGATTGAACGCGATGCGGCCACTGCTTTGCGGATGCTGGACGCGCAGGCTGCAATGTGCGATTTTGTCTTCCTGGATCCGCCGTACCGCAAAATGGGCGATTACGAACAGGTGCTGGGTTTTCTCTCACAATCACAGTTGCTGGCGCCGCAAAACCAGGTGATTGCCGAACATGACAAGCATTTTGATCCAGGAAATGAATTTGGTTCACTGTGGCGGCATCGTGTGCTGCGGCAAGGCGATGCTGTCCTGAGTTTTTATAGGCGCTAGATACGGGTCATCGCGCATCGCCGCTGTTTATGCCTGTTTTCCACAGCCACCTTAGAAAAAGCCGCATAAAATCAGGTGAAAATGCTTGCATCGGCCCTTGCTGATGTAATATACCCAATGAGTGCACTGTAAAAGTGCTCATATTCCGACGCAAGTGCTCAATTTTCAAGGAGGAAAGATGGCAGCAGGCATGACCAAGACCCAACTTGTCCGCCACATGGCGGAGAAACTGGAAACGAACAACAAGACCGCGGCGGCGTTCCTGGAACACCTGGCGGAGACCGCAATCAAGGAAACTAAAAAGAACGGTGTGTTCGTGATTCCTGGCCTGGGCCGCCTCGTAAAGTCCAACCGGAAAGCGCGTATGGGACGCAATCCGCAAACCGGCGAACCCATCAAGATCGCGGCCAAGACCGTGGTAAAGTTCCGCGTTGCCAAGGCCGTAAAAGATGTAATCGCTCCCAAGAAATAACTTCTGCCAACAGCAGAAATTTTTCATCCTTAGAAGGCCAGCCGATATGAGCTGGCCTTCACCTTTTATTAGGTCGCTGCGCTCCAACGCGCTCATGAATCATCCAGCGGCTAGAAAAACTTCTGCGCCAGGCAAAAGATTGTTGCACATGATCATTCTTCGACGATCGCTTCCGCTTCAATCTCTACCAGCATCTCCGGCGAAATCAGCTTTGAAACTTCAACCATGCTGGTTGCGGGACGAACGTCGCCAAAGAACTCTCCGTGGGCGCGACCAACTTTCTCCCAGTCCGCGGCGATGTTGGTCACGTACATGCGCGTGCGCACCACATCCTTCATGCCTGCGCCGGCGCGCTCCAGAACGGATTGAATGTTCTTCAAAGTCTGCACCGCCTGCGCGTAGGCATCGTCCACGCCTATAACGTTCCCGCTGCCGTCGGTTGCTGTGGTGCCGGAGACATGAATGCTATTTCCCACGCGAACGGCCCGCGAGTAGCCAACCACGGGCTCCCATTTTGTTCCGCTGGAAAAATTCTGCCGCGTAACCGCCATCAACGTGCTCCTCTGCCCCGGCTGTCCAGCACCTGGTTGACCAGGCTGTCGGCTTCCTTGTTGTACTGCCGCAGCACGTGCTCAATGGAGAAATGCTCAAGCTTCCGCACCAGCGCTCGGGCACGATCATAAAGGTCAATCAGTCCGGGACTCTTTACCTTATAGCGGCCTTGCATCTGGCGAACAAGAAGCTCTGAGTCGCTCAACACTTTCAGAGACAGATGTTTTTCCCGCACCGCGAAGTCAAGCGCGGCCAGCAAGCCTGAGTATTCGGCGTAATTGTTCGTTTGTATGCCCAGGTAATCAGACAGCTCGGCAATGACCTCGCCTTTCGCATCGCGCACCACCACTCCATAAGCGGAAGGTCCTGGATTGCCGCGTGCGCCGCCATCAATGTTGGCTTTAATTGCGTTCGCCACGCGGCGCGGAGCCGGCTCTTCGAAAAGCGACTTCTGGGTCAACGGCCTTCCTCCAGCCGGATGGCAAGCCGTTCGGGCAATCCAGCGGCAAAGATTTTTTCCTGTGCCTGTTCGATGTTATAAGGTACTCGATAAAACGTGAGCATCGCGGCATCGGTGTCATAGAGCAGGAATGCCGCACGCGGATCATTGTCTCGGGGCTGGCCCACGGACCCTGGATTCACCAGATACGTTGCGTTGGGCTTTATTTCCAGCCTGGCTGTCTGCTTCCCTTTGGCCGATTTATAATCTGGCGCGAATGACTTTCCCTGTCCCGCGTTCTCCAGCAGAAGACAGCGCTGCACGTGGGTATGTCCAAAAAAAGTGAGCGGAACGGCGGCGTCTTTCAGGATCGCATAAGCATCGCTGGCCATCAGGACGTACTCGTCTTCGTCCCGCGGTGAACCGTGCACCAGCTGAAGATTCTCTATCGGCGAAATCGGACCATGTGGCAATTCGCGCAAAAATTGCAGATGGTCTTCAGTCAATTGTTCGCGTGTCCACAGCGCGGCCAGCCCGGCAACTGGATTGAAATCGCTCAAGTCGCTCAAGCCAGAACACGCTTTGTCATGGTTCCCCCGTACAAAGATGGATCCCAGTTCACGCGAACGCTCGGTCACCTCGTTCGGATTCGCGCCATAGCCAACGATATCGCCCAGGTTGTAAACCTGGTGGTATTCGGGCGCGGCGTCCAGGCAAGCCTCCAATGCTTCAAGGTTGGCATGGATGTCAGAAAGAATCAGTACGCGCAAGGTTCTTTGAGGTCCTCAATAAGATGAATAGACAAATGAGTGTATCAATTCTTAGGGCGACACTCGTGCCCAATGGCCCGGCGCAATTTCCAGCAAAGGCACAGTGCCCGCCGGACGCGAATCCTTTTCCACCATTGCCAGCGGCCGCGAGCGGTCAGTTTTCAATGTGGGAATAGCGCTGATCAATCCGCGTGTGTAAGCGTGCCGCGCCGACGAAAAAATCCCTGCTACGGGACCCATCTCCACGATTTCTCCGGCAAACATCACGGCCACTTGTTCCGCCACGCGTGAAACCACGCCCAGATCGTGCGAAATAAAGAGCACAGCCAACCGGTGCTTCTCTCGCAACGCCGCCAGCAACTCCAGAATCTGCGCCTGAATGGTGACGTCGAGCGCCGTCGTCGGCTCGTCGGCAATGAGCAGTTGCGGATTGTTTACCAGCGCCATGGCAATCATCACGCGCTGGCGCTGTCCGCCGGAAAGCTGGTGCGGATAATCGCGCGCCCGCTTGTCGGGATCAGGAATGGCAACCTCGCGCAACGCATCCACGGTGCGCTTCCAAGCTTCAGCTTTGCTTACGCGATGATGTGCCAGCACTGCTTCCGCCACCTGGTCGCCTACGCGCATCACGGGGTTCAGCGCCGTCATGGGTTCCTGAAAGATCATGCTGATGCGGGCGCCACGAACGCGGCGCATCTCGTCGTCCGGCAACGCCAGCAGATCTGCTCCGGCAAAAGTAATCATGCCGGTTGTGCGCGCCTGCGGCGGAAGCAGCCGCATGATCGCCAGCGATGTCGCCGATTTTCCCGAACCTGATTCGCCGACGAGACCAAGAGTCCCTGATTCAGCGATAGAGAAGCTGACGTCGCGCACCGCGGCAACTTCGCCCGTCTGTGTGGCAAAGCTGACGTTCAGGTGCTCGACTTGGAGAAGCGCAGACACAAATCTGTATGAATTTCGACGGAACGGAGAACGTAGTTACGCTGAGTTGCTCTTACGCGCTGACCTTGATCGCCGCGATCCCCGCTTCAACACCTTTGTGCATCGCAGCCACGAACGTCGGTTCGTCTTTCAAAAGCGCGTTGGTTGCGGTTGCAAATTCGCTCTCCAGGTTCAACAGGCCCTGTGCGGCAAGGTCCTGTGCGAGCTCAAGCATTTTTTCACGCGAGAAATTTACGTACTGGCAGTCATACGGATGTGCCACGCTTACCGGCGCGCCCTTCCCGGTTTTGGCGCTCAACCAGAAGATACGGCGCTTCAGCATCTCCAGCACATCCTGCTCGGATTGCGTGGGGAACTGGATTTTCTTCGTCACAAAGCTGTAAAAACGGCTCGTCACGTGGACCGGTTGCAGCTTGCCCGACTTCACAAACGCGAGTTGCCCGTTGTCGATGGTTTTGCGGATGGAGTTCACGACAAGGCTCTCCGCGTTTTCCGGCTCCAGCGAGCCCAGCGCATCTTTCATTGTTTGGGTCATACCGACGGCCACTTCCACGTGCAAGCCTTCATCGCGGCCCAGCAATTCGGCGCGCCCATGCAGCACATGCCAGTCAGCGCCCGAGGTGGAAGGATGAAAAGGCCATTTCAATTCTGAAACGTGCACCGGTACGCCCGACAGAGTCACAAAATGTAAAGGACGATTACCCATGATTCAACTCGCAAGAAAAGATTCAACTCGCATGAAAAGGCTGATGCTTTAATTCTAAACGAATCTTCCAGTGACCCTGCTCACGCACGTTCCCAGGCGGCGCGGTTTTCGCTAAAAAGCAAAATTGTGCCACCCCCCTTGCGAGGCCTGCAAAATTGCAAAAGCGAGGAGCCCTGAATTCCCTCCTCGCTTCAACAAATTTCGCGCCGCTGCTTCACGCCGACTTCATCATAAAGAATGTTTCCACGTCGGCGTCCACGGTGGGCAGGTTGGCGGCTTCATCCTTCAGGTTCTGGAACAGGATCGTGCTCAGATATCGCTCGCCAAAGTCCGGCACCACCACCACAATCAGCTTGCCGGCGTTTTCGTCGCGCTGCGCCAGCTTCACCGCCTGTGCCACTGCAGCGCCTCCGGAAATGCCGACAAAGATGCCTTCTTCCTTCGCCATCCTCCGGGCCGTATCCAGGGATTCGTCCAGTGTCGCCGTCATCACTTCATTGATCAGGTCGGTTTTCAGTACCTCCGGCACAAATCCGCCGCCGATCCCCTGAATTTTATGCGGTCCCGGCTTGCCTCCGGAAAGCACCGGCGATTCCACCGGCTCAACCGCTACAATCTTGAAACTCGGCTTTTTCGGCTTGATGAACTCACCCACGCCGGTCAGCGTGCCGCCCGTGCCCACGCCGGAAACAAAAATGTCGACTTTGCCGTCGGTATCGTTCCAGATCTCCGGCCCCGTGGTCTCGCGATGGATCTTCGGATTCGCCGGGTTGGCAAACTGCTGCAGGATCACCCCATTCGGCGTCTGCTTCAGCAGCTCATTGGCCTTGGCGATCGCGCCTTTCATGCCCTTGGGGCCAGGGGTGAGAATAATTTCTGACCCCAGCGCCAGCAGCACCACCCGGCGCTCCTGACTCATTGTGTCCGGCATGATCAGGATCAGCCGATAGCCTTTGGCCGCGGCGGCAAACGCCAGCCCAATGCCGGTGTTCCCGCTGGTCGGCTCAATCAGCACGGTTTTGCCCGGCTGGATCCGCCCGGACTTTTCGGCTTCCTCAATCATGCTTACGCCAATGCGGTCTTTCACGCTGTGGCAGGGATTGAAGCCCTCCAGTTTCACCAGCACCGTGGCCTTGGCGCCCTGGGTGAGCTTGTTAAGTTGAACCAGCGGCGTCCGCCCGATGGTCTGCGTAATGTTCTTATAAATGTTCATCTCTCCACCTTTCATCGCTGTGCGAAATCAGGCGTCCCGCGAGAGGTGTATTAGATTAAATGACCCGCCCCTAAGAAGCAAAATCTCAGCTTCTTGAAAACCGCTCCCTCCTGAACCCTGAATCTTAGCCAGCAAATTTGATGTTGACAGTGAGTTGAAGAGTATCGGGCTTGACTGATTTGGTCTTGATGATCTCAACGTCTCGCTCGCGGACGTTGTCAATAAAGGGCAAGACATATTGCCGATGTTCCTCGGGGGGTGAGGATGAATGTCTGCTGTTAGCACCAAAATCAATGTATTTAAAATTGAGTCCCCACCGATCGTGGGCTCTCTTAAGAACCTCAAAACTGGCTAAATCATTCTTATTGCAATAGTTATAAAAAGAGGCGCGGCTGACGTCTAGTTCTTTCGCGGCACGCTCCGCATTCCAGCCGCGGTCCTCCATAACTTTCCCAAATTTTTCCGACACCTCAGTCATCAGGAGCTTTTCAGCTGTGGTTCTTGGCTTGCGCTTTCTGCCTACTTTTTGGGGCATCGATAGATTCTATTAAAATAGATTTTCTATTTAAATAGAATTTTCCATTACAATAGATACTGTCCGTTAGAAGAGAGATACCCATGCTCCAACAGACCTTCATCCACATTCCGGGGGTCGGCAAGCATACAGAGCAAGGCCTCTGGGAACACGGCATTCAGTGCTGGGATGATGCCGACCGGTTTGAAAAGCGCTTCGGTTTTGCCGGCGTGAGGCTTCAGCAAAAGCTGGACGAGTATATCCCGCGCTCACGGGAAGCGATCAAGAACAAAGACGCCGCTTTCTTCCAGCGGCTCTCAACCCTGGGCGAGGCGTGGCGCATTTTCCCTGAGTTCTCAGATCAATGTGTGTATCTCGATATTGAGACCACGGGCCTATCGTCTGTTTTTGACAGCGTCACGATGGTGGGCCTTTACGACGGGCGAAAATACAACGTATACGTTGATGGATACAACCTGCCAGATTTCCAGGAAGAGCTGAAGAAATATTCGGTCGTCGTCACGTACAACGGCGCTGGCTTTGATCTTCGTTTCCTGCGCTTCGCTTTTCCCGATCTGGTTTTACCGCCGATTCACATCGACCTGCGGTGGACATCCCGGCGGCTGGGCTTGATGGGAGGCCTCAAAGAAGTCGAGCGTAAGCTTGGAATCTCCCGCCCCGATGAGGTTGCGGACATAGGCGGTTTTGAAGCCACGGTTCTGTGGTCCAAGTATTTGCGGGGCGACAAGGCAGCTCTTGATCAGCTGGTGCAGTACAACACTGAAGACGTGGTGCATCTGAAGGCCATTATGGAGATGACCTATGATCGTCTGGCCAAACAGGCGTCTACGATGTTTCAGAAAGCAGGACCCTCTCTATTCTCAGGGGTTGGCGAGTTGCCCGCCCCTGTTCAAACCATTGAGCGGCGAGTGCCGAACAACCAACCCATTGGCGATACGGTCACTCATCTGCTTTCGAAGGTTGAGTCAGCCCATCCACCGCGCATCGTTGGCATCGATCTCACAGGCAGCGAAAAGCGTGCGACTGGGTGGGCGCTGATGGATGGCGCGCAAGCCTCGACCATGCTTCTGAGCACGGATCAGCAATTGATTGACGCCACAATTCAGGCAAAGCCCGATCTTGTCTCAATCGACTCCCCTTTGTCCCTTCCCGAGGGCTGGAACCTGCGGCACCGGAAGAAAGGCGTTCCGATTTACCGCAAGTGCGAACTGGCCCTCAAGCGCATGGGGATCTCGGTTTTCTGGTGCCTGTTGCCTACTATGAAGGGTCTGACTCTCCGGGGCATGAACCTTGCCATGCAGCTCCGCGCTGCCGGTTTAAACGTCATTGAGAGTTATCCCGGCGCAGCCCAGGACATTCTCGGAATACCGCGCAAAGGCAGCAGTTTGGCAGAACTGAAATGGGGCTTGAATCGCGCTGGAATCCAGGGCCCGTACCTGCATGAAAAAGTCGCCCATGATGAAGTGGACGCAATCACCTCAGCCCTGGTCGGCCTTTTTTACATGGCGGACGAATACATCGCCCTCGGTACTCCGGCTGAGGAATATCTGATTGTGCCTCGGTCACTCAAGTTCAATTACCAGAAATTGGCTGAAATTATGGAATTGAGCGGACTCGATAGACTCCCGGACGGGTTCATCCACTAGAATGCTTCCCAATGGAAGCCGATCACCCGAACACCCAACTCGTCATCGGAATTACTGGCCAGTTGGGCTCCGGGAAAACGACTGCCGCAGAATATCTCGCTGCGGAACACGGCTTCAACCACATCCGCTACAGCCAGGTCCTTGCGGACTGGTTCAACGAAGATCCTGAGCGAAAGTCTGAGTTGCAGGCTGTTGGATGGGACGTTATGTCTGGTGGGTCCCAAGCCGAATTGAATCGACGACTGCTTTCAAAAACGACTGCCGGAGGAAATTGGGTCGTTGAAGGCCTCCGCCATCCTCTCGATTACAAGAGCTTGAAGGATGCCTTTACCTCACGGCTTCATTTGGTTTATATAGACAGTTCGCGAGAGCAGCGCTGGCTGAGGCTCCAGAAGCGTGGACGTTTCCGGACGTTTGAGGAATTTTCTACGGCAGATCAGCATCCGGTGGAACAACTGATACCACACCTCAAGCAGTTTGCTGAACTCTGTATCACAAGTAGTGAGCCGTTGCAGCAACTTTATGAGCCACTGAATAAATTTGTGCTGTCAATTCGGAAGGAAACACAATGAGTCTTTGGGTCGTGGTGGGCGGACAATTCGGATCGGAGGGCAAAGGCAAGATCGCGGCCCATATCGCGGTAAGGGAAAGCATTGACATATGCATCCGCTGCGGCGGCCCGAACTCGGGCCATTCCGTTACTACTCCCGACGGAACAGTGGTTCTGCGTCAAATTCCTACCGGTTACATCAATCCGGCGACCCGGTTACTCATTCCGGCTGGAGCGTTGATCAACTTAAACGTCATCAAAGACGAGATTGAACGCTTCAAAGTCGATCCTGTGCGAATCGGAATAGACCACAAGACCATGGTGATTGAGGAAAAGGATCAGCAATTTGAGTCAGACCTGAAGTTGCAAGAGCGGTTAAGCTCAACGCTGTGCGGTGTCGGATCTGCTGTTGCCCGGAGGGTTCTGAGAGGAGCTGATGTGCGCCTCGCTCGGGATGCGGCTTCGGTACATCCTTGGTTGAAGCCTTTGCTTACGGACGTTTCCGTGGAAGCGAATTCCGCTTTAGACAGGAACCAAAGGGTGCTTGTTGAGGGAACGCAAGGCTTCGGGCTATCGCTCTACCATGCAGACCCATATCCAAAGACTACCTCGCGGGATACGACGGCAGCAGCTTTCCTGAGCGAAGTGGGATTGAGCCCAGCTTTGGTGACTGAGATCGTGCTTGTACTCCGCACTTTTCCCATTCGGGTGGCCGGAAAACAGGCAGGCCCCCTGCATCAGGAAATCTCGTGGGACACGCTGCAATCCGAAAGTCGCTATCCTTGGCCAATTGTGGAACGAACCAGTGTCACAAACAAGATACGCCGGATCGGCAGGTTCGATTGGCAACTCGCTAAAGCGGCAGTCCGCTGCAACCGACCAACGAAGCTGGCGATCAACTGTCTCGACTATTTGGATTATCGAGATTTGGGGTGTACCAACTTTGGTTTTCTAAGCGATGCATCGAAACAAATGGCCTTAGAACTTGAGACGCAGTTGGGAGTGCCCATAGCATTCTGTGGTGTTGGTCCCGCCGTTAGGAATTTGATAGAGCCAACCCGCGTATCCGATCTTCGTGGGGAGTCGTTAGTTCTGGGAGAACAAATAAGTCATGCCAGATAATTTGACCCGAAGAGAAGCCGAACGAAAACGGCTCCTGGCACTTGTGGCAAAACGGCCAGCGACCGACACTCTATCCGGGACTGGCGTCTTGCTGAGCGATGCTATTAAGCACTACGTTACGGAATTTGATCTCATTAGCCCGTTTAATGACAAGAATCTTAAACCCGCGAATTACAAGCTCACTATCGGCGACGAATATGCAATCGGGGGCACGATCAGCCCATTATCCGATCTCCCAGGTCAAAACGAGATCAGGATCAAACCTTTTGAGGTTGCAATAATCAAGACAAATGAAACTTTGAATGTGCCCCCGTTCTTGATCGCGAGGTGGAATATTCAGGTCAGCAGGGCTTATCAGGGGCTGCTCTGGGTCGGAGGCCCTCAGGTAGACGCCGGTTATGTCGGCCACCTCTTCTGTCCGATTTACAATCTGTCAGACGAAGAGGTCATCCTCCATCAAGGCGAATCAATTGCAGTAATCGACTTCGTGAAAACGACGGCTTTTCATAAAGGCGTTTCGAAAGAATACTTGAAGGGTAATGATCTACCTGACAGGATTTTATTTGAGGATTACCTGCCCGAAAAATTGAAAAGCGCTCTTGCAACGAAGGCAGAGCAGGAGATCGGAAAATTTAAGAGTCGGCTTGAAACCATTCAGACGCGAATGGACTTGTTTGTAACGATTACGTTCGCAATAATCGCATTGTTATTCGCGGCGTTAACTCTTTTCGTTGGGAAGCCTGGACAGTCATGGTGGGATCCAACCGTATTCTGGATTTCGGCGATTGCGTTGGCGCTTTCGATGCTTGCTTGGGTCCGTTCTGGATCGCCAGGTACTTGGTTTGCACACAGGAGATGGAATCAGTCATTCAATTGGATTCTCGCCATTGTATTAGTCGCACTTGCCTGGGCTATGGTTCACAGGAATCAAGCTGATATTCAGGACCTGAAAGACCAGGTTCAGAAACTCCAAAAGTCAAATCCTCCATCCCCTTCTCAGCCAAGCCCCAAGGGTTCCCCGCAAGATACATTACAGAGATAGAGGTGTCACTCGTTTTCCCGGATACGGGCCGCTCTTCAGCTGCGCGAAACGTATACTTCTGTGGGGTAAGTTTGTCACAGGCCATGTCCTAATTCGCTATTGATTTGGGCGAAGAAAATTGCTATAGTCTAATAGCGCCTCGGGCAAAGATCATTGAAAAACGAGCCATTAGCCTTTAAGCTAAAACCGCAGGCTTCAAACAGTAATGCCAATCTGGATGGTCCTGGGATGCTGCCGGCCAAGTCCTTTGGAATGCTAGTTGAAGGCCAGGGGGAGGGGTACCAGATTATTCGTTGGGTATTCTGGTTGCTGAACCTACGCCAAACAGGCCTTATATGCGGCAAGTCCACGCCAATCTGGGATGACTTGGGATGAAAACCTCTGAAGTCTACGCCATCTTGGGATGAGCCGGGGGAGGGGGTAGAAGGATCGCCTCTCCACGACCCCTCTGCCTGACAAAGTGGTACATGTTTTTGGTACAAGGTCAGGCCAATTTACACTTACCGCTGCCCAAAGCTTGCTGCCAGCGCGGGCGGTACTCCCAACTTGACGAATGACATCCGGCCTTTTTGCGTTACTCTGAGCGCTCGGGAATCCCGCCGGCGGGCAAGCCAGCCGTCGGCCAGGAAGTGTTGCAGCAAAACTGCACCCAGCGCACCCCCGACATGAGGCCGGCGTTCGGTCCAATCGAGGCAACGTCGGGCAAGGTGC
This sequence comes from Candidatus Angelobacter sp., assembly GCA_036491195.1. Classification (GTDB taxonomy): domain Bacteria; phylum Acidobacteriota; class Terriglobia; order Terriglobales; family Acidobacteriaceae; genus Angelobacter. The sequence continues at coordinate 14,614 of DASXCL010000159.1, forward strand.
CGCTTGCTTTGCTGGATGGATTCAAACTCCACTCCCAGCTTGCTCAGCCACTCTTCACCTCGCGCCGTCACCCGATAGTCGCGCTCGCCCTCCGCCACGATCACACGTTGTCTTTGCATGGCTTCGGTCAGTGCCACGCCTGCGCGGCCCGCCAAATGATCGTAGCAACTGCGGGCCATCAGCATCGATTGGTCGACCCCCGAACCGGTGTACTCCGCCGTTGGGCGAACCGTTGAAATTGCTCCCAGGGCTTCCAGCGCATTGGCCACCCGCTGGCCTGCCAACTTGTAATAGCGGCATCGGCCATCGGGTTGCATGGTGATCAGCCCGCCCCGGCTCAGCTTGGCAAGATGCGCGCTGGCGCTCTGTGCGGAAACAGAAGCCGCGCGGGCCAGCTCTCCTGCCGGCAACGGTCGTCCTTCCAGCAACGCCAGAAGCATCGCCGATCTTCCCGGATCTGCCAGAAGATAACCCAGACTTGAGATTGCATGTTTTTCTTTCATAAACGATACCCATCTGCAATTCTAGCCCCAGCGCCCTCCCAGATATTTCATGGCGCGGTGAAATGTTCTAACCCGATCAACAATTCATCAGTCCATGAAACATCCTGGGCGATCTGGCCGGCATACTAGCAATATGGCGACCAAAGATACTCGTCTTCACGGCTCTCTCTGGGGACTTCTAATTGCCACCAGCTTTGGCTTTGCGGTGGTTCAGCTCGACGTAACCATTGTGAACGTCGCGCTGCCTCAAATTGGTCTGCGCCTCCAGGCCAGCGTTGCCGGTTTGCAGTGGGTGGTGGATGCCTACACTCTCAGTTTCGCCGCGCTGCTGATCTCGGCCGGGGTCCTGGGTGATCGCTTTGGCTCACGTCGGGCTTATCTCGCCGGTTTCCTGATCTTCACCGCGGCTTCAGTCGTTTGCGGGCTCGCGCCTGCCATCGGTATCCTGATCGGGGCGCGTGCGCTGCAAGGCGCCGGCGCTGCTCTGCTGGTCCCCACATCGCTCTCGATCCTGAATCATATGGCTGCGGACGATCCCGCATTGCGAGCTCGCATGGTAGGCCTCTGGACGGCTGCTGGCGGCGTTTCCATTGCTGCTGGACCGGTTGCGGGTGGCCTACTGCTCTCCGGGCTGGGCTGGCGCAGCATCTTCCTCGTCAACATCGTGCTCTGCTGCGCAGCTATTCTGCTGGTGATTCGGTTCGTACCGGGGGATTCGAAAGCCACTGACCCGCAACCCAATGACTCGAAGCGGCTCGATCCCGCGGGTCAACTTCTGGCCATCGTGGCGCTCACCTGCCTGGTCGGCGCTGTGATTGAGGGCGGCCGACTAGGTGCGGGACATATCCTGGTGACGGGAGGCGCTCTGTTTGGCGCTGTTGCTCTGGCCGCGTTCCTCTATGTGGAAAGCCGGGTCCTTGCGCCGATGCTTCCGTTGGGTTTTTTCCGCTTGCCCGGTTTCAGCCCGGCCGTGGCTTTCGGAATCATTGTCAATCTCACCTATTACGGCGTGATCTTCGTGATCAGTCTTTATCTCCAGCAAGCTCGCGGATACTCGCCTCTCCGCACCGGCATTGCCTTTCTTCCGCTCACCGCAACGTTCATCGTTTCCAACATTATCTGCGGATGGCTCACCGCCCGGAAGGGACCGCGCGTTCCCATGATTCTGGGTTCCATCGTTGGGACCGCCGGTTATGCTCTGCTTCTGTACCTCAATGCCGATACATCTTTGCGTGCGATGCTCCCGGCATTCATTCTCATTCCCGGGGGGATGGGTCTTGCTGTTCCTGCCATGACCACCGCAATTCTTTCCAGCGTCCCGCGCGAACGCTCCGGGACCGCTTCCGCTGTGCTGAACACGGCGCGCCAGGCGGGAGGCGCTATCGGCGTTGCCATCTTCGGGGCCATTTTGGGTCACGCCCGCGACAGAATTATTCCTGGCCTGCACACCTCAGCTCTGATCTCTTCCGGACTCCTCCTACTCGCCGTAGCGCTGGCATGGCTTGGCATGAGCAGAAAACCGACGCCGAAGGAAACATCCGAACTTTCCCGGGCGTGAGCGCGAGTGCGTCTTCGCCGCCATTCTTGGGTGGAACCTCTTCCAGTATCGATAAACCCAGTAACTTTGGTTTATCCTCTTCATGACCAGCGCAAGCATATTCCGCATGCGGACTGATAACGATGACCATCGAGACTGAAAAACCCGGCACATTTAACCCCGATGAATGGATGTCCAAGGGCGATGCCTCGCGTGCGCGGGGCGTCTCGCGGCAGGCCATCTGGGAGCTGGTTAATCGCGGACGACTGACAACATTAAGGCACGCCGGAAGGCTCTATGTTTCCCGGGTTGAAGTGATGAGCTTCACGCGCCGCCCGCGCGGACCCAGCGGAACGGGCTACATCAAGGGAAAAAAAGTTCGTCCCAAAAAGAAAAATTTTGATCCCACGAAGTGGATTTCGCCGATCAAGGCGGCCCGCATGGCGGGCTTCACCCGGCAGGTGATCGCCGACCTGATCAGGCGGCACACCTTAAGGACCATCGTAAGCGAAAATAAGACGTTCGTCCAGGTTGCTAGCGTCGAAAAATTTATGCAGCAGCAGAGTAAGCTGAGGCGATAAGTAATCGCGAGATACCAATTATCTGCCAGATGGCCCCCAGATTAACCGATACTGGAGGGCGAACTGACACAAAAAAGCTCCTAATCCTGGGAGCTTCTCCAGATTGATCCTTTACTGCAACAGCGTCCCGTTCGGCTCCTCTTCAGTCTTCTCCTGTAGCACCACTGCAGAGGCCACGCGATCGCCTTCTTCCAGATGCAGCAACCGCACACCCTGGGTCGAGCGCCCGGCTTCGCGGATCGTTTTGGTGTCAATACGGATGATCTTGCCGAACTGGCTGATCAGCATGGCTTCAGACGATTCGTCCACCAGCATGATGCCCACCACGTTGCCGTTTTTCGCCGTGGTCTTCACATTGATCACGCCTTTGCCGCCGCGCGACTGCAACCGGTATTCCTCCACCGGCGTGCGCTTACCGTAGCCCTGCTCGGTCACGCTCAGAATCAGGCTCGGGGCGTTCTCTTCCGTGGCTTTCCCGTCCTTGTCTTTGCCATTGGTCTTCTTCGCGTCTTTCGGCGTAACGGCCATGCCCACAATGTAATCGTTCTTGTCCAAGTCCATGCCGCGGACGCCATAGGCCGGCCGTCCCATCGAGCGCACATTTTCTTCGCCAAAGCGGATCGCCTGTCCTTCATGCGACGCCAGAAAAACGATCTGGTTGCCATCGGTCAACCGCACCGCCACCAACTCGTCGTCTTTGTCGATGCCGATGGCAATAATCCCGCGCGACATCACGTTGCAGAAGTCCTTTACCGGCGTCTTCTTCACCGTACCTTTTTTCGTGGCGAAGAAGATGTAGCGGTTTTCTTCTTCCAGGTTTCGGACCTCAAGCAGCGTGCGCACCGTCTCGCCTGGCTGCAGCGCCACCAGATTGCCAATGTGTTTGCCTTTGCCCGCCGCGCCCACGTCCGGCACTTCATACACTTTGAGCCAGTAAACGCGCCCCTTATTCGTAAACACCAGCAGATAAGAATGGGTGGAAGCGCTGAAGAGATATTCCACAAAATCCTCTTCGCGCGTCTTCATCCCCGTGCGACCGGTGCCGCCACGCCGCTGCTGGCGATAGATGGACTGCGGCGTCCGTTTCAGGTATCCGCTGTGTGAGACCGTCACAATCACCTGCTCGTCGGCGATCAGGTCTTCCAGCGTGATCTCCGTTGATTCGTCGGTGATCTCGGTGCGGCGTTTGTTGCCGAACTGCTCTTTTACCTCTTCGAGTTCTTTTACAATCACGCCGCGCAGCTTCTTGTCTGAAGCCAGAATCGATTCGTACTCCGCGATCTTCCCGCGAATCTCTTCCAGCTCTTTCAGAATTTCTTCCGTCGAAAGCCGCGTCAAGCGGTAGAGCTGCAATTCCAGGATCGCGTCAGCCTGGCGTGGCGAGAGCTTTCCTTCCGCGCCGCCCACCTTGGCCTGAATTGCCTTGTCCACGATCTTGTACTTCGCCGCCAGCAGGTTTTCTTTGGCTTCCGCGCGCGAACCCGATCCGCGAATGATCTTGATGACCGCGTCCATGTTGTCGAGCGCGATCTTGTAGCCTTCTAAAATGTGTTCACGCTCGCGGGCTTTCTCCAGCAGGTAAACCGTGCGCCGCCGCACCACATCCACACGGTGATCGATGAAGTGTTGGATCGCCTGCACCAACCCCATCTCTTTCGGCTGGCCATTCACCACGGCCAGGAAAATCATGCTGAAGCTTTCCTGCATCTGCGTGTGCTTGAAGAGTTGGTTCAGGATGATCTGCGCCTCGGCGCCGCGCTTCAGTTCAACTACAATGCGCATGCCGTCGCGGCCAGATTCGTCGCGCACATCGGAGATATCGTCAATCACTTTGTCGTTGACGAGCTGCGCAATGCGCTCCACAATCTTGGCTTTGTTGACCTGATAGGGAATTTCCCTCACGATGATCGCTTTACGTCCCTGGTTTAGGTCTTCAATCGCGGCTTTGGCGCGCATCACGAACTTGCCCCGGCCATGCGTATAGGCAGCTTCAATCCCACTGCGCCCGTAAATGTAAGCGCCGGTCGGGAAGTCCGGGCCTTTCACGATCTTTAGTATCTCTGGGAGTTTGGTTGCCGGGTTGTTGACCAGCAGGATTGCCGCTTCCACGATTTCTGTGAGATTGTGCGGAGGAATATTCGTCGCCATGCCCACGGCAATTCCGTTCGAGCCGTTCACCAGCAGGTTTGGAATGCGCGTCGGCAGGACTGTGGGTTCAACCGTTGACTCGTCATAGTTCGGAACGAAATCGACGGTCTCTTTATCGATGTCTTCCATCAGTGAGCCGGCAATTCGCTGCAGACGGCATTCTGTGTATCGCATTGCTGCCGGAGGATCGTTATCCACCGATCCAAAATTTCCCTGGCCATCAATCAACGGATAACGCAACGAGAAATCCTGCGCCATGCGCACCAGCGTGTCATAGATCGCTGAATCCCCGTGCGGATGATAGAGGCCCATCGCCTGGCCCACCACCTTGGCGCACTTGGTGTATTTCTTGTTGTACTGCAGGCCCATCTCCTGCATGGTGTACAGCACGCGCCGGTGTACGGGCTTCAACCCGTCACGCACATCAGGCAGTGCACGGCCAATAATCACCGACATTGAATAGTCGAGATACGACCGCCGCATCTCCTCTTCAATGTTGATTGGCTGTATGTTCCCCGCGTTCGTTCCACCGCCATCGCCGCCCGGAGGAGGCGTCAACGGTAACTGCGGATTCTGTTCATCTGCCATGTTTTCCCTCATTCAGGTCGGTAGTGGGTCAGGCTAGAACTGCCCCGCCCATAAATTGCCACTCGGAATCTGGCCAATAATAAACCGCCCGATTCTTCTTTTAAGGCGCACATCGCACGCAGTTCCGGCAGAACCGCGTTGCCCTGCCGAAATGTCCGCTAAATACTTGCATTTACAAGAAGTTATGTGCCAGAGGATTACAGAAAATTATAGCATAGGAAAGGCAGGTTTGGCAGGCTGGCGAGCACTTTTCGCCGCATCCATAATCGCGATTCGAAAAAACACGATTCGGTATTGGCTAAAGGAGTGATTTTGCAAATGAAGACCCCTCGAAAAGAGGGGTCGCGTGAAATTTACCAATTACCAAGTAACCGATCTACCAAATTAATTCAGCTTCATCGTCACGCCGCGATCGTCATTGGCTTTCACCGTGGCTGCGGAGTCAAGATCATCCAGCTGGATCTTCTTCAGCGTCTTGCCGGAAAAATCAAACAGGGTGCCGCCCATGATGGCATAGTTCCTGGTCTCCAATTGATGGCCGTCTTTGAAGATGAATACTGCCGCTGGCGACTTATCTTCCGCCGGAGCTGCTGGTTCAGCGGACGCGCGCTCATCGCTTGAGGCCGCGCTCCGCGCGACATCTTTCGCCGCCGGCTGCCGCCGCTCGCGAGAATCCATGTAATGCTCGCCGTAACGGCTGTCACCCTGGCTGGTCAGTGCGTCGCGCGCACCCTGCAGATAAGCCGCGCGCAGTTCATCGTCACCGCGGTCTTGGCTTCGATCCGTGGTTGCTGCCTGGGCTGCCGGGGCCGGATCAGCGGAGCTTTCAGGGACGTAAGGATCGGCAACCGAGGAATATCCGTTATCACCATAGATGGGGTAGAAAAGCGGGATCGACACAAACACTGGGCGTCTGTGTGGACTCCCGAACCGCCGCAATGGACCGCGAATGCGGATTGCCCTTTGTCCATTCACCCCAAACGGCGACGGCGTGGGTGAAACCACGCTCGACGGAACGCCATGCAGGTGGCCATCACCAGTTGGTGAAGTTACTGACGCTGGCGGACCATGGGTGACGAACTGGGCTTGCGATACTTGCAGGGCGAGAGCCAAAAACGGGATGACGAAGACTGGTCGCGACATAGGACACCTGCTTAGAAACTGGCCATCGACTGCTACTTAGTATGATAAACCCTTGGCCACCCGGGTTACATTAAGTTTTGTACCCAGTTCCTCAGGGCCATTACCGTTAGAACGCTCCGGAGCAGCAAACATGCGACCAAAATCACGGCAATCGGACGCCGGAACCGGGTCTCCAGAAAGTCCGCCGCCAGACCGCCGATGAATATGAACGCGAAACTCAGGCCCAGAGTTGCGTCCCAGATGCGAATGGCCGGGACCAGGCTGAACAGCAGCACGGCAACCACTGCGGTTAAGAGCGGGGCCGTGTTGCCAAAGTAGCGCGCGCGCCGCCAGTTGCCATAGCCAGTAAGCGCTGCAATGAAAAGTAATACCAGCACATAGCCGTCCGTCCATCCAGACAAGGCAAATGCGATATTGCCCAACGCCCCGAACCCCGGCTTTTGAACCAGCATTGCCTTCATGCCTATCCCGGCGCTGCCGGTCAGCCAATCGATAACCGCCCACACCGCACAGCCAATCACAGACGCGCTCGCCAGCACCGCCAGGGCCCGTCGGCGGCATCCCGGCGCCAGATACATCATGAATCCAAACGCCAGCAGAACCAGCGCTATCGACCACCAGAACGTCGCCACCGCAAAGCCAATCGAGAGTCCCAGAATCACGATCCGCGGCACCCACTTTTTAGGCGGCGCATAAAGCGTGTGCGCCACGCCGATAGCGGTGTAAATCAATCCCAGGCTGCTCCATGCCAGGATAATTTCCGGACCAATATTGCTGCTTATCTTAATCATTGCCGGCGACGTGCAATACAACGCCAGCGCCACGTAGCCGCCCTCGTCATCAAACAAGCGGCGGGCCACCCACCAAAGCGCTGCGCCCAGCCACACTCCGAAAATTACGAATGGCAACCGCAGCAACCACGGGCGCGGCACCGCCAGCACGGCGCTAAGCCTTGGCGTTGCTATCTTTCTTGCCATGGTTGTGAGCCGCACCGGTAAAGCCGCTACCCATCCGGTGAAAGGAGAGGCATTCACGGCCTTCCCGTCTGGCCCTGTGAGTCCGGCAGCAATATACCGATATTCCAAGTCAGAAAGCTTGCGGCTGTTGGCCGTCCAAAGGCATTGCGCCATGAATACCAGCAGCATGAGCCCGGCAAATACCTGCGGCCTGCCAACCCTGAATTCTCTGACCACCTGGAACATGAATTCACAGTTGTATCATGCAGGCCCGGCGGAACGCTCGGCGAGCGCGTCACTATCTCTTGCCGGTGGTGGTTATCCCCAATCTCCTTTTCGACGAATGACACATCAGCTTGGCGATTTTTGTACCTATCTGTCTTCGCAACACGTTAAAAAATTCAAAGCAATGCATTTTTTCTAAACTTCTGGCCATCGACCGCCGATGTCACAGCAAGACCCATGAATCACACTTCGGATAACAATCTCTCTTCCCGAGTTCGCCACACACTTGAAGATCTGGCGGCCATCCGGCAAACGTTACTCGCCGTTTCTGACCAAACGGCGAACTCGCCCGACGCTCCGGCCCAGGTTATAGATCTGGAGTTGGCTGGGGAACTCAAGAACGTAGTAGATGCGCTTCGTCTGCTTCTGTGGGCATACATCCAAGCCCTCTCCGCCAAGTCTGGGCGTGCTCCCGGAGACGTCTTGAGCTTGTACAAAACGCAGCTCGCGGTAGAGATGCTGCGCAGCGCAGCCGGCCGGCCCCTCCCCTCAGATAGCGGATGTATAGCGGATTTTGAACGTCTGGTGAGTCAGACGATGGCCGCCGCGGCCAAACACCCGGTTATTGAGCGGACGCAATAAAAAGCCGCACCTTCACCACCTCACGCACAACTCTCTGTTAAAGTTTCTCTGTTCTTATGTGCGGGACAGATCACATGGAACTGGAAACCTCACGGAGCGCGTCATCTTCCAGGCTGCGCCTGGTCTTCTACAATGACCGCGGCTTGCGCGCCGGTTGGCGCCTGCTGATTTACTGCGGGATGATCTTCATCCTGGTTTATGGCGTCACATTGATCGCCCGGCGTCTGGGCGGTGTGCCCAAGGGCAATCCCGTGCCCGATTTCGTCCAGGTAATATTCCAGGCGGTCGGCGAACTTATTCTGTTTCTTGTGCTCGTGTTTCTCGCCTGGATCATGAGCAGGATCGAACATCGCAAGCTGGGTGTTTATGGTCTTCCTTTGCGGAGTTCTGCCCTTTCTGCTTTTCTCGCCGGATATTTTTTGTGGGGATTTCTTCCCCTGGCCTTCCTGCTGTTGGTTCTTCGCTGTTTACATGTCTTCTATTTTGGTGACATGAACGCCCTCAATACGCACATACTCGGTTGGGGTCTTCTCTGGTTTGTGTCTTTCTTGGTGGTCGGATTTTTTGAAGAATACCTGATGCGCGGCTACTTCTTTTACACCCTCGCGGATGGAATTGGTTTTTGGCCTGCAGCCATCATTCAAGCCATTTTGTTCGCACGTCTCCACATGGGAAATGGCGGCGAAACCAGGATCGGAATTATCGCCGTCGCGTTCTTTGCTCTGTTCGCGGCCGCCACACTCTGGCGTACCGGCAACCTCTGGCTCGCCGTAGGCGCTCACGCCGGTTGGGACTGGGGACAATCGTTTTTCTTTGGCGTGAGTGACAGCGGCTTTCAGGCTCCCGGCCATCTCTTCAACCCTCACGTAGCTCAGGCCCCTGACTGGCTCACCGGTGGAACCGTAGGCCCGGAAGGCAGCGTGGTCACGCTTATTCTCTGGGCGATCATGGCGATTTTGTTTGTGAAGCTTTATCGCGAGCGCCAGCGCTCTTAATAACCGAAACCAAAAAGAGCTAGCTCATACACTGGAGCAGACCTTTTGACGAATATAGTGCTATCCGCAGCGCCTATCTTCGGGGAATGTCGTTTATCAATCCACTGCTCCAAATCCCGCTGGCGCGGACAGGACCCAGCGCCTGCCCTGTCGCTCAAGAGTGCCACTAATCCTCACCGGGCGACCATTGCGATGGGACTCAACTGCTGAGAGGTAATCTGTTGGGGATAGAGCCACTCTAACCTGAATGTCGCCGAGTTCCTCGCTTGACCACTGAACTACGACTTCGCGGTCGCTTGTCTGGTCAAGAAGATCTGTGGGGTCGGCTTCGTTCTGTAATCTAATAATTCGCCCGAAGATTCGTTCGGGTCTTGATATAGGGCTTTCGCGCATTAGTTTAGCCGCAGCACGTGAAAACTCAACGTGTGCGGGACCAACCCGGAAAGACGAAGCAGTTTTGAATTCTTCTGGAGACGGCCATTCTGGGCTCAACGAAAATCCGAATTCCATCCCACTAGATGCAGTCTTCTCTAAAAGATCCGCAAACTGCTCACATGCGTTTGCACTGAAGCCTACTTTAACGCTGTTTACAACGGGGCTAGTGTCCTTTGCTTGCACTGCATCGCAAACAGTTCTGATCCCACGAGCCAAGCGTTGCATCACGCGGCGCTCAAATGGCGGCAACTGTTCAACACCGGGCAAAGTCGGCGCGAGATTTGGGATGATTGGCGATTCAATTGTAAAACCAAAACTTCCCCTGAACGTATGGCCGAAACGGCATTGTTCAGCAAATGTATTGGCTTCCTTCCTAAGCCGCAAGAAGTATGGTGTAGGATTCAATTCAGTAGTGGCAGTAGAAGCCAAAAGGTTTTTGACACCCTCTATGTAATTAGTCGCTCTAATCAGGTGAATTGTATCTTCGTAAACAAATTCATCTGGAATGCTTGATCTGACAACATCGAAACCGATGGAGCGCACATCTGCCACCACTTGTTCGGAGGGCCGCCCTTCAAATCGCGACAGCGTTTCAATAGCACTCTCTACTCGCCTAGAGGAGTCCGAAGCCATTCGGTCGCGGGGTAGTACGAGTTCGAAATCGTTTGCGAAAAGATAAACATCAACACTTCTCTGGCCGACCGCCCGTTGTCGAAAAAAAGCTGCGGCCGCAGGTTTGACCCCTTGCAACTCAACCTGGGGCTTTGGCGCAGAAGCGGCGAGTGTCCAGCCATGAGCCAGCAAATAGCGCCGGAGCATTGCGAGCGGCACTGCTTCTTGAATATTTCGACTATCGGCGTTACCGTTCATACTGTCTGATTCATGCGCCTCTCTCGCTCAAGCAGCATCAGCTCTCCTAAGCTCTCTGGCGTGAGCAGGTTAGCGCTTGGTATTTGGATGCGCTTCGTCGATGTATTCGAAGTGGAACTACCCGTTAATGTGTGCCAGTAGCAGCAGTGCCGCAATGTGGTTTCATCATAGGTTGCCCCATGCCATTCGGCTTCGTGTCTTGGTAAACACAATAGAATGAGCACCAGAGTCGTTTCGGCAGGTGTTCTGGATACGATATCATTGTAAGTTTTCGCTTCTAAATCGTAGACAATTTCGCCGGACACCAATTCCCAATTGACCGTCGCCTTGGCTTGGAAATCCAAAGGAAAGCCTGTGTTTACCAATCGACCATCTCGACGCGCCACAGGTGAGAATTGACCATCAACACCGTAGTCAAAAATATTTCGAACCGCGAAATTCAGACCAGCCATGCCAGCCAGTGCATAAATGTGAGCTAGGCACAAACTTTCTTGTGTGTGCTGGGTCGTGATGGACAATCGAGCAAACTCCCGAACCTTGTTTTGCTGGTGCGGCCAACTATCTTAACAGAATGAATTATTAAGACCAGCTAGAATTGAGACCAAGAAAAGGAGGCAGTTTGCTTGAACCTGCCTCCCACGCGTCATGTTGGGGACTATATATCCAAATTCTTTACGTCCAGCGCGTTCTCTTCGATGAACTTCCGGCGAGCTTCCACGTCCTCACCCATCAGCGTGGTAAAGATCACCTCGCAGGCTTCAATGTCTTCCGCCCGCACGGAGAGAAGCGTGCGCCGCTCTGGGTCCATTGTCGTCTGCCAGAGCTGTTCGGAACTCATCTCGCCCAGCCCTTTGTAACGCTGTACGCTGTATTCCTTTTTGCCTTCAGAAAGAACGTAATCAAACAGTTCGCGCGCTGAGTTTTTCTCTACGCGTTCGGCCTCGATCTTGGTCCTGCGGATCGTCGTCTTGGACGATTTCTTCACGGCTTTTTCCAGGTCCTCGCGTTCCGCATCGCTCAGGTCGGCAGCCGCGTCTTCTGTTGCCTTGCCCGCCACTTCCACCACAAATGGCGGCTCCATATAGGCTTCAATCTGCTTAAACTTGGCCGTCATCTGGCGGTATTCCGGCGTGGACGCCAGCGCCCAGCTGATCTGCCGTTCGGCGCCCTGCGAGTCGGTAAACTTCACGCGCCAGAGGTTGTGTTCTTCGTCAAAATAACTGGCGACCTCTTTGAGCTGGAATCCCTTGGCCAGCTTATTGATTTCTTTTTCCAGCTTCTCGATCTTTTTCGGCGCGTTCGTCTTGTCGCCTTCAAAGTCCGTGCGTTGTGCGATGCCCAGCCGTGGCAGCCATTCGGTAATCCGCTCATTCCGTATGCGCTTGTCCACCTTGTCAAAGAATCCCAGGTATTCGTTCAGAGTCGTCATGAATTTCGCCAGGGTCGCGCCTTCCAGCTTGGCTGCGCCCTCGCCATAGCGCACTGTCATGCCTTCGGCCGCGCGCCGCACCATTACCCGCACGAACTCGCGATCGTCCTTGATGTACTGCTGTGACTTGCCCTTTTTGATGCCATACAGAGGCGGCTGCGCGATGAACACGTTGCCCCGCTTGATCAGCTCATTCATGTGGCGGAAGAAGAACGTGAGCAGCAGCGTACGGATATGCGAACCGTCCACGTCGGCGTCCGTCATCAGGATCACCTTCGCGTAGCGCAGCTTGGTGGGATCAAAATCGTCTTTGCCGATCCCCGTGCCCAGCGCCGTAATCATGGCGCGGATTTCTTCGTGGCTCAGCATCTTGTCGTAACGGGCCTTCTCAACATTGAGAATCTTTCCCTTCAACGGCAGGATGGCCTGGAAGCGCCGGTCGCGGCCTTGTTTCGCGGTGCCGCCTGCGGATTCGCCTTCGACCAGAAACAGCTCGCAGCGATTCGGATCGCGCTCAGAGCAATCCGCCAGCTTGCCCGGCAGTCCGCCCCCATCCAGGGCGCCTTTGCGCCGCGTGAGGTCCCGGGCTTTGCGGGCGGCTTCACGGGCGCGGGCGGCTTCAATCGCCTTGTTGATGATCTTGCGCGCCACTGGCGGGTTCTGTTCAAAGAACGCGCCCAGGCGTTCATTCAGAAATGCCTGCACGATCCCGGCAATATCGGAATTCAGCTTGCCCTTGGTCTGGCCTTCGAATTGGGGTTGCGACAGTTTCACGCTTACCACCGCCACCAGCCCTTCGCGGACATCGTCCCCTGTCAGGTTCTCTTTCACGTCTTTGAACAAGCCCAGTTGCTGGCCGGCATAGTTGATGGTGCGCGTAAGGGCCGTGCGGAAACCCGAAAGGTGGGTTCCGCCATCTACCGTGTTGATGTTGTTGGCAAAGCTGAAAACTGTTTCTGAGTAGCCGTCGTTATATTGCAGCGCGATCTCCATCGCCACTCCCTCGCGCTCGGCTTCCATGTAGATCGGCTTGTCATGCAGCACGCTCTTGCCGCGGTTCAAGTGCTTGATAAACTCCGCGATCCCGCCGGAATACTTGAACTGCAGCTTTTTCGCCTCGCCGGTCTTTGCATCCGTCTGGCGCTCATCCGTGAGCGTGATCTCCAGTCCTTTGTTCAGGAAGGCGAGTTCGCGCAGCCGCTGGGCCAGAGTGTCAAAGTTGTATTCCGTAGCGGTGAAGATTTCTTTGTCGGGCAAGAAGTGAATCTGAGTGCCGCGTTTCTTGGTGGTGCCGGTTTTCTTGAGCTTGGTCTGCGGTGCGCCCTTGGAGTAACCCTGTTCCCACACGTGTCCGTCTCGCCATATTTCCAGATCAAACTGGTGGCTCAATGCGTTTACGCAGGAAACGCCAACGCCGTGCAGTCCGCCGGAGACTTTGTAATTGGAGTTGTCGAATTTTCCGCCGGCGTGCAGTTTGGTCAGCACCACCTGCGCTGCCGGGACCTTCTCTCCATCGATCACCATGTCGTCGACGGGAATACCGCGTCCGTCATCCACCACAGTGATGGAATTGTCGATGTGAATGGTTACGTCGATTTGCGTGGCGTATCCCGCCAGCGCTTCGTCCACTGAGTTATCGACAACTTCATACACCAGGTGATGAAGACCCATCTCTCCGTTGGAGCCGATGTACATTGCAGGGCGCAGCCGCACAGCTTCCATGCCCTCAAGCACTTTTATGTCTTCTGCGGTGTAATTGCCATTGCCGTTTCCGCCGGACTTTTTGCTTTTGTTTTGGTCTGTCATTTGTTTGGCTATTGCGGTTCCAGATTCACGGATGGACAACTTGGGACTCCTGTCTTGCCGGTACAAGCTTGTTACGCTTCGTGCCACGTTTCAGAGCCGATTTCGGCTCGGTCTGAAGAACACTCAAGTTACTTAAATTCAATACTTTAGTGGATGTATGACCCAACCGATATTGTATCATAAGCGGAGTTGATTTGCGGCCGCGTAGCGAGGCTCTGAAAGGCGTCCTGATACATGGCAGCAAGCAGCCCAAGAGCGCACTCAATAGCAGCTGGGAAAAGGTCCGTTTTGGCCACATTCCCGGCCTCGGGCGGCCGAAATCAATGACATCTGAAGTTTTAGAAATTCTAAGAATCCGCTTATCAATGTTGTCTTTTTTGATTCCCACGCGTGGCCCTGTGGCAAGTTTGGTCCCAGCCCGCCCATTTCGGCCTCTCTCGCCGTGGAGAGCAAGTTACCTAAAGTCAATGGGTTAGACGGTACTTTAGGACACTCCTTTTCGTAACCTCCACCAGCAACTCCAATGGCCGATTTAGCGCTAAGGCTGTGGTTATTTCCCTTAATCAAATAGTACTAATAAACCGTTGAAAAATCAGGGACAAAATGTATACTCATCCCCGCGTTTCAGAGTACCTGAAAACGCGCCACCAAGACTTCAAAATTATTTCAGAGAGACAGGAGACATTCCCCATGAAAACGCTACTTCGCTCGTCGGTCGTCGCATTGCTTGTGTTCGCTGGCTACGCTGCATTTTCAAGCGACACTCATCTAGCTGTCGGCACGGTTGGCAGGCCTCCCCAGGCTCCCTGCATGCCTCCGGCACTTAGTCACAGCAGCTTTTGCGTGAAATAACACGCAAGAAACCAAATCCCATGCTATCAATAATTTGCTTTAAGTATGGGGCCAAGGCTGATTACTAACTAGTAAATTGTACTTTGGTGTTGCCGCAAACTCTTGTTGGCCACCGGTGGGAGTAGTATGCTTCATCCCCTCTGGAGGCTACTTCTGTGAGTACACCTTGGATCTATAACGCGTTCATCCTGGTCACTGCGGTGGCTCAAGCGGCCATCGTGGCCATTCTTATCAAGCGAAACAAGCGCGTCGATTTCCCTGTTTTCTTTTGGTATAACGCGCTCGCCGTGACTGGCGCGCTTAGTCTCTTCCTCGCGGACGCCGCCAAAGTAACCGTCGCCCAGTATTTCTACCTTTACTGGATCGTCAACGCATTGCTGATGCTGGTCGAGTTCGCTGTGATGTATGAGATTTTTGTTAAAGCACTGAAGCCGTACAGCGGCTTGATTGATCTGGGGAAAATGCTCTTTCTCTGGGCCGGAGCTTTCCTGTTGTTGGCGTCTGCACTGACCGCGGCAGCTACAGCGGATTCGAAAATCGCTAAATGCGTTGCGGCCGTAAGTCTGCTCGAAAGAGGCCTTCGACTCATGCAATGTGGTCTCCTCCTTCTGTTCTTTTTGTTCGAACGTCGTCTCGGCCTGGCATGGCGGAGTCACACGGTCAGTATCGGTCTCGGCTTGGGATTGTCGGCAGCTTTCAGCCTGAGCTCCTCGTACCTGCACACTCGCTTTGCCCCGTGGAGCTACACTCTGGATTTGTTGAACTTCACTCAATACCTTGCAGTTGTCACGTTCTGGGCAGTCTGCTTTTACGTGCGTGAACCAGAACGCAACAATGTGCTCGATTCACCGTCCAAGCTCATATTTCAGCGCTGGAATGATGTTCTGGCGAGCACGCGTTTTTCTGGCATTTCCGCAACCGCTACCATGGGCGGCCTGGATTCGTTCTTGCCCAACGTTGAACAAACTGTCGAACGCGTCCTCGCCCGCAAAATCGTTCAATAAAGTAGTTCGAACCAAACATTCAGGCCGGACATTTTGTCCGGCCTGTTTTATTTTTGGTTGATCGAGGTTACCTCAGATGCGCATTGGCATCACGATGTAGCGGTACCGGTACTCACTGTCCGCTGCTTCATCCGGACGCAGCTGCCCTGCCGTCTGCGCGTCCTTGAATTCGAAGCGGACGTCGCCGGCGCCCACCACCTTCAGGAACTCCAGCAGGTATTGTGAATTGAAGCCGATCACCATGGGATCGCCGGTGTAAGCCACCTCGATGGAATCTTCAGATTCGCCCGTCTCGGTATTGGAAGAGGAAACTTTCAGCTCGTTTTTCTCCACACGCATGCGGATGGCATTGGACCGCTCGTCGGCAAATTGCGCCACGCGCTGGATTGCCGCAGAAAGTTCGTCACAATGCACCGTCACCCACTTATTGTTCTCGCGGGGCAGGACCGCTTCATAGTTGGGGAACTGACCGGTAAGCTGGCGCGACGTCAACAATCGGCCGCCAATGCGGAAGAAGAGCGTCGATTCGTCCTTGGCAAACTCCACCGTCTGGGCGTCACTGCTGTTTAGCAGCGTGCTCAGCTCGGCCATGGCCTTCTTTGGCACCAGGACCTTCAATTCTCCGCTGACGGGCAGCTTGGTGCCGCCATGCTCGATGTGGGCCAGGCGATGGCCATCCGTTGCCACCATGGTGAGCGATTCAGGTTTCAGCACCAGCAGCGCGCCATTTAAGGTGTAGCGTGACTCTTCGTTCGAAATCGAGAAGATGGTTTTCGCGATCAACTGGCGCAATACCTGCGCCGGAAGCTGAAGGGCGGACTCCGCCGGAAACAGCGGCAGTGCGGGAAAGTTTGCCCGCGCCATGCCGACCATCTTGGTATTGGAGCGGCCGCTGCGGATCTGCACCCAGTGGTTCTCCAGCAACTTGATGCTGATGTCGCCATCCGCCAGCAGCTTCACATAGTCATAGAGTTTGCGCGCCGGAATGGTGCACGAGCCTTCCTTCTTGACCTTTGCCGGACACGACGTGCGCAGGCTGAGATCAAGGTCCGTGGCCGTAATGGAGAGCTTCTCCCCGCCGGCTTCAAACAGGAAGTTGGAGAGAATGGGAATCGTGGTCTTGCGCTCCACCACTCCCTGGGTTGCGGTCAGTTCCTTCAAAAGGTCGTTCTTGCTGACGCTAATTTCCATCGTTGCTCCCGCCTCAGTGCCCGCGGAGGAAGGCATAATGTGTGGCCCCCTAAAATGATTAACACCAACTCTTGTTGATTACGAATATCCACCCACGCCGCTCAGCAACAGTTGGAATCTCCGCGCAACCGTTTAGTTTACAGCTTCTTGCGTGATTCCGCCGGTTGCAATCTTTATTGCCGTAACCTGATCGGGATTTCCTGGTTCTGTCGCCTTCGCCCATCGGAGCTCAGTTGTTCAGCGTTTCCGTCAGCTTATTCAGGAGCCGGTTCAGGTCTTTGTCCGCTTGCCGCTGCTCCTCAATCTTGTCGATCGAATGCATGACCGTGGTGTGGTGCTTGCCGCCAAACTGGCGGCCGATTTCCGGCAATGACGCTTCCGTCATCTGTTTCGCCAGATACATTGCGATCTGTCGCGGGAAAACGATGGCCCGGGAGTTGCTCTTGGCCTTGATCTCAATCACGCGCAGGCCAAACTGCTCGGCCACGGCTTTCTGAATGGCGTCAATCGTGATCTTGCGCGCCTGCGAGTCGATGAAATTCTTCAACACCTGTTGTGCCGTGATCAAACTGATTTCCGCGCCGGTCAACGAGCAATACGCGATCAACCGGATCAACGCGCCTTCCAGCTCGCGCACATTCGTGCGCACGTTGGACGCGATGTACAACGCGAGGTCCGTCGAGAGCACCACTCTTTCGGTCTCTGCCTTCTTCTGCAGGATGGCAACCTTTGTCTCCAGGTCGGGCGGCTGAATATCGGCGATCAGTCCCCATTCAAAACGGGAGCGCAAGCGGTCTTCGATCTCCGGCAGCTCCTTCGGCGGGCGGTCGCTGGCGATCACGATCTGCTTCATAGATTCGTGCAGCGCGTTGAACGTGTGGAAGAATTCTTCCTGGGTGCGCTCTTTCTGCGCCAGAAACTGGATGTCGTCAATCAGCAGCACGTCCACGTTGCGGAACTTGTCGCGGAAGCTGATCATTTTGTCATAGCGCAGCGAGTTGATCATCTCATTGGTGAATTTTTCGCTGGAAATGTAGCAGATTGAGGCTTGCGGCTGCCTCCGCTTCACCTCGTGTCCAATGGCTTGCATCAGGTGCGTCTTGCCCATGCCCACGCCGCCGTACAGAAAAAGCGGATTGTAGGCCTTGGAAGGCCGCTCGGCCACGGCTTGTGACGCGGCGTGCGCAAATTGGTTGCCGGCGCCGATAACAAATGCGCCAAACGTGTACTTGGGGCTGAGCTGCGCCGCGGAATCCCAGTCAAACCTCTGCTGCCGCGACGTGGCCGGTGCGGACGTGCCGCTGGCTGATACCGGAGCAAATCCGCCATCAGCGCGAACCGGAGGCACCGTGGGATCTTCTTCCGCGGTGATGAACTTCACGTCCTGGTATTCGGGCGCCAGCGTGTCCATGGCCTCCTGGATCAGGTCGCCGAATTTCTCTCCCAGCTGGCGAAACTCCGGGTTTGGCACGCGCACAAAAATAATATTGCCGTTGATATGGCTGAAACGCGTGGGCTTGAGCCACGTGTCATAGGAATGACGCGTGATCTTTTTTTCCAGGGCCCCCAGGATTCGGAGCCACGGATTTGCGGTTGCAGTAACGGTCGCAGCGGGTAATGACATTCTTGGGATGTTTCCTATGTTGTGAGCCGCCGTGGGCCCGTGGTTGTACTCGGAGATACCGATCTTACTCTGATAAGGGCGCGCAATGCGGCTGAACACTGCGTTGTGCAAACAATTTTTTTTCGACTGGTCGGCATACTAGCACGAACTTCACCGCTGGAAATGCATACGCGCGAATTTTTTTTTGCCGACTCTGTTTTCTTTAAAACCTTTGCACACGTTCTCGTCAAGTAGTTAGTTTGTAACTGCCGCACGCGTGGTGCAACATCGAATCTTGCTATTGCGGTTGCATGGCGATAGCCGTATTCCTGTCGCGTGCAACATGAGAAATCGTTCGCCGGGAACTGGCACGCAGGAGGTTGCCTTCACAAACGAAGTCAGTCAGGGGATTCCGCGCTGCGGCTCGCGATGCGTTAGAAAAACCTCAGGCTTGGCGCTCAACACGTCGTTCAGCGTAAAGTGGCACGAAGGCCCCTTATTCCTTTATACTTATCGTTTGCCCAGCGCAAACAATCCTGAGTAGGAGTCCCACAAGTCAATGCCCAAGCGCACTTTTCAACCCAACCGGCGGCACCGTTCCAAAGTGCACGGTTTTCGCACGCGAATGAAAACAAAGAGCGGAAGGGCCGTGCTGTCCCGTCGCCGCGCCAAAGGACGCAAGCGCGTTTCCGTGAAGCCCGGCTTCCGGGAATAGTTCTCCTGCAATGTCCATTCTGCCTGCCAGACCTGCCGTGAATGAAACTTCAAAAAAAGTGCCGCAAAGCTTCCCACGGGATGCGCGCTTGCTGAAGCACGCTGATTTTCAGGCTGTTTACAAGCAGGGCAGGAAACATTTTTCCGGAAATATGACGGCTTTTTATCGCGAGAGCGATCGCCCTTTCGGCCCCCGGGTCGGCTTCACCGTCGGCAAGGTGCTTGGTGGAGCAGTGGTCCGTAATCGCATTCGCCGGCGCATGCGTTCCGCCGTTCGGCAGCACCTGCGTGAGCTCGTCAGGCCGCTCGATCTCGTGTTGCATCCGCGCAAGAGCGTGCTCACGTTGAAGTTCGCGCAACTGGATGCGGAAATCACGCAGGTTTTTGCCGCGGTGCAGCGAGGCAAGGGACGATGAAAAATCTGGCTGCGATAGGTCTGCGTTTCTACAAGGCCATGATCTCGCCATTCCTGCCTGTCTCGTGCCGATATGTTCCCAGCTGTTCGGAATATGCTGCAGAGGCCGTAGCCAGGCATGGCTTTTTCCATGGAACAGCCCTGGGCCTGTGGCGGCTCTTGCGCTGTAATCCTTTCGCTCACGGAGGCTATGATCCCGTGCCAGGAAAGGAAGCCGCGAGGCCTGGAGCAGGCGAGGGTCGTGACGCAGGGCAGGTCACTTAGCAAGGAAGAAGAATTGCAAAGCGGTTTGGAGCGACAGGAGGCCCGAGCTTGCCGAGCCGTGCGCTACAGGCGCACGATAGATTATTTTTGATGGAGATGCTCCAGCGGTTTGGAGCGAAGGCGGCGAGGCCTGAGCTTGCCGAGCCGAGTGCCACAGGCGCAGGGCAGATTATCTTTGATGGAAATGCTCCAGCGGTTTGGAGCGAAGCGACAGGAAAAGAAGATCATTGACTGAATATCGTAATCCGCAGAGTGAACCGGGCTCAGATAAGCGAATGCTTATTGCCCTGGTGGCAGTATTCGTTGTGCTTGGCGTGATGCAGTACTTCATGCCCAAGCCTCAGACTCCGCCTCCGGACAAGGGCCAGCAGCAACAGCCGTCACAGCAATCTCGGTCGCACCAGCCCGGTACGGCACCCGTTCCGCCCGCCTCGTCCACTCCGACTCCACCCAAATCTCGCGCCGTCGCGGTAAAAGTTCCCGTGAAGGCAGCCAACGCCGAGACAGAGTCAGTTTTGGAGACTGAAGCCTATCGCATCACATTTACCAATCGCGGCGCAGTGGTGAAATCGTGGGTGCTTAAAAAGTACAAGGACGATTCCGGCAAACCTTTCGATCTTGTCAATCCAAAGGTCGCCGGGCAGCTTGGCTATCCACTCTCATTGTTCGCTTATGACAAGGAGCTGGAAGAAAAGCTGAATGAATCACTCTATGTCGGGGGTTCGGCCAGCGATTCCACGGCAGGAGCTCTTACATATGAATACTCTGACGGCGACGTCACGGTGCGCAAGACCTTCCGCCCGGAAAAAGACTATATCCTGAGCGTTGAGACTGAAGTCTTGAGCAACGGCCAGCGTGTGCAGGCTTTGCCGCAGTGGTCCAGCGGCTTCGGCGACCAGATGGCGCCCGCCTCATATACCAAGAACAAGATCGACTATCAGCAGGGCACTACGATTGAGCGCAAAGACCCCACTTCAGGAGGGTTAGTCAAGAGCAAGAAGTGGATCGTTGGCGGAGATACTATTCCCGGGCCTTTAGACTGGGCAGCCACAGCGGACCAGTACTTTGCGGTTGCGTTTCTGCCCGACAATCCTAAAGACACGGCGCTGGTCACGCTGAATTCCCAGGCCGAGGTGCCAAAGAATCCGGCAAAGCCCGAAGAAGGCAAGGACAAAGCCAACGTTGTGGGCGTGGCTTTTGGAAATGCCAACGGTCCCACTCGAATTCGCGTGTTCGCCGGGGCCAAAGCCGTGGACCTTCTGGAGGGCGTACAAAGCCATGCTGGCGGCCCGGATCTCCGCGGCATTTACGATTTCGGTACGTTTAGTCTCATCGCGCGGCCGCTGTTTCTCTGGCTGAAATGGACCTACAAGACGTGGATCCCCAATTGGGGTTGGGCCATAGCGTTTCTCACCCTCGTGATAACGATGGCGCTTCTGCCGCTGCGTATCTCCAGCATGAAGTCGTCGCTCCGTATGCAGCGTATCCAGCCGCAGATGAAGTCGATCCAGGAAAAGTACAAGCGCTATAGCCTTACCGATCCGCGCCGCGCGGACATGCAGAAAGAAATGCAGGCGCTGTACAAAAAAGAAGGCGTTAACCCGATTGGCGGCTGTTTCCCACTCCTGCTGCAGATGCCGTTCCTGTACGCCTTTTACGCCATGCTGAACAATGCCATTGAGCTGCGGCAGGCACCCTGGCTCTGGGTTCACGATCTCTCGATGCCCGACCCGCTGCACATCCTGCCGATCATCATCATCGTGGCCATGTTCGTGCAGCAGAAGAGCGCGCCGCAGGGGGGCATGGATCCGGCGCAGCAGAAGATCATGGCTTTTATGGGCCCGCTCATGTTTGGCGCCTTCAGTTGGGCAATGCCCGCAGGTCTGTCTATTTATCTGGCCCTGAGCACTTTGCTGGGCTGGGCGCAACAGACGGTGATCAACCGTTCAGAGCTGGGCCAGCAAGTAAGAAAAACCATCGAAAAACGCAATGCGCGCAAGCGCTGAGGCTGTTACGCTGTAAAATCCCCGGGGGAGTTTGGACGACAGATGCTGCAGGACAAGGTCGCAACGGCAAAGAAGATCGATGCATTTCTGAAGAACATAATCGCTTCGGGCGCGTTCAAACTGAAATATCGGATCACCGTCAATCCCCCGGCTCTCCAGGAAATGGAAACGCCGGAGATCCTGGTGGAGTTGGCCGGGCCCGATAGCCAGTTGCTGCTGGAGCGCGGAGGAGAAGTTCTGCGCTCCCTGGAGGTACTGACGCATGAATCGCTCCATCTCCATGCCGAGGACCACGACAAGGTCAGCTTTGACTGCAGGGGCTACCGCGCCGCCCGCCAGCAGGAATTGAAATTGGCTGCCCAGGTAGCGGCTGATCGCGTATTGCAGAGCGGAGTGCCGTATTCTTTCGCGCCTATGTCATCGCGCGAGCGCCGTCTGATCCACCTGGCGTTCCGTGACCATACTTCGCTTACTACCCAGAGTGAAGGAGAAGGCGGCCGTCGCTACGTTGTTCTATATCCCAAGGATTACAAGCCGGCGCGGCCTTCGCGTCGATAGCGAATCTTCATACTGGATCGAAACCACATTCAGCTATGATGTGATGCAAATCGGCCTGCCATTCGCTGGAACTGAGCGGCATCGGCGCGAGGCGAACACGCGGGTCTGACCACAGGAAACCATAAATATGTCTACGACTGTGACCATGATCGGAGAAGTCCCCATCTTCGGACTGCTCGATGACGAAGAACGTGAAGCGCTGGCCCAGATGATGGACACCCGCGACTTCAAGGAAGGGCAGACCATTTTTCACTATGGTGATTCCGGCGGTGAAATCTTTATTCTGCGCTCCGGCCGGGTTGAGCTTTTCATCGAAAGCACTGAAGGGCAGAAAATTGTTCTCTCTGAAAACGAGAAAGGCGACGTGATCGGCGAGCTTTCCTTTCTTGATGGAGGCTCGCGCACAGCAACGGCCACTGCGCGCGAAGAAACTGAAATGCTGGTTATGCACCGCGAACGCCTGCTTGAGTTTATTGACAAGCATCCGCATGCCGCCATGGACTTGCTCACGGCGGTGGGCCGCCGCCTGCGCGCTACCGACGAGCTGCTCCGCACTCAGGTTTCCCGCAACCCCAACCTGGAAGAAGAAGAGCGGCTCACTTTTGGCCAGCGCATCGCCGACAAGGTGGCTTCGTTCGGCGGCTCCTGGACATTCATCATCATCTTTGGCATAGTCCTTGGCATCTGGGTCATTCTTAATTCAACGGCGCTACTCTCGAACCATTTTGATCCCTATCCTTATATTTTGTTGAATCTGTTTCTTTCAATGATTGCTTCGGTGCAGGCGCCCGTGATTATGATGTCGCAAAACCGCTTGTCTTCCAAGGACCGCTTAAAGTCCGAACTCGACTATGCGGTGAATCTCAAAGCCGAACTGGAAGTGGCGCATCTCCACCGGAAGATCGATCACATTTATGAGCGGATTGAAGACCACTTTGCCCGGCTGGAGCGGAAAGGCAGCAATTAGCAACTGGCTTTTCTGAATCCCGAACCGCGACACGATGACGCTTGATTTTTCGAATCGCAAATGGAGCGGGTGAGGGATCGCTATTGCCAATGAATCTGAATGCTCACGATTTCTGGCAGCTTGCGCAAGGGCGATCCATTGAGAATATCGTAGCGATAGGGTTCCCTCGCTTCGCTCGGGATTTCAGAAACATGAACCTGGACGACACCATCATAGCCATTGCTACGCCGCCAGGCCGCGGCGGCCTTGGCGTAGTCCGCCTGGCCGGCGCGGATGCGCATATGATCGCGTGCAGCATGCTTCGGCTAAAACATGAACTCTCTCCTGGCCGGGCTGTTTTCGCCGAATTGGTTGAACCCGCCACCGGAGAACGTATTGACGAGGCGGTTATTACCTTCTTCGCTAAGCCTCATTCCTACACGGCCGATGATGTAGTCGAAATTTCCGCTCACGGATCGCCCGTGGTCTTGCGCCACATCGTTGATCTGGCCACCGCCCGCGGCGCGCGGCTGGCCGAGCCCGGCGAGTTCACCATGCGCGCCTTTCTTAACGGACGCATCGATCTCACGCAGGCCGAAGCCGTGCGCGACCTCATTGACTCACAGACTCTCTATCAAGCCAAGGTGGCGGCGCAGCAGTTGGAAGGTGCGCTCTCGCGCCGCCTGCAGCCGATCAAGCGGAAGCTGGTGGAGCTGGTCGCGGTGATGGAAGCCGGCATCGACTTTGCCGAAGATGACGTTTCCGTGCTGCCCGCAGATGAAATTCTTTCCCGTCTTGAAGAAGTGCGGGCGCCCCTGGAACAGCTCCGCGCATCTTTTGCTTACGGCAAACTCGTCCATGAAGGGCTGACGCTGGCCATTGTTGGAAGGCCAAACGTTGGCAAGTCTAGCCTGTTCAACCGGCTGGTTGAGCGCGAACGCGCCATTGTCACGGCTACGCCCGGCACTACGCGCGACCTGGTGACTGAGACGGTCGCTTTGGGCGGAATCCCTATCAAGCTGGTCGATACCGCGGGCATTCGCCACTCCACCGACGAAGCGGAGAGCATTGGCATTCGCAAGTCGTATGAAGCGCTCAGCGAGGCTGATCTGGTGCTTGTGGTACTGGACAGCACGCAGGAAATTTCCGGCGAAGACCGCGAACTGCTCGCTGTCAGCTCCAAGCGCCGTGCGCTCGCCGTCGCCAACAAATCGGATTTAGTGCCTGACGGTGTGCCGTGTGTTACCGAGTTGCCGGTCTTCAAGACTTCCGCCGTAACAGGAGCAGGTATCGAAGACCTGCGCGCGGCGATCCTGGAACAAGTTTCCGGCCATATGTCACGCGGCGAGCACGAGACGGGCTTCCTTACCAATATCCGTCATCAGCGTCTGGTGGAAGAATCACTTGGCTGCCTTGAGGCTGCCGGCCAGGCGGTGAAGCGCAGCATTCCGCATGAGATGATCATGCTCGATCTTTACGGCGCGCTACGCCCGCTGGATGCCATCACCGGCGAAACCACCACCGACGATATCCTGAACCTGATCTTCAGCAGTTTTTGTATTGGGAAGTAAATCCGTGAGCCCTACTCATACGCCAATGCTTGTATGGGGTCCTGCCGTGCCGCCAGCATTCCCGGATAGAGTGCTCCCAGGATAGCGGCGCTCATGGCGATGGCGCCCGCAATAGGCCACCATTCCGGAACGATGGCCTGCGGCAACGATGCAGGCACCAGCTTGGCCAGAAGCCAGCGGCTCAGGAAACTGAAACCAATGCCCAGAATGCTTCCACCCAGCCCAAGAAAGAGCGCTTCCGTGAGAATGATTCTGAGCAGCAGGACTTTCGATGCGCCCAGCGATTTCAGGATACCAATCTCGCGCGTGCGCTGCTGCACCGCCATATACATCGAAAGCGACGCCACGGCTGCGCCAATCAGCACTGCCACGCCGATAATAACGTTCAGCAATGGACGCAGGAACGGCACGTTATCGACAGACGTCAGCGAAACGAGCTCTTCCACTGAGTAAACGTTGTAACCGGGAAGCAGGTTCTTGATCGTTTCAACCACGGTATTTGTATTTGCCGGATCGTCGAGTTTCAAATAAATCTGCGCCACCTTGCCTGTGGTCCCATCGAGTTCCTGCAATGTCGAAAGCGGCAGGAAGATGTGGGCAAGCTTGCCCGGTTCCACAATGCCGGCCACGTTCCATTCCCGGTTGAGCAGGTTGATCTTGCTGTCGGCATGCAAGTGCGCCTGCTGCGCGTAGTAAGTGTCCAGCAGAATGTCATCAGGTTTTTCGAACGAGTGGCCTTCGCGGAAAACAAATTTACCGCTCATGCGCTCAAAGGCCGGCAGATCGATTCCCGATACCGTGGTCCAGCCAGAGACGAGATGACTGGCAACTCCTGTCGCAAAACTCACGTGTGGAAGGCTTCCTAATTTGTCGATCAGCTTTGCCGGCAGGTTGGAGAGGCCGACCGTTCCGACGCGGGCGTCCGGGGAGCGGACAATAATATCTGCGCCAATTCCACGCGTACGCTTCGAGGAGTCATCCACAAAACCGTGGCTCAGCCCGACCAGCGTTAACATCAGGGTTACAGGTATGGCGATCAGCAATACACTCAGAAAAGTTCGGATGGGCCGCTGACTTAGGTTTGCGACTACGAGCTTCGATATCACCTACTCAGGATAGCAAAGCTGCAAAACTACTGCGGCAACACCGTTACGCTCAGAATTCCCTGAATCTCGCCAGCGTCGTCTCTTCCCTTTTCAAACGTCACTGCGGGAAGCTTGGGGTAAGTGTTGGCCAGACGCAGTTCTTTTACTTCAAAGAAGCGCGTGCCGTCGCGGCCGATGCGCTCGTCGTAGGTGATTCCGGTCAGGAAATACGGATGGCCGCGCCACAGCAGCAACGATAACTGCTGCAACTTAAGGCCGGCAATCACGGAATCAATGTTCACGGGCGGACCGGGAACGAAATGAATTTCCAGCCGAACGTGCCGGCCATCGTCCAGAACAAATTCCTGGTCGACACTCTTGCTGAGCGCTTCGATAGTCGTCGGCTCATCGACGCAAACCTCACCGCCGTTCAGCCGCATCACCCAGAAGTTCTGGTCCAGCGCGACGTTTTGCCGTTGCAGCATCGTCTCCAGCCCGGCGGAGAGGGCCCAGTTCTCACAGCTCTTTTTGGCGGTGATGAGCTTTATATCGGTGGCAAGATCGGCGCGCTGGCCCGGTTTCAGATAATACGCCTGCTGCTGTTTCTTGTCGGCTGCTTGAAGAGAAAGCGCCAAAAGAAGAAAAACGATCGTGGATCGCCGCCAGCGTCGCATGCTGCTGCCAGTGTACTGCCGATCTCGGCTGCTCGACGGGCAAGATTCGCCTGGGTTCTCACTTTGCCAAGGCCGACATGGCTTTGCGGAAAAGCGCATCAAAGCTTTCGGCAGAGACGTTGCCCAGCTTTGCCAGCGCCCGCTCCGCCACGGGCCGCTGATAACCCAGGTTGACCAGCGCGGAAATCACGTCTTCTTCCACCGGCGAAGCCGCGGTAACCGCGTCAGGCGCGATGCCGAAAGCATCCAGCTTGTCGCGCAGTTCCAGCACCATGCGCTCAGCGGTTTTTTTGCCGATGCCGGGAATGCGCGTGAGCGCGGCCACGTTGTTGCCTTTGATGGCCGCTACCATCGAATCGGCGGCCATGCCGCTCAGGATGGTGATGGCCAGCTTGGGGCCGATTCCGCTTACGCTGAGCAACTTTTCGAAAAGCTGTTTCTCCTGCGCGCGCAAAAATCCAAAAAGCGCCAGGGCATCTTCACGGACATGCGTATGAATGAAGAAAGACACTTCAGCGTTTAGCGCTGGCAGCTCGGAAAAAGTGGGAACGCTGATAATGACGTCATAGCCCACACCGCCGGCTTCAACAATGGCCTGGTTCGGGTGCTTCGCGATGAGCTTGCCGCGTAAATGCGCTATCATTGTTTTCTGTCGCTGTGCTCCAAACCGCCAGGCATCCTCGTTATCCATCGAACTGATTCGCGCTTGTGGCAGCGCGCTCGGCGCGCAAGCCGGCCTCGCGCGATCACGGCTGGCAAGGTATTTGCGTGTCCGCCCGCGCCTGCGTTATTCAAATTCCCTAGCTCCGCCGCTTATAAAAGATGTTGAACTCAAAACCAGGATTCGGGGGAAACAGTTCGGCAACTTTTTTCAGGCGTTCAGCCAGGGCGGAAGGCGCCAGCAGCGGATAATCGCGTTCGCGAAGTTCGTAGTAATCGACATCCAGGCACAGTGAAAGCATATAGATGGCGATAGCATCACAAAACGTGGCGGCCAGATAGTCTGATTTGGCTTTCTCGTCCACGCGTCCTGAGCCAGAAAGCTGCGCCAGTCTGCGATATTCATGCGCGTCAAGGCTGGTTTCGCCGCGAATATTTTTTAAGGCCTGTGCCCACACAAGCTCCCCAAAGTCGGGCGAAATGCCGGCTTTATCCACGAACGCATGGCCCACATTGATGTAAAACTCAAATGCGATGGCAAAGCGCTCTTCCAGCAGCCGGGTTGAAATGAAGACGCATTGCGCGTTGCCGGAATCGATGTTGCGATGGCAGATTGCGCCTTCCGGCGGAGGGCCTTCAAAACGTTCAGCGACCAGCGTTTTGTCGCCATCGCCAATCGCGATTGGCACAAAGTAAAAGGCCTTGCGGTTCAGGGCAGCGGCAATGGTGCGCGGCACCGCGCCTATGATCCGCTCCAGGTCATCCGAAGGAAGCATGACCTCGCCGGCAGTGGTATAGCAGATACCGTTGGGCGCCTGGGTGACTCGCGCGTCGCGAATTATTTCCTGCGCGTTGCGGATTTGCGCATTGACTGCCTGACTCACGTTATTATTCTAACGTACCGTTCATTTCTCGAACGCCGTAGGGTCTTTATGAAGAAATTTTTTCTGAGCGCGGGCATCGGCCTGGCCTCAGGTGTAATTACGTTCTTTTTGTCTGTCGCATTCCTGTGCTTTGTGCTTCTGGGGATCCGAGTGGCCAGCCACACCACTCCGGATATGACTCTAGCCTACAAGGCCGCCCTCCCTGTGGCGATGCTGGGAGCGATTTGCGGCTTTACGATAACGATGGTTCGCGCGGGCCGTCCACGGGCTGTGCGCTGACACATTTTTCAAATATTTGATCGGCGCTTGGATCACTATACAAATCTTCACAATCGCACCGTTTGACCCCATGCTGCGCGCCATATAAACTTCTCTGCCCCGCAGTCCGCTCACACTTACCAAGGAGAAACCATGCCAACCGTTAAGCGCCTTATTTCGATTTTCGCGGTCCTCTCGCTGGCCGCCGCATTGAATTGCAGCGCCCAGGAGAAAGTTGATCTGGAAGCGATCGGCAAAATCCGTTATGAGGGCTTCCACAACTCCAAGATCATGGAGATTGCCAGCGGGTTGATGGACCAGATCGGCGCCCGCCTAACCGGCTCGCCCAATATGAAGAAGGCAAACGATTGGACACGCGACAAGTTGAAGGAATTTGGCTTGGTCAACTCGCATCTTGAGCCCTGGTCGCCCTTCGGCCGCGGCTGGGCCAATGAATATATCAACGTCCGCATGGTTTCTCCCGATACGGCCCCTCTCATCGCCTATGCAAAGGCCTGGACTCCGGGCACAAACGGCGCGGTTCGCGGCAGCGTGGTGCGTGTAAATATTCGGACACCACAGGACATGGCGAAGTACAAGGGCAAGCTCGCCGGCAAGATCGTGCTTTATGGCGACGATCCTGAGGTAAAACCTTCCGTGGAGCCGCTCTCGGAACGGCTGAATGAGAAATCGCTGGCAGATATCGAGAATTACCAGATTCCCAGTGAGCGGCCCGAAGCGCGCATTCGAGAGTTTGTCCAGCGTGCCCGTCTTCAGCGCCAGATCAATAAATTCTTCGACGAAGAGAAGGTTCTTGCCGTGATCGACCACAGCCGCGGCGCCATTGGCGGTGGAACGGTCTTCGTTCAGCAGGGCGGCTCTTACAAAGTTGGGCAGACAGTGGGCACTCCGCAGATCACGCTGGCGACCGAGCATTGGACGCGTATCGCACGCATCCTGGCGGCCAAAAAAGATGTGGAACTGGAGCTGAACGTAAAAAATAACTTTTACGATGGCCCCGATACCATGACCCAGAATGACACCATCGCGGAAATTCCCGGGACGGACAAAAAAGATGAAGTGGTCATGCTGGGCGCGCATCTTGATTCGTGGCACGCCGGCACCGGCGCAACTGACAACGGCGCCGGAACGATTGTGATGATGGAGGCCGTGCGCATTTTGAAAGCCCTGGACCTGAAGCCGCGACGGACGATCCGCATTGGACTGTGGAGCGGTGAGGAAGAAGGCCTGCTGGGTTCGGAGTGGTATGTGGCCCACCATTTCGGTTCGCGGCCTGAGTCGAAAGACCCCGAGCGCAAGGGCGATCCGTCAGTGCGTCGCCGAGAGAACGGTCCCATGACCGTCAAGCCGGAGCAGAAGACCGTCTCCGTCTATTTCAATATCGACAACGGAACGGGCAAGATTCGCGGCGTCTTCATGCAGGAGAACGCGGCGGTGGAACCGATCTTTGAAGCCTGGATGAAGCCCTTCCACGATCTCGGCATGGACACGCTGACCATGCGCAACACCGGCGGCACCGATCATCTCTCTTTCGACGCAGCCGGCATCCCGGGATTCCAGTTCAT
>DASXCL010000160.1:0-31514 GCA_036491195.1 Candidatus Angelobacter sp.
GCACCTGCATTACACACCAACTTATTCCTCCTGGCTCAATCAAGTGGAGTGTTGGTTTAGTATCCTGAGCCGGCAGGCATTACGCGGCGCCAGTTTTACTTCTCCCGAACAGGCGCGCAAAGCCATTGATCGTTTCGTAGCCGCCTACAATGAGAAAGCAGCACCCTTCGAGTGGAAGAAGTCAGCCGTGCAGCCTTCGGCCCCTAAACATAATTACTCTGATTTACACAAGTAAGCACTAGGCCACTTTTACAATCGCCCGGAACTTAAAACGAACTGAAAATATCGTGCGCCGGACGAACTGTAAATGAACGGTCATGCACTTTTCGTTTACGACTTTCCTAATCACTTGGATATATCCGGTTGCGTATGTATCTCATCCCGACGGAGACGCAGATTGCGTTCGCCTTAGACTAAGAGCGGCTGGGAAGAATTGGCGCGCGCGCACCAGAAAAATGGCGCCGGAAATCCGGCGCCACTGGTGGTTCAATTTGCTGTCAAAACAAGAGCTCTAGCCCTTGCCGTTCGGACACGGAAGAGCCGAATGTGGCAGGACGGTCTCGTCTGGGAAGCTGAATGCGCCATCGATTGCGCTTGAACCGGTGCCCATCTCAAACCACTGCAACAGTGGAATGTTCTGGGGATGATAGATGAAGTCGAAGCCTTTTTCCTTGACTTCAATTGGGGTAGTTGCGTTGGCCAATACCTCGATCGGATCACCCTCTTCAAGGTTGTTCTGGCACACAGCCGCAGTTGCCGGTTCTCCCGGGAACTGCCAGTTCGGTGCGGGATTGCTGACGAATGGATTGGCGAACGTCTCCGCCAGCTCATGGCTGAGCGCAGTCACATCCTGGAAGCCGGCCCCGAAGAGCCCCGGCGAGATCCAG
This sequence comes from Candidatus Angelobacter sp., assembly GCA_036491195.1. Lineage (GTDB taxonomy): Bacteria > Acidobacteriota > Terriglobia > Terriglobales > Acidobacteriaceae > Angelobacter. Next base: position 888 of record DASXCL010000160.1, read on the forward strand.
CTTGCGAACTGGCTGACGAAGCGCTGCTGCGGGAAGAGGCCGTCAAAGTTGGCAAAATAGGTGTGGAAGCCCAATACGCAGCAGCCGCCCGGAATATTGGGATTATTCTGATTGAGATTGAACAGGAAGGTGTTGGGGTACAGCGACATGTTCATCGCATTCGTGCGGAAGTTGCCCAGGTTGATCTCATTCACCTCGGTATTGTCAAAGAACAGGTTGAAGAGCGGGCTCAGCATCTCCACAAAGGTGCTGCCATCCGCTGCAGTTCCCGTGAAATAAGACCGGGCCTGCACAATGGTGCCGTTGCTTAGCCGGACATTCACAAAGCGTGGAACCTGGATCGTGACTTTGTCTACCACTTGCGGAATGATCAGCGTGTGCCAATTATTCTTCATGGAGTTGAAGAACTGGGCGCGATGAACGGCGTCTCCAAACTCGATGTTCCGGCCGGAGCGGTAGGTGAGCGGCTCAAAGTTGGGAGACTCCAGGAAAACCTTTTCGAAGGGTGCGAACGGAACATTCATGAAAACCGATCCATCCGCGTTGAGCAGCTGCCAGGAAGTTTCCAGAATCAGGCCGGGGTAGACGGTGGTGCCGCCGAGCTTAGGGTCATTTCCCACCATGGTGAACCGGAAATCGTCGTCCGTGTCAGGGCCGGCTTGGGCAACAAATGCGCCGCTAAATGTGGCGATGGAATCGATCTGGTCGATGGTGGAGACGTTCGGCCGGGGGTCGTCGATATCAAACTTATCATCATCGCCGACCAGAGCGGCGGCGCTCACCTTGGCGTTGCTGTTAAAGCTGGCGAAATTATTTCCGCCCACGACCTTTCCGGTATCAGCGTCAAGAAGCACGGAACCGATGGAAAAAACGGACACATGTTGAGCGTCCACTACGCCACGCTCGCCCATATCCGGCCGTCCGCCGGCGATGGCTGCACGGGCAATGGCGTCGTCGCCTGCCTGCTGCGCGAACGCGGCAGTAAAGGCAAAAATTAAGACGACACACACGAATGTAAATCGAAGAGAGGGTCTCATATCTAGGCTCCTGGAAATTCAGAGTTGCTGAGGCCCAGCAAAGATACGCCTACTCTGGATTTTTGTAAATGAGCTACTACGAAAGTTTTTGTAAAATTTTAATGATTTTGAGCAGATTCACTGGCCTGAGTGCCTCCGGAGGCGAAAATCATTTCCCTGGCAAGACCAAAGAATTGCTTACCCGCATACAAAAGGCGCCGGAGGAAATCCGGCGCCTTTTAGTTTACAAATTTTTAATAGTTGGGTTAGTGGCAAAGGATTGCAGGCGCAGTCAATGCTGTGAGGTCAGGATAGCTATAAGCACCGTGAAGAGCATCGGACGGAACCGTCTCTGCAAACCATTGCAACAAAGCCTCGGTTTGGGGATGGTAAGTAGTTGCCACGCCTTTATTTGTCAGCGTTACTGGGAACGTCGCATTCGCCAGGACTTCAACCGGGTCTCCGGTTTCCAGGTTACCCTGGCAAACGCCAGGCTCGCCCGGGAACTGCCAACGCGGTGTAACGTTGTTGACGAAAGGATCGTTGAAGCTTTCAGCGACCTCATGGCTGATCGCGGTCACGTCTTCAAACCCGCCGCCGAAAATTCCGGGGGAGATCCAACTCGCGAACTGGGTGAGCCAGCGGTGCTCCGGCGTACCGAGATCGGTGAAGTAGGTGTGGAAACCCAGCACGCAGCAGCTACCACGCTGTTGCGGGTTGGCGGGATTAAAATTGAACAGGAAAGTGTTGGGCAGCAACGGCAGATTGAAGGAATCTGTAGTGAAGTTGCCGGCGTCAATTTCGTTATTCACGATAATGCCCAGCTGCTGGTTGAAGAACAGGTTGAGCATCAGCACGAAAATATGACCGTCCGAGGCAGTCCCGGCCTGATAGTTGATGGCCTGAACAACCTGACCGCGAAAGAGCACATTCACGAACTTCGGTACCGTGATCGTGATGCTGTCCACCAGGCGTGGGCTCAATTCTGTGTGCCAGTTGGGGTCCATCGAACCAGCGAACTCAGCGCGCTGAATCGCGTCAGAAAACTGCGTGGATTCGCCGGGAATACCCACCGTGGCATCATGCTCATATTTGAATCGCTGAAAATCCGGGGAATTCAAAGCTGGCTGGACAAACTCTCCTGCGTCCACTGTCTTGAAAAGTGTGCCGTCAGCATTGAGCAGCCGCAAGGATACGGCCACAAGCTTGGTGGGGATGGTGGTGATATGGCCGAGGGACGGATCATTGCCAACCATGGTGTACGGGAAGGTGATGCCATTGACGGTAAATGAGCGGGTAAAATTTGGCACTGAAATAACGTTGGCGACGCCACCAGGATTGCCGGCAATGCTGTTGGGGCCGTTGCTGGAATCGTCGGCCACCAGTTCAGATGGAACACTGTGAATCAGTTGCGGTTGAATTGCATGAGCAGCGCCGGTGGACGAATCCGAATTGGTTCCTACCTGGGCCTGGGCTGCGTCTGTAAGGTTTTGAGCGAAAGAGCTTCCTACCATGCCGAGCGCGAAGATAGCGCTTAGGCAAATCGTTTTCTTCATCATATTGTTGGTACTCCTGGGGGTGAGGGTTGGGCAAAACAAATACAAAAAAAATGGTTATCCACGCGGATGATCGCTCCGATTCCGGAACGGGAAACATTTGAGCAACTCGCGAGTGAATACCACAATATCCTGTAAGGCAAGCTCCTGTAAATAGCCAAATGTTCGAAAAGCTCGATTTTTATTGGGCTTTTTCGTGGCTTTGCCCTTCGCTTCCGCCACTTAACACTTCCGGCAATCCCCGCGCGTTGCACGGCAGATCGAGGCTTTCCCGGCGGAGAAATGTCTGCCACGGGCTCCCGCCAGGGGCTAATCACGCATTTCTAAATGAGTTATGGTTTGTGCTCCGGAATGCATCTAATGCGCAGATGCCGGACGATTTTCCTCAAACCGCTGCCAGCGGCCTTAATTCCAGATGGCCTGAATCCCTGCGGGCCTTGCGCCATCGCAACTATCAATTATTTTTTGCCGGCCAGTTGATCTCGCTCATTGGCACCTGGATGGACCAGGTCGCCGAGGCGTGGCTGGTCTATCGGCTGACCGGATCAGCCCTGTTGTTGGGCACCGTAGCATTCGCTTCGCAGATCCCGGTTTTCCTGCTGGCGCCCATAGGCGGAGCGCTGGCAGACCGTTTTGACCGCCGAAAAATCCTGATTATGACCCAGTCTGCCATGATGTTTCTTACGTTCATCCTGGCCTGGGTCACGCTTTCTCACCGGGTAAAGATCTGGCAAGTTGTCACGCTGGCCGCCCTTACTGGCGTGGTCAACGCAATTGATCTGCCCGCCCGTCAGGCCTTTGTCGTCGATATGGTCTCGCGTGCAGACTTGGTGAACGCCATTGCCCTTAATTCGTCCATGTTCAATGGCGCGCGCATAGTGGGACCGGCTCTTGCGGGCATCGTGGTTGCCGCTATCGGCGAAGGCTGGTGCTTCTTTGCCAATGGCATTAGCTTCCTGGCGGTGATCGCCGGCCTGGCCATGATGAAAATGAACCGTCCTCGAATGGCGATTGAAGGTTCGCCACTGGAAAATATTATTGAAGGCTTCAAGTTCGTCGCGCAAAGTGGTCCGGTTCGTGCCCTTATGTCGCTGCTTGGTCTGGTGAGCTTTACCGCCATGCCTTACGCAGTGCTGATGCCGCTCTTTGCCGACAAGATATTGCATGGCGGCGCCCAGGCCCTGGGCTTGCTTATGGGCTGCTCAGGCATCGGCGCGCTCGGCGGCGCGGTTACGCTGGCAATGAGGAAGACCCTCAAGGGACTGAGCGTTTGGGTAGCGGTTTCATGTGCCGGATTTGGCGTGGCCTTGCTGCTGTTTTCCTTCTCGCGGACGCTTTGGCTCTCCGCTACGCTACTGGTCCCGGCCGGATTCTGCATGATGATCCAGATGGCTTCCTCCAATACGCTGATTCAGAGTATGGTTCCGGACCGCCTGCGCGGACGCGTAATGTCTGTCTATGCCATGACGTTTATGGGGATGGCTCCCTTGGGCGCGCTGCTTGCCGGCAGTTTAGCCCACAAATTAGGCGCACCCATGACCGTTGGACTTGGCGGTGTCGTGGCGGTTATCGGAGCTGCCGTCTTTGGATCCAAGCTGCCTGTTATCCGGCCTGCGACGCGGGAAATGATCGTGGCCCAACAGATGTCAGGCGGCGCTCCAGCCCAGGAAATGACCGGGAGAGTCTTTACCAAGACTAGTGACGATCCGGTTCTATCTGATCCCGAAACTCAGCCAGCCTCGTCCAATCTTTAGTTAGTCATCTTCTTCAGCAACGCAATCTGCCCGGAATGATAAACCGCGTGCTGCGTCATGCTCTGGAACAGCCGGTAGAAATTATAGGTTCTGCCCGGGACTGTGGCTTCAAGACGCTCATCGCTGAATTCCTTGATCGCCTCAACAAATTTCAGGCTGGTGTTAAAAAATGATTCCAGCGCGTCTTTCCATGCCTGCACGCCTGTCGCTGGGACGTAAGGCCAATCCAGTTCTTTAGGCATTGCAGGCCACGGTGGAATTGGAGTTCCCTGCACTGCGCCAATCGCGAACTTGCACCACGCTTCCACGTGCAGCACCAGTTCCCAGATGGAATGGGCGTTCGGAATGGGATGGGCTTTTGCCTGCTCGGCAGTAACGCCGCTAAGAATCTCACGCAGCGAATCTCCGTACCATGCTTCTCCATTGATGGTTGAAGCAAGCTGATAAGCGATGCGATTGCATTCGGTATTCATATGAAAACAATAAACCACAAAGGACAAACCGGAAACCGATAACCACAAAGGACACAAAGGAACACGAAGATTTTTTGCACAGCGTGACAAACCTTCATGTCCTTTGTGGTTAAAGCTCTTTGTTTAGGCTCTTACGTACTTCCCGGCATCAATCAAGCGTGCTGCAATCTGCTGGGTCAGCCCGATCACGTTGAACGGCTCATGCTTGAACAGCCGCCGCAGGATGACCATCTGAGTGCGCAGCATGTCGCCTTCCGACACCGCCGCAACGACTTTCTTGGCCGCGGCTTCGATCTTGTCCATGGAGTTGGTCAGGCTGACCTGGGCCATGGCAATCGCCAGTTGCGCCTTGGCTTCTCCCTGGCGCTGAATCAGCTTCTGCGTGCGCAGAACCACTGAATCCATGGCGTAGATTTCGATCACCATGTCCGCGATGGCGCAAAGAATTTCCTGCTGCTGTTCGATGGCTGCCATGTATTTTTGCACCGCCGCTCCGGCCAGCATCAGCCCGGCTTTCTTGGCATTGCTCACCAGCGTGCGCTCGGCCGCCAGCGGGCCTTCCAGCGGCTCCGCCGAACTTGGGCCGGACATGATTTCTTCTGTCAGCTTCTTGATCGCCGGCATGAGCGGCAACTGACCTTTCATCGCGCGCTTCAGGAGCCATCCAGTGATGATCATGCGGTTGATTTCGTTGGTGCCTTCAAAGATGCGGTTCACGCGAGAGTCGCGATACGCCCGCTCCGCCGGATACTCTTCCACGAAGCCATAGCCGCCATAGATCTGCACCGTCTCATCGACGACGTAATCCAGCATCTCCGAGCCAAATACCTTCAGGATGGAACACTCGACCGCGTACTCTTCAATTCCCTTTGCCGTTTCCTTGTAAACATCGGGCGAATTCTTGTCGATCTCTGACATCGCCGAATCGATCATGCCAACCGTGCGGTAAGACATGCACTCGCCGGTGTAAATCCCGGCTGCCATGTTGGCCAGTTTTTCCTGGATGATGCCGAAATCAGCCAGCGTCTTGCCAAACGCCTTACGCTGCTTGGCATACCCAAGCGCATTGTTGAGCGCGTTGCGCGCACCGCCAACCACACCTGCGCCCAGTTTGTAGCGTCCGATGTTGAGCGTATTGAAAGCGATGACGTGACCTTTGCCGATTTCGCCCAGCAGGTTCTCTTTAGGCACGCGGCAATCATTCAGGATGATCGGCGTGGTTGAAGATCCGCGGATGCCCAGCTTCTTCTCTTCTGCGCCCGACGAAAATCCGGGAAACGTCCGTTCCACGATGAACGCGCTGAACTTCTCACCGTCGACCTTGGCAAAGATAATGACCACGTCGGCAAAGCCGCCGTTGGTAATCCACATTTTTTCGCCGTTCAGAATCCACTCTTTGCCGTCGGGAGAAAGCACGGCTTTGGTGCGCGCGTTCATAGCGTCAGAAGCCGAGGTAGATTCAGAAAGCGCATAAGCCGCGATCAGCTCGCCGGTCGCCAGCTTCGGCAAGTACTTGGCTTTTTGCGCCGGCGTGCCAAAGTAAACGATGGGCAGAGTGCCAATGCCGGTGTGTCCGCCAAACGCCACGCTGAAGCTGCCGGAAACGGAAAGATGCTCGGCGATGATGGCCGAGGAAATCTTGTCCATGTCCGAGCCGCCGTACTGCTCCGGAATGTCCACGTTGGCAATGCCGATTTCACAGGCTTTGCGGATCAGCCCGCGCGTCACCGCGAACTCTTTGTGCTCAATCTTTTCCGCGTTGGGCAGGATCTCATTGCGGGCAAACTCTTCCGTGGTTTGCGCGATCTGCTGGTGCTCTTCGCTCAGGTCTTCCAGGGTGAAGACCTGGTCCGTTGCGTGCTCTTCAATGAGAAAACTTCCGCCCGCCAGTTTGATTTTGTTTGGGACTGCTACTGTAGCCATTGCATCTCCTCTTTTTTTAACCACAAAGGACACGAAGGAGCACGAAGGTCATTTCCAACCGGTGCCCTCGACCAGCCGCTTGATACCATCCTTCAGGTGTAAAACGTTGAAATTGATGATTAGACCCAACTGCTTTTTGCTGAGCTTCATGTATGAAAGAACTTGTGCAACGTGTATTCTCGAAATCTCTTCGACTGATTTCAGCTCAATTACGACAAGATCGTTGACGAGCATGTCTATCCGGTAACCCAGATCAAGCTTGATGCCGTCATACACTACCGGAAGTCCAACCTGAGTCTCCACATTCAATCCCGCTTTTCTGAGTTCGTGCGCGAGGCAGGCTTCGTAAGCGCTCTCAAGTAATCCCGGTCCCAGTGCAGAATGGACTTTCAAGGCGGCAGTAATCACAACATGGCTGATCTCATTGGCCGTCATGATCCTGTTTGCGAGCTTCGCGGCTGCCGCTTGTGACATGCCTATTTTCCTTTGTGTTCCTTTGTGTCCTTTGTGGTTAAGCTTTTGCGGTTAGCTAAGGTTCTCAAAAATCCCCGCCGCACCCATGCCGCCGCCAATGCACATGGTCACGATTCCATACTTGCCATTGCGGCGCTTCAACTCACGCAAGATTGTCGCCGTAAGCTTCGCGCCGGTGCATCCCAAAGGATGTCCCAGCGCCACCGCTCCGCCATTGGGATTGATCTTGTTAGGATCAAGCCCGGCTTCCTTGATGACCGAAAGCGCCTGCGCAGCAAACGCTTCGTTCAACTCAAATACGTCGATATCTTCCAGCTTCAGACCCGCAATCTTTAAAACTTTAGGGATGGCATACACCGGTCCCAGGCCCATTTCTTCCGGCAGATAGCCCGCAGTGGCAAAGGCCACAAATCGCGCCATTGGTTTGATGCCGAGCTGCCGGGCTTTGTCACTGGACATTACGACAGCTGCCGCCGCGCCGTCCGAAGTTTGCGACGAATTGCCGGCTGTAACGCTACCCTTGGCATGGAAAGCCGGCTTCAGCGCGGCCAGGGCTTCTAACGTTGACTCCGCTCTCGGGCCTTCGTCCACTTTAAAGACGATCTCCATGCGTTTGGGCTTGGCGCCGTTGGGCGTGGTAAAGCTGACAGGCACGGGCACAATCTCGTCTTCAAACCTGCCCGCCTGAATGGCCGCGATGGCCTTTTTATGACTGTTTAGAGAGAACTCATCCGCCTGCTGTCGCGTGATCCCAAAACGTTTGGCCAGCCGTTCCGCCGTGAGTCCCATGGAAAGATAGCTGTCAGGATAGTTGTCCATCAGCCATGGGTTAATCGAAACCTTGTTCCCACCCATGGGAATCATGCTCATCGATTCAGTCCCGCCGCCGATGGCGACTTCAGCGCGGCCCGCGGCAACGGAATCTACAGCAAGCGAGATGGCCTGAAGACCCGAGGAGCAGAAGCGATTGACGGTCATGGCGGAAACTTCCACCGGCAAGCCTGCACGCAAAGAGGCAATGCGGGCAACGTTCATTCCCTGCTCGGCTTCCGGCGTGGCGCAGCCGATGATCACGTCTTCAATCTCTTTTTTATCAAGCTGCGGGATACGTTCCAGCGCACCTTTAATAGCCACGGCGGCCAGGTCGTCCGGGCGCGTAGCGCGCAGTGTGCCTTTGCCTGATTTTCCGACCGCTGTTCGAACTGAACTTGCTATTACGACTTCACGCATAAAAACAGCTCCTAGCTTCTAGCTACTAGCCTTTTGCTCTTGGCTTTCGGCTTTGGACTTCAGCCTCTAATAATCTCTATCGAACGTGGACCGCAGGCGCCCTCGCCTGCGCCGAAATATAAGATCAATTTTACTGAAACATATTCGGTCACAACACTTGGCTCAGGAATCGGATCGCCATGTTCCCTCATGCCCTCAAGATGGAAATCCATGGCTTCTCGAATCAATTGCTTTACCTCGTCCAGCGTTGTACCGGCGACTCCTAGTCCCGGTAAGTCGGGGACGTAGGCCCCCCATCCACTGGAAGACTTCTCGTAAATAACCAGATATTTCATTTGAGTCCCGCCTGTTTCAAAATGCTATTCAATGTCCCTGGCGGAATTTCCGCTGAGGGATGGCCAGCAATCGTCACCGTTCCCGGCTTCGTTTGATGATGAAATTGCCGATGGCTTCCTCGAGTACGCGCCAGTTTCCAGCCATCGTCTTCAATTTTTTAATCACATCTCTTACTTTCAAAGTCGAACCTTTTCGAATCTTCGCAACATCGATTCGCTCCGGTGTCGCTAAATCTGCGGCGTCGGAGACGGTGTAGCTGTCGCAGATGGTATTGCTTGTTGCGGCGCAATTACGGGCGAAGCGCTAGGGCTCGGAGGCGGTGCTGGTGCTGCATTTGAATTCGGCGCTGGCGTAGCAGTCGCACCCGGCGCTCCAGTTTGCTGCGGCGTTGTATCTTGCATCGGCGTTCCTGATGGAATCGGCGTCGCGACCGGCGTCGGCGTAGGACTCAGTTTGGGCTGCATGTTCATTGCGTTTTTGTCCGTTAGCTTTCCGTCCGGGCCAAACGCGATCTTGATCCCGCTGTTCTGGCCGTCATTCGCCACGTCCTGCGGGACTGCCACCGCATATTGCCAATTCGATCCCAAGAACTTATCGCCATTCTTGCTCACGTCGCACTGCGCGTAATCCGGAGCCCCCAACACAATCTCCACTTCTGACTCGCTCATGCCCGCTTGCAGCGTGTTGTACTGCCGCATCCAGCGCTCCAGCGGCAGATCGCTCGTATAAGGCAGCCGGATGCTGGTGCGAAACTGATCATAGTTCCGATACTTCGAGTTTCGCGCCGCGCAACGCTGCTGCTCTTCTCTGGCCACTTTCACGTTCTTCTGAAAAAGAGCGTTCTCTTTTTCCAGGAACTCGTAGCCGATCACCATCAGCCACGCTCCCACCAGCACCACGACGCCCAAGATGACGAGTCCGCGTTTTTTCACTAATTCCTCAGCGGCTTTCCTATTTGCGACGCAACGAATCTCAACGGTCGCTCCCGATGGCTGCTCATCGTTTGATAGCCAAATGCAATAAAAGAGCGTCTTCCATTGCAGTCAAATCAACGTTGGAGAGAGTGCCGAGCCGTCCTTTGAGACGCAATTTACTGACCGCCATGATTTGATCCGACATGGCCTTGCGGCGTTCTTGCTTCAGAGTTATTAAAGCCTCGCCAGGATATAGTTTGGACGTTTTGCTGGTTAAAGGAATAACTACAACTCGGTTGAGGGAAACATTAGCAGCATCATTGCTAATCACCACCGCCGGCCGAGTTTTTTGGATCTCTCCCCGATTGCAGGATCAAACGCCACCCACCAGACTTCCCCCCTTTTAACCTGCATTCCCAATTAATCCCTCGCACCATTCTTCTGCTTCGGACTCTCTCTCTTCATCTTTCGTCATTTCACGATAAGCAGCCGCGAGGCTTTGGTTTGTCTGTTGTGCCAGACGCTCTGCTTCTTCTAAAACTTTTCCCGCCAACTCAGCGGGCACAATGAACCAGGTTGGGTTCCCTCGTGATTGCGGATTTCCTTTGCTTCCGCTTTCATCTTCCCCCCCATTCCACCGAACGCCTATGGCGGGTTCGCCTTCCCAGCGCAGTCTGGCTACGGACCAGCTATTTCTTGTAGGGCCGGTATTAAAAATGACCTTTACTTCGCTCACTGAATTCCTGGGAGAGAGAACGTTCTTTGGGTCAATGTAAGCCATGAAAAACTCCTGCTTATACATTACATACATACATACATACGTAGCGTCAAGTACGTTTGAACCCTCAGTTCCTCAGCGGCTTCCCGGTCTTGAGCGTGAACTGGATGCGTTCCTGTGTCTTCTTCTCCCCGCAGAGTGATTTAAACCCTTCGCGTTCCAGATCCAGGATGTACTGTTCACTCACCGGCGTTCCCGGCGTAACGTTGCCGCCGCAGATCACCTCGGCCACCTTGGTTGCCACCTTCACATCATGGTCGCTGATATATTCCGCCTGCCTCATTAGATGGATTCCCAGGCGCAACGTCGCAAGCGCATTTTCTCCCGGCGCTGGTATGTCCATGCGTGGGACGGGTGCGCGATATCCGGCGCGGGCCAGTTCCAGCGCGCGATCTTTTGCGTCGGCCAGAATGCGCTCGCGGTTCATCGAGATCAGGTCGCCTTCGGAGAGGAAGCCCAGCCCGCGCGCTTCATACGCGGACGTGGAAACCTTGGCCATCGCGATAGTCTCAAAGATCCGCTTCATGCCTTCCATCACTTCCACGGATTCGCCGCGGCCATCGGGACGCACGGCCTTGGCGTTGTCCAGGGCGCGCAGCAGCATCTCTTTGCAACCGCCGCCGCCGGGCAGCAATCCAACGCCAACCTCGACCAGCCCCATGTAAAGCTCTGCGTGCGGCTGGCGCGCCGCGGAGTGCAGGTTGATTTCGCAGCCGCCGCCCAGCGTCATACCGTAAGAGGCGGTGACCACCGGGCGCGTGCAGAACTTGATGGCCTGCGTCATGCCCTGGAACTGCTTAATGGCCATATCAACTTCGTCCCACTCTTCTTCCTGCACGGCCAGCATCAGCATCATCAGATTCGCGCCCACGGAAAAATTGGGCGAATCGCCGGTGATGACAAACGCCTCAAACTGATCGCCAATACCGCCGGTCTTGAGCGATTGCGTGACCATCTGGACAATGTCGCCGCCCAGGGCGTTCATCTTAGTGTGGAATTCAATGCAGCCGACACCATCTCCCAGATCGATGAGCGAAGCACCGGCGTTCTTCTTCACCACGCCGTGGGATTTTTTGGCGGTCGAAACCGCCCATACGCCCTCGGCAACTTTCACAGGCTTGTACTGACCGGTGCGCAAATCGAAATAAGCGCGGCCGGAAGGCGATGAAGGATCGTCTTTGTACCAGGTCTTTGCACCCGCTGCCAAAAGTTTCTCGGCATTCGCAGGAACAGGCTTGCCTTCCTTCTTCATGCGCGCGACCGTCTGCTCCACTCCGGCAAGGTCCCAGATCTCGAATGGGCCGATTTCCCAGTTAAAGCCCATACGCATGGCCGCGTCGATCTCAACAACAGTATCGGCAATTTCTGGAATACGGTTGGCGGAGTATGCCCAAAGATCGCTGAGCGTGGTCCAGATAAACTGCGTGGCCTTGTCGCGCGCGGCGTTATCCGCACCCCCCGCAAGAATCGTGCGCAGACGCTCACCCATGTCTTCAATATTCTTGGCCATCTCCAGCGCAGGAAATTTGGCTTTCTGCACGGGATGGTATTCGAGCGTCTTCCAGTCGATGGCCTGCCGTTCTTCTCCCTGTGGGCCTTTCACTTTTTTATAGAACCCGGATTTCACCTTGTCGCCCAGCAGCTTTTTCTCCAGCATCTGCTGGAAGAAATCCGGCAGCTTCAGGTCGGATCGCTCGTCCTGTACATTTTTGCTGAAGTTCGTGACCACGCTGCCCAGCACGTCGAGCCCCACCAGATCGATGGTGCGGAAGGTAGGCGCTTTGGTCCAGCCGCCGCTGGAGGTCAGCGCGTCCACTTCTTCGATCGTCAGGTCCATTTCCTGCATCACGCGAAAAACGTTGAGGCCGGCAAATGTGCCGATACGGTTGGCAATAAAGTTGGGCGTGTCTTTGGCCGTAACGATTCCCTTGCCCATGCGGATGTCGCAGAAATGCGCAACCGTCTCAATGGCAGCGGGATCACTTTCCGGCGTGGGGATAAGTTCCAGCAGGCGCATGTAGCGCGGTGGATTGAAAAAGTGCGTGCCAAACCAGTGACGGCGAAAATCTTCACTGAAACCCTGGGCAATGCTGGCCACGGGCAGCCCGCTGGTGTTGGTAGTGACCAGGCTGCCGGGCTTGCGCACGGCTTCAACTTTCTTAAGCAGTCCGCGTTTGATCTCCAGGTTCTCGGCAACGGCCTCAATGATCCAGTCGACGTCGGCAACCAACTTCATGTCGTCATCAAAGGTGCCGATGGTGATGAGGCGTTCCAGGCCTTTTTCGAAGAAGGCTGCGGGCTTGGATTTCACGGCTGCGTCTAAGCCGCCGGCGACGATCTTTCTGCGCGCAGTTTTGTCGGTGCTTTGCGCAGCGTCCGGGGGAACGATATCGAGCAGCACACAGGGCAAGCCAGCATTGGCAAAGTGAGCGGCGATCCGCGCTCCCATGGTCCCGGCGCCCAGAACCGCCACCTTGTTGATTCGCTGGTGGCCGGTTTTCTGGCCTGAGCGGTCGCTCTGTGGCGCAGCGCCGTTTGCGGTACGAGACTGAGGGACGGCAGGAACAGCAACATTACTCATCTGAAACATCTCCTGGGGTTGATTGGTGCGGGTGAGTAGACGAGTCTAGAGACGTTCAGAATCATAACAGTTTTCATCTTCCATCCTGTGGTGCGTACGTCCAGCGATTCGTGCCTGGCGCAAGGACATGAAAATGTAACGAAGCCCGTGAAAATGTCATGAAAATGAAGGCTGCAATCGTGAATCGGGCTATCCGTAAATCGGGATAATCTTAATGAATGAATGCTCATTCAGTCAAGTAAAACATTTTGTTTTCCGTGACTTGCATCTTGTTCGCATGAAAGCTAGAAATCTGGCCTAAGGCCAGCGGCGCCAACTCTTCAGATTGGCCCTTCCGCGTAGCCGCTGCAGCCGATATAAAGGCCACATATGCCACCTTGGCGGTATCGCTGGCTTTTACTGCAATGCTACTCGGGCCTTGCCGCTGCTGCTTCCATCTGCCGCTATTGCAGCCGCCGTACTCTGGTGGCTCGGCCAGCAGAAGAAACTCTTAAACCATGAACGGCTCTCCCCGCGCTCTGGCCCTGATAAAATATGTTCTATGACCATCAGACAATTTCTGGTGCCTCGGAAACTTCTGCGCTTTATTAGGTAAGCGGCAAGCCATCCACAAAAATTGTCAAAACGAAAGAGAATGACCATTACCCCAAGCTCTCCTACATGGCGCGCCCTCGAGTTCTACGGGACCCGCGTTCACCACAGGGGAAAATGGCGAATTCATAACTGGTTGCGAAGCAAGCTGAACGTAGACAGATTCACGGGCGACATAACAGTTCGCCGCCTTGGCCTTGACTGGTGTCTCAACCCGTCTGACTTTGTTCAGTCCTATTTCTACTGGTTGGAAGAGTTTGAGACTTGGGACTGGTTCCATTTAAACAAACTCGTAAAGCCGCAGTCCATCGTTTTCGACATCGGTGCAAATTTCGGCTTTTACTCGTTGTTGTTCGCCCACAAGCTTAACTGTCAGGTGCATGCCTTCGAACCAGGGGCACAGATGTTTAAGCGGCTTCAGGGGAACGTGTCGCTAAACCACTTGAACCATAGTGTCAATGCCGTTCCGATAGGGCTCTCCTGCGTACAGGAACAGGCGTATCTATCAACGGAACCCAGCAACTCTGGAGCATCGTTCATCGGGCAATCCGGTCAATCCGTGCAACTCGACACCCTCGACAACTACTGCTCTAAAAATTCGATCAACCATGTTGATTTCATGAAGATTGACGTAGAGGGGTACGAGATGCGCGTCCTTAGAGGCGGCAAAAACATGATCGCTGCCTTTAAACCGCTACTACTCATTGAAATCAATTATGACGCTTTGGCGCGCGCCGGATCGTTAGCTGTTGAACTCGAATCGGCGTTAAGAGATATCGGATATAGCCTGTTTATATCACGCCGAAAAAAACTCCTCCCGTTCGTTGGCAATCTGCGGCCCGGGCAGCTTATCAACGTATTTGCCTTTCATGTAAATTGAAGCGGTTTAATCGTGTCGCGCCTAGCAGCTTACCGCCGGTCAATGCGGCCAGGGCGTGGGCTTTTCCCCAACGCCTGGAACTGACCATAAAAAAGCTTTGCCCTTCTTCAATGATTGGAACCCTCCCTCTTGAGTCATCACAATACGGTTTGGCGAGGGCGGTTGGCAAGAAGGTGAATTGCCAAAAACCTTACCGCGGATGAACATGGATTGCGGGATAGGAATTAAAGGTCGCGGATCAGAATAAAGACACGGGCGAGGGCGCCTGCGCTCATTGGATTGATTTGCCCTCCCCTTTCTTGAAGATATAACCGCTACCGTGTTCCTTTTTCAGCCACTGGATTGCTTCACGATGTTTCTTCCATGACGATCCGATCGCGTCCATGCAAGTCATGGCTTCTGTGATGTCACCTGGCGTGTAATAGTTTGGGCGACTTTTGGGCAGCTTGGTCTTCCCGACCAGAAAGGGCTCAACATGAGGATTTTGCATGCGGGCCTGCTGTAAAGCCTCAAGTGTTGCAGTCAGATCGCCGGAAAGATAGCATTCCAGCACTCGCGCCCATAGGAACATAGCAATCGGCTCATCGCCATAGATCTGAAACAGGCGGCGGGCACCATCAAGATCATTTACTTCCAGATAATGCCCTAATAACGAATAGCGCAGCCCCTGGTTATCGTCCGGATTGAGCCGGAGCATCTCTTCATAGTGGTGAATCGCCTCGGGAATGTGGCCGGCTTTGTAGAGTTCATGGGCGAGGTTATGGCGGGCACGCATGTAAGGTCGGGTCTCAATCAGCCCCCAGAACTCACCACGATTCTGCTTGAAGAAATCGAGCCCAAAATCGGCTTCACCAATAGCTACGATCGTCTCGAGTTCCTCGATAAGTTCACTGGCAGGTCCATCCGCTGCAATGGCAAGAAAAACGCGGGCATCCAGGCAGGCAGGGTCAAGACGGACGGCCCGGAGAGCATAGGAGATGGCCATCATCGGATCGCGGCAATCGCAACAAGCATCAAACAATCGGTCTGCGATCATCCGCCGTTCTTGCCTGGAGCGGCCGACGCCGGAGAGTAAATCTGGGGCACGCTCAAGCGCATCCAGGAATGCTTCGCGTTCTGCCGTTTGACTGCTCGGACGCCTGCGGGTATTTCGCGGTCGCATTTCTTCCTTCCTTTATTTTTCCTGCTCCTTCCAATCATGCCATACGGGAGCGACATAATTAGAGCACAGAGACTACCGTTGATCCCTTTTTTGTAGCTTTCGCTATGGATTGCTGACGAATATATGGCAAATTATTTCAGGGAGGGTTGGTGGTTTCCGCTGACCAGACCGCTCAGGCGGTGAATAGATTTTCTTTGACGACATCGACTGTTTCTTCCGGGAGCCATTAGCTGTTCGAGGGAAGAGCAGGAGCCGGCCGGAAATCGCCGATCCGGACAATGATTCGGCCAATGCCCATGAGGTATCCGCTCTGGTGGGTTCCCAGGGTGCCGGCTGGGCCCTGCACATGAATCAGCCCGCCTTTGGGAATGATTCCGGCGGAATTATTGGCTTTGGGAGCATGGCCGAATCTGTAGAGCCAGTAAGGAACGTCTTCCTTCGCGATATAGGGCGCATAGTAACCGTTGGGCATGGCGCAACTTCTCCGATCGGGAAAACAAACCTTACCACGGATGAACACGGATTGCGCGGATCGGAAAGCCGATCCACCGGAACCTAAGTCAGCTTGTCAGGATGAGCATCGATGTACTCAAGCGCTTTTTGGGCCATCTGGCGTTCGCCGTTGTAGCTGAGTTTGCCGGGCGCGTCGGATAAAGGCAGCCAGTAGGCGCGGCGCACTTCGTGGCGCATCTTTGCACTGACGTCATCGATCTGGCCGGACTGGTACTTGGTCAGATAAAACGAAACGATCTTGAAAGCTTTTTCATTGCCGGTCCACTTGCGCACGTAGACGTACTTGATGTCGCCCAGCTTGGCGATCAGCGTGGCCCGCAGCCCGGTCTCTTCGTGAACTTCACGCAGGGCGGTTTCCGCGGGCTTTTCACCGGGATCGACGTTGCCTTTGGGCAGGGCGACAACGTCTTTGCGGTCCTCAGGCTCGCCTTCGCGGCCGGGCTCGATCACCGCGACCCACCATTGTTTTTGCATATGGCGCAATACGAGGGCGCCGGCTGAAAATTCTCGCAGCATTTTGTTAAGAAAGCGTTCTCTGAATGCAGAAAAGTAAAGCAAACAAGGCCATTTCTACACGATCTTTGGCCCTTTTGCGGACGTGTTTGAGGTTACCAAGGTTCCGGAAAGTTGTCTCCCCGGGCCCAAAATAGAGTGAAACTATTGGTTGATCTATGGCGTTTAACTTCTTGTGCAACATTTGCTGTAAAGCAGCATCTTACGATAAAGGTGCAAAGCTGGTGCGGGAACTAACAGCTTAAGGAGCGCCGGTGAAGAATCCGCTGAGAAAGATCGTACGGTCTGTGCGGGCGCTGGGACGCGAACTTGCCCGCCAGACCGTGCCCATGGCGCCGGCAGAGCCCGCGCGCCGTCCAAAAGTAGGAATCGCTCTGGGCGGTGGATTTGCCCGCGGATTGGCGCATATCGGCGTCCTGAAAGTCCTGGAAGAGGAAAATATTCCGGTAGACTTTATCGCCGGCACCAGCGTTGGATCGGTGATCGGCGCGGCGTACGCGAGCGGCATGAGCGCCAAGGAGTTGGAAGAAGTCGCGTCGCTGGTGCGATTTAAAGATTTCTCCCGCTGGACCTTCTCCCGCTTCGGTCTCTTCAGCAATGACAAGATGTCCATCTTTCTGCGCAAGGTGCTGCGCTGCAAAACCTTTGAAGACCTGAAAATTCCGCTGGCCATTGCCGCCACCGACATCATTACCGGCGACGCGGCGGTTTTCACCACCGGCGACCTGGTTGATCCTGTGCGCGCCAGCTGCGCGTATCCGGGAATGTTCCAGCCGGTGAAGATTGGCGGACAGCTGCTGGTGGATGGGCTGCTGGCCCATTCCGTTCCCGCCATGCCATTGCGCGATATGGGCGCTGAACGCGTGATCTCTGTCCACCTGGCCGCGCACTGGGTCAAGGCGGGCGGGCCACGGCACGTGTTTGACGTGATTGGGCAGTGTTTTTCCATCGCACAGGAACGCATGTGCGGGCCGTGGAAGGCCGCTTCCGACATTGTTCTGGAGCCGGAGATCGGCGAATTTGCCTATGACGATTTTGTTCGCGCCCCCGACTTGATTCGCTGTGGAGAGGTAACAGCCCGCGCGGCCATGCCGGAGATCCGGGCCTGGATGCCCGCAATTCCAGCGATAGCCGCTGCGCCAGCGACGACCCCTGAATTGGCGGCGACACCGGACTGGCAGCCAGCCAGCCAGCCGGCACCACTCAAAAGCTAAAGCGGACTAAAAGGAAAGTGCGTGAGAACCTCACCTTGCGGCGTGAGGATTTCTACCACCAGCCTGTCAGTAATCGGAAGCCGGACATTGTTGAGAGTAATGCGGTAGATGCGTTCGTCAGAAGGCACGTCGGCGGGCACGCCGATCATCTCCACCGATTCTGGAGCGATTTGGTGGACTTCGAGGCCGTTATAAGCGCGGATTCGGAACTTGAGTTTGAGGAGAAGGTCGCGCGGGTCATCGCTCACATTGGCCGACGTGGCGGGCCCATCAAGAACAATCTTTTTAAGAGAAGCGGTAATGCGGAAGCTGAAGCGCTGGGGAAATTGTTTGATGGCCCCGCCGTCAGCCGAGACAAGCTTGCGGTTCGAGCCTGCCGAGACATGCTGCGCGCCTTCAAGTTCCGGGCATTCGATCAGGCCCATCAGGGAGAGATTAGCGCCGGAGGGCTTGAGGACCACTACGTCATATCCCGCAGGTGTGTTGCCGTGCATGGCGCTGCCGCCAACGCTGGATTGAGCGCCTGCAAGGGCCGCAAGGCCAAAGCCGGCAAAGGCCACAAGCAAGCCACTCAACGCGATGCGATGCGATTTCATGACTGGACTTTCCGGCTTCCCGTGTGTGGCGTGAAAGGGCCGGGGCATGATACACAAGAAGCTCACTTGATGAGAGAAGGTTAGAGAGAAAAAAGATGCTTCGGCTGCTTTGTTTTACTGCCCACCCTGACGACGAAGCGGGCGGCTTCGGCGGCACGCTGCTGCGCTACGCCGAACGCGGCGTGGAAACCCACGTGATCTGCCTTACGCCCGGGCAGGCCGCTACGCATCGCGGCGGCGCCAAGTCTGACGACGAGTTAGCCGCTACGCGCCGCCTGGAATTCGATGCCGCGTGCAAGCTGCTGAAAGTCAGTTGGGGCAGGGTGCTCGACTATCCGGACGGCAGACTCGACCGTCAGGATTTTCATGCAGTTGTTGCGGACCTGGCGCGGCGCGTCCGCGAACTGCGCCCGCACGTGGTGATGACCATGGGCACAGAAGGCGCCATTACAGCGCACCCTGACCATTCCATGGCTTCCGTTTTCGCCACCATGGCCTGCCACTGGGCTGGCCGAACCAACCGCTTTCCCGATCAACTGGAAAACGGCCTTGCGCCACATCGGACGCAGAAGCTCTACTACGCCACTGCCCTGTTTACCATGCCGGATCGCCAGCCGGTTGCGCTGGCGCCGACTACCACCATCATCGAACTGACGCAGCATGAGATTGACGCCAAGATTGCCGCGTTTAAACGTCATACCTCGCAAGCGCCGCTCTTCGGATTTTTTGAAGAAACCATCCGCAAGCGCGGAAAGACTGAAGTCTTTCATCTAGCCAACAGCATCAAGCCAAGCAAGGTGGAAATGGAAACGGATTTGTTTGCAGGAGTGGAAGAGTGATGAAGATCGGGAAATCGGTTAATCGGGTGATCTGACGGCGATATCGCCACACATTGATTTGACCTGTTGCAGAGAGAAGCAAGAAGCCCGCCAAGGTTCGACGGGCTCATTTGGCTAATTGCCAGTTGCTAATTGCTAGCTGCTCATTTCGCCAGCGGCTTGATGATGTCGCTCAAAATATCGGGCTTGGATTCATCGCGAGCCAGATGAGCATATTTCTCGCCATCGTGATAGTTGAGCGTGAAGGTTTTGTAGTAATCGCCGTTCATAATCAGCAGTTCCAGGTTCGGGCCGTTTCCCTTCCCTGCTTTCAGGGCGTCGCGCAGAAGGTCAGGATTGAACTTTCTGCCGTTCACAGCCACTAGCGTGGTTCCGGGCGCGATCCCGGCTTTCCATGCGGGACTGTCAACGATCACGTCGCGAATACCGCCTTTATCGTCGAGTGAAAGCCCGATGGAGAAGCGTGCGTCCACGGCGTTGCGGACTTTCTCCATGGCCTTGGTGAAGTCGCTGGGATTGTCGTCATAGACCAGCTTCCAGCCGCCGTTGGTGATTCCGCCCAGGGGCGCGCCAGGACCGTAAGAATCCAGACGGTCGCGCAGGAATTTCTTCCAGTCGTACGGAGTCACATCATTGAGCGTTTTCACGATATCGTCGAACGTGTAGGTGATCACTTTCGGCGGAGTGTTGCCGCCGCCGTGGAAGATATGGCAGAAATCGTTCATGGACTTCTGGCCTTTCGTCTGCTGTCGGATAATCGTATCGGCTTCCAGCCAGATCAGAAAGCCTTCGGGATAATAATCCACGCTGCGACGCCAGCTTTCGAATTCGGGCAGCGCGCCGTAAAGCAGCTGCGCGGCGTCGGCGGTATCTTGCAGCGGACGCCACGATCGCCCAGGCGTATGGTCGAGCGACGCAGCGGTTTCCGCCGTCTCATCCAGGAATTGTTGTTTGGTCCACAAGCCTGCGCGCGGAGCGAGAATGTCCCCCAGATATTGCGTGAGGCCTTCATACACCCACAGCAGGTCGCCTTCCATCGGCTCTTGGTAGTCCCGCGTGGCCAGGCCTTTGGGGCGGCGATACTTTCCGTTCCACGAGTGCGTCATCTCATGAGGCAACAAGCTGCCGGAGAGCCAGCGCGCATCGTCATCGATCATGGTGCGCTCGGCCACGCGATCGTCGCTGGATTCGTGGTGTTCCAAGCCGAAGTGCGCTGTGTGGTCGCTCAGGGTCAGCAGAAAGTGATAGTCGCGATAATGCCGTGCGCCGTAAAGCGCTCCGGTTTCCGCCATCAGGCGCTTGTACTGATCGATGGTCTGCTGTGGCATTTGCAATGCCGCGTCGCCATCGGAAACTTCGTCAATGTAATGCTGGATTGGCCCTTCAGGCGTCAGCGGGATGCGGCGGAAGTGCGCGCCGGCAAGCACCGGGGAATCCACCAGCGTGGTCAACGGCACTTGCTCGAAGTTAATCTGGCCGCCGCTCTCACTGGCCACCGGCAACGCAGTGCCGTAATGCCAGCCCGCAGGCAGCTTCAGTGAGGCAACTATTGGGATGTCGTCTGTGTGCTTTCCCGGAACATACAGAACCACCTGGTTCCAGCTAAGCATATCGAGTTGCGTGGTTGCAGATGCTCCCGATGAAAAGCCTTCCGGCGGAGCCGGCAGCACCAGGTCCAGCCGCGCTTCAAGTGTGCTTACGCCCTGCGGCACCGTGACGTGGACTGTGTACATTTCATCCAGATCGCGCCGCCAGTTCAGTCTCTGTCCGTTCCCGAAGAACTGCAGGCCAGTCACGTCAGTAATCGGTCCGGTGGGACCGTGTTCGCCGGGAATCCACTTGGGAAAAACCAGGCTAACGTTGCCCGCCGTGACGGGAATCTGCAATTGCGCATGCAGGATTTTTTCCGGCGCGTGCGTAGCGTCGACCGTGAGCTTGATGGGTGCGCTCGGCGCGGCGGGAGCCGCAGGCTGCCGTGGGCGCTTCTGGGCAGCACTTGCGATCACGGTAATGAATAAAAGGAATAGCGCTATCTGTTTATAGTATTTTGGCATTGGTCAGTTCTTCTCCCTCTGGAGCGAACCAAGATTAAAGAAGCCGAGCACGGAAGGCAAGGCAGGGCGTTAACCACAAAGGACACGAAGGAACACAAAGGACGGGGATTCGAGATACTCAGTCGATCAATCGCGGTAGGTCTTGTTTCCCAATTTCGGCGATTTGGCAATCGTGGCAATTTTGGCAATTCCGCTTTGTGTGCCTTGTGGTTATTTCTTTTTCTTTTTTGTGGTAGATGAGGTTTGCGGCTGCGCGCCGGTAACGCTGGCCAGCACGTGATCGAAAGCTTCTTTGGCGGTCATTTCCTTGTTGCGGCTTTTGTTTTGCCGATATTTGTGTTCGCTGTTGCAGGTGCGGCAGCGCGTTCTCAGCACTTCTTCGCCCAGCATCGAAACAACGGAATGATCTGTAGTGCGTTTGCAGCGCGAGCAATGGTCGTCAATGTCGTCGCCAAGTCGCATGATGCCCTCCGTGGGAGTTGTTCTCACTATTTTGCCGCAAACCAGCCTCGCTGTCTTCCTGGTTTATGATTAAATCTCTATCGTGCCTCTTCGACAGCGCGGCAAATTTATCACTTTTGAAGGCCTGGATGGCGTGGGCAAGTCCACGCAACAGGAAAACCTTGCCACAAACCTGCGCGAGCGCGGGATTGACGTAATCACCACGCGCGAACCGGGCGGCACCGCCCTGGGAGAAAAGCTTCGCGCGGTCCTGCTCAGTTCCCGGACCTCCGGCCTTTCGCCGCTGGCCGAATTGGCGCTGATGTTTGCCGACCGCGCCCAGCACATCGACCAGCAGATTCTTCCGGCGTTGCAGCGCGGCCAGTGGGTGCTGTGCGACCGCTTTACCGACTCCAGTGAAGCCTACCAGGGCGGAGGCCGCGAGCTTGGCAGCGAAATCGTACTGCAACTGCATAAGACTTTGTGCCACGATCTCCAGCCTGACCTGACCATCCTGATGGTGTCAGACGTTGCCCGCACTATTGCCCGCGCGCGCCGCAGAAACGTGGAGCAATCCAAACAGATGGCGGAAGACGAGAACCGCTTCGAAAAGGAAAATCGCGCGTTCTACAACCGCGTCCTGGCGGCCTACATGGCCATTGCCAAACGCGCGCCAGAACGAGTCGTCCCGGTAGATGCGGCCGACCCTATTCCAACAGTTCAAAAGAGAATCATCCGCATTGTTGAGGAGCGCTTGTTGCCGACGACACCGCAGACAAAGCTGAAGGTTTAACTCCCGCAATCAATCTACCTCAGCAATACAAATTAAAAAGAGGCCCGACGAAGCGGGCCTCAACTTTTTAGGTTCATTCGGGAACGTTGCGGTACCCGAATGCTGGGTTATCTTCCTACAACGAACAGATGCCCATCGTTCTGGGAATAGATCCTGCCGTTGTTATCGAGCGAGGCCGGCGTATAAGCCGCGCCTATGGCCAGTTGCTGGAAGATGTTCTGAACCAGGACACCTCCCTGGCCAATCGCGTAGAGATTGCCGTCTTCGCTGTTGGCATAGGTCACGCCATTGGCATCCACCACCGCAGCGTTCACGCACCACTCAAAGCCATTGGGATGGTCAGAAACGCAGGTGATCGTGCCGTCCGGATTGCGGGTACAGCTCTGGGTGTTGGTGTTTTGGAAGCTCCACTCAATGTTCAGATTGGGCGTGAACTGGGAAACGAAGTACTGTTCCGGTCCCAGGAATGACGCGTTGGGGTTCGAACGGTCCGGGCACCAGTTCGGATCGTCACAATAATCTCCGAAACCCGGCCCGCCGTAGTGATTGTTCTTGAAGATCACGGAATAGGTCCTGCCGTGGGGATAAATGGCAGGCGTGTTGTCCCATCCGAAGTTAAACGCATTCAGGAAATCACCATTGGCACTGAAGTGCATCATGTGCCCCTGGGCCCAGTTGTAGAGCGTATACGCGCCATAGAAAATGCTGCCATCGGGCGCAATGGTCGGAGACGATGAGGAATCATCCAGCACGCGGGCCGGAGGCGGCTCGTTAGTGCCCGGATCGACGCCGAGGGTCGCTCCGGCGCTGCAACCGCCATTGGCTCCTGCGCCACCAGGGTTGCCGATGGCAAAGCTCACGCCGCATCCGTCATTCAACCGGTTGCGGAAAGAGGCCGCCCACTTGCCGGTCATGTTGGAGTTTACCGCCACCATATAGTTGTAGCGGGTAACCAAGTGGGCCTTGGCGATGGTGTAAATGGTTCCATCAGGGGCGATTGCCGGAGCAATGTTCAACGCCGCCCGCTGGCTTCCGCAGGGAGTGGTGGACGGGTTGGAATTCGGCTGCGGCGGCCACGGCAGCTGCGTATCACTGAATTGCACCTTGCAGCGGCCGTTAGCCGCAGGTACCGCTTCGCCTTTGATCTGCGCCTGGGAGAACAGCGTGCTGTAGCTCACTTTCGTGATCACATCGCCCGGAGTAACTTTCACCAGCCAGGAGTTGACCACATCGTCCAGCAGCCAGCCCGTCGGATTGTTTTGCGTGATCTGGACGACGTTGTAATAGATGTTGCCGCTCGAATCAACGCTCAACGGCGATGCCGTAAACGTGTTGGGATCAATCGTGCTGCCAAAAGGATTGATGCGCTTGATCACCGCTCCGTTGGTTTTATTGATTTTGAAAATCGTGCCACCTTCGCCCGGATCGTACAGGACACCGTTGGCCAATGCCGCGTGATACACCGGCTCCCAGAAAAGGCTGGAGGACCCCGGCGCAAACCAATCCGTGTTAAACGTCCACACCTTGACCAGCGTGCCGCTCTGCCAGGTGTATTTGTTCTGGTGCCATTTCTGCGTGCTGTACGTGCTGTTGCTGTAGGTCCCGTCCTTGGACTCGATGAAGACATCATTGCCATCAACCAGCGGGACCTGGTAATGCACCAGCAGGTCGCCAGCCGCATTGGGGTCCGCTTTCTCCGCGGCAATGTTGAAATCGTAGACCAGATTAACGATGTTCTGGTTCAGAGGCTGGGCGGTCACACCTCCGTCAAACAGCGTGTGCTGTGCATTGAGTCCCCACTGCGGCCAATCTGAGGGCTTGCTTGGCGCAACAAGTTGCGCCCTGGCGCTCACAGACAAGAACGCGAGCAATCCAGCCAGAAGACATGCACTTGCAAGGAATTTCCGCTTCGATAGAACTAGATTCATTTTGTACCACCTTGTTTTGGAATGATTTGCAACTTGGCCAGGTACTGGTGAACGGTTCAGCCGGCCGCTAACACTCTCTTTCTTCTTTGTGCACGACGATTGGTGGTGCAGACTTTTCCGACGTTTCATCAGCGACCTGCTCGTGCAGCAATCAGGCAGCTTACATCCCGGCTGCAAAAAACCGGGTCGCAGCGTACTATCCAGAGCAGCGGGAAATTAAGAAAATGCTTGTTTGTACCGGATTCGTAAATTCGCCCGGGGTTTGCACCATTAAGTGTGCAATGCGGAACAGAAAACAGTTCGGGACAGGTCGCGCACCGGTGTTTGCGCCCACTCTGGAGGAAGAAGCGGCCGCAGCATGGCGATCATCTGTGGCAACCGTTTGTGCGCATGGAACCAGTCCAGCAACCGAGATTGGAATGGCAACGATTCCGCCGTAATGCCACGAAGTAGGGGTAAGGAGCAATGCTTTCTAAGCGGGTCTTCCCACAACTCCCAATTCCGTTCCCGGAAGCGGTTCATTGGGTTTCATCCAATATGCCATAATTGCGCCAAAGAGCAGCAGGGCGATGCTGCCCAGGAATGGAAGGTCCCAGTTGTTTGTTTTCTGGATCACATATCCCGCCACCAGGGGCGACACAGCCGCTGCTAAGGCAGATCCAATATTCATAAGCCCGCTGGCCGATCCCGAGAAGCGCGGAGCGATGTCCATGGGGATCGCCCAGAAGGGACCAATGGTGGATTCTGCGAAAAAGAACGCGGCCCCGAGACAGAAAGTAATGGTATTCAGATTATGGGAACGCAATACAGGGATCATGAACGCAAGGGACAACAGAAAACCACCGATAACCAGATTGCGTCGCGCCTTGTTGCGATCTCCGGTCTTGATGAGTATCCGATCGCTCAGCAGCCCGCCCAAAGCATCGCCGGCCACACCCAACAAGTACACACCACTGGAAAACAATGCCGTATTTTTCAGGTTGAGCTTATAACCGTGCATAAAAAAAGAAGGCAGCCAAGTGAGATAGAGCCAGAGGGTCCAGCCGTAGCAAAAATAGACGAGTGTGACCGGCGCCATGCGAATCGTTAAGGCCTTCCAGGGTACAGGATCTTTCTTCCTGTCTTTTTTTGCGGTGTAAACGGGAATATGCGCCAGTTCTTCCTGTGTGATGCCGCGGTGGGTGGCGGGATTGTCACGGAAATAGAACCACCACACCAGAGACCATATCAAGCTGATGCCACCGAGAACGATGAATGAGAGGCGCCATGAACCAAGCTTGATTAGAAATGTCACCAAAGCGGGGGTTAAGAAATTTCCCAATCTTGAGAACGCATGCGTGATGCCCTGAGCAAAGCCGCGTTTTTCCGCGGGAAACCAATCCGCCAGCGCGCGCGTGGCCGTGGGAAAGGTTGCGCCTTCTCCCAAGCCCAGCAGGACGCGGCACAAAATAAGCGCCGCGAAGCTGCCCACCAGACCAGTCAGTATCGTAGCGCCAGCCCAGATGATTCCACAGACGGTAAGCGCGAGGCGAGCGCCGAACTTGTCGCTCAGCCATCCTCCCCATACTTGAAGCACAAGATAGGCCCAGCCGAAGGCGGAAAATATCCAACCAAGTTCGACCGTGCTTAGATGCAACTCTCTTTGCAGAACCGGCCCCGCGGTATTTACGTTGATGCGATCAATATAGGTCAGTCCATACATCAGGCAGATCATGAAGAGCACGAGATTGGTGGACGAAAAAACTTTTCCGAACGGGCTGCGTGGTTCGGCGACAAGAGCGGGCTTGGCGTCAGGTGTGACCATAATTTGTGCGGCCAGTTTTATCAGGAAAGTGCGTCTTGGGCAACGAATCTTATTTTTCTTTTTTTCGCATGATCGCGAAAGCAACGCTTATTGCGCAGAGCCAGGCAGCGAGCCATCCTTTGAAGTGCCGGCAGGCATCTGACAAAACAGCGTTCACTCGTCTCGCTGGCGCGATTTGTTTCCGGGCAACATCCAGCTACTCTGCAGCATCATACTTAACTACACCGAGATGCAAGTCACAGAAAAGAGACCCCTTGCCCCAAGCGTTGCAATTTCGGAAATCCGCTGAAGTTTTACCGGCCCAAGTTCCTTCCAAGGGTGACAGGCTCAAAAAGACGGCCATTCTGTTTGCCGGCATGACCGAAGCCGAAGTGATCAAGAAAGCGCAGACAGGCGACGTGGATTGCTTTGAAGCGCTTTACGCCAGGCATAAGCGGCGCATTTTCTCCCTTTGCCTGCGCATGACCGGCAACTATGCCCAGGCTGAAGATTTTACCCAGGAAGCGTTCCTGCAGCTCTATCGCAAGATTGGATCGTTTCGCGGCGAATCAGCGTTCTCCACGTGGCTGCACCGTTTGTCGGTAAACATTATCCTGATGCACTGGCGCAAAAAGGGCCTGGCGGAAGTTTCGCTGGAAGAAACGCTGGAACCGCAGTCCGAAGACGGTCCTAAAAAGGACATTGGAAAAAGAGACGATATTCTTCATGGTTCGATTGACCGCCTCAATTTAGACCGGGCCATCGCCAGCCTGCCGCCGGGATACCGGATCATCTTCGTACTCCACGATGTGGAAGGCTATGAGCACAATGAAATTGCCGAGATGCTGGGCTGCTCGATCGGAAACAGCAAATCGCAACTGCATAAAGCCCGGATGAAACTGCGTTCGTTGCTCCCGCGCGAAACCCGCGAGAACGCGCAAAGCCTGCTACAACCGGAAACAGCAATCGCCGCCTGATCGATCACCTGATGAACATCCGCCTTTAATTCTTGCTCGGTTTCTTCGGATTCAGATCGCAATCCTGTTTCACTCGGGCCAGATCAAGTCCGGCAGGAGAGAATTCCGCAATTTCCGGCCCTCTTCGTCCGGGGATTTCCACCTTGAAGATGCGCGCGCCAATCAATTCGCGGGCCGTGCCTTTGTCCATCGAGAGGAAACGTCCGCGTATCCAGTTCCAACCGTGATAGTGGTGCGTATCGTCCACGCGGACCATGACCTCGATCTGCGGCTGCCCCCAAAAGCCGGGACGGTTGGGCGGGCCCAGCGGCATGCCGGGATTGAAGTCGGCGTACGTGTACTTGCGATTGGTGCAGACGAGCTCGATTCGCGGCTTGTAATCGGGACTCAGGCTCAGGTAATTGTCCGACTGCAGCTCAAACCGGACCTTTTTGGCGGCGGTCATCTTATCTTCAGAACGAAACTCAATCCATTTTCCGCCCACGCTCACGCCGTCCCCTTCTCCCTGGTAAGGACTCGCCACTGTGTTCTGCGCGCCGGCTGAAAGCGCCACAACGCAAACCACGGCCACGCCAGCAAAAACAACTTTTATCGCGACGCCGCAACCGCTGCCCCTAAACTTGTCTTTCCAGAGCTTGCCTTTCCAGAATTGCGATGCTTTCAAGTCCGCCTCCGATAAGATTTCTCAGCCAGATCGTCTGGCAATAAAAGTGAATGATGAATTCGAATTACATGGTGAACTCGACTACATGATGAATTCGAACTACATGAATGCACTTTATGGGCCAAATCATGTTTGCCATATTCGCGGATTCGACTTCGTTACTTTTGCTGTAAGTTTAAAGAATGGTGGTTTTCAACCAGCCGAAATGGCTGATTTGGGCCAGAACGTGCTTGCGGCCTCTCCCGATGTCGGCGATGACGCGCGATTCTCGTGCAGCACAGCCTCCCGATCTTTCCTAATCCGTGTCCATCGGTGGTCAGGCTTTTGGGTTTGCCCTTTTCCAATTTTGGCAATTACCCGATTTTGGCAATGTTGGCAATTCTCGTGTGGCCCACCCGGCCTTTTTCCAGCTTTTGTTGAAAACAAAGGCCGAACCGCAAATCGACGCTTGGGTGACCGTTGGAATACCATAGAAACTCAGCAATCTCGTGTCTTTGTTCATTTTTCAAGAGCTTCTTGGAGATCTCGCACCTTGAGGCGCTATCGAAGTATAGAGCTTCTCTGACCACGAATCAATTGCGAATCAGGACAAGGCCCGTCACAAAGCAGCCCTGCGGAGCTCCCGCTCCTTCAGCATCACGAAGAACACTGGAACGAGAATCAGAACATTAATTGTTGAGGTAATCATGCCGCCCACAATTGGTGCGGCGATGGGTTTCATTACGTCAGAGCCAATCCCACTTTCCCACAGGATGGGGACTAGACTCGCAAGTACCGCTGTCACCGTCATCAGCTTCGGGCGCAGTCTCTGGACAGCGCCTTCAATAGCTGCTGCTTCCACGTCAGCTTTTGTAAGCAGGGGAACGGCGTGCTGTTTCCGCTCAAGAGCTTCGTGAAGATACACGACCATCACAACTCCGGTTTCCACGGCAATTCCGAATAGGGCGATGTAGCCTACCCAAACGGCCACGCTGAAGTTGTAGCCAAGGAGCCATTGCAGCAGAAGTCCTCCAGTCATCGCGTAAACGGTGGGAAAAATGAGAACCAGGGCTTCCGTGATGGACTTGAATATCATATAGAGCAGCAGGAAGATCACGAAAAATACCACCGGCAGGATGAGCTTGAGGCGCTGTTTCGCCCTCAGTTCAAACTCATATTCCCCCGACCACTGGTAGGTGTAACCAGCCGGTAGCTTGAGGTTATGGCGCAGCAAATCGTTCGCATGGTTCACAAATCCGCCGTAGTCTCGCGTGTTCAGATCAACGTACACGTACCCTGTAAGCGCCCCATCTTCATCTCGTATCATGGCAGGACCGCGAGAGAATGAAATCCTCGCTACCTGCTCAAGGGGAACCTGAGCACCAGCAGGAGTTCCAATCAAAACGCGGCGAAGCTCGTCCGGGTTGTCGCGGAAGTCGCGGTCGTAACGAACATTAATCGGGTATCTTTCGCGACCCTCAACATTTTCGGCAATGTTGGCACCGCCGATGCCGGACGAAACCGCCCGTTGTACGTCCTCAACAGTTAAACCATAACGGGCAGCTTCCGGGCGGTTCACGTCCACATTGATATAGAAGCCTTGTGAGACTCTTTCCGCAAAAACTCCACGAACGCTTTGCTGGCCGGAGAGAATCTTTTCAATCTGGCCGCCAACCTGCTGGATTCCCTCAATGTTCGGCCCTTGAATCTTCAGGCCGACCGGAGTCTTTATTCCCGTCAGTTCCATGTCCAGCCGGTTCTCGACCGGCATGGTCCAGGTATTGGATAGCCCAGGAAACTGGAGTTTGGAATCCATTTCACTGATGAGCTTTTCGTGCGTCATACCCACGCGCCATTTGTCTTTCGGTTTCAGCATCACCGTGGTGTCATACATGTCGAGCGGGGCGTTGTCCGTCGCGCTGTCAGAGCGCCCGATGACTCCAAAAACACTCTCCACTTCAGGGAAGCTACGCAGGATTCGGTCCTGCTCTTGAAGCAGTTGAGTCGCCTGCGTTATGCCGATGCCGGGCAGCGCCGTGGGCATATATAAAGATGAGCCTTCAAACAGCGGCGGCATAAACTGACTGCCAATCTTCAGCGACAGAGGAAATACCAGCACGAGGAAAAGAAGATTCAAAGCCAGTGTAGTTTTGCGGTATCTCAGGCAGAGCCGCAAGACCGGCAGGTACAGAGCTTGCGTGACCTTGGAGACCGGATTCCGCGATTCAGGCCGCAACTTCCCCTTTATCAGCATCAGCATCAGCATCGGAACGAGCGTGATTGCGAGAAGAGACGAGAAGCCCACAGCCAGCGTCTTAGTCCACGCAAGCGGTCGAAACATCCGGCCTTCCTGCGCCTCCAGCAGAAAAACGGGAAGAAACGAAACCACAATGATGAGCAGAGAAAAGAATAGCGCTGGCCCAACCTGCTTAGCCGCGTCTGTCAGGATTTTCCTGCGTTCTGTTTCATCGACAGGGCCAGCATCCTGCCGCTCAGCGAGGTGCCGATAGCCGTTTTCCACCATCACAATGGCCGCGTCCACCAACACGCCTATAGCAAGGGCCAGTCCGCCCAGCGACATAATGTTGGAAGTCACATGCAGGTAGTACATGGGGATGAACGACATCACGACAGCAATCGGCAAGGTGAGAATCGGAATAAAGGC
>DASXCL010000161.1:0-36003 GCA_036491195.1 Candidatus Angelobacter sp.
GCGTCAGCCACGCGCGGGGCCTGTTCTTCCAGCAGCTTGGGATCCTCAGAGAAGAGTTTGATTACCACCGGTTCGGGCTCTCCCGTAAGGTCGCCGATCATGTCCTGCAAGAGCAAAGGGAAATCGGCGTCCACGGCAGGCTCCTGCTGCTTGACCTGCGCGCGCAGGTCTGCAATCACATCATCGGTCGCCCGTTTTCTTTTTACTTTTAACTTTACCGAGATGTCACCACGGTTCGCCTCCGTGACGGCCGCCAGACCAAGCTGCAAACCGGTACGGCGAGAAGTGCTTTCCACCTCTGGCGTATCTTGCAGCATCTTTTCCAGGTGTGACACGATGCGGTCGGTCTCCTGCAATGAGCTGCCGGGCGGCGTCAGATAGTCAAGGATGAAACCACCTTCGTCCATTTCCGGGAGAAGGTCCGATCCAAGGAAATAGAAACACCCAAATGAGACGATGATGAGAGCGGCCGCGCCAGCCAGCAATGTGCGGGGATGCTCCAGCGCCCGGCGAAGCCAGCGTTCGTAAAACTCGATAATGCGACCGAAGAAGCCTTTCATCGACGACTCTTCCGCAGCCATGAGCTTGCGAATCTCCTGGTCAACGTCGCCATTTTCGGCAGGCTGGGCCTCGACCGAGCTCTTGCGTCGGAGCAGGAAAAGGCTCAGGGTCGGCGTCCAGGTAAGAGCGAGGATAAGAGACGTCAGCAGCGCGGCGCACATTGTGACTGCCAGGGCGCGGAAAAATGTTCCATTCACCCCCGTCATGGAGATCAGCGGCAGAAAGACAACGATGGGAGTGAGCGTGGAGCCGACCAGCGGCACTGTAATCTCAGAAAGGGCGCTCTGCATGGCTTCAATCTTTCCTTCGCCCGCGTCGCGATGCAGCACAATATTTTCTACGACAACGATCGCATCATCGATCACCAGACCCACCGCCGCGGCAAGTCCGCCCAGCGTCATTAAATTGAAGCTCTGGCCCAGCAGCTTAAGCACCACGAAGGTGATAAAAATCGTGACCGGGATTACCAGCCCAGCCACCACCGAACTCCCCCAGTCGCCCAGAAATACCACCAATACAATCGCGGAAAGGATGAGACCCAGGAGGATGGCGTCGCGCACGCTACTGATGGAATCTTTCACGATGCCTGACTGGTCATAAAAAGG
The DNA here is from genome assembly GCA_036491195.1 of Candidatus Angelobacter sp. Taxonomy (GTDB): domain Bacteria; phylum Acidobacteriota; class Terriglobia; order Terriglobales; family Acidobacteriaceae; genus Angelobacter. The sequence goes on from DASXCL010000161.1 coordinate 1,167, forward strand.
GGTGATATGGATGCCGGGAGGCAGGGTACTGCGGATGCGCGCAACTTCGTCGTGCACTTCATTGGCGACCGCAACGGTATTGCTGTCCGGCTGGCGATTGATGTTCAACAGCACGGCGGGTTTGCCATCGGCCCGCACAATGGTGTAAAGCGGCTTGACTGACTGCTCCACAGTGGCAACGTCGCCGATATGTACTGGAAGACCGGCGGGCGTGTTCTTGATGACCGTATTCGCCAGATCGTTGGCGTTGCGCGCCTGCCCGCTTACCAGGCCCAAAACCAGTTGGTGATTGCTTTCGAACAGGCCGGGAGAATCCACCAGATTTGTAGCTTTGACCGCGTTCAAAATGTCGGTTACGGTGACCGAAGTTGCCAGCAACCGGGCCGGGCTGGGCATGATCTGGAACTCAGGTTCCTGCCCGCCTTGCACGATCACAGTGGCCACGCCCGACATACGATTCAGACGTGGCGCAATGTCATACGTCGCCATCTCCCAAAGGCGATTTTGCGGGACCGAATCCGACGTGAGGCTGTAACCAAGGATGGGAAACGAAGCGAAGGTGAGCCGGTGGCTCTCGACCTTTGCCGTCGGCGGCAGCTCAGTGGCCACTTTGGAGAGCGCCGCGTCCACCAGTTGCAGCGTCTGGAACATGTCCACCTGCCAGTTGAAGAACAAATCAACTTCCGCCGAGCCGCGGCTGGTGATGGAACGCACAGTCTCCAGGCCTTGAACGCTGTTGACTGCCTGCTCTACCGGCCGCGTTATGGTGACCATCATTTGATCGATCGGCATCACGCCGTTATCAATGCCAATCACAATGCGGGGAAAATCGGTGGAAGGAAAAACCGCGATGGGAATTTTGAAAGCCTGGTAGCCGCCGACCAGCGCGATCACAATAATGAGAAAGAGTACCGTCCGGGAATTCTGCGCAAGCCAGTGGCGGCGGGGCGCCGTGGCCTGGGTATGGTTGGTGACCTTGGGTTCATCCGCCATATGGCCTAGTCCTTTGAGTCGCCCGACTTCTTGCCACTGCCTTTCGGCGCGCTGGCCTTCTCTCCAGCATTGGCGGCCTTGCCTTTGCCCGTATTGCCCGCAGACGGCTTAGTTTTGTCACTCGTTGCGCCGGGCTTGCCGGTTTCACTGCCGCCAGGCTGGTCTCCTTCATCTTTGGCGCCGGCTTCCTTGTCCGCGGAAGCGCTCTCCGGCTTTTCCACCTTGACCTTGGTTTTATCGGGAAGACCATACGCTCCTTCGGTGACGACCACCTCGCCCGGCTTGAGCCCTGAGACAATCTGTACCTGCTGACCCGTCTGGATACCGGTCTTCACGTCGCGGCTACTGGCTTGGCTCTGTGAGTTGACCACCATCACCTGGGCCACGTCCCCTTTGGCGTTCAACAGCGCAGCGGAGGGCACAACTAATGCATCTTTAACGGTCTGCGCGGTAATGGATATCTGGGCGGTTGTGCCCGGCCGAAGCAGCTGGTTTGTATTAGGAGCCTGCACCCAGACTTCGACCGTGGTGCTATTGGGATCAAGAGCCGGGCTGATGAGTGAAACCTTTCCCTGAATCGACTTTTCCAGTCCGGCCAAAGAAATTGCGGCGACGTCGCCCTTGTGAAGCTGCAGAGCATCGCTCTGCGGGATGTGCGCTTTGGCGATGATCTGCGAGAGATCCATTACGGTGAGCAGCGGAGCCGAGGTTGAGGCCATTTCTCCGGGATAGAGCGGCCGGTCGGTAACGAACCCGGCGATTGGGCTGCGAAGTTCAGAATAGCTGAGCTGAGCTTCAGAATTCAGCAGCTTCCCTTTCGCCGAGGTGAGCTGCCCGTTGGCTGTCTGGATGGCGCCTTTCTTGCCAACGGAGTTCAAGCCGTCCAGATGTTTCTTTGCGATGTTATAGGCGCTCCTGGCTTGCGCCAGCGAAACAGCGGCTGCGTCCAGATCTTTGCGTGGCAGCGCTCCCTGCTTAAAGAGGTCTTCGCGACTGGAATACAGCTTCTGCTGCGCGTCCAGTTCCTGCTGTGCGGTTTGCAGGTCAAGTTCGGCCTTTGCGTTTTCTTCTGGCAAGGTAGCGCCCATGCTGGTGCTGTAGGCTGCCTCAGCCTGTTGATAAGCTCCTTTGTTATCCAGAGCCGCGGCGGAGAGATCGCGATTTTCCAGTGTTGCCAGCAACTGTCCCTGGCGCACTTTCTGTCCGCGCACCACGTAAAACTTCTTTACCGGCGCGCTGATCTTGGGTGTGATCGCCGACTGGGCGACGGGAAAAATGATGCCCTCTGTATTCACTACGCGCGAAATGTCCGCCGCAGCGGCCGGTACGGCTTGTACGCTTACCTCAGGCGCTTCTTCTTTTTCGCCCTTGCCGCAGCCGGTTGTAATTAAGCAAAGAAACATTGCTACAGGTGCAAGTTTCCCCGGCCAGGTGGCTCGATATTTATGTTTATCCATAAGAGCTGAGATCTACATTGTACCTGTTAGAGTTTGCAGGTTCGCCACGGCGGTACGAGCGCGCACCTCGCCGTCACTAAAGGCATTTCGGGCCTGAGTAAGCGTATTCTGCGCATCCACCACTTCGAGCACCGTTGATTCGCCGCCTTGATAACGCAAAAGAGTCAACCGCAGGCTCTCTGCCGCCAGGTCGGCTGAGCTCTTCAACAACTCCAGTTCGGCGCGCGCGGCTTCGGCTTCCGCATACATCTCTCGCATATCTGCCTGTAGTTTGCGCTGTGCCAGCGTAAGTTCGCGCTGCGCCTGTTTGCGCTTGAGGTTGGCCTGCACCACCTTGCTGTGCGTGGCGCCCCAGTTCCATACCGGGATATTCAAGGTGGCAGTCACCGCATAACCGAGATTGCGCGTCCCGTCGGGTTCATGCGCGGCGAAGTGGGACGCATCGATGCCGTAAAAATAGTCTAGAGTGAGCGTGGGAAAATAAGCGCTCTGGGCAGACGCAACCTCGAATTTTGCCGCCTGAAAGCCCGCGTTCGAAGCGCGCACATCGGGGTTCCGGCTCTGCGCTGCCTTCATAAAGTCTTCAAAGCTGATGAGCGGCGGGGCCAGCTGAGCGTCATCGACCAACGTGAAATTCAGGTTGAAGTCAGGAAACAGCAGTACGGCCAGATCAAGTCTGCTCTTGTCCATGGCGAGCTGGGCTTCCCGCAGGTCGCGCTGACGATCATTCGACTGAATCTGCGCTTTGATCACGTCGGCATGAGCTACTTCCCCACCGTTTTCGAGCTTGTGGCTGAGGGCCAGGAATTGCTGTGCCTCCGCCGCAGCCTCCTGCACGTTCGCGTATTTGCGCTGCGCGGCGATCAGACCGTAATAACCCTGCACCACCGTCACAACCAAACCGCGCTTGGCAACCTCCGCTTTGGCGCGGGCCACCGCCTCCAGCGCCCGCGTGCGGCGATAGTCAGCATAGTTGGTGTATCCCACCGCTTGATGGACGTCGCCCTGGCTCAGGTATTCATGCACGGAATTATTGGCGACGAAAATGCCGGACGGGGTTCCGTTGGGCTCGGTATAGATGAACTGATTGTTGTACGAGACATTTGGCAACAGTCCAGCGCGCGCCTGGACCTTGTCCTCATGCGCCAAGCCCTGGTCAGTGAGGGCAGCCTGGAACTGAACGCTGTTGCTCCGCGCACGCGTTAAGGCGTCTTGCAGGGTCAGCGTCAGAGGCGCCTGCGCGGAGCTCGCCGGCTGCGGCTGAGATTCCTGCGCGGCCAGTTGAAGCAAGGCAGAAAGGGTGAACAACGCTGCGAACGAGATGGTTTTCCTGGCTGACAATAGAGACCTCCTGCGAGCGCCAACAGTATACGTTTTCGCGAACCGTGAAGTAGAAACCTCCCCCCAACCACGACGCACCTGCGGCAAGAAGTGCAACCGTACGGTAGAATTATTGTTGTTACGCCGGCTGTGAAACTCCATATGGGCATTTGTGCGATGGTTCGATTCAGTGGCAGAGTTGCCGCTTTCGCGGCAATAGCGGCGTTTTTATTGCAGGCGTCCTGTGCGACCGCTTACGCATCTGTCCCCTGGCTGGAGTCAGCGGGCCCTGTTTCCGCTTGTCACGAATCGACGCCGCCCCCGCCCAACACACCGATTCCCGCCCACCTCTGCTGCAGCGGAGAGCATTCTTCCAGCGCACTACTGAGTTCCGCGGTTACGCCCGAGCTACCGGCCTTCGCCGACGTCATCCTCAATCCGGTATTTGATTCAACCGTGCTCGTTCACCGTTTTGCTGGGACCGCCATTGCCTGCCCTGACCCGCCCAACCTCTTCGCACTTCGGATCTGATTGTCCTCTCTGAGCATCTACCTGCACTCTGGAACGAGAGCGGCGTGCTCCAGCGCGCCTTAAAGCAAGCTCGGGAAAATCGGACAAGGGTATCCATGAAGAGATCGTATTTATTTGGCTTAGTTTTTTTCTTGCTGATTTACTTTGTCAGGAGCGTTGCCGCTCAGGAAGTCGAGGCATCGAAGCACGAGCACGGCGGGGATTCCCAGTCTAAGCCCGAGCAAGACATGCCGGACATGCCGGGAATGCAGCACGGCGACGCCCACACGCAACCGGCGACGTTTATTGATGAAATCCTGCATCATGCCACCGCAGGCACATCATCCCAGCCCAACTCAACGGCGGAGCCAATGATCATGCGCAACCTGGGCAAATGGATGTTTATGTTCCACGGTGAGGCATTCCTAAGCGCATTGCAGCAAAGCGGTCCGCGGGGATACGACAAAGTCTTTTCCACCAACTGGTTCATGCCTATGGCACAACGCCAGGTCGGGCGAGGCGAGCTCACGCTCCGCACTATGCTCAGCCTGGAGCCTGCAACCGTGACCCAACGATTCTACCCTTTGCTCTTCCAACAGGGGGAGACGGCGTTTGGCAAACCGATCAACGACGGCCAGCACCCCCACGACTTCGTTATGGAGTTGGCCGCACTTTACGATCTGCGGCTGGGACAAAATGGACTGCTATCTTTCTATGCGTCTCCGGTGGGCGATCCCGCCATGGGTCCCAGCGCTTACGCACATCGACCGTCGGCTTCCGAGAATCCGGTTGCGTCGCTTGGCCATCATCTCCAGGATTCAACGCACATCGCAAACGACGTAATAACCGCGGGGGCGACGTATAAAAAGGTTCGGATAGAAGGATCTGGGTTTCACGGCCGGGAACCGGACGAATTTCGCTGGAACATCGATTCCGGTGCGATTGATTCGTGGTCGACACGCCTGACCATGCAGCCGGGACAAAACTGGAGCGCGCAATACTCCTTTGCCCATCTCACCAGCCCTGAGCAATTGCATGTAACGGAAGACGTGCAGCGCATGACCGCTTCCATCAGCTACAACCGGCCAATGGCGGTGGGCAGTTGGGCGTCCACGCTGCTGTGGGGCCGCAATCGAGTGTTGCAGAGCGGCGAGGTCTTCAACGGCTATCTTGCGGAATCCACCCTGCGATTCGCTCAGCACAACCACGTCTGGGGACGGCTGGAGAATGTGGACCGAACCAACGAACTGCTGCTAGGCAAGCAGGCAGAGCCTGCGGGGTTCGATGAACACTTCCTTGCCCGTATCCAGGCTTACACCGTGGGATACGATCACGATTTTCCGCTGATCCCCAGCCTGGCAACCGCCGTGGGTGGCCAGGTGAGCTTTTATGGCAAGCCCGATTTTTTGACACCCATTTATGGACGGCATCCCGCTGGAGCTATATTGTTTATACGGGTGCGCCCCGCGGAAAACGCATACACCCGTTGAGGACCAGATCATGACGACATCACGCCGCGATTTTCTTATTGGAACATCGGCAATAGCCGGATCCAGCATTATTGTGCCGTTCTCAGCGCTGGCCACGCAGAAGGCCCAGAAGAAAGGCACGAAGAAAAAAGAAGAAGCTGAAGAAGACGTTTCCACCAATGAAGATCTCATGCGCGAGCATGGCGTGCTCAACCGCATTCTGTTGATCTATGACGAGGCCAGCCGCCGCATCCAGGCGAATGAAAAATTTGATGCGGGGGTGGTGACAAAGTCCGCCGGCATTATCAAGAGCTTTATTGAGGATTATCACGAGAAGCTGGAAGAAGACCACATCTTTCCGCGCTTTGAGCAGGCCGGCAAGCTGGTGGAACTGACCGTAAATCTGCGCGCACAGCACGCCATGGGACGGCGTGTGACGGAACGGATCATGGCCGCGGCAAAAAGCGGAGACATGCAGACGCTGCAGACGTCACTGGCGGCGTTCAACCGCATGTATCGGCCGCACGAGGCGCGTGAAGACACGGTGCTGTTCCCGGCGCTGCACAGACTGGTCAGCAAACATGAATATGACGCCATGGGTGAGCAGTTTGAGAGCATTGAACACAAGACCTTTGGCGGCGACGGGTTTGATATGGCCGTGGACCAGGTGACTGAACTGGAAAAACAGTTTGGCATTTACGACATAGCGCAATTTACTCCATCACTCCCGCCTGCGAAATGACGGATGCGCTGCTGTTTTTTGCCGCGATTCTGGGCGGGGGAATTGCCGCCCTGTCGGGCTTCGGTATTGGCAGTATGCTCACGCCCTTGCTCGCCCTGAGCGTGGGGACCAAGCAAGCGGTGGTCGCGGTCTCGATTCCCCACCTTGTCGCGACGGCAGTACGTTTCTGGACCCTGCGCCACAAGATCGATCGGCATCTGCTCAAGAATTTTGGCATCGCCAGCGCCGCCGGAGGTTTGCTGGGCGCATTGTTGGGATCGCGCTTCAGCAGCCCAATCCTGGCCTACATTCTGGGCGGGCTGCTGGTATTTGCGGGACTCACCGGCCTTTCCGGACTGGCAAGCAAGATGCGTTTCGGCAGGAAAATCGCGTGGCTTGGCGGGGCTTTATCCGGCCTGCTTGGCGGACTGGTCGGCAACCAGGGCGGAATCCGTTCAGCGGCCATGCTCGGCTTCAACCTTGAGGCCAAGGCTTTCGTCGCGACAGCTACTGCCATCGCGCTCATCGTCGATGGCGCACGCATGCCAATCTACTTTTTTACCAGCCCGGAAACTGTTCATCGTCTGGGTGAGTTGATCGGAATCATGGTAGCGGGCGTTATCATCGGTACTTTGGCCGGCGGCAAGATTCTGGCGCGCATTCCAGAAACATGGTTCCGCCGGATTGTGTCGTTGCTCATTTTTGCTTTGGGGATCGTAATGCTCAGCGGCCTGGCAAGGTGATGGCTTCACGGCGCAAGCAAATATAATTGCCGAACAGTAAGCACGCTCTTAGACTCAGACTATGCAAAGAGGTGCGACATGGAATGGGTCACACGCAAGAACATAAAGGTTGACCGGGTAGCTTGTCCGTGGCTGATCAAGAAGTTTGTCGACCCTGACGCGAAGTTTCTTTTTGTGGCCGAAGACGAGTTGCTGGAAGCGGCAAAACGTGGGGCCATTCCCTTTGACGCGCCGCGTGTCACCGAGATCAAGTTGAACCATCGCGGCGAGCGCTGCACCTTTGAAGCCATCATAGAAGACTACAAAGTGAGCGCGCCCGGCCTGGAGCGACTGGCACTGATTGTTCGCGCAGCCGACATCAAAGGCCAGGAGAGCGCCGCTCCCGAGGGACCGGGCCTGCGCGCCATCGCCGAGGGCTTCGCCGCCATGGGACTGCCGGACAGCGAGCGTCTGCGCTATGGCTTTGCCATCTACGACGCGTTGCTGCAATACACACGCGCGTCAGGCTAAGCATGAGTTACACTCGAAACTTTGGCATCTAACTGATTCAGAAAGGAACGATCTTATGAAGTCGAAAGCAATATACCTTTTCGTAGTGGTCCTTTTCATTTCGCTCGTTTCCTGGAGCCAGGGTTCTAAACCGACTAAAGCGTCCGCGCCGGCGGACTGGAAAGATGTGGACGCAGCCATGGGCCGGGCCGGACAAGACCAGCCCGATGGCACTCACAAATTTTCGCTACCGCGGAAAGATATGAACGTAACGGTCAGCGGGTTGCAGATCAAGGCCCGGGCTGGCGCTGGGATCGTGGGTGGCATTCGCGCATTCCGGCAAGTCGGATATGGCGATGGGCGATCTTGTGCTGGCTGAAGACGAGGTCGGACCGGTGATGCAGGAATTGCAGTCGGGCGGAATTGACATCACGGCCCTGCACAACCACCTGCTGGGCGAGTCGCCGCGCGTGATGTATATGCACATTCACGGCATGGGCAACGCGGCCAGCTTGGCCAAAGCCATTCACGCGGCGGTCGCAAAAACCAAAACGCCAGAGGCAAGCCCGGCAAGCGCGCCGCCGGAACTCGACATCGATACCAAGCAGATCGACCAGATCCTGGGTCACAGTGGCAAGAATAACGGAGGCATCTACCAGATCGCGGTGCCGCGTGCCGAACACATTACCGAAGCCGGCATGGCCATCCCGAATTCCATGGGTGTTGCGACAGCGCTTAACTTCCAACCCACGGGCGGCGGCAAGGCAGCAATCACCGGCGACTTCGTGTTGCTGGGCAAGGAAGTGAATCCAGTGATCAAGGCGTTGCGCGAGAATGGGATTGCTGTAACAGCATTGCACAGCCATATGCTGGAGGAGCAGCCACGCCTGTTTTTCATGCATTTCTGGGCCAATGATGATGCTCTGAAACTGGCTAAAGGCCTGCGCGCAGCCCTGGACCAGACGAACTCGGCGAAAAAATAACATTCGCCCGGCGCGGGACCGGTGCGGTGAGGATCACTCGAATGAAGCGAACAGTTTTTGCTGCGATTCTGCTGGCTCTGGGAGGGCTCACGTTGATCAGCACCATGCATTTTCACCGCGCCGTGGCGGCGGCTTCTCCAAGGGGCACTACGCTGAAGCAAGTGGCAACCATCGATCTTCCCGGCCCGCCGGGGAAGCGTTTTGATTACCTCACCATTGATTATGACGACGGCTATCTTCTTTCCGCACATCTTGGCGCAGGACTGCTCTACGTCATCGATCTTAAAACCAACAAGGTCGTGCAAACCGTTCCTGACGTGCCCGGCGTTGAAGGTGTCGAGTACGTACCTGAGTTGAAAAAGATTTACACATCAGACTGGCACGAGAAGAAGATCGGCGTGATAGACCTGCGCCAGGGAAAGGTGATCGCCAAGCTGCCCGCGCAGCAGAAGCCCGACGGCAGCGCGTACGCTCCGCCGTTCCATAAGCTCTACGTTTCTGATGAACGCGCACAGACTGAAATCGTGGTGGACGTTCAGACGGACAAAATCGTCAACACGCTGAATTTTAAGAGTGAGACGGGCATGCCCCAGTACGATCCTGTGGCAAAACTCATTTACGTCAACCTGCAGCAGCTCGACGTGATGACGGTGATCGATCCCGCTACCGACAAGCCGGTCAAGCCTTCCTACATGGTTGCTCCCTGCAAGGGCAATCACGGCATGGCGCTCGATGCCGAGCATCGCCGCGCTTTTCTGGTTTGTGAAGACAACAACCTGATGGCGGTCATCGACCTGGACAAGCACCGCGTGGTCACCACGCTGCCCGTGGCCAATGACCCCGACGTAATCAAGTATGATCCAGGACTCAAGCGGATCTACGTAGCGTGTTACAGCGGCGCTATCTCTGTAATCCAGGAAGATGATCCAGACCATTTCCGCAAACTGGAGGACTTCCCTGCCCAGCACAAGGTCCACAGCCTGGCAGTGGACGAACGCACCCATCGCGTCTACGTTCCCGAAGAAGAAGAAAACGGTAAGCCAGTGGCACGCATGATCGTGTATGAGCCAAGCAGCAGCCACTAAATCTCAAGGTTGCAGGGCCAGTGTGAGATAAATCACATCGCCCGATTGCTATTCCATTTAATTTGAGGCTTGGCCATTTGCATGTGCACCGGCTGCGCCGTACGATTGTGTGTTCCGGCCAGCTTGATGGCGGCAATGGCCCACGAGGGAATATGAATGGATAGTGCGCTGCTGATTCATCGCCTCCATTTTGCTTTTACGGCAACGTTTCATTACCTCTTTCCTCAACTCACCATGGGGCTGGCGCTACTGATCGTGGTGCTGAAAACCCTGGCACTGCGCACGCACAATGAAATCTACAATCAGTCGGCGCGTTTCTGGGCAAAAATCTTCGGCATCAATTTCATTCTCGGTGTCGTCACCGGAATCCCGATGGAATTCCAGTTCGGCACCAACTGGTCGCACTTTGCCCGCGTAACCGGAGGCGTGATCGGCCAGCCGCTGGTGATGGAAGGTGTGTTCTCCTTCTTCCTTGAGTCCGCTTTCCTTGGACTTTTTCTCTACGGCGAAAAACGCCTCAGCCCCAAAGGACACTGGTGGGCCGCATTCCTCGTCTTTTTTGGATCGTGGCTCTCCGGCTACTTCATCATCGTGACCGACGCATGGATGCAACATCCGGTTGCGTTTCAGCGCGCCGCCGACGGCAGTTTTCAGGTCATCAGCTTCTGGGGACTTCTGCTGAACCCGTGGGCGCTGCTGCAATATGCTCACAACATGAGCGGCTCCGTAATCACCGCCGCATTCGCGATGGCCGGCGTGGGGGCCTACTATCTGCTGGAAGGAAAGTTTGCCGACTATGGACGCGTCTTCGTGAGGGTTGGCGTGATCGCCGGACTGATTTTCTCCGCACTGCAGATCTTCCCAACCGGCGATTTGCACGGCAAATACATGGCGCGGAACCAGCCGGTAACCACCGCGGCCATGGAAGGCCTCTTCAAGACGGAGAATGGCGCTCCGATCGTCATCCTGGGACAGCCTGACGAAGAGCATCAGCGCATCGACAATCCGCTGGTGGTGAATAAGGTCCTGAGCTTTCTGATCTACGGTACCACCGCCGCAGAGGTCAAAGGCCTGAGTGAATTTCCCAAAGATCAATGGCCCACGAATATCCCGCTGCTGTATTACAGCTACCACATCATGGCCGGACTGGGAACAATCTTTATCGTTGTGATGGCGGCGGGCGCTTTTTTGCTGTGGCGCAATAAACTCTATCGGTCGCGCTGGTTGCTCTGGATCATCATGCTGTGCTTGCCTCTCCCGTACATCGCTAACACTGCGGGCTGGATGACGGCGGAGATCGGCCGGCAGCCCTGGCTGGTCTATGGCCTTATGCGAACCACTGAGGGCTACTCGAAATATGTTCATGCCGGCAACGGGTTGTTCACGCTGCTCGGCTTTATGGGGCTTTACACCGTGCTGGCCATTCTGTTTCTGGTGCTGGTAAACCGCGAGATCGCGCATGGCCCGGGCGCCGGGCCGGAAGGCGTATTCAGGGCAGGCAATCCCATTACGGTGGCTTAGGAGATAACGAATCATGCTCTTCACCTGGTTCTGGCTTGTCGCGGTCATGATCACCGCATACGTGGTTCTCGATGGTTTCGACCTCGGCGCCGGCGTCTTGCATCTGATCATCGCCAAAACAGACCAGGAGCGGCGCACGGTGATTCGCACCATTGGTCCGGTATGGGACGGCAACGAGGTCTGGCTTATCGCTGGCGGCGGCACTCTATACTTCGCCTTTCCCCTGCTCTATGCATCTGGCTTCAGCGGGTTCTATCTTCCGCTGATGATCGTGCTCTGGCTGCTGATTCTGCGCGGCATCGGCATTGAGTTGCGCATGCATCTGGAAAGCACGGTCTGGCGCGGCTTCTTCGACGGCTGCTTCGCTCTCTCCAGCATTCTGCTTACGATCTTCTTTGGCGCGGCGCTCGGCAACGTGATTCGCGGTGTGCCTCTGAACAAAGAAGGCTACTTTTTCCTTCCCCTCTGGACCAACTGGCGCACCGGTCCTGACCCTGGGATACTAGACTGGTATACGGTGATCGCCGGCGTGGTAGCGCTGCTTGCTTTGACAACCCACGGCGCTCACTATGTCGCGGTAAAAACGTCCGGCCAGCTCAACGCCCGCGCCCGCCGCGTTGCGGCCCTGCTGTGGCCCGCGTTGGTCCTGGTAACTCTGGTAAGTTTATGGGCCACGCTTTCTATCAGGCCTGAAGCGCTTACAAACTATCGTCGCTTCCCTGTTTTGTTTCTCATCCCCGTTGCCGTCGCCATCAGCTTGATGACCATGTTGCTGCATCGCCTTCGCGGCAACGATAAGGCAGCGTTTCTCTCGTCCTGCGCCTACCTGATCTTCATGCTGGTGGGCGCGGCCGCAGCGGTCTATCCCAATCTCCTGGTATCGACGACAGATCCCTCTCTGAACATCACCGTATACAACGCAGCCGCGGGCGCATACTCCCTTTCTTACGGCTTGATCTGGTGGAGCTTCGGCATGCTGCTGGCCATCGGCTACTTTGTCTTCATCTACCGCATGTTTCGCGGAAAGGTTGCAGCGTAACAAACGTCGCCGCGCCTCACCCGCTGTTCTATACTGCTTTGCGTGCAAAGCGAAGCGATCCTCGAACAGAAACCGCCTGACCCTGATCTCCGCTTGCCGTATGGCCAGGACCCAAATCAGTTCGTCGACGTTCGCTTTCCCCCCGGAAGAGGACCTCATCCTGTCGTCTTTTTCATTCACGGCGGCTACTGGCGCGCAAAGTACGATCTCACTTATGCCGGACACCTTTGCCACGCACTCAAACAAGCTGGCATCGCAACCTGGAACATCGAGTACCGTCGCGTTGGCAATCCCGGCGGCGGATGGCCCGGAACGTTTGAAGACATCCGCACCGCCTACCATACGTTGCTTGCACACAAAAACGACTCCCTCGCAAGACTGGATCCCAAAAAACTGTGCGTCGCCGGACACTCTGCCGGAGGCCACCTTGCTCTCTGCCTCGCCGCGTTCGAGCGCTCCGTCACGCATGTGCTGTCGCTTGCCGGTGTGCTTGACCTGCGCCGCGCCTGGGAGCTGCACCTCAGCAATGACGCGGTAGCAGCCTTTCTCGGCGGATCGCCTTCTGAAGTACCGGACCACTATCGCGAAGCCTCTCCGGCAGAGCGTTCCATTCCTCAAGCCACGCAGAAGCTGATTCACGGCACTGCCGACGACTCAGTTCCTTACGAAATCAGCCAGTCTTATGCCGCCAAAAAGAAAAAAGCCGGCGAACACGTTGAACTCATTACGCTTCCAAACATTGGACACTTTGAAATCGTCGATCCTGGCTCCAGCGTGTGGAAGCGGGTGGAAAGCACATTCATCACGCTCACTCGACATTAATCAACAATCGACGCCGCATGAGGGGCAACAATGAATCTTGAAAATGGCATCATCATCAAATCCGCAAACTGCACTGTGGAAGAAGCTGTCAATAAGGTCAAATCGCTTCTCGTCATCCGCGGCATCACTCTCTTTGCCGTCATCGACCACAGCGGTGAAGCCGAAGCCATCGGCATGAAGATGCCGGACACAAAACTCGTGATCTTCGGCAATCCCAAGGGTGGAACACCACTCATGCTGGCTGCGCCTTCGGTCGCCATTGATCTCCCGCTGAAACTTCTCGTGTCGGAAAATACGAATGGCAGGTGTTCAATCTCTTACAACAGCCCGCAATATCTCCAGCAACGTCACGGAATCTCGAACGACCTGATCCAGAACATCGCGATCATTGAAGCCCTTGCCACTGAGGCCGCAGCCTAGCCGCAAGCTGTAAACATCGATGCCTGATTATCCCCCGCTCTTCGTGCGTGCTCGCCGGCTTCGCGGCCAATCCACTATTAACGCGACCAGTGACAGCACCGTGATCAACGTAATCATCCCCAGAGAAATCACGCAGTAAATGCACCATTTCTCCAGGATATATTTTTCGATGTAAGCCAGATAGCATGAAAAACCGAATGCAAGCGCCGCCGCCGCAACCAGCAATCGCCACCGTCTCATCAATGCCAGCAAACCAAGAAGGATGTACCCGGCGATGCCGACATCAGCCACCGGAATTTTGCGGATCGCTTCGAACCGCGGCTTGGCGTCGTCTGAAGGTACAACGCTCCGGTTCGTAAGCTGGTCAAAAACTCCGCCGATCGAGGCAAACCTGCTTTTGTTCACGATGCCGCAGTCCCATCTCTCATTGATGCTGCATGGAGAATCTCCCTCTGTGCGATAGTGTTCTCTCAGCGCAAAAATCGCCGCCACCATGCCTGCCAATGCCAATATCGCGATGATCCATCTCATAGGTGTCTTATATCTTACTTCGTCAACCCCAGCGCCTGTGACTGAAATGCCATCGATACTTCCAGATGCTGCGCCACATATTGCCAGTCATGCCCGCCGGGATAAATATGCGCTTCGTGCGCCACGTGGCGCTCGGTCAACAGCTTATCCAGTTGGCGCGTGCCGGCGTTGAATCCGTAATTATCCTGGTCGCCACAATCAAAATAAATCTTCATGCCCTGCAAGTTCGCCGTCCGCGCAAAAACAAACGGCGTATTTTCCTTCCAGAAACGTTCATTCAGCGGCGAGCCAAACGCGTTTCCCAGAAACGCGCTCAGACCCACGTCCGACGACCCGTGCGGAAGCTCTTCCAGCAGAGCGGGCATATGCACCGCCACCGACGCAAACATCTGCGGATACTTGAAAGCGAACCGCAGTGCGCCATACCCGCCCATCGATATCCCGCCGATCGCCCGGCCCGCGCGGCTGACCATGAGACGAAACCGTCTCTCCATCTGCGGCACAAATTCGCGGATAAAGAAATCTTCGTAAAGAATGTGGCCATCGCGCGAATTAATGTAAAAGCTGTTCTCGCCCTGCGGCGTGATGATCACAAATTCGCCCAGCCGTTTGTCTTCCCATGCTTCTTCTATTCCGCTCGATGCCCCGCTGGAAGTCATGAACGTCTGGTCGCCGCCAAGTCCATGCAGAAAATACAGCACGGGAAAGCGCTTGCCCGCATGCGCGTCATACGCGGGCGGCAGCATGGCGCAGTATCCAATGCGCCCGGGCACGTATTTGCTTGTCATCGTGCCGCATTGCGTGCGCGACGCCGCAAAAACATTGACCGCAAAAACAAGAAATAAGAATGCCAGCAGGTATTTCGACATGAATATTAAGAATAGCAGTGAGCAATTCACAATCAGCATTCAGCCCAAGCCCAAAAACTATTTTCACCGCAAAGGTCGCAAAGGACGCAGAGAAAAACTGGGTTATTTCGCAAAAACCACAGATATCCGAACTCTTGCGTAGAACTGAGCGTTCTGTTCGACTCTCCGTGGTTTAATCCTTCGGTAAAATCGAAACCATAAAAGCGAGATGCAGCCAGGTGTTAGTTGTTAAATTCGACTCTCTTTCCTTTGCGCTCTTTGCGCCCTTTGCGGTAAAGTCTTTCGCTTTTCGCTAAGAGACAATGCTAGAGGCTAGCAGCTAGCAGCCAGAAGCTGCTCTTTCTCAATCGTGCCTTAGCGCCTGCACCGGATCGAGTTTTGCCGCGCGCGACGCCGGATACAAACCGGCAAACATGCTCACGAAGACTGAGAATCCTAGCGCAGCCGCCACCAGCCATACCGGCACCACCCAGAAATTTTCCGGCCTGATGTCCTGCCGCTGGAGGTAAATATTCGTGGCAAAGTTAATAACGCGCCCAATGGTCCAGCCCAGCCCGGCGCCCAGCGCGCCGCCCAAGATTCCCATCGCTCCGGCTTCAAAGAAGAAGATCCGTTTCACGTCGCCATCACTGGCGCCCAGGGCCTTCATGATTCCAATCTCGCGCCGGCGCTCCAGGATCGCCATCACCAGCGTGTTCACAATGCCCAGGGACGCCACCGCCAGCGCCAGGCTGCCGAAGATCCCGAGAAAGAGATCAAGAAACGTAAAAAACCGCGTAATCCCCTTCGACGCATCGAGAATGGAAAACGTGCTGAATCCCTGTTTGCGGATCTCGTCTTCCACCTGAGAGACCGCTTTGCTTTTTGCCACGCGCACTATCAGAGCAATATAGGTTTTGTTTTCTGACGGACGCAGCGTGCTCCACAGCTCTCCGGCCTGTACCATGTCCAGCGATTCCGCCAGCGCCAGCGGCAGGAATACCGGCGTGCGGCCCTGCCGCAATCCCCGGTTCGGCTCGCTTGAGACGATGCCGACGATCTTCAGCTTCAGCTGCCGCGGCACCAGATTGAACGACTGCGCGTCTTCGGCCTTTATGTCGTCAGAGCTGTCTACGTCGTCCGGATCGGCCTGGCCCTTCTTCGTGGTTTTTCCCGCCAGCGGTGCGCTCTCACCGGCTTCTCGCGTGTGATAACGCAGCACAATGTATTTTCCCAGCAACTGGCTGGCCTGGTCTGGAGACAGTTTTACGTCAGTGCCGCGCGGCTCCCGCGGAAGGTTCAGGAGGTCGCGCCCAAAATCGCCCAGGATGATCGCTTCCTGCGCGTTGCTGGCTGAGAAAAAGCTTCCCTGCACGTCATCGAAGGATTCGCTGTTGCGCGCCGACTGCGGCAGGGTTCCTACCACTGTAAAGTGATTGCCGGTCTTGTCCGATTCCAGCCGCACATCGCCCACCGCGCTAAAGTTTGGATACACCTCCGCCACGTTGGCCATCTGCTCGAATTTGTGGCGCGCCGCTTCGTCCAGAGGCGTTGCCTGGCCCGTAACCGGCGCTGCCTGCGCAAAACGCGGCCCGCGCGTATCCTGCCGTGACGTGACAACAACGGTATCGAACAAGCCGGAGCGCCCCAGTTGCCGCGTCGCCAGCTTTTGCAGTCCGATTCCCAGGGACAACATGGCCACCAGTGAAGCCACGCCCACGCCAATGCCCAGCGTGGTCAGCGAATTTCGCAAGCCCGCTTCGCGCAGGTTGCGTCCGGCCAGCTCAATCAGATCGTAGGCTCTCACCGCGCAGCTCCAATCTTTTCCAGTTCGTTGATTGACTCGCCCACCAGTTTGCCGTCGCCCAGAAAAACCAGGCGGTTGGCATACCGTTCAGCCAGTGGACGCTCGTGGGTGACCATGATGACCGTCATTTCCAAAGTGCGGTTGAGTTCGCGAATCAGGTCCATGATCTCCGTGCCGGTCTTCGAATCCAGATTGCCCGTAGGCTCGTCCGCCAGCAGAAGTTTGGGTCGATTGGCCAGCGCCCGCGCCAGCGCGGCCCGCTGCTGCTCTCCGCCCGACATCTCGCTTGGCCGGTGCTTCATGCGGTCGCTTAGTCCCACACGCTCCAGCGCTTCCACAACGCGTGCGCGGCGTTCCTTGCGCTTTACCTCGGCAAAACGCATGGGCAGCTCAACGTTTTCATACAGCGTCATGGTCGGGACAAGGTTGAATGACTGGAAAACCATTCCTACCGTGTGCCGCCGGTATTGCGCCAGATGCTCTGACGTCATGGTCGCCAGGTCGGAGCCTTCCACCACGATCGCGCCGGAATCCGGCCGGTCCAGCCCGGCAATCAGGTTCAACAGCGTAGATTTGCCCGATCCCGATGCGCCCAGCAGAGCGATAAACTCGCCGCGTCCGGCCGCCAGGCTCACGCCATCGACTGCGGGAATCAGCGAGCGTCCCAATTTGTAATGGCGCACCACGGAAACCGTCCTTACCGACTCGAATTCAGTGCCGTTTGTTGCCACAATCAGCTCTCCAATACTTCTACCCGCATGGTACTACGCAAATTCCCATTCCGTTCCCTCAGTCCAGCCTTTCACCTTAGGACGAAAGGTGCCTGTGCCGTGGTGTCCCTCAAACCTCTTGACCGCGACTTCTGATTTAGGCCCGAGGTTACTTCGATCCCTCCTCTTGCCTTCGTTCTCAACTTCGTGTTCCTTCGTGTCCTTTGTGGTCAAGCGGGTTCTCCGATCTCGGCGATCCTTAACAGCCCTCTGCCTGTACCTTCAGCTGACCACCCTCCCCTACCCCCTATGTACACCCAATTCGACCCAAGGTCACCCAAGACGACCCATGGCTGAGAGCATCGGCAGAGGGTCGCAACCCCAAAAACACGAAACGCAACGGTTTCTCCGTTGCGGCCGCGTCCAGATTTTCGTTATTCCAATCGCCCCATTTACATTCCGTCCCACTGTCTTAAGATGACGGGCTGAGCGTTCAAGTTATTATAGCAAACAAAGTACGAAAGACAAGATCGTTTTTTGTTATCAAGGCAAAGCGCATAATTCATTTATGTTCGAGAGATACCGACAAGACGCCAGGCGAGCAGTCTTCTTTGCTCGATGGGAAGCCCAGCAATCACGCTCGGCCTATATCGAACCAGAACATTTGCTCCTGAGCCTGACTCATGACGCCGATTCCAAAGCGAACCAATTTTTCTTGTTGGCGGCTCACACCGAGAGTTTTCGTCGGCAATTGGGATCTCATGTCTCCGCAAAATCCTCCTCATCCTTAGACCTTCCCTTGTCAAACGCCGGCAAGCGCGTTCTGGGCTTATGCCGCTGAAGAAGCAAATAAACTGGCGAGCACGCCGATTGGCACAGAACATCTGCTGCTGGGCTTGCTGCGGGAAAACAAATCAGATGTGCCAGAAGTGCTTGCAGCAGTGGGAATCGATCTTCACTCGGCAAGGAATCTGATCCGGCAGGAGTGCAACCTGCCTCCTCTGCAGCACGACCTGGAACGGGAAGCGGGTTCCCGAAAAACGCTGCGACCGTTCGCGGCTTTCTTGCTCCTGATCGTAGTTTTGTCACTGATTTACCTGATCGTTCAGCTGGTCCATTTCTGATCGACGGTGCCGTCGTTCAATGGCGCGGCATCTTCGCCGGATCAATCCTCCAAAGATCGCCCTTGCCGTGGTCACTCACCCAGACGGACCCAAAGCCATAGCGGATTCCATCGGCCTTCGGATAATTGCCGTACTGATCGACAACTTTGTTTTTTTCCGGATCGATGCGCGTTACCGGATTTCCATCCATCGTTACCCAGATAAATCCGCCGCCATAGCAGATTTCACCGCCTTTGCCCGGGACGTGCACCGGGATCACCGCAACCACCTTGTTAGTCGCTGGATCAATGCGCGATACGCTGCCATCGGACTGGCTCAACACCCACAGCGAGCCTGCTCCCAGCGTTGAAAATCGCGGGCCTTCGGCTACGGCAATCATCGCCGTGACTTTCCCTTTCGCGGGATCCACGCGGTAAACATTGCCCTCACCGGAACTCACTACCCATACTGCTCCGTCAGACAGTTTCACCACGGCCGAATCTTTGCCAACGGCAATGCGCTTCAACGTGCGCCCTGTCTTCACATCGGCCTGCGTCAGCGTGCTGGCGTGGCCATCTTCATTGCTGGCAAACCATACGTAGCGCTCATCCACGGCAATCGATCCTTCGCCGCCATCATCGATCTTTACCGGCACCCGCAGATCTACCGCGTTGGTCCTGGGATTGATGCGCGTCAGCGTTTTGCTCTGGCAGTTGAGCACCCATACCCTGTCCACGCCGATGCCGATCCCATAGCACGGCTCTTTGTCCACGGCGATTCTGGCCTGGACAGCGTTGCGCGCCGGATCCACGCGGACCACTTCGTTGTTCTGGGCCACCGTCACCCAGACAGAACCAAACCCAATGCCCAGCCAGTCCGCATCGCCGCCGATATGGATCTTCTGCGTGATAGGCAAGGTCGCAGCATCAGGCCTGGGAAATTCCAAAGCCTGTTTTGTCTGCTGGCCTGTCACCAGCCATGGCGCGATCAACGTTGCTGCCAGCGCCAGCGCTGCCTTCCACCTCCATCCCCAAACCTGCATGATTCGCCCGCCTCCAAAATATGTTCATCGAAGATAGTAGCTTACCGGGAAGTCCCCTTGACGGGGTCGGCTGATCGCGCAAATCACATGGGGGCGCGGCTGTGCAGTTCAAATTCTTTTAGTTGCAGCGATTGACGTAATCTGAGGCAAAATAGCTCATCCCATGAGCCCCGTTACGCATTTCTTTGCCGGATGGCTGCTCGCCTCGGTCTCACCCACCGGCCGCCCCACCACGCTCACGCGGCGGGAAAAAGCGCTGGTCGTGGCCGCAGCCGTGGCGCCCGACATCGATGGCCTGGGCATCGTGCCAGAGCTTTTGACCCGGAACACATCGCATCCGCTGCTGTGGTTTTCGGAGTATCACCACTTGCTGCATACCCTGGCGTTTGCCATTGTCTGCACAGTTGCCGCCTACGTCATCGCTGGCCCAATGATGGGCTTCACGTTCGGCCCGGTCATTCAAGGCCGACGCTCGCCTTCGCACCCGGCACTCACCGCGCTCCTGGTCTTCGTCAGCTTCCATCTTCACCTGCTCTGCGACCTCGTCGGCGCCCGCGGTCCCGACGGCGATCAATGGCCCATCCCCTACCTCAAGCCTTTCTCCAACGCGCTGCAACTCACATGGCATGGCCAGTGGGCGCTCAACGCCTGGCAGAATTTCGTGATCACCGGCTTTTTTCTTGTGGCCACATTCTGGATCGCCTGGAAGTATGGCAGCTCGCCGGTGGAACTTGTATCCCAGCCCGCCAACCGGGCACTAGCTCGAACGCTTCGCCAACGCGTCCACCTGGATTCGGGGCATCCATAACAGATGCCGTAATCAGCTCAGCCATCCCTGCCATTTGTTCTTAAAATTTACTAATACTTGGACCAATTAGACCTAAATGCAGTTTGTCCGCAAAAAATTTCTTGTCCTTTAGGCTGAGTAGGTTAGAATGCACCAGCCACTTCCCGATGGACCCTCGAAAGCTGTCTGTACAAGAACTTGTGTCGTATTGTCTCGACTCGCAAGATGAAGCTGGCTGGACAGAATTTGTACGCCGGTTCCAGCCTCTGATTGCAGGTGTAATCAATAGGTGTGTTTACCGCCGAATTGGTCCAAGTCCCACGCTCGTGGACGATCTGGTTCAAGACACCTACCTCAAACTTTGTGCCAATAATTTCAAAGCTTTGCGGGATTTCAAGTTCTACCATGACAACGCTTTCTTCGGATTCCTGAAAAGAATTGCCGCCAATGTTGTGGAAGATCATTTCCGCGGATCGCGCAGCCAGAAGCGCGGCAGCGGCCGTGAACAGCAAGATATTGAAGAAGTTAGAACCGCCGCTTCTTTCCATCCTCGTTCACCTCAGCCCGCAGAGATGGCTATTTTGATGGGGCAAATCGAGCGGTGTCTGGCGAAGCTGACTTTAGAACCAAATTTCGCCCGCGATCATGCCATCTTCTGGCTTTACTATCGCCAGGGATTGACTGCCAAGGCTATTGCTCAGCTTCCCGCTATCCGATTGAGCGTAAAGGGAGTTGAAAGCACACTGCTGCGGCTCACCCGTTTCGTCAAGGCGTGCCTCACAGATCCCTCGTCCCGTCCCAGAAAGAAGGCTTCTGGCGGATAAACCTTCAATTTCGCATATACTTCTGTTCGATCACAAAGTTTGAAAGCTGGGTTCGAGAAAGAGATTTCGGAAGAGATTTAGTCTTGAACAGCGGGTTTTTTGATAGAAATAAATTTTTTTGGCCAAAGCGGATTCCCCACGGTGAAACGCATTTGTCGAACCGCAAAGCGGTTTTCACGAACGGCCAAGTGTCGATAAGTACGCACGCTGCGTCGGGCAATGAAATGAAAGGAAAGACCGCCAGAATTACGTTTATATAAGGGAGATGTGGGTCCAGTGACTGAACAATCTGAGCATTTGAGCAGTGCTCAAATTGAAAACTACGGGATTCGAACTTCCGGTGCGGGACCGGAATCGGCCCAGCGTGACGAGCATCAGCGCGCAAATCATCAGAGCAGCGATGATCAGAGTCTTTTTGATCAGCAAATTGATCAGCGAGTTGACCAGCAAGTTACTGATCAAAGCGTTAGCGATGAGCGCGTTGAAGCCCACCTCGCCGACTGCGCTTCCTGCCGCAACCGCCTGCTCGATTTTCATCGTCACCGATTCGCGCTGCTCTCTGGGCAAGCGCCGGATGCCAGGCCCACAGCCTCAGCTCTCGCGGACTCGAAATTCGCGAACTCAAAGTACCCGGCGGATCCCCAGGTGAGAACGGCTTCCACCCCGGAATGCCCCAGCGACGACACCCTTCGCCAGCTCGCAGCCGGCCTCACCCCCGACGACGCCGCCCCCGTTACTGGTGACGCTCTAACAAGCAGGCTCCTTCAGCACGCCGCCACTTGCGACCATTGCGGCCCCCTGCTCCGGACTTACACTGAGATTTTCTCTGACGATTTCACCCCAGAAGAACAGTCAGCCCTCGCCAACCTGCAAAGCTCATCCGCCGACTGGCAGAAAGACACCGCCCGACAGATGCTGAAACAGGCCCGGCAAAATCCAGCACCCGTCCCAGCAACTGACTGGCGCAAATTTTTTTCGTGGAAATGGATCATGGTCCCAACCACCGCCGCTGTAGCCGTTATCGCCGTGGGCATCTGGTATCTCCAGCGCGATACACCCCAGAAAGTCGAGAAACTTCTCGCCCAGGCCTACACAGAGCAGAGAACCATGGAGATGCGTTTCCCCGGCGCAGAATACGCTCCGATGCGCGTCACCCGCGGCCCGGAAGATTCCCGATTTGATAAACCCGCGCCATTGCTCGAAGCAGAAGCAATCATCAGCCGCAATCTACAACGGAACCAAGACGACCTGAAGTGGCTGCAAGCGGAAGCTCAGTCTGAACTTCTCGAGCAGCGACCCGATGCTGCAACAGCCACACTAACCACAGCATTGGAGCGGCACGAAACGCATCCCGACCATCTAAAATTGCTTCTCGCTGTAGCATATGTCCAGAAAGGTGATTCGACTCGGGATCCCGCCAACTATACCAAAGCCATTGAACTGCTCACCGGCATCGTCCAGCAAAAAGCCATGAATCCAGTTGCGATGTTCAATCTGGCGCTTACCTACACGAAGTTGGAAATGTGGGATCAAGCTGCTGCGGCATGGACTAACTACCTGCGGGTCGATGCCGATAGCGGATGGGCCCAGGAGGCCAGGGTCAAGTTGCAAGAAGTAAACGAGAATTTACATTGGGTGAGCCCTTTACCACGCCAGACTGTAAATTAGCCGGAAGGGTTTCCTACGCGCAAACCGTTCTCAAGAATAGATTCTTTCACCGTAGCTTTGACGCTCTCACGGTAAGCACATGGACTCTGCTAAAAACCAAGCCACGGACGACCAAAGCGCTCGAAGAAAGCACTCGCGCTATCTGAGCGCACTGCCGAGACAATGGTGCGCTCTCAGCAGGCGCTCCCGGCTAACGATTGTTGGACTCGTCTCGGCTGCCACCGCCGCCATATGGATCTCGATTAGCATCTCCCGGGTTGATTCAGTTGAGCGCCTGCTGGCGCAAGCCTATACGGAACACAGAACAATTGAAATACGCATTCCCGGCGCGCGGTATTCTCCCCTGCACGTTGAGAGGGGCGACGATCAATCAAACCTGAATGGTTCGGCGGCGTTTCTGGAAGCAGCGGCGATGGTCCGCAAGCATTTGGATAAAGAACGAAATGAGCCTAAGTGGCTACAAGCCAAGGCACGCATCGACTTGCTTGACGGGAAATACGGCCCTGCAATCGAGTCGTTAAGTAAAGCACTGGAAACACAGCCCGGGTCTCCCCAACTCCTGACGGATCTCGGATCCGCTTACTTCCTGCGCGGTAAATCCGTTGAGCGGGCAATTGATATGGGCAGTGCGGTGGAGTTTTTCGGTCAGGCATTGGTGAAAGCGCCTGACGATCAAGTAGCTCTGTTTAATCGAGCGCTCGCATGCGAGCGACTCTCCCTTTACACGCAGGCAGCAGACGACTGGAATCATTACTTGCAGATTGATCCGCGAGGTGGGTGGGCTGAGGAGGCACGCAAGCGGTTAAGTGCCGTTCAAGAGCGGTTAGAGGACCGAAAGCAAACCTTGTTAGAACCACTACTTTCTGCAAGACAGATAGCTGAAGCAAAAACCAGCAACCCAATTCTCATAAAGCAAATCGATTGGCGCATCGAGGACTATCTGAAACTTGCGATAACGGACTGGCTGCCGGCAGCATATGGAGCGTCAGAACGACCGAAATCGCATGAGGCTCGAATCGCACTCGCCGAGTTGAGTCTGATTACACAAGATCTCCATCAGGATCATTGGCTGACAGAACTGCTAAGTAATGCCGGAGCGCGCCAGTTCGAGTCCGCGATCGAAGCGCTCGCGAACGCTGTCCGAGCTAACGAAAAAGGAGACTATTCCCAGAGCCGGAATTTCGCACACGCAGCCGCTCAACTTTTTAGTACTGCCGGTAATCGTGCAGGGCAACTGCGGGCACAAGCTGAAGAAGTATATTCAAACCACCTGCTTTGGGAAGGGCATCAATGTCTTGAGCTGCTGGCTCATGTGGACGCGGCGCTCAGACCAACGAGTTATGCTTGGCTGAAAGCGCAGATGGCCCTTGAACGTTCGAACTGTGCAGACCTTGTTGGGGACGAAGGAACCTATCAGACAGCCATCAGTGTGGGAGAACGTGAGGCCGAAGCGCACACATATTGGTCCCTTTTTCTTCGTGCCTTAGGTTTTCAATCGCTTGGTGTCAATTCGATGGGGGATGCGCGGGCCGCCTTTTCTCTTGCTTCGCGAGGGCTGAAACGTTTCTGGGACGGTCAAGGTGACCTCATGAAGGGGTACAACCTATATACAGATCTCGACGCAGCCGCTGATGGCCTGCACCTTCCATACCTTCAAGTGGCTGTCTGGCACGAAGCCACCGCTCTGATTGATCAGCATCCTGATGTGCTCCTGCGAGCGATGGCGCATCGATGGTACGGGAATGCAGCCTACCTCGCAAAAATGCCGGATCTGGCAGAGCTCGAATTTTCGCGAGCAAGCGAATTGTTCGCTGCGTCGCCTAAAACGGTCGCAACAATCCGTGATCGAATGGACGCGGAGATTTGGCTGGCTCAGATCGAAGTTCGACAGGGCGATATAGAACGAGCTGCTGGGAGATTGCAAGACATAAAACCAACTCTCGACAGTGCGCCAAGCTTTGGCCCTGAAATCGGCTTCTACTCTGCACAAGCGGAGATCGGCATGCGTCGAGGAGATTTAGTAAACACGCAAGCCGCTTTGCAATCGGCCATTTTTCTTGCGGAATGGGCCTTGAAATCTTTTCCTTCCGAACAAGATCGACACGAGTGGGCTGAGCAGACTCGGCCAGCTTACCGCAACGCGGTTGAATGGACATTTCGCCAAGGTGATGCTGCTGCAGCCCTGGAATTATGGGAATGGTACCGCGGGGCGGAATCGCGGGCTGACGAAGGGCGGTCACAACGACTGTCGGATAATTTGAACACAAGCAAGCCACCCAAAGCAGATGACGCACCTTTGCTGCCTTCGCCGACTGCGGTGATGAATTCGTTACCGTTGCTACAGGACGAAACCGTAATTACCTATGC
This sequence comes from Candidatus Angelobacter sp., assembly GCA_036491195.1. Taxonomy (GTDB): domain Bacteria; phylum Acidobacteriota; class Terriglobia; order Terriglobales; family Acidobacteriaceae; genus Angelobacter. The sequence continues at coordinate 26,426 of DASXCL010000161.1, forward strand.
CACCTTCCCTGACGGAATTGCTGTTTGGGCATATGATGATCGCGGCCTTGTTTCGCGCTGGATTCCAATATCGTTAAGTGACTTGCAAGATCTCTCCCTCAAATTTCAGCGGTTGTGCTCAGACCCGACCTCCGATTTGACTGTTCTGCGTACTACTGCACATGCGCTCTACAACGCACTCATGGCACCCTTGGAAGAGCTGCTTACCAGCGGCAGGGCGGTAGTAATCGAACCGGATGATTCCCTGGCAATGGTGGCGTGGGAAGCGCTTGTTGATTCCAAGGGACGCTATGCAGCTGAACGTTTTCCAATCGTTCTTTCGCCGGGAGTGTATCGTTCAAGCCGTCTTCATCCGAAATCCCCAATCAATGACCAAACGCCTGCACTCGTCGTAAGCGTGCCGTTGGTGGATGGATTCACACCACTTATGGATGCAGAAAATGAGGCGCGATCTGTTGTTGCAAGATTTCCTCACGCACGTTGGCTTCAAGGCAGCAATGCAACGTCTTCACGAATTCGTGATGAGATGAGCGACGCGGAGATATTTCATTTCGCCGGCCATGCCATGGCTTCACCCTTGCGTGGAGGTCTAATTCTTGAGGAGATAGATCCGCGCACTCACAGTGCCCGCCTAATCAGCCCAGACAGTCTTAAACCTCGGCAAACCGCCCGTTTGCAACTCGCGGTGTTATCCGCTTGCGACACGGGCGTCGATGGACGAGCTACCGATTCTGTAACGGACAGCCTCGCGCGAAAGCTCGTCTATTCTGGCGTTCCACAAGTTGTCGCGAGTCGATGGAACGTAGACTCCAGCATGACCGCTGAGTTGATGAAGCAATTTTATGCACGCCTCCTGGCAGGCAGTGATGTGGCGACTTCTCTTCAGGGCGCCGAAGTGACACTAGCATCGCGAGCTATCTCTGCTCATCCTTACTATTGGGCCTCTTTTGCGTTACACGGATCAAGATAAATTTTGAGGAGATACATCATGAAGTTCGCATCACTTGTTGTTATCTGGTCTGCTGTTTTTTGTTGTTCTCTCCATTCAGCTCACGCCGCAAACCGATTTGATGTTGTCATGGAAGGTCCCTGGATTCTTTATCAAGACGCAAACATTATCTCCGGCCAGAACACCTTAGTTGCAATGGCTCCGGGAATCAACGGGCCATATGCCCACAAGGACCCGTACCTTAGCACAGGAGACGGCATTCCATTTTCGTCCACCGGGACATTCTGTATCGGTTTTGATGGAGCCTGTAAACTCACCCCTTTTTCCTCTTCGCTAACTTCTGATGGATACGGCTCGGGACAGCTGTTAACTCTGGAAATGAAACAGCCGTGGTCCTCCAATCGGAAAGCGCTAAATACATACATACTTCTGCCGATTCCGACTTCCTACAGCAACGACGGAACTTACACTATGCGCTTCGGTCCAAAATTTGGTCAATATACAACTGGAGACTCGACGCACAGTATCGGCATCGTGCTCCACTATGATACCGGTCCAGCACAATTCAACCTTCTTATGTGCTCTAAAATAGCTCCCGTAACCTGTACCGATAACAAAGGCACTCTGGATAATTCGGGAACCTTGCAAATCATGATGAAAGCGCCAGACAATGTTGACGCTTGTGATCTTCATGTGCGAGCCGCATATCCCCAGATGGTTTACCTGCTTGATCCCACTCTTCTATCTCCGACCAATCAGAAGGTTCGAGTTATTGATATACCTTACGGCAAAGACGATACGGGTGCGTTAGTCTACAACCAAGCATGCTACGACTGTGATGCGCAAAACCCGAATCAGTCTAACTGCACGCAACTTGCCGCTAATTATCACACAATGAATTTGGACATTAGCGAACAATTGGTAGCAATCACAGACACACTTGACCGGGTCCATGCAAAGTCGGACGGATTGCAAATCAAAGAGATGCAGAGTTGGAGCAAACCCTTAGCAGGGAGATTCGCTAAATTTTCCGAGCTCCATACCATTTCGAAAATACTGCACAGCTCGATGAACTCACTGTCTAATCTAGTTCTCACAACGAAAGACTCTCAAATAGAGCCTAAGGACAAACATATCGAACAGCGAGCTGATGCGTCAATCTTAGATGCCTTGAGGTCGACACTAGAGAGAGAAAACCGTTTGGCCGCTTTTATAGAATTCCTTGATGCCACGAAAACTGGAAATGATTGCAGAGCACCCACTATCCTAGCTCAGTAAATTGGGCATGAGGGACAATATTCAAATAGGGCGAAAGTGTACTGACGCTCTTGGGCGGTTTCGCAAATTTCATTCCTTTGCGGTATCCTCCTCTGTCATTTGGAGGATACCGTGTCTTTATTTTCGCGCCGGCTGATGCTGGCGGCTGTCGTTTGTACGTTCGTATTCTTTAACCCTGCCATCCAAGCCCGTTCCCAGCAACCTCCCGCCAAGCCCAAAGGCAAGGTCCAGATGGCCCAGCCTGCGCCCGAGCCGCGCATCACACCGCATCGGCGCGCGAACGGAGAAGCCGCGAATGGCATGCAGCCCCAGCCCGGCCCGATCTCCCAACTAGATCCCGCCGTTCTCAGCTCGCTTAAATGGCGCTCCATTGGCCCGTACCGTGGAGGACGCACTCGCGCCGTCGCTGGCGTGCCCAGTCAGCCCAACGTGTTTTACATTGGCGTGTGCAATGGCGGGGTGTGGAAGACCAACGACTACGGTCGCACCTGGCAGCCGATTTTTGACGCCCAGCCCACCGGCTCTATCGGCGCGATTGCGGTAGCGGCGTCAGACCCGAATGTGGTTTATGTTGGCAGCGGCGAAGGGCTGCATCGGCCGGACTTGTCGGTCGGCGACGGCATTTACAAATCGACCGATGCGGGCAAGACCTGGACGCACCTTGGCCTGCGCGACGGCCAGCAGATTCCTCAGCTTGCCGTCGATCCGCGCGATCCCAACAAAGTCTTTGCGGCGGTGGCCGGGCATCCGTACGGGCCGAATAAGGAGCGCGGCGTTTATCGCTCGACAGATGGCGGCCAGAACTTCCAGAAAGTCCTCCCGACCGCCGACGACGAAAACATCGGCGCCTCAGATGTCCTGATCGATCCCACCAACCCGGAAATCGTTTACGCCACGCTGTGGGAAGCCCGTGAAGGACCGTGGGAAAACGGCGCGTGGAATGGCGCGGGGGGCGGCATCTTCAAATCGACTGACGGCGGCCAGACGTTTACGCAACTCACCGGCGGCCTGCCCAATGACATCATCCAGGCGCACATCGCGATTGCGGAAAGCAATCCTAACCGGTTGATCGCTTTGGTCGCATCCAAGCCGAACAGTGTCGGGCTGTATCGCTCAGACGACGCCGGCGCCACGTGGGCTCAGATCACCACGGACACGCGACCGGCGGGCAGAATCGGCGGCGGTGATCTTTCTGTGCCGCGCTTCAATCCTAAAGATCCTGACATGGTGATCGTGACCAGCACGGTCACCTGGAAATCGACCGACGGTGGCAAGACCTGGACTGGCTTCCGTGGCGCACCCGGCGGCGACGACTATCAGAATCTCTGGATCAATCCCAATAATCCGCAAACCATGATCATCGTCAGCGACCAGGGCGCCATTGTCACCGTAAACGGCGGCGAGACCTGGAGTTCCTGGTATAACCAGCCCACCGCGCAGATGTACCACGCGAATGCTGACAATGCTTTCCCCTACCGCCTGTGCAGCGGCCAGCAGGAAAGCGGTTCGGCGTGCATTTCCAGCCGCGGCAATGACGGTGAGATCACCTTCCGTGACTGGCATCCCGTGGCGGCGGAAGAATACGGTTACGTTGTTCCCGATCCGCTCGATCCCGACGTTGTTTATGGCGGCAAGCTCTCGCGCTATGACCGGCGTACTAATCAGGCGCAGAACGTTGCGCCCAAGCCTTTCCGCGCGCCGGATTACCGAATGCTGCGCACTGAGCCAATCGTCTTCTCGCCGGTCAACCCGCACATTCTTTATTTTGCCACCAATACTTTGTGGAAGACGATGAACGGCGGACAGAGCTGGCAGCAGATTTCGCCTGATCTCACTCGCCCCACGTTTGAAGTCCCGGCAAGCGTCGGCAAATATCGCAATGAGGAAACAGCCAAGCCCACCCCGCGTGGCGTAATTTATGCCGTGACGCCTTCACCTCTGGACATCAACCGCATATGGGCCGGCACTGACGATGGCCGCATCCATCTCACCCTCGACGGCGGTAAGAAGTGGAACGAAGTCACTCCACCGAACATGACAGCGTTCCAGAAGGTCTCAATCATCGAGGCCAGCCACTTTGATGCACAAACAGCGTACGCCGCCATCAACACGCTTCGGCTTGACGATCTGCGCCCGCACATTTTGCGCACGCGCGACTCCGGCAAGACCTGGACAGAAATCGTGAACGGCATCCCCGCCAATGAAAATGTGAATGCCGTACGTGAAGATCCTGTGCGGCGCGGCATGCTCTTTGCGGCCACGGAGCGCGCTGTGTACGTTTCGTTTGACGATGGCGACCACTGGCAATCGCTCCGTCTGAATATGGCGGCAAGTTCAGTGCGTGACGTGATCATCAAAGATGACGACCTAGTTGCCGCCACGCACGGACGCGGCTTCTGGATTCTCGACAACATTACTCCGCTGCGGCAGCTCGACCAGAAAGTTACATCGGCAGACGCATTTCTGTTTAAGCCGCAAACCGCCATCCGCGTCCGCTGGAACATGAATACTGACACGCCTTTGCCGCCGGACTTCCCTGCCGGTGAGAATCCTCCTGACGGCGCCGTAATTGATTACAACCTGCAATCGGCATCGTCCAGCCCGGTGACGCTTGAGATCAAAGACAGCACTGGCAAGACGGTCCGCAAATATTCCAGTGCTGATAAACCTGCGCCGACAGATCCAATGCTCGCCATTCCCACGTATTGGGTGCGTCCGCCGCAAACACTTTCCGCTGCAGCTGGAATGCATCGCTTCCTGTGGGACATGCATTATCCCAATGTTCCCGGCGTTGAGGCGGAGTATCCCATTGCCGCGATTCCGCACAACACCGCGCCGCAGCCAACCGGACCGTGGGCCATGCCAGGCCAGTACACGGTTGTGCTTACGGCGAATGGCAAGAGCTATTCTCAGCCGCTCACCATCAAGATGGACCCGCGTGTCAAAACGCCGCTGGCTGGCTTGCAACAGCAGTTCAAGCTCTCCAACGATCTGTACACGCAATTGCTTACGCTCTCTCCTGCCGCAGAACAAGCTGGCGCATTACGCAAACAACTCAAAGACATTCAACCAAAGGCCACAGGCGAAGCCCTGGCAGCTATCAAGACGCTCGATCAAAAACTGCAGGCTCTTGCTGGCGGTGCAACCCGCAGACCTGGTGCGGGTACGGAACCGCCGACGCTTGGCGGCCTGAAAACAAAGTTCCTCACGTTGTTCGGCGTCTTTCAGGAAGTTGATGTTGCTCCCAGCACGCAAGCCGCAGCAGCGGTTGCGGACCTGCAAAAACAACTGCCGCCGCTCATGGATCGCTGGAATGCCGTGAAATCGCAAGACCTTCCTGCGGTCAATAAACAACTGCAAGGCGCGAACCTGCCGGAAGTGAAGCTGGAAAGCCTGGTGCTTCCGGCGCGAGCAACCGTGTCATCGAAAGATGAGGAGTAATGCGAAGAAGTTAAAGAGAGACTGATCTGACACCGTGATTGACACGGCCATCGGGTGTCGATAGTCTCCTGCGCGCCGTGGCCGATAAGCAGGACAAAGTCGGTAAAGGTGAAACCGAAACTCCTGCACGGGAGATGCTGGCTGACATGCTGCTGGAAATGAACCGTCCGCAGGATGCGCTGGTGGAGTATGAGATTGCCCTCAAGACTGATCCCAACCGCTTCAACGGACTTTACGGCGCGGCCCGCGCAGCGGAGATGACCCAGCAGAAAGAAAAAGCGTCCGGCTATTATGCGCAGCTGATTAGGAATTGCCAGGGTTCCAACTCAGATCGAGAGGAACTTGCAAAAGCAAAAACGCTGGTGGCGGCAAAGTAGTTCATCGGCGCAACAAAAAGTTGGATATCCACCTTGCGCACGCCGCCAGTGTGGCGCGCTTTCAATTTCGACCCGCCCAAGGGAGATGCCGCAAAGAAGTCAGCCAAGGTACCTTGAAGTTTCGCTGGCTCTCTTCTTTTCTTCAGTTGCTGCTTTTACTCCAGTTTTGCCAATCAACCTTCTCGCTTTCCTAAACACGTCCAGGAACATCTTTTCGGTCAGCTTTCCTGTCAGCGTATTTTGCAGTGAAGGATGGTAGGAGCAAAGCAGCGTGCGGCCGTTCGGCAGTTTGTAAGTCTCACCATGGCCGAAGAGAATTCTGCTCTTCGACTTCAATTCACCGCGGCGCTTCAGGTAATTCAGGTAGGCGTCAAAAGCGATCTTCCCTAGCACCACGACTACTTTCACATTGGTCAGCGCGGCAAATTCGCGGTCAAGATGGCCAGCACAGTTCGCAATTTCCTGCGGCGTGGGCTTGTTCGCCGGCGGGGCGCAGCGGACTGCGGCCGTGATATAGGCATCCAGCAGGCGCAATCCGTCGTCGCGGCGGATGGCGGTTGGCTGCGAGGCAAATCCGGCCTTGTACAGCACGGGATACATAAAGTTGCCGGAGCCATCGCCCGTAAAAGGCCGTCCGGTGCGGTTCGAGCCGTGTGCTCCGGGCGCCAAGCCAAGAATCAACAGGCGAGCCTTGGGATCGCCGAAACCGGGCACCGGTTTGGCCCAGTAATCCCATTCGAGGTAAGCGCGGCGTTTCACTTCACCTACTTTGCGGCAGTGGTCAAGTAAACGCGGACAACGAGTACATGCGATGATTTCCTGGTTCAGAGCGGCGAGGTCGGTTGACGCACGGTTTGAGGAGGCAAGCGAAGTTTGCGCAGAAGAAATCAGACTGGCATGGCGCGGCATCTACCAACAGTTTAGCAGCGGCTTCGATTATGCGTGGCGGTGATCACGCTGCATCAGGCTGGCCAGGGCGTCCAGAAAAGCTTCCGGACCGTCGAGCGGGTTGACGTGTATCTCCGATTCGCCGTTGGGGGTCTGGTCATAGGGATCAAGCACCACCGAGGGGACGCGGAGGGTATGCCCTTCAGAGCAGACAAGGCGGCGCTCCGGTATGGGGATGGAGTTGGCAATCACAATGGCACAGACGTGGCGGGCGCGCAGGATTTTGATCGCAGCTTCCACCGAAGACACTGGTATGACCCCATATCCGGCGTGCGCTAAAACAGCGTTACGGATGGGAGCCAACACCCTTTCTGCGGAAATAGAAAGGACTGCTGGGCGCATAGATTTTTCCCGTCGACCAATTCTTGCCTGAAAGCTTGCTGGAAGTATTGCCTCCGGAAAGGCCAAAAGCAAGTAAAAAAAGGCTTAATTTTGTGAAGCTGGCAAGGCTGCAAGGTCAATCATTGATTGCCTCCGGCCAACCCGATGGTCCCCGGATCCCTCGGAAAAAATCGCATCGGCCATGATTGCCCAAGCCTGGTTGTCCTTTAGTATGTGGGGCTAAGCCTTCTAATCCCGGTGCACCGAAGGATGGATTTAATGCCCCCAACCCTCGCAAATGGCAAGATCTGTTACCTGGAGATTCCGGCCACTGACATCGCCCGCTCTTCCGAGTTTTACCAGCGCGTTTTTGGCTGACAGATCCGAAAACGTGGCGATGGCCACATCGCGTTTGATGACACCACGGGCCAGGTAAGCGGTACATGGGTGGTGGGACGTCCGCCCTCCGCAACTCCCGGAATCCTCATCTACGTGATGATGGATAGCGTGGCAGCAACGCTTGAGGCAGTTGTCTCCCATGGCGGCGACGTGATACAGCCTATCGGCGCTGACGCTCCTGAGATCACAGCCAGGTTCCGCGATCCGGCAGGAAACGTGATCGGACTGTATCAACAACCGGCCCCGAAATAGCCACTCCCTAGATCCTCCCGCTTTTCTGCTGAAGGGACGATCGTAAAAAATAATTTCCCAAAAATGGCGTTTGCCCCAAGGTCGTGTTTTTCCGGACACTGGAGAGAGAGCGCCGTGGAACAACACGAAGGCGGTGAAAGGAGACCTGGCCGCGGAAATACGCAAGATGAAGAACGCGCCGGGAAACGATGTGGCAATCTTCGGAAGCGGCAGCATCGTTGCACAACTGGCGCCGGAGCGTTTAATCGATGAATACCAGATCGCGGTGCATCCCATCGTTCTGGGCAAGGGGAGGACAATGTTCGGCGGATTACGAAGAAGCTGGCGCTGAAGCTGACAAAAACGCGGAGCTTCATAAATAAGGAGAACAACAATGACAGGAATCAATACCTATCTGACGTTTGACGGGACGTGCAAACAGGCAATGAAATTTTACGAAAAGTGCCTGGGCGGCGAGCTGCACCTGATGGCCTTCTCTGAAGCGCCCGTGGATTATCCGGAAGCCTCGAAGGACCGGATCATGCATGCCAGGCTCGCGAAAGGGCCGGCCGCGATCCTGATGGCATCTGACTCGATGCCGGGAAAGCCGCCGCAACAAGGCGACAATTTTTCTGTCGCCATCCAATGTGAAAGCGCGCAGGAAATTGACAAGCTCTTCAGCGCAATGAGCGAAAAGGGGAAAGTGACCATGCCTCTGCAGGACACTTTCTGGGGAGCCCGCTTCGGCATGCTTACTGACCAGTTCGGCATCAACTGGATGTTCAACTTCGAAAAGCCGAAAGCGTAATCCCCCGGACTGCTGCTCATCTGGCATCGACAGGAAGTGGTACCGATGCCGGCTGAGTTGGCGTCCTCTTGCCGCTTCGCTCCCTAGGGCTCAAGCCAGAAAATCTCAGTTGCTTTTTTTCGCTCTTGACGTGACTACAACGTTTCATTCACCAAGGACGACATCGCGCAGCACAAAACATATTACAACTACCAGACCCAGTACTTCCCGCGTGAAGAAGCTCCGGGCGCAAGTGTGTTTTACAAAAACACCGCTGGAAACCTCTTCCATACCTACTCAACTTACGGGCGCGGTCTGGACATTCTTTTGGGCGCTTACAACTTTCTCGACATGGCGCCCAAAGGTCGCGATGAAGACGGTTTGGACTTTACGATGTCATGGGTCCGCCACCATGACCGCTATCCCGCGGAGAAAGCTCTTAATCCAGCCACGCGGGACATTGAGAGCTCGAGCGCTTCCTGCTGCGGGAAAGAGAGGCACTGATGAAAAGAGTCACGCGTTATAGAAACTTCGCCAGAGCGTCGGTTGTCTGTTTGGGCTTTTCTTCCATCGACCAACGTCCGATTGTTTTCAGCACTACAACGGTTGCGTCCGTTGCGACCAGCTTCAGCTGCTGTCTTCCATCTGCTGTCCCAACAGTACTCCGTTGGCCTTCTCACCGCCGATTGCCGGACTGCAAGGGCGGCTAGTACCGTGACCGCGTAAATGGTAATACGATTAGGTACTTGGCAGAGAATGTATTTGGTTTTATAGCTTGGGCATGAAGGAAGCGAAAGGGTTTAGAGTCCAATTGTCCAAGCAGGAACAGCGGCAATTGAGACGTTTG
>DASXCL010000162.1:0-18435 GCA_036491195.1 Candidatus Angelobacter sp.
GCCGCATGCCGACCCGCTGCACAAGGTCACCATCATCCCGCGCGGAATGGCGCTGGGCGTGACCATGCAGCTGCCGGAAACCGACAAGCACAATTACACGCTCGACTATCTCAACACCCAAATCGCCGTGATGATGGGCGGTCGCTTGGCGGAGGAGATATTCCTTAACCAGATGTCCACCGGAGCCGGCAATGACATTGAACGCGCCACGGAAATGTCGCGCAAGATGGTTTGCGAGTGGGGCATGAGCAGCCTGGGGCCGCTGACCTTCGGCAAAAAAGAAGAGCAGATTTTCCTGGGACGCGAGCTGGCCCAGCACCGCGATTTCAGCGAAGAGACGGCGCGCGAGATTGATTCCGAAGTCCGCCGCCTGGTAAACACCGGATACGAGAAGGCCAAGAGCGTTATTCTGGAAAACCGTGACGCAATGGTCCGCATAGCCCTGGCTCTGCTGGAGCGCGAAGTGCTGGATGCCAACGAGCTGAAGCTGATACTGGAAAACAAACAGCTTCCGGCGCGTGTTGCGGCGCCCAAAGGCGATGACGGCGTACAGCAGGTCCTGAAACCAGAGCCGGGCAGAACGCCAGGCATGGCGCCGGGCAAACCGTCACCCGCGTAATTCGTCGTTTCAACCACAAACAAGGAAAGGGCAGCTTCGGCTGCCCTTTCTGTTTTCAGCACGCGACGGGACTCGGGGAATGGTTACCGGGCCGAAAACCCCAACTTCAACGCTGGTGCATCCTCAGTAGAATCCAGCCAGTTAACTCTATTGTTCCTGGGACACATCAGATGCGATTGCATATTCAGCTCGCAAGGCGTATTCCTATTGAGCTTGAATTCAAGAAGGGGGTCCAACATGCCGAGATGGAAAGCTTTTCTGGGCGTCATGCTGATGTTGTCGGCAGTCGTGGTAGCAACTGCGGTAGCGCAAGGTTCCGGGCAGCGTAAAAAAGGCAGTTCTGCGGAAGAAAACGTTATTGCCATCCGCGCGGCCAGTTTGATTGATGGCGCAGCGGCCCAGCCGCGGCATAACGTGCTGATCGTGGTCAAAGGCAACAAGATTCAGAGCGTGTCAGAAGGTAGCACTCCCCCGGCTGGGGCCAAGGTTATTGATATGCCCGCGGATGTGACGGTGCTGCCAGGGCTGATTGATACACACACCCACATTTTTCTTCAGGGCGAGGACCCGGCCCAGGGCGGCTACGACATTCAGCTCTTGAAGCACCCGTCCTCCTACAGGGCAGCAAGAGCTGCCGTCTCGGCGCGCCGCGCTCTTGAGCAGGGCTTTACCACGTTGCGTGATCTCGAAACCGAGGGCGCGGGGTATGGCGACGTGGGAATCAAAGAAGCAATCAATGACGGGTTTATTCCCGGACCGCGCCTCCTGGTGGTGACGCGCGCGATCTCCGTGACCGGTGGCTATCCTCTGGAAGGATACAACCCGGATATCGTAGTGCCCAAGGGCGCGCAGCTTGGCGACGGCCCGGTGGAGCTGCGCAAGATCACGCGCCAGCAGCTTGAAAATGGTGCAGACTGGATCAAGGTTTACATGACCCACCGCTCCTGGGTGGACAAACAAGGCCGCCTGGTCTCCCAGCCTACTCTGACCGTGGAAGAATTGAAGGCCGTGGTGGACGAAGCGCACGGCCAGCAGAAGAAAGTTGCCTGCCACGCTTATAGCGGCATTGGCCTGCATCGGGCGCTGGATGGTGGTTGTGATTCTATTGAGCACGGCCTCTCGCTCGATGATGCGGCCATTGCGCAGATGCTCAAGCAGGGCACCTGGTACGTGCCGACTCTGGGGGTCTATTACACGGATTGGTCGCCGGAAGACACGGAGGACGGCAAACGCGACCGCGCACGAGCGAATGAGCACGAAATCTCCTTCAAAAAGGCGTTAAAGGCCGGGGTGAAGATCGCCTTTGGTACTGACATGGGAGGCATCCCGTGGACTGAACCCATCGCGAACGAATTCGGCTATATGGTCAAGTACGGCATGTCGCCGATGGACGCGATCAAGGCGGCAACCTCCACTGCTGCCAATCTGCTGGAGATGAAAGGCGAAATTGGCGTGATTGCGCCCGGAGCCTTTGCCGATATTATTGCCGTGCAGGGCGACCCGCTGGCTAATGTCGAAGCACTGAAAAATGCGACTTTTGTGATGAAAGACGGAAAAGTCTTCAAGCACCTGAACCTGCAATAACGGTAGATCACGGAAGTGGTCTGAATTTTTTAAACAAGGAAACCCGAGGGAGCAAAGTCGATCAGCATGAAGAGCACTGGTTCGTCGTCAGTAACCATGGCAGTGGCACGAATTGTGGTGGGTGTCATGTTTCTTTTTTTTGCGCAGTATAAGCTGATGGGCCGCGAATTTGCGCATGGTGGTTACGAGCATACCGTCAGCGGGTATGAACAGGTCACGGCTGTGGGCTTTTACAAACCGTTTCTGCGGGCCACGTTGGCTCATCCCGTGGCGTCAGGCTATGCCGTGGGAGTGGCGGAGTTGCTGATCGGGCTCTCGATGGTGCTGGGATTCTGGGTGCGTCCTTTTGCCATTGCGGGCGCTTTGTTCATGTTCAATCTGCTGCTCTCTACGTGGGTCCTGCCCCATGGATCGGCGCCCTGGAAATATTTTGGGAATGAACTGGATAATATTGGTTTTCTTTTATTGTTCCTGCTGTTTTTCGCCCACAACGCGGGTCAGACGTTGGGGCTCGACAAAGGAAAATAAAAAACCACCAGGGACTTGAGTGCTTACATGCAAGATTAGAAAGTTCCCATGAAAAGAGTTCGAGGTGGCCAGCAAAATCGGCGCTCCACGGCCGCAGCCGAGGCGGCTGCGCCACACATGTATCGGCCTTACGGATAGCGAGAAGCATTTGCCTGTAAAATAGGAACTTAGGATCATGGATAAGTTCACAGAACAGTACGATGTGGTCGTGGTTGGCGCGGGCCACGCCGGCTGCGAGGCCGCCATGGCTGCGGCACGCCTAGGGCTGAAGACAGCTTTGTTTACGCTCAACGTCGACCTGATTGCCCAGATGTCCTGCAATCCAGCGGTGGGAGGAATCGCCAAGGGGCATCTGGTTCGCGAAGTGGATGCGCTGGGCGGAATTATGGGCGAAGTTACCGACGCGGTCGGAATCCAGTTCCGCTTGCTCAATACCTCGCGCGGCCCGGCTGTCTGGTCGCCGCGCGCCCAGTGTGACAAACAACAATACCGCCAGAAAATGCGCGAGGTCCTGGAGAGCCAGCCCAATCTCTTCATCAAGCAGGCTGAAGCGGTGGAGCTGATCGTGGAAGAAAAAGATTCACCGCGGAGACGCGGAGACGCGGAGGAAAAACAGGCCGGGGATTCTTGCGGCGAGGCCGAGCCGTCCGCTACAAGTGCCGAAGAATCCTACGCGAGCAAGGACCCTGAGCGGTTCGGGGCGAAGCGACAGGCAAAGGGAATTCGTTTGCGCGATGGCCGCACGGTCGGCGCGCAGGCCGTCATCATTACCACCGGGACTTTTCTCAACGGTCTGATTCACTGCGGCGAACAAACCTATCCCGCCGGGCGCAGCGGCGAACCGCCTTCCCAGCTTCTGGGCGAATCGCTCAAGCTGCTCGGCCTGCGTGGATGCCGGCTCAAGACAGGCACCCCTCCGCGCCTGGATGGCCGCAGCATTGACTGGTCAAAATTTGAAATGCAGCCCGGCGATCTCGATCCGACACCCTTCAGCTTTCGCACTAAAAAGATCACGCAGAAGCAGGTGCCGTGTTACATCGCGTTCACCACGCCGGAGACGCACCGGATTATCAGCGAGAATGTGCATCGGTCGCCCATGTATTCCGGGCAGATCCAGAGTATTGGGCCACGCTACTGCCCCAGCATCGAAGACAAGATCGTCAAGTTTCCTGACAAAACCACGCACCAGCTCTTTCTGGAGCCGGAAGGCCTGAACACGCATGAGATTTACGTCAACGGCATGAGCACATCGCTGCCGATTGACGTCCAGTTGGCGATTATCAAGTCAATCCCCGGCCTGGAGAAGGCGGAGATGCTGCGGCCGGGATATGCCATTGAGTACGACTCCATCGATCCGACGGAACTTGAGCGCACGCTGGAGACCAAGAAGATCGGCGATCTTTTTCTCGCCGGCCAGATCAACGGGACGTCCGGATATGAAGAAGCGGCATGCCAGGGGCTGATGGCGGGCATCAACGCGGCGTTGAAGGTTAAAGGCGAGCCGCCACTGCTTCTTGATCGCACGGAGGCATACACGGCGATTCTGATCGACGACCTGATCAGCAAAGGAACCAACGAGCCTTACCGCATGTTCACGTCGCGCGCAGAGTTCCGTCTGCACCTGCGCATTGATAACGCCGACCGGCGGCTTACGCCGCATGGACGGCGCATTGGACTCATCAATGATCAGGCATGGGCTGAATTTCAGGCCAAGCAAGAGCGCGCGCAGAAGCTCACGGCCCTGCTCGAAAAGACGCGCGTGAGCGGCGAGATGCTGGAAAGAATCAGCCGGGCGCAGCAGGAGAGGCTAACCGCGAAAGCTTTGGCTTCGAGCGTGGAGGACTCAGCTGAGATTGCGGATTCGCAGGCTGCTCAGCCTTCCGCGAATGGCAACAGCCTGATGAGTGCCGTTGGATCGCCTCTGGCGCAGTTGCTCCGGCGTCCTGAGATTGTGATTGAGGACATGGCGACAGTGGTTGGAGAGATTTATCCGGAGTATTTCGCCGAGATCGCCTCGAACGCCGGCATCGGAGATGGTTTCTCGTTTCACGATGCGCCATTCCGAGCGGAGCGAGGAATCGGCTCCGCCGGTGCAGAAGTTGAGAGTTCTTCTTCCCCAAACGGCAGCGGAGCAGATCCCTCACCTCGCCGCCCTGGCTTTCCTGGAGGAGGAGAGCCTGTGTTCGCGGCCTCGGTTCGGGATGGCATATCCTCGGGGCCCTCAGCTCTTTCCGCCGCTGCGCGGAACGAAATGAAGACCGTGGAAACTGAAATCAAGTACGCCGGCTATCTGGACCAGCAGCGCAAGTCCATCGAGCGGCTCAAGAAGGCCGAGCAGCGCGTCATCCCTGAGTGGTTCGACTATGGCAAAGTCAGCGGCCTCTCGCGCGAGATGAATGAAAAGCTGCAACGTGTGCGCCCGCGCACGCTGGGCCACGCCTCGCGTATTCCGGGCGTGACGCCGGCCGCGGTGTCGTTGATCAACGTGTACATTGAGATCCAGACAAAGAAATTCACTCAGCAAACTTTGTAGCGGAGGACTGTCTATGCTGCGTCGTTTTAGTATGCTCCTGGCCGTCTCGCTTCTGCTGCAGGCCGCTTTGGCCCAGACCAGCACATCAACATCAGATAAGAAAGGACGCTTCGTCGATAAGAATACATACAACAATCCGGCCCTGGAGATGACGCTGACGCTCCCCGGTACCTGGGAATTTCTTGGGGAGCAGACAAAAAAAGAGATGGGAATAGAGGACAAGAAGCAGCCGGTCTCAGATTGCACCGGTTCGCTTTGCCGATCAGACATTGACATCTCACTCATTACCAAAGCTGATCCGGTTGCCACAGCATCTATCTTTCTGCTCGCTTATAAGCTCGAACCGCAGTACCTGGATCGCAAGCTCTATCCGCTAAGAATGTTCGCTCGATCCATGCTGACGGGCAGCGTCGGCGGGAGCGGATGGACGCCGGTCGGCGATATGACTCCATTGCAAATCGATGGCAGGCCGGCTTACCGGCTTCTGGTGCAACAGCCGAGCTCGAAAGGGTGCGGTTATGTCGCCGAATCCAATGGCTATGTTTTTATGGTCATCGGCGTAGCGCCAAGAATCATTCCCGGGAAGTTCGGGCAAATACAGGAAGCATTGGAAAAAATGAAGCTGGGCGCGCAAACGAACCCATCGCCTTCAGCAGCTCTGTGCCGATAACGTCCCTCATGCGTTTACAACGGTATGTTCCCATGCTTCTTGGGCGGGTTCTTGTCCCGTTTGGTTTGGAGCATCTCTAGCGCGTCAATCAGCTTTTTGCGCGTTTCCTGGGGGCGAATGACGGCGTCGATATAGCCGCGCTCGGCGGCCACGTAAGGATTGGCAAAGCGCTCGCGGAATTCTTCTATCTTCTCGCTGCGTGCCTTGGCAATGACTTCAGCTTTTTCTTTCTCTGATTTTGCTGAAAGCGCCGCGCGCTCCAGTTCGCGCTTGTAAACAATATTGACCGCGCCTTCCGCTCCCATCACCGCGATCTCCGCCGTGGGCCAGGCAAAGTTCACGTCCGTACGGATGTGCTTTGACGACATGACGCAATATGCGCCGCCATAGGCTTTGCGCGTGATCACGGTGAGCTTGGGAACCGTGGCTTCAGCGAAAGCAAACAGCAGCTTGGCGCCATGGCGGATGATGCCGCCATACTCCTGCTGCGTTCCGGGGAGGAATCCAGGCACGTCTTCAAATGTGATCAGAGGGATGTTGAAGGCATCACAGAAGCGCACAAAGCGTGCACCCTTGACCGACGCATTGATATCAAGCACGCCGGCCAGAAACGCCGGTTGATTGGCGACGATGCCCACCGACCGGCCATTGAGACGGGCAAATCCCACAATAATATTCTTTGCGTAGTGCTCATGCACTTCAAAGAAATAGCCATCATCCACCACGCGCGTGATGACATCTTTCATGTCATACGGCTGGTTGGATTCGACCGGAACCACAGTCTGAAGTTCGGCATCGGCACGATCTATCGGATCAGTACATTCACGGCGCGGCGGGTCGTCGAGATTATTGGAAGGCAGAAAGCCAAACAGCTCGCGGACCATCGACAGGCATTCGGCATCGTCATGCGCCATGAAATGCGCCACGCCGGAAAGTTCATTATGCGTGGCCGCCCCGCCCAGCTGGTCTTTGGTGACTTCTTCGTGCGTAACGGTCTTGATTACGTCGGGGCCGGTCACAAACATGTAAGCGGTCTTGTCGACCATCAGGATGAAATCGGTAATGGCCGGCGAATACACGGCGCCACCGGCGCAGGGGCCCATGATGGCCGAAATTTGCGGGATTACGCCGCTGGCCAGCGTGTTGCGCAAAAAAATATCTGCGTAGCCGGCCAACGACATCACGCCTTCCTGGATGCGCGCACCGCCGGAATCATTCAGCCCGATCACCGGCGCGCCCACCTTCATCGCAGTATCCATGATCTTTACGATCTTGCCGGCATTGGCTTCTGAAAGCGACCCGCCATAGACGGTAAAATCCTGGGCAAAAACAAAGACCAGCCGGCCTTCAATGCGTCCATAGCCGGTGACAAAGCCGTCACCATAGACCTTGTTCTGCTCCATGCCGAAATCCGTGCAGTTGTGGGTGACCATCTTGTCGAATTCCTCGAAGGTGCCTTCGTCCAGCAGGAATTCAATGCGCTCGCGCGCGGACATCTTGCCTTCTTTGTGCTGGCGCTCCTGGCGCTCTTTGCCGCCTCCGGCATCAGCCAGTGAATCACGACGCTTGAGTTCTGCGAGCTTCTGTTCCAGGTTCATCTTAGGAAGGCATTATAGCTGGAGGGATTGAGGTTATGCTGTGAGCTTACAGGCAAGCTAAGAGATCAGGCCCTTCGCTTCGCTCAGGATTTCGGCAGCAGGCTCGTGCGCATGCTAATGCCTCAAGTGTGGTGCGAAGCGACGTTACTGAACGGTATCGCCCGGCTCCCAGCGCCAGCGTTTCTTCTTGGCTTCCCACCACACGGCGGAATCCATGATCTGGGCTTCCAGCGCTTTGATGACGAAGATGGGAGGTTTTTTCTTGCTGATCAGCATACGTCCGACTTCAAGCGTATCAAAGGGAACATTGATGAGGACGAATTTGGCCTTGGGCGCAGCCGAGCGCCAGGCGTCCTTGCCGCTGCCAAAAATTACCAGCAGATGATGGCTGTGTTCGGGGTCAGCGCGAAAAGTGGAGGAAAGCCGCGGGTTTCCAAAGCCGAAATAAGCGTGGTAAGGATCGGCTACCTCGTATTTGAAGGCGAAGGAATCAGGCAGGGGGTCTTTGCTGTTGGCGACTATGGCCACATCTTCCACGCCGTCACCGTCAAAGTCGGCGGTGAGCAGCGGTGTGGGGAATTTTTCCGGCAGGGAAAACGTCTCGCCGAATTGCTGTTTCACCATCGCCGCCAGCTGGGCCGTGTCGGCGCCAGGCGCAGGAGCTGCCGCAGGTGGTTGGCTTGTCTGTGGCTGCTGCGCAGCCGCAACGCATGCGGCCAAAAACAAAACCTTGCCCATAAACTTCATGAGCAAAGTTTACCGCTATTCGGCCTCAACTGCCTTGAGAATTAAAGGTTCGTATCCTGCTCGACAATACTTGCCAGACGTTGTTTCCGGCCCATCCAGGCGTGCCAGAGGGTCATGCTAGTTCCCGTGGCGAGCGCGGCGAACAACAGCACCACGACAGGCAGAGGCAGGTAGAAGTACATGCTAAGAATCCAGAGAACGAGTAACACGAATGTGATCAACATGATTTGCCGGGTCCCTGAGTTGCGCCATGAGTAAGGCGCACCTTCAGCTCTGTAGGATGGAAATTGAGAGCTGCGAGTTAGCCCGCTGCTGCCGCAATTATTCGATTTTTACCTGAAGGCGCACGTTGACCGTGCGTGTTGACAATAAGCCCGGTGGCGCGCTACCAGTTCGTATTCGCCATAACGGGTGGAACCGGTGACCAGGATGCGGACCAGACTGTAATGATCGGTGGCGCCGGCCAGCGCAGGCAATAAACAGAGCAAGACGAGAATTAAGACCGCACGCAGGTTCGCATCGGAAAGTCATATTCTGCCTTGAATCCCCGCTTCTGGCTAGTTTGGGGCCACAGCGGAAAGGGCTGCCGCATCTAACCGGGCATATATGGATGGTTGTCGATAGGGGGCCCATGAAACGAAGTGTTCCAGGTTTGTTGATAGCGGCAACATTGGTTTTTGCTGGATGCGGTGGAGTTGCAAGGCCCGGCTCAACGATAACCACACCGCCCGCAGCTACCGCTGACCACGTTTTCCTGGTGGTGCTGGAAAACCACGGTTTTGACCAGGTGATAGGAAATTCAGCGATGCCTTATCTGAATTCTCTGGCATCGGGGCACGGCCTGGCGGCGAGTTATTTCGCGGACGCCCATCCCTCCATTCCGAATTACTTCATGCTCACAACCGGAAATCTGGAGACGTTCGACGACAATTTTCCGGGGACCATCAGTGACGACAATATTGTGCGGGCGCTGAATGGATCGGGAAAAACCTGGAAGGCCTACATTGAGAGCTTTCCTTCGGTGGGATACACAGGGCCTAACGTGGGAACTTATCTGAAGCGCCACAATCCATTTGCTTACCTGAATGACGTGAATGGGTCCGCGACGCAGGCGGCGAACATGGTGCTGCTCTCGCAGCTTTCAGCCGACCTTGCCGCGGGATCATTGGCCAACTTCGTTTATATATTGCCCAATTCCCAGGATGACGCACACGATTGCCCCGGCGGCGCGCCGACCTGCCCTGACAACCAGAAATTGAGCGCAGCCGATAACTGGTTGAAGGCCAATATCGACCCGCTGATCAACAGTCCCAACTTCGGCAACAGCGTGCTGTTCATTACGTTTGACGAAGCGCAAACAACGGACGTGACCAACGGCGGCGGGCAGGTAGCCACCGTGGTGGTGGGACCGCATGTGAAGAGCGCATTCCGTTCCAGCGCGACTTATCAGCACCAGTCGCTGTTGCGCACCATGCTGCAATTGCTGAAGGTAAGCGATATGCCGGGAGCATCGGCGAACGCCAGTACGATGGCAGATTTTTTTCAGTAAAGGGCAGCAACCTTTTTGGTGCCGCCATTCTTCTTGATTGCCTCCAGTTGATCCACGCCGGAATCCGCTGGAACTTAAGCCAACACTCCCACCAGCTCAGCACATCTAATTCGACGTTGTGCAGGAGATCGTCCCATGGTCCTTAAGCTCATCGGTTGCGTACTGGTTTTCGTGGTTTTGATTCTGACAGGTTGCGGTGGCGGCGCCGTAAGCGCTGCGTCTCTAAGTTCCACTCCAGCGGCTACGCCTACCCCTACACCGACTCCCGCTCCCACACCGAATACAATTCCTGCGGCTGATCACGTGTTTGTGGTCCTGCTGGAGAACCATGCATTCAACCAGGTGATTGGCAGCCCCTTCATGCCCTATCTGAATTCCCTGGCCGCACAGCACGCGCTGGCGACGAACTATTTCGCCAATACGCATCCGTCTATCGGCAACTACTTCATGCTGACCACCGGTAACATAGAAACCAATGACGACGCGTTTACCGGAACCGTAAGCTCAGACAGCATCCCGCGGGCTTTTGCGACTGCCAGCAAGACGTGGAAGGCGTACATGGAGAGCCTGCCGTCCGTGGGCTATACCGGCAGCGACGTGTATCCATATTTCAAGCACCACAATCCATTCGCCTACATGACCGATGTTCTGAACTCGAGCGCGGAAACCGCGAACCTGGTTCCATTTGCCCAGCTGGCGTCGGATATCAATGCAGGCACGGCGCCAAATTTTGCCTTCATCGCGCCGAATGCTGAAGACGACGCTCACGATTGTCCCAGGGGCGGCTCGGTGTGCCTGGATACGGACAAGCTGAGGGCAGCGGACAACTGGCTGAAAAACAACATTGATCCGCTGATCAAATCGCCGGCGCTGGCCAACAGCGTTTTTGTCATTGTGTTCGATGAAGATGAATTTGACGTAGTTTCTGTAAACGGAGGCGGTAAAGTGGCCATGGTGATGGTGGGCTCACACGTGAAAGCGGGCTTCAAGTCAACGACTTTTTACCAGCACCAGAGCACGCTGCGGCTGGTATTGGACCTGCTGCGCGTGACGGACCATCCAGGCAATTCAGCCACGGCGCCGACCATGCAGGAGTTTTTTCAGTAGCGTCACTACGTTTTGCCTGCTAGAAAGCCATGAACGGCATCTTTTTGCGCTTCTCTTTTTGCGCGAAAGGCCGGTTCAGAAATTCAACCATCGGCGCCATGACGGCGAAGCGTTTGGCCAGTTCAGGGACCACGCGCGGCGCGGTGAGCAGGCCGATCGAGAGCGTGGATTCCAGATACCACTGCTTCTGCCGCAGCAGACCTTCAGCGGGATGGTCCACGGGAAACCCTTTGGGCATGCGGCTCAGTTGCTCACCCTGCAGGCCGCCCACCAGCTTGCGCAACGATTTGTCTTTGAGGATGGCTTCGAACTCCTGGTGATTATCGCGGAGCAGCGTTCGATACGCCATGAGCTCGTCACGGTCCGGCCCCCATACGCCGCCGAAGGCCAGCAGGTCTTTTTCCGTGAAATGCAGGTAAAAGACAGCGCCTTCACGCTTGACGGCGCTATTGCGCGGAAAAATAGCCGCGATGTGCGTTTTGTAGGGCGTCTTGTCGGGCGAGAAGCGCGTGTCGCGGTAGATGCGATACACGGCTTTTTCCGGCGGCGTGACGTAGGCCGGGGCAAAGCGCGCGAACTCTTCATTCAGGCAAGCGACAAATTCCAGCATGGGAGCCTTGATCGCGCTTTCATATTTTTCTTTGCGCGGCTGGAACCAGTCACGGCGATTGTTGCGCTTAAGCGCGCGAAGGAATTTGACGGCGTCGGGAGAAAAGCCGGGGAAGGCAGTTTTGGTCATTCTGGGGACGATAGATAATTGCGCCATTGATCGGACTCCGCTGTTGTCTTTAGCAGAAGATTGCGTTTTTGAAGAACCACTAGCCACGCCGGTTCTGGAGCTGCTCAATGACGCTATCGGGATCGGGGTAGCCGGCGCCAAAGCTTCTGGTAAACCAGTTTCCACCGCGGCCCACGATTCTCTGGCCATCGGCGAACACTTCAAACGCACCAGTCTCGCCGGGCGTAACGACGGCATCAATGCCGAGCCGCTTTTTGATCAGGGCCACGAGACTCGCGACCTTGGATTTGTTGTTCTGTCACGTCGGGCAGGAACGTATCTCAATTTTCATTCTGGTCTCCAACCTATGGGGTGTGTTTGCTAAATCTTGCTGTACACGCCGCGTTACAAGATTACTCCTGCCCGGGCCACAACGCAGCGCCAGCGTGGCCGATTTGCGTCAATTGCCGATGTCGCGATCACCTGATCACCCGATCTGGCCGACCAGCTTGCTCAGCTCCAGCACCTGCAAGTTCGGCGGACAGTTTTTCCACTTATGCCGCCAGCAGACGATCAGGTCGCATTGGCTTGGGTCATGACCGTGCAGCTTGAACCCGCGGCTTTCATATTCAAACTCAATGCGGAAGTGCTGCCAGCGTCCAGGCTCAACCTCAATTTTGGCCTCGCAGTCGGGAAACCCTGACTGCACCGACTCAATCACAAACCCCAACTGGTGGGCCATCATGCTAAAGAGCACCATCACTCCCATTTCATTTACCGGCTCGTAGGCCATGGCAGGCAACCCGAGCGGAGCGCCCAGTAGCGGACGGTCCTTCAGTGGCCGGCGCGGGAAGCAGGCAGCGGTGATCCACTGCAACCTGGTGGGCGCGTGTTCAGCGATGAAGACGGCGAGCATGGTGTCGGTCACACATTTCATGCCGCGCAAAGGCGGCGGCAGCATTTGCGGGTTGGCGGCATTGCGTTCTGGTTGGCGGGTCTCTGTGGTGGCGACGTGTTGCTGCGGCTCGGCTTGCTGCAACGCCGGCGCTTCACCTGGTTTTGCCCCTTGTGTGGCCCTCGCTTTATAGGCCAGGCGCGCGGCTTCTCTCTTCGCCGGCAGGTCATAACACCCGCCACGGGTGGGTATGGGACCGCGCCGGATCTTTTCCAGCACATCCGTCCAATCGCCCGCGAGTCCACCAGAGGCCGCAAACCGGGAAAACGCTGCCGGGACTTGCGACCACGCTTGAAAACGGTTTGCGAGGCAATCGTACCAGTAGCTTCCAAGGCGCTCATATTCTCTGCGCGACGGCACTCCGCCCACCTGGCGAACCGCCTTACCCCAGTCCTCAAGCAGGGCAGCGGTCTCCACCCTTAGGCCCCACTGGCGAGGCGTGAGTCCGGCGGCGCGTACGGCAATACGGTAGCCGCTAAAGCGCTCCCTGACCTGATTAATAGTGATACCGCTCAGGCGGGTGAACTCATTGCTTGTGGGCGCATGTCCGAGCTTGCGCGCTGCCGCCTTTAGGGCGGCAAGGATCTGTTTTTTGCTCCGGACTTTTGGACGTGTTTTTGGGGGACGTGATTTGGGGGGACGTGATCTGGGTTTGGGCACGATACGGACCTCGCGGGGGAAAGACACACTTCTCCCTGGGTTTGAAATGCATGTTTTGGTAAACACGAGATTACCGGGAAGCCTGAAACAGCCCGCCAGCCACGGCAGGCTGAGCATTTTATAGCACGAATAAAGTGCGAATGCAAGCAGTTATTCGGGTTATTCGCGTCGATTTAGGAAAGAATTTTTCGCGAAGCAGGACGTTGGCGCGATTAGCGGCTGATAACAAGCGAGAATTGTCAATTCACAGATTATGCAGCCGTCGTTCTTGTGCGCGCTGATCCATGGTCATCCGGAGGCATATCTTGACAAGCGGTTTCTTGTCGATTTTGGCGGCGAAATCCTGAGGGTCCTTAGCGAAGAGCCTGCCCTGAGCTTTACGAGATTGCCTTGGAACGATCTCCGCTATGATTGTCAGCACGCTTCTATGCGTCCGAATGCTTACATAATTGCGGGACCGAACGGGGTCGGCAAGACGACTTTCGCGCGGGAATTTCTGCCGAATTACGCGGATTGCAAGAACTTCATCAACGCAGACCTGATTGCGCAGGGTATGGCCCCATTCTCGCCGGAGACCGCGGCCTTTCGCGCCGGCAGACTCGTGCTCAATGAAATCGATCTTTTGGCGCAACGCAGGGCCGATTTTGGATTTGAGACCACACTCTCAGGCAGAAGCTACCTGGGCTTGATTCGCCGCTTGAAGAACCAGGGTTATGCCGTGCATTTCTTCTTCCTCTGGCTGGCGGGAGTTGATCTTGCGCTGTCGAGAATCAAAGACCGGGTCTCCCAGGGAGGCCATGACGTGCCGGAGGCCGATGTCCGCCGCCGTTTTGACCGCTCCATCAAGAATTTCCTGGAGTTGTATCGTCCCTTGGGAGATTCGTGGTATCTCTTTGACAACTCACTGAGAACGCCTGCTGTTATTGCATTGGAAGAGCAAGGCAGACTCCGTATAATGAAGCCAGACACGTACAAAGCGTTGGTTGCACAATATGGGAAACCTGACTAAACCGCCGACGAATATTCTCGAATTGCCCCTGGCGGAGCGCGCTGAAATGGCGCTCAAAGCGGCTGTTGAGAAGGTAGTCGAATCGCATGCGCGAGACGGGCGTCCGCTCTATATCTGGCGCGATGGCAAAGTGGTTGAGGTGTCGGCCCAGGAGTTGCGAGACACGCCTGACAAGCCGCAGTGATTTTCTGCCAAATCAAATTTACGCCATACTTCCACGCCGCGGCAGTCCTATATTCTGTTCCGGCGCATTATGCAGATAAGGCGGAGTTTCGGCAGCGGGAGTGCCCCAGAGTAGCCGATGGCACAATCCCGGCGGCATTCAGGGTGACGGCAAGCACAGTCACCTCGAAAGGCGTCATTAATCGTCAATTACGAGCGTGTAGGCGCAGTCCAAACCGGAAGTCTATAGAAATTCCGCCCGGGTGACCCGCGCTTTTGATCTTGCGGGGGAAACCAAGACAGTGAAGATGGGCACGCAAAGATCGTTAAAGGTGGGCCACGCGCTGCTACGGATTGTCTTGGTCGTCCGGTTGAGGGGCTGCCTGAATCGGATAATCGTCAGGCGAGATCGGCTCTGGTATTGTGCCCGCAGGCGCAGGTGGGGCTACGAGGCTCACTAGCTCGGCGCCTTTGTTGGCCCTTTCGCTGAGCTGAAGCCCGATTTCTTGGCCCTCCTGCACGTCGAGCTTTTCATAGGGTGACTGTTCGATCTGATCGACGTAACCTCGGCCCTGTAGCATGAATGTTTGTGGATGACGACCAGTTCGTCGCCAACCGCCACGGTGCCGGCCGCCATCTGTGCACCAACGATGAAGTCGCTGAATCTATTCAGTACCTTGCCCGCCCTGGCCGCTTCTCCTAGATTTATTTTTTGCTGTACGACACGTTTCATCACTAGCTGAGCAAGGGCTTGGCTCAGGACTGCCACGAAGTCCGCAATCGACTTGATCTCTTCGGTCGCAACGATGTCACCGACCTTGGTGTGTGAGGCTTTATTTCTGTACTCGACAAAGTCGTGAAGCAGTGTCTTCGGTGTTTCATTGACGTCGCGTTCGCGAGCCATGAATTCGAGAACCATGGGATGATTTTCTATCCAAGTCCAGCAATCTTCAATTCCAAGGTAGCGGAAGAGACCAGCCAGTATTTCGGCACGATAGTTTTGCGGATCTATGAGGAACGCATCAGGAAGTAATGTGTAGCGGAGGTTCCCTGCAAGTCCTTCCGACCAGCCCTTGATGACGCTACCCTCATCTAGTTCCTTGTATGGCCCATCCTTGCCAAGCTTCATGAGGATTTGGCCTATACCGATGCGATGCTGCTTCCGCACGTTGACGGGAAGGTCTAAGTATTTCCTATAAAGATCGGGCAGTACCCGCAGATAGTCCGACGCTAAGTCCTCCACGAACTGTTCGTAAACGGCGTAAAGGCGGGTGAATGCGGCACAGTGGTCGTAGACTTGCCAGGATGGTTTCGACAGCCCTGAGCCTCGGATCTCATCCAGATGCTTCTCGAGGTTCGCCGGGGGCACGCCTTCCCTGGGGGACGGTGTTTCAGTTGGGGTCCCGTTGGGTTCGCGTGGGTACACGAGCGCTCGCAAAGTGTCGTGTGCGTCAAGCACCAGCTTGATCGTATCTACTTCCACGAGGAGACGATTGGTAAAGCTGGAAAACATGTGAGCTATGACAGCACTTGAGTGAGCATGGCGTCGAACAGCTCAATGCGCTGCTGGACGTCTTTTTTGGTGTTTTTCTGGCCGGTGAAGGTACCGGGAGGATTGTTCTCGAACAACTGCTTTGTGTGAGTGATGATTTGGCCCCTCCGGTTGGCGAGTACGCCGCTTTCATTGAGGTGATTGCTCAGAGCCACCATCACCGCGTCGGCGAAAGCCACCTGCGGCCGCTGGCTCCAGGCATTCTTCTCGCCGTCCCATGGGCGAAATAGGTGTTCGCCGTATATACTGCTCGCCAATTCGATCATTCTGATAAACAATTCGTTCAGTCCTCGGATATCTTCCTCGGTGAACTTACGCGTGCGGACCATGTATAGGTCTAGGAAGCCTGCCATTCCCCACTTGTAGTGTCTTGCGTGGCGCAGCGCGAAGAATCTGAGGACAATCTCCGCGTCGCGCATTTGGGCATACATAGGGATGTTGAGTATCTCATCCGAGGGCTTTGTGTCCTCGTCGGAGGTATAGCGAGGTATTCCCCAGGCATCACGGAATGCGGGGTGCTTAACTAGCTCCAGGAGGAGGGTGTTAAATTTCCCGTGGTAGATTGAGTTGCGTATCTCCTGTTGGCTGAGCTTGACCCCGCCCGTGTTCAGGCGCTCGAATACCTGTTGCCTCAAAAGCGCTTCTTCTTCGGAGGTAACCGCTGATTCCTTGAGGAGTACGAAGTAGGAGATGGATCGCCGATCAATCCCTTTCTTTATCTCGCTCGGAAGCTTGTCGTAGATGCGACCGTTCAGTTCGGGCCACTGCTCTAGCCCTGCCAGTTCAAGCTTGTTTGTATAAAAGTCGCGTATCGCGGTGATCCGCTGTTGGCCGTCCATTACCTCGTACTTCGCGAGGTCGGACTCATACACAAAAAGAGGGGGAACGGGGATGTTCATGATAAAGGACTCAATCAGCTTCGATTGGCGAGCCGGGTCCCAGCGGGGACGACGTTGGTAGAAGGGTCGCAGCTCCATCCAGCCAGGTCTCCTCAGGGCTTCGACGAAGTTCGGCAACTGCTCGCGGTTCATCTCCGTGACAATCCTCAACTCGCGCTTGCCATACTTGTCGTTGATCTCATCGTCATTCGGCCGGCGATTGAACTCGTCGGGGTCTTTGTCCCACATGTCCCGTTCGGACGGCGCAACCCACTGCTCGCTCACTGTCACTCTCCTTATTCCAATTGAGAGAGGAGATTAAGGCTTTTGCCCACGGGAATCAAGCGGGGTTGCGAGGCACGTGCTTCTGGCATAAGTGCGCAATTTAAGCGGGTGGCCCTGGGCTTTTGATCTCGCTGGCACCCTCGCGCCCAACTTCCGGCCGCCCTTTCGATTCGTATCAGTGACCCACAGATTCCTCTAACGAGGCTAAAACAAATGGAGTGGCTGTTGATTTTCGGTCTCCCGAACGACTATCTGATAACAGAACGATGAGCTACCCCAAACAGATGTATTTCATCGGTTCCTGCTTGTTTGCTGCGACTCAAAGCCGTAGAGTCCTGGTGAATTTTTTGTTTCCGGAAGGCACGACTGAAAATCCGTACGTTGTTACGTGTGTATGGACCTTGAGGTTGGTTTGCGCGGACGGTTTATTGTTGCTTCTTTTTTGTCGTTGCGCTGCGCCCTGCTTCTATTTTGTCATTTCGCTGCGCTGCTACTTCTTTAAGGTCGCTCCGCTGCGCTGCGCGACGGGCCTGCGGCGCAAGGAATTATTCTTCTGCTCTTTTTACCCAGCACTTACCCCTTCAGCGCGCGAGCGCGCCTCGGGCCGTGCTGGGCTAACCTGGCGACGCGCCTAACGGCGCTGAGCGTTGGAGGCATGGGCGGGAATGCCCGGGTATTCGGGTAATTGAGCTGAGCAGAATCGTGAGGGAATGTGGCAACTTGAGTGGCGCGAAGCGGAAAGCAACGCCGTTGTAGCGAAAAGCAAATCTCTTTAATTAACTCATTTATGATTCCGTGTAAGAATTGTCTGGTGAGAACCGCGTAAAGAGCATTCGTCCTCACTTCACTTTCCCGTCAAGCCGTTTGATCTGCTTATAGGGCACCGCGCCTGCTGTCAGTGCCTGATATGTTCCGGAAATTCGAGCTTCGTCGGCCATTCGGCGGAGGAATCCCATGGCGGCGCGATGCGGGCCGGAGCCGGAGCTCACGCGCTTGACGTCCGGCGGTTCCAATTGGGAACCGGCGAGACACGATGGGCACGCAGTAATTCCGCTATCTTTCTGTCCGGTTCTTTCTTCGGGCGACGCTTCGCCGGTCTTTTCTATCGCGCTCCGCTGGCGCTTCGCGCGGATCTCCACTCCACCGACCCAAAACCGGGCTCGTTGGGGGCCTCGGATCTCCACCCCACCGACCCAAAACCGGGCTCGTTGGGGGTCCCGGGCCTGCGGCAGCAAGGAATTGATTTTTTGAGCGGCTTAGCGGCATGAGTAAACTCATGCC
>DASXCL010000163.1:0-57873 GCA_036491195.1 Candidatus Angelobacter sp.
AACCGGCCTGCAACGCAGGTGAGAACGGTAACCGTTCATGAACCAACATTCAATGAACAGGGGGCCTGACTCGTATAATAACGGCTCGGTGTGCGAGGTTCCGCCAGTACGGAAATGCCTAAAGAGCCGCGGCGGGTTCCCACCGTCTTAGGACGGGTTCAGAACGGCCCGGTCGCACGGCCAAGCGGGTCGGTTGTTTTTGTCGCTTCGCTCCAAAACCGCTTTAGAGCCATCCCCACCTCCAGACACTTCTGCTCCTGATGCAGGCCGCTCGCCGCGTGGTCGGGCTCGCTGCTGAACCTCCACTCAATACCGGCCCCAGATCACCAGATCAATCCGATCTCTCGATTTACAATTCCCTGTATGCCCGATCCTGCTCCAATGCAGACGATGATTGTGCCGCTTGAAGACAAAGGCTCCCGCCTGGACCAATGGCTCGTCTCGCAGTTGCCTGACGTAAGCCGTGTCCGAATTCAGCAGCTGGTCGAGCAGAAAAAAATAGTTATCAACGGAAATGTGCCCAAGCCGTCGATGAAGTTGCGCGGCGGGGAAGAAATCGTTATCACGGGCGCGGTCGAACTGCCGCCGCTGCGGGCTTTCGCTGAAGACATTCCGCTTGACGTGATTTACGAAGACGAAAGCATTGCGGTGGTCAACAAGCCGGCAGGAATGAGCGTGCATGCCGGTTCAGGCAAGGGCGAGGCCGGGAATCGAGGAACCATGGTCAATGCCCTGCTGCACCGCTTCAGCCATCTGTCAGAAATCGGCGGTGAGCTGAGGCCGGGGATTGTGCATCGCCTGGACAAGGAAACCAGCGGCCTGGTGTTGGTGGCGAAATCCGACAAAGCGCACAGAAGGCTTACGGAACAATTTACCCGGCGCGAGGTAAAAAAGACATATATCGCCCTGGTGCACGGCTGGCCAAAAATGACGAAAGGCACGATTCGTGCCGCTATCGGCCGTGACATGGTGCGCCGCCGGCGTATGACTACGCGCACCAGCGTAGGCAGCAGGCCCGGTCGCGAGGCCATCACGCACTGGCAGGTGACGAAACAGATCGAAGGAGATTACGGCAAGTTTTCTCTGCTGGAGGTGAGAATTGAGACAGGACGAACGCACCAGATACGTGTGCATCTGTCGTCGATCGGCCATCCTGTGGCGGGAGATACGCTGTACGGCGCTCCCGGGAAACTCCCGGGTTACGGAGGTACAGGATCAAAACCAGCATCTCTGGAAAGGAACTTTCTGCATGCTTCCGCGATACAATTCCAGCATCCAATTAGTAACAGGCCGCTTTCGTTCCAGCAGCCGTTACCGGCTGAGCTGAGAGATTTTCTCCGGCAGATCGGAGATTGAGGATTGGTTTCCCAGACTATAATGAGCGAGAGAGTTCCTGACATGTGTCACAAAAAGGCAGTCGCGTTGTTGTTTGCGTTCGCATTGGCTTGTTGCTCCGCTGTGGCGCAAACCACACCGCCAGCCGCGCAGCCACCGGCCGGAGAACAAACTCCGGCATCTACAGCCAACGCGGTAGCGCCGGGCACTGCCACGGACGATACATTGGCGGTCCAGACTTTTCACAGCCGGTCGGATGAAGTGAACGTGATTTTTACCGTTACCGACAAGCACAACAAGTTCATTAAAGATTTGAAAGAAAACCAGTTCAAGATTCTGGACAACAATAAACCCCCAAAGCAGATCATGAACTTCTCCGCGGAGACGGACCTGCCGCTGCGGGTTGGCTTGTTGATTGACGCCAGCAACTCCATCCGCGACCGTTTTCTTTTTGAGCAGGATGCGGCCATTGAGTTTCTACACCAGATCATCCGTCCCAGGACCGACAAGGCATTTGTGCTGGCCTTCGACGAAGTGTGGGACCTGACCCAGGATTTCACCGGAGACCTGGACAAGCTGACCAAAGGCGTCAAGGTGATACGTCCAGGCGGCGGCACGGCGTTATGGGATGCAGTGTTTTATGCCTGCCGCGACAAGCTGATGAAAGAACGCGAGAGCGGCCCCGTCCGCAGGGCGATTATTCTAGTTTCCGACGGCGATGACAATCAGAGCCGTGTTCTGCGCCAGGAAGCCATTGAGATGGCCCAGCGTGCAGGCGTGATCGTGTACACCATCAGCACGAACCTGACGAACACCGTGGATGAAGGCGACCGCAGCCTGAAGATGCTGGCGGAAACCACCGGCGGACAGGCTTTCTTCCCTTTCAAGCTTCAGGATGTGGCCAACGCATTTCACGATATCCACGAAGAGCTGCGCAGCCAGTATTCGGTTTTTTACAAGCCTGAGGGTTTTGAAGCTAACGGGCAGTTTCGTCCTATCCAGATCGCGGCGGAAAATAAGAAGTTCAAAGTCCGCGCGAAAAGAGGATATTACGTGCCCCGCCAATAACATTGCTCGTGAAGCCACGGCTACGGCCCGGCAAGCAGCCGGGCCTTTTTATTTGGCCGCCGCACCAGGCATTATCCCGCGACTGAGGTCAGCCCCCTCATTTTTGCCACTATAATAAATTCATCACATAAGATTCTATGAGCCTCAAACAGCATCTGGTTTTCTCAACTGCATTGGCGCTTGCCTGTGGAGCAGCCACGGCGCAACAGGCTGCTTCAACCCCAACGCCCGCCGCCACCGGACAGCAGCAGGCGGGTGATGCCCAGGAGCAGAAAATCCCTACCGTGCGGGTGCGAACGGACGAAGTCAATGTGGTTTTCACCGTCGTGGACAAGGATGGCAAGTTTGTGCGAAATCTGCGGCAGGATCAGTTCAGGATCCTGGATAACAAGCTGCCGCCGCGGCAGGTAATGAATTTTGCCGCGCAGACTGACTTGCCCTTGCAGGTGGGTCTAATGATTGATGCCAGCAATTCCATCCGCGACCGTTTCAAGTTTGAGCAGGATGCTGCTTCAGAATTTCTATACGAGATCATCCGCCCCAAAACGGACCGGGCTTTTGTGCTGGCATTTGATGAAACGTGGGACGTGACCCAGGATTTTACCGGCAACCTGGACAAGCTGCGCACCGGGATCCAGTCAATCAAGGCTGGAGGCGGGACCGCGCTGTGGGACTCCATCTACTTCGCCTGTCGGGACAAACTGATGAAGGAACCGGTCAGCGGCGCAGTGCGACGGGCAATCATTCTGATCTCGGACGGCGAAGACAATCAAAGCCGCGTGTACCGCCAGGAAGCGATAGACATGGCGCAACGCGCGGAAGTGATTATCTATACGATCAGCACAACCCTGGTCGAAAGACATACCAAGGGCGATGATGATTTGAAAGCGCTGGCGGAAGCCACGGGCGGGCGCGCTTTCTTTCCGGTCACACTGGATGACGTCACGAAGGCTTTTGGCGATATCCAGGAGGAGCTGCGCAGCCAGTACTCTATCTCCTACCGCCCGGACCAGTTTGTGACGAACGGACTCTTCCGGCCAATCCAGATTCTTACCGATAGCAAAAAATATAAAGTGCGGGCAAAGAAGGGGTATTACGTTCCAAGACAATAAATCAGGACAAGACTTCTAGCCCGGATGGCACGCGGATTTACGCGAAAAAACAAATACTCATGTCACAAAAAGCCAAAAGAAGTTTTGCTCTGCTCCATTGATCCGCGTAGATCTGCGTAAATCCGCGGGATTCTTACCGGCTGGCCGCCGCATCATTCGGTGGATAGTAGCCTTTGCGCGCCTGGATCTTGTAACCATCTTTGGATTTGACCTCAAGACGACGGAATTTGCCGTCGTTGAGTGGGTTCGTGGGACTGAAGCCGAGCAAATACTGGCTACGCAGCTCAGCGGCAATCTCGGCAAACGCCTTATCCAGCTTGTCCGGCCCTCTCACGCTGATAATGCGGCCACCGGTCTCTTCCGCCAGTTTGCTCATATCGCCGTAGTTTGAACGCTGCATGGGATCAGTGATCAGCAGGACGTAAGCCACGGCGTCAGCCCTTTGCGCAGCTTCAATGGAATCCTTCAACTTTAATTTGCTGCCCACATCGTCACCATCAGTAAGAATCACCATGGCCTTGCGTCCCACCTGCTTGCTCAGGATTTCATCTGACGCCAGGTACACGGCGTCAAACAGCAGCGTGCCCTTGTTCTGCCCCCCTGCGGTGGGAACGGGACCGGGGCCTCCCATAGGTGACATACCGACGGTATTGGTATTGATGCGCGCTTTTTCCATTCCGGTGCGAAGCAGATGCATATCGCTGGTAAGGTCCTGCAGCAGGTCCACGCTGACATCAAAGCTGATCACAAAAGCCAGGTCTTTGTTGGTGAGCACTTTTTGCAAAAAGCCGCCGGCAACCACTTTTTCCTCAGGAAGCGTCCGATTCATGCTGTAACTGCTATCGATGAGCAGACCCAGCGTGATGGGCACGTCGTTTTGGGCCGAAAAATACTTAATCGTCTGCGGCTTCCCTTCATCCAAAAGATCGAAATGGTCCTTGGTCAGGTTGGGGATCAGGGCTCCGTGCTTGTCCTTGACGGTCAACAGCACGTTGACCAGGTTCACATTCTTGCGAAAGACCGGTGGGTTGCCCTGCTGGTTGACGGGCTCCTGGTCGTTGGTGGATGGCTGCCCGTGGCCAACCGGAGGAGCAGATTCCTGCGACTGCCCGAAGACCGCAGGCAGGGGGGAACATGCGAGCGCGAATATGAGAAATAAAGTCCGCATAAAGGCCCTTGAGCACAGCCTTTCTTGGTGTGATGTATTTTTATCTATTGTATTAGATGCAGTCGAGTTGCCTGCCACCGATCTCCCTAAAGCATTTACAATGGGTTACGGACGGTCCACTGAGACGGAGCGCAAAATTCCTGGTTTGGGAGCGTTCTAAGTGGTAGGAGGAACTGATGCTTAGGTTGACCCTCGGGAAAAAGGGGCTGGTTTGTGCCCTGGCAGTAGTAAGTCTGCCTGTTTTATGCCAGCAAAGCTTCCCAGACGGCCCTAAGCCGAAAGACCAGCAGCAGAGCG
This sequence comes from Candidatus Angelobacter sp., assembly GCA_036491195.1. Lineage (GTDB taxonomy): Bacteria > Acidobacteriota > Terriglobia > Terriglobales > Acidobacteriaceae > Angelobacter. The sequence goes on from DASXCL010000163.1 coordinate 4,981, forward strand.
TCCCAGACGCTCCCCAGCCCAAGTCCCAGGGCCAGTTCCCGGACAATGCCCCGCCAGCCCCCATCAATGCCCACCCTGACCAGCCAGACGCAACACCGACTCCAACACCCCAAGCCCAATCGCCGACCGCACAGGGCGGAATGCTGGCAAGCCGTGACGATCTGTACAAGATGAGTATCGCCGTCAACTTCGTGCAGGTCCCCGTTCGCGTGAAAGACGGTTCCGGCAAGCTGATTCCCGGGCTTACTTCCAATGACTTCAGGGTTTACGAAGACGGTGTGCCGCAGCAGCTCAAGTTTTTTACAGCAGATGCGTTTCCGCTTTCCGCTTCCGTGGTGGTGGCCACCGATTTGCCCTCGAGCACGATGAAAAAGGTCAACGAGACGTTGCCGGCGCTGATCGCGGCATTCAGCGAGCATGACGAGGTAGCGCTGTATCGCTACGGCCACACGGTCCAACAGATATCCGGCTTCTCCGGCGCGGCCAGCGTCTCTACGGCCAGCGTGAATCGCATCAAGCGGCCGGGGCGCCAGGGTGGCCCACCGATGACCGGAGGGCCTCTTGGTGGCGGTCCCAGCATCAACGGACATCCAGTGAACGACCCCAACGCGAACGGCGGCATGGCGGGAGACGTGCAGACGCCGCCGCGTGAGTTTTATGTCCTGAATGATGCGATTCTGCGCGCTGCCCAGGACTTGAGCCGGCGCGATAAGACCCGGCGGCGGATCATTTTTGTGATCAGCGACGGACGCGAGCTGGGCAGTAATGCCAGCTATGATGAAGTGAAGAGGATACTGCTTGCCAACAACATCAGTGTTTACGCCGTTGGCGTGGATACCGCCGCTATCCCAATCTATGACAGGGCTAACCGTATACGCATTCCGGGATTCGGGACCGGGAACATCCTTCCCCGGTATGTCTCTGAGACGGCGGGTGACATGATGGCGGAGTTTGATCGCCAGGGAATCGAGCAGGCCTACGCCAAAATTGCGGATTCGGCCCGCAATCAGTACACGCTCGGATACACCACCAAGGCCACGCTGTCGAGCGCTTTCCGCTCCATTGACGTTCGCGTGTTGCGTCCGAATCTGGTGGTTTTTGCCAAGCAGGGATATTACCCGCTGCCACCCCAACCGCAACAGGCGCCGAAACAATGACGATGTTACTTTTGGGGTAGCTCTTGCGCAGGTATGAGATTTGGTACCGGGAGAAGAGGCGTACAATTAAGGCCACCCCCCGACTTCTGTCCGATATGATATAAAAAAGTCTTTCAGCTGCATGGCCCGTTCGCAACCGCAAGTATGCGTTTGCGCGCCCCGAATGCTAGGAGATTCTTGAGCTTTATAAACTTTGCCGCTCGCGAAATTAACTGCAAGATCGTGTATTACGGCGCCGGTTTGGGCGGTAAGACCACGAACCTGCAGCATATTTTCGATAAAACGGTCGACAAACAGAAGAGCAAGATGATCTCCCTGGCCACGGAAACTGATCGAACCCTCTTCTTTGACTTTCTTCCCCTCGACCTGGGGACGGTACGCGGCTTCCGCACTCGCTTCCATCTCTACACGGTTCCGGGCCAAGTCTTTTACGATGCCAGCCGAAAACTGATTCTCCGCGGCGTCGACGGCGTGGTTTTTGTAGCCGATTCGCAGGAAGAACGCCTGGACGCCAACGTAGAAGCCCTGGACAACCTGCAGGAGAACCTGAAAGAGCATGGCTACGACTTCAAGAAGATCCCTTACGTCCTGCAGTTCAATAAACGGGACCTGCCCAGCGCCATGGCGGTGGAAGAGTTAAAGCGCGAACTCAGCAAAAAAGACGAACCCGCGTTTGAGGCCATCGCTAATCAGGGTAAAGGCGTCTTTGAGACGCTAAAAGAAGTAGCGCGGCTGGTGCTGATCGAGTTGAAGAAGGGCTGAAGACGAGCAAATAGCAATTAGCCAAACCAACCTTCGCCGCAGATTTCCGCAGATAATCAAGAAGAAGCAGCCGCGAATTTTCGCGAATGCACATGAGGCATGAAGTTCGCGCACGTCCTGGGGAAAGTTGTCGGCGCTGGTGGAATCGCGGCGGAGAGCGCGCAGGGTGCGCTGGTCAGTGCCGGGAGCGCGGCCAAGACCGAGGTCGATGCGTCCGGGATAGAGCGATTCCAGCGTGCCGAACTGTTCAGCGACCACGATCGGCGAGTGGTTTGGCAGCATGATTTCGCCCGCGCCCACGTGGATGGTGCTGGTGCCCTCCGGCGACATAGCCGATAACGACCGAAGTAGCGGCGCTGGCGATGCCCGCCATGTTATGGTGCTCTGCCAGCCAGAAGCGGCGATAGCCCCAGCCGTTCGGCGTGCTGCGCCAGATCGAGCGAGTCATGAAGCGCGTCAGCAGGCGTGGGGCCCTGGGTAATGAATGCGAGATCGAGAATGGAGAGAGGAACCACGCGCTCCTTTATGTATGAACTATGTATGAACGTCTTTGCTCTGATGCTGAAGAGAGCGCGATGGGTTCACGATTGGAAAAATCAGAGGCAGCGGGGCGGGAAGGAATCGAATGCTGAACAGGCGGTATGCTACACTATTATTTTCAAGCACATACCGTCTAAAAAAGCATGCTCCTTTCCAAAGAATATGTCGGGTATCTGGCCCGTCAAGTGACCCAAAAACTGATTGCCGGCGACTTCATTGAGACGAAGAACGTCCCAGCGGTTTCAGTGGCGCTAAATAATGCGCTGCTGGAAGAGCTGCAACTGGAAGACCGCATTAACGACGAAGTTCGGCTGATCCTTGAACAATACCAGGACGAAATGCAGCGCGCCGGCGCCAGCTACCAGGAAATGTTCAAGAAGGTAAAAGGCGAACTGGTGCGCAAATATAAGGCGGTACTGTGAGACTTTCGCGCGACAAAGTGAACCGGCTTGCTCACAGCGTAGCGGACGCGCTGGCTACGCTGGATGATGTCGAGTTCATCGAAGATCCGAATTCCATCCGCATGGAAGCACGCCGGATTCTGGAAGAGTTGCTGACGGCGGAAGCCAAGATCGATCTGGCCGCGCGCGCGAAAATTGAGACCCAGAAGCGCACCATTACCGAAGGCACACAGGAATGGGACATACTGTATCGCAAGTATTACAACGAGGAAGTGAAGAAACTGGGAATCTGAGGACCGTCGAGATCAGTATCCGGCAAGGCGGCGTTCCTGCGATGACATCTGGGCCCAAATCTGATCCATATTTTTCTGGATCCACATGTTGGCCGGCTGAAGTTCATGCGCTGAGTTGAACCAGCGATACGCCATCACGCGGTCCTGTTTCACGCAAAGGCCGCTGGAGTAAAGCGCTCCCATCTGGATAGCCGCGCCGGGATCGTTTTTTTCCGTGGCGGCCCGCAGATAGAGCAACCCCTGTTCGCAGTTCTGTTGCACGCCCGTGCCGCGAATATACTGCTGGGCCCGCACCAGAGCGGCACTCGGTTTGTAGTCGGGAATGCGAGCTTCTTCCGGCGCCTTACTATCGCTGTTGGGTAGCCGGGTACCGGCTGGTGGCTTTTTGTCGGCAGAATCTTCCTCAGCCGTGCTGGAAGGTGGCGTGGCAGGACTCTCAGTTTCCAGCGAGGTTGGCTGGGCCTTGGCACTCGGTATGTCCGTAGAGGCGGAGGCCGCAACGGTGCTCACTGCATCGGCGATCGTTTTAGCCGCTTGCTGAACAAGCTTGCCGTTTGCGGCCGGATCCTGGTTATTTCCCTGCGGACCAGGCGCTGGAGTGGAGGGATCGGCTTTTGCCGGTCCAGGTTTAGGACTGGCCTTAAAGCTGGAGCGCCATTGCACCACGAGCAGCCCCACGATCGCGGCCAGGATCAGCAGCACGATGAACTTGCGCAGGCCACCCCCTGAAGGTTCGTCCTCCAGCAGGTATTCGACGTTGTCATTGTTCTCGGGCCGGGCATTCAGTCCAAGAAAAGAAGGTCCGCTGATGTTGCCGCTGTTGACAGGTTCATTGCGAAAGATGGCCGGCTCGCCCCTGCGAGGAAGCGCAACGGCAGCCTCGCCTTCAGGTGGCGCAGCAACCCTGGTAGCTGATTTGCCGGCGACATCAGGCGATGGCAACTGGGCGTTGGCAATTGCCACCGCACGCGGTTCGGCGCCGGTGCCGCGGCGCTCTTGCATGCGGCGTTCCACCCGGGTTCCGCACATGCCGCAAAACTTCATGCCCGGCTCATTGAGATGGCCGCAGCTTTCGCACTTGGTGCTTATTCCGGTTTGGCGTGTCCTTCGCTCCACTTGCCGTCTTTCCAGACGCACCCCACAGGTGCCGCAAAACTTATATTCCAAACGGTTCTCAGTACCACAGAAGGTACAAAGCATCAGGCCCTTAACTCCTTTGGCCACGGTCTGGCACACGTTTGCCAGAAACAGCAGCTCCGTTATTAGTAGGATGACGCCGAGCGCTGATAAGCTGCAAGCTGATTTTTACCTAGACAGGCGATCTGAGGGAAAAATTCGGGCCTTAGTCCTAGCGTACGTGTTCCGTTCAAGGCGTCGTTTCGAAGAAGAAACCGGGCTTCAACTCGAATGCAGGATAATTGATGAAGATGGTGTTCGCTGAGGAGACCGCGCAGGCCGCAAAGCAGGCCGCATTAGACATCGGCTTTGATCTGGCCGGCATTGCGCCAGTCCGCAAAGCCGACCTGCCCGAAATCAGCGCCTTCATCGAGTGGGTGGACGCGGGCCGTGCGGGCGAGATGAAGTACCTGGAGTCACGTACTGAATCGGGCGAGTTGCGCCGCGCTTCGGCGACAAATGCCGCGCCCTGGGTCCGATCGATGGTGGTTTGCGCCCTGAATTACAGCGCTGATAAGCCTTATTCAGTAGAAGCCAATGATCCGCGGCGAGGCTGGATCTCACGCTATGCCTGGGGAACAAAAGACTACCACGACGCCTTGCTGCCGCGTCTGCGGCAGGTGGAAGCCGCAATCAGGCAAATTTCCGCCGAACACCATGTAGCGATCGAAACCCGCAGCTACGTTGATACCGGGCCAATCCTGGAACGGGTTTATGCCAGACATGCCGGCATTGGATGGATTGGCAAGAACACCTGCATTATTCATCCGAAAATGGGATCATGGCTTTTTCTTGGCGTCATTCTCACTTCGCTGGAGCTTCCTGCTGACGTGGCTGCTCCTGACCGCTGCGGAAGCTGTACTCGCTGCATCGACGCCTGTCCTACACAGGCCATCGTGGCGCCTGGCAAGTTGGACGCGCGGCTCTGTATCGCTTACCTCACGATCGAGAAGCGCGGCACGGTGCCCGAAGAACTCCGTTCGGCAATGGGGCATCACATATTTGGCTGCGATATCTGCCAGGATGTGTGTCCCTGGAATAATAAAGCCGGCAATGCACCGCCCACTTCCCTGCCGGAATTTCAGCCGCAAGAGCAGCTTTACCATCCCGATCTGCGGTGGCTGGCTCAAATGGATGAAGAATCCTATCGCCGGACTTTTCGTGGTTCGCCGGTAAAGCGCGCCAAATATTCAGGGCTGCGGCGCAATGTTGCCATTGCCATGGGCAACAGCGGCAACAAGGAATTCGTGCCTGATCTAAAGCAGATGGCAAGCGAACCTGATCCTGTGGTCGCGGACCATGCTGCATGGGCCATTAGGAAACTGAACGAGAAGTAGCTTTCCAGTAATCCCGGCAGCACGCACATTGTGATAAGGTTCTTCTGAACGATGGCCGAGAATAAACAGCATCCATGGACGTTGCCGCGAGCGCATCCGCGCTACCTTTTAGACTTGCGAATCGTCGTCCGCGCGAAAGAGTTGCTGCATGGCCGGACCAAGGACATTGCTGAAGGCGGATTGGGCGCCACAATTGCCGGCGACATTCACATCGGTGACATTGTGGAACTGGAATTTCAGCTTCCTGAAGCTCACGAACCAATGAAGATAAGGGCTGAAGTGCGGTATCGCAAGGGCTTTCAGTGTGGCTTGAAGTTTCTCCACGCCACAAGCGAGCAGAGAGAATTGATCCGGAAAATAACGCTTGATCTGCGCCCTGCCTTGTAGCCTTTGTCTGTTTCGGCGGCGTGCCAGGAGTTCGGGCAGGCCCAGGCGTATTGTTCAATGTGGTGCTTATGTCCGCATTCCTGGTTCGCGGCTGGCGTTAGAGATCAGTCTTACGAAAACTGGCTGCGAAAAACCGCTTTGATGTGCTGCAGCCGTTTAGATAGCGCTTCAGCCTCTTCCTTCATCCCCAGTTCATTGGCCATACTGATCGCATCGTAAAATGCGTCTTTCGCGCTGCTGTACAGGCCGTTGGCCCCGCGGCTGCTTTCATACATTCGATCGTAATATTTCTCGCCCAACGCTTTTAACTGCCGCAGGCGGTCCAGATTCACTTCCAGGTCGCTGCGATGAAACGCTGTTTCTGTGGGAGAAGCCTTGACCGGCAACGTCGTCCACACCACGCGGTTCTCCGTGAGCCGTATCGTGCGAAACGGATCAGAAATCCCCGTGGGTAATTCAGCTTCCGGAAGCATGAAAAAATCCGGATAGATCGGCGCTCGCAGCAACGATTTCCAGTCTTCCTCCTGGATCCATACGTCGGCGACAGGAAAAGCACAGTAGCGCGCACCCACGGCCTCAAAAAGATTCATCAACACGCGGCCAAGCGACATGGCTGGTTCGGTCGCGACGGATTGCTCGGCATAGGCAGCATCGCGCTCATGCAGCAGCATTACGGCTTCGCCCCGGCCCTTCATGCGAAATTCAAGGTGAAAGCGCTGGCGCCCGGAGAAAGCGACCACGCATCCATCCCACATTGAAGCCGATGTCACCACCAGCGCTCCTGTGGGGTCCATCATCTTCTCGCCCCACTTCCACCATCGGTCTGCGCGGTCATAGTGCAGGTGGGCAACATTCAGGCCGTCGCGCATCAGAAAGCCGCGGTCCAGGATCGAATGGATTGCGGCCTCCACCAGCTTTGTCGGAGGCCCGTCCATCCCCCAGAAAACCGCGGTCTGAATGAGCAACGATTTCTCAATCACAAGTTCGACATCGTCAAATGGCAGCCGCACTGTCAACGCGGCCCCATTCTTGTAGAACCGGATATCCACCTTCCGAGGATCGCCCTCAACAAAATCGGGAACGCCGGCAACGCGGCCCTCTGCATGTTGGGGCAGGTCGCTTTCCGGCAGCTCACGCAGAAGCCGTACTGTTTCTCCGGGATAGAACACGTTTATTCTCTTTCCGCAGAGTACATGGGAGCGGATTCATGTCGCAATCGATTTCTGATAGAGTGCTGGCGAGTCTGCGCTACGCTCAGGGAGTTTCAATGCCGAACGGCGGTCCGGACAATTGCGGAACCTGCGGATTTAATCGCTGTAATCGCGGCGTGTGGCGAAATCCAGAACCGGATGAGACCCAAACCTCATTCTGCGAGATCCGCAGCGTCGCCATGCTGGCCGACCATTGGACCTACTGCCAGAACTGGCATACCCGCACCCGCACTCCCATCGGCCCAATCTATTCTTCCGGCGTTTATGAACATGGATATCGGCGCATTCCCTGGCACGGACTCATTGCGCCGGAGTTCGTCCAATCCGGCCTTTGCTGCGAATGCGGCGCATCGATCGACGATGGGATTTCAATCGCCGCCGTGGAGAGTGCGCCGCTTCTGTTCTGCTGCAATCTGCACTACTTTCAGTGGTGGAAACGGCAGCATCCCAACGAAGAAGCTGCTATGAGCGGCGATGTGTGGGAGCACTGAGAGAACGACGCCTGGAATCCGCCGGTTTGCCGCAACAGGAAGGAACAGGTTAGATTGTTGGCCATGAGAAAACTCATCCTGAGACTTTTTGTGCTTTGTCTTTGCCTGGTTTGCCCCAGCGCTATTGCGCAGAATGCCACTCCACAGTCCTCACCCGCTACTCCAACGGCATCTGCGCCCAGGGCAACTTCGCCCAGTGCAACTGCGTCGGTTGCTCGTCCGGGAGATGTCGATACGGTGGAGCATATTGTCGCCGCGGTCTATGACGTGATCTCCGGTCCGGCGGGCCAGCGAGACTGGGACCGTTTCCGCGGCCTCTTTTATCCCGGAGCGCGCATGATCCCGAGCCGACGTGACGACAAAGGGGCGGTAACGGCGCGGGTTTCCTCGCCCGATGAATATGCAACTCGCGCGCAGGACTTCTTTAGCAAAGAAGGGTTTTTTGAAAATTCAATATCGAACCGCGTGGAGATATGGGACCACATTGCCCATGCGTGGAGCACATATGAGTCGCGTCACGCGAAAGGTGAGAAGCCCTTCGCGCGCGGCATCAACAGCTTTCAACTGATTAATGACGGCAGCCGATGGTGGATTCTGACCGTCTACTGGGAGTCGGAAGACCCAGCTCATCCGCTGCCTGAGAAATATTTGAAGTAGCCCGCTCTTTGAAGAGCGCTACTTCTTTCCCACCACCAGCAGGGTAAACGTTCCCGGCTTCATGGTGCGTCGCGGGCGCTCGCCTTCTTTTGCCGGAGGCGCTTCCTCTATCTCGGCGGTGACTTCGTACACATCATGGTTTGTCGTATCCAGGGCCATGGTGCGAGCAAATTTCTGGGTGGTTGCATTCTCCACCACGCTGAATTTTTCTGGGGAATCTTCATGGACAACCGTCAGCGTGCCATCGCGTCCATTGGAACTAAAGGCAAGTTGTTTATCGGCATCAAAAGCATTCGCGTCCACGCCTTCGCCAATGGCCGGTGTGGCGATGACTTTGCCACTATCTGCATCGACTACAGCCATCATCTTATTGCCGCATCCGGCAAATAGCCGCCGGTGTTTCTGGTCCATGGCTAGTCCGCTAGGCTCTTCGCAGGGCGCCAGAGACCAGGTCTTAACCACCACGGCCTTTTTGGCGTCGATACTTGTTATTTCGCTCTTGTCTTCAATGTTTACAAAAACTCCGCCTTTGCCGTCCGCGGCGCCGAACTCAGGCTTGCCATCGAGCGGAATATTGCCGACAACTTTGTCGTTTGTGGCATCGATCACCGTGGCATTTTTGCTGCGGCCGTTGAAGGTGAATACCCGCTTTGAGGCCGGATCGTAGAGAATGGCGTCGGGATTCTCGCCATCGATCTTGATCTTGGTTGTTTCTTTTAATGTCTTCAAATCGAAGACCGTAACAGTGTTCTCGCGTCCGTTGCTGGTAAAGCCCTTGCCTAAGTCCTGGGCAAGCGCAATCCCGTGGACGCCGGGCGTATCAGGAATATCGCCGGCCACCGAGCCCTTATAAGGGTCCACCACCATCACATGAGTGCCGCGGGAGATAAACAGCCGCTTCCCTGCCGGATCAAAGGTCAAATAGTCCCAGCCGCCATCGCCGCCGAGGACGTATTTCTGTTTCACTTGATACTGCGCTGGCGCGAACGCCTTCAATGAGCCTGCGCACACGCAGGCCGCCACAAGAAGGATTACCAGTCGGTTCCGCATCTCGTTCACCTCGTTTACCGTCGTCCATTCTAATCGGACAACCGGCAAACTGTCTTGTGAGCGCGATTTCAGAGGCACGAACCTTATTGCGGAGGCCAGCGCGCCTGCCACCAATGCCGCACCGCCACCGCCGACCATATGGCTTCCACCACGCCGAAGGGCCACGCGCCTTGCAAAAAGCCATAAATCGAGCCCAGGCCGCACGCAAAAGCAAACGCAAGAATGAACCATGGGCTGCGTTTTTCCAGCGCGTAAAAAACCAGCATCGCTGTGACGGCGAACAATCCGAAAGCGGTCAGTGCGCTCAACGCGGCTCCTTGATCAAAGATAGAAGATCGAACCGCGATTGTAATGCAAAAGCCCGCAGACCGAGCACGCGGCGACCTGCCGGGATGAAACACCTCAGCAGGTCCGTCGCCCATTCAATCGTCAGGAATTGATCTTTACCGGCCTTACCTCAATCGAACCCGAGTTTGCCGACGGGATCTGCGCTGCCATCGCCATCGCTTCGTCCAGGTCTTTGGCTTCCACCAGGAAGTAGCCACCGAGTTGTTCTTTTGTTTCTGCAAAAGGTCCATCGGTGACCGCCTTTTTGCCATTGCGTACGCGGACCGTGGTGGCGCTGGCGGTCGGCTGCAACTCATGGCCGCCTAGAAATTTGCCGTTGGTTTTCAGCTCGCCGATCAGCGTCCCGTATTGCTGATACATTTTCTGCCGGTCCGGCTCAGTCATCGTTTCCCATTGATTTTCCTGCGCATAGATCAACAAAAGATATTGCATTTAAGTGAATCTCCTTTTCGCTTCTGCATATAAGTCGCTTGAGACGGGTCAAATCGACAAAAATAACGGGCCGCCACAAAATATTTTGCAAACTTTTGTTCCCATGGCGTTCTATGAGCATAAATACTCCCGTCCTCCAAGGGAGTTGCCCCACGCTCGAAAGCGACGGTCCTTCCCCACGGGATGGCAGCTGCTGCGGAAGTGGTTAAAAAGACCCGCAGTACGTTACCATCCCCGGACCGCGCTAAGCGATCCCGTCTTCAGGCGCCTTTGCCGTCTACTGCGCGGGTTTCTGCCTGGAAGCCTTCCAGACCGGAAGGTAGTCATACGTCGGATAAAATTCAGTGCGATAAGCGCCCCAGGCTCCATGTTCGATAGCAAGGTTCACGTCCCGCAGTTTCTCGGCGGGAAAGCGCAGCGTCACCACCTGGCCAATGCCCATCATGACGTACCAGGAAACCACCTCCGTCCCGGCGGGCGGAAAGTTGTCGGTAAAGCCGGTTTGCTTCAGATGCTGGTTGATTTCGTCGAGCGTCTTCGACTGATCATGCTTCAGGAAAATGGTCAGCATCATCGTGCCGGTTTGCTGTGAGCTGCCCTGCGTGGCTGGCTGGCTTTGTGGATCGGCCAGTAGTGGGACAAAAATAAATAATAGAGAAAGGGCAACAATCCTCAACTGTGACATAGGAAGTCCTCTCAATCGATTGCGGAAAGCGGATCATTTACAAACGGATCATGGGCAAACGAATCATGCATTAATAAGAAGATGCTTCATGAAAGGCCGCGGGATGCGGTGTCGCACCTTTGGCTCAGTGTGCCGAACAGGCCTGGGAAGGCTCTGTCATCAAGCTTTGATCGGGAAAACTGAAAGTCCCTTCAAACGCGTCCGATGCGGCTCCCCGCTGAAACCATTGCATCATCACCTGGCTTTGTGGATGGTAGGTGAATCCGTCGATCAAAACCGGGTATCCTGCATTCGGCATCAGGGCCAGCGGATCGCCGGTTTCCAGATTGTTCTGGCATCCACCCGTGTTGGGTACCTGCCAGGCCGGCGCCAGATTCGTGCCGAATGGATTATTCATCCATTCTGAAATCTCATGGCTCATCGGAGTAACGTCCGCCAGCGTTGGTCCAAGAAGCCCCTGGTCCACCCAGGTGGCCCATATAAATGTCTGGACAAACTTTACCTGGGCCAGTTCGCCCATATCAAACGACGTATGGAATCCGAGCACGCAACATTTCTTGATGTCGCTCTGAGGCGAGAGGAATACATTCTGGGTCAGCGCGATGGCCAGCGCATCCGGCTGGAGGTTCTCCAACTGAATGATGGTGTTCAGCTGTGAGAGGAAGAAGTCGGTGTCCACGATCGCGTACAGTGCGCCGGTGCTCGGGTTGTGGTACACCTTGGCGGCGCCACGCGGCACGGCGATCCTAAGCGGTCTCAGAATTTCCGGATTCGCGAGCAGAGTATGCCATTCCCTGCCAGCGGAGCCGTAGAATTGCGCCCGCTGCACCGCATCGGCAAATTGGGTTGTACCGGTAGCATATTGCGCTTTGTGGAAGTTGGGCGAAGACTGCACTCGCTGCACCACCTGCGATGGGTCCAGGATCACCGGGGTGCCGCTCTCATCCACAAACTCTTCGAAGAAGAGAGAAATGGGAACGATTTGCACTGGTACTTCAGTGGTTGCGCCAGCCTTCGGATTGCTTCCCACGATGGTGTACGGATATGTATTACCCTGCGAAGCAAACGACCCCGAAAAATGCGGAACGCTGAAGATGCGCCCTTCGTTCATGGCAGTACGGGCGGCGCTGGAAATTTTGCTGATGGCTTCGAACCTGGGTTGTGCGCCTTCTCTTTGAAGAAAACCACCGGCGGCTTCGATCGGTTGTGATGTATCGGTTGGAGCGGTTTGCGCGAAGCTGTAACTCTGCAACAGGCACAACAGTGCAATCGCGCTGCAGAAAGCACAGACACGTCGACGCAACGGATTCAGCGCGAAAGACACTTACCGGAACTCCGGAAGCAACAGTCTGTTATTGTCGTCCGGTGGCCGGGATTTGTCGAATGAAATTGTCGTAAGTACCTCATAAAAATAGAGTTTCATCCTGTTGCCGTGCTGGATATATTAGACTTTCCAACAATGAATAAAGGTTGTCAGCAGCTTCTCAGGATGTAAGCCGCCGGAAGGGTGAATGCGGTAAGTGGCTGATTGGAGTATAGTTTTGCCACTCCGATGAGAAAGCGTGTAGCAAAACTTAATTCCGGCAGCGATGCCGTAAGGGTAGCCGTGGTCCAGGCCGCGTCGGTCGCTTTTGATCGCAAGAGGACGCTGGCCAAGGCACTCGATCTTATTCGCGACGCTGCGAAACAGGGCGCGAAGCTTGTTCTCTTCCCTGAGGCATTTATCTCCGGTTATCCGCGCGGGCTCGATTTCGGGGCAGTGGTGGGCTGGCGCACGGACAGCGGACGTGAAGACTTTAAGCGCTACTTTGAGAGCGCCGTGGAAGTTCCAGGGCCGGTTGTGGATGCCCTGGGCCGCGTTGCTCGCTCCAATTCCGTTTATCTGGTGATGGGTGTGATTGAGCGCGAACGCGGCACGCTTTACTGCTGCGTTCTTTTCTTTGCACCGGATGGAACCTTCCTGGGCAAGCACCGCAAGGTGATGCCGACGGCCTCCGAACGCTTGATCTGGGGATACGGTGATGGATCCACCATGCCGGTGTTCGACACGCCGCTGGGAAAACTGGGCGCCGTGATCTGCTGGGAAAATTATATGCCGCTTCTGCGGACGTTCATGTATTCCCAGGGCATTGAAATTTATTGCGCGCCCACGGCTGACCATCGCACAACCTGGTCTGCCACCATGCAGCATATTGCGGCGGAAGGCCGCTGTTTCGTGCTCGGCTGCAATCAGTTCAACCGCCGTCGCGACTTCCCCAAACAGTATTCCACGGCCTTTGGCGAGGATCCGGAAACCGTGCTTTCCCGTGGTGGAAGCTGCATCGTTGGCCCCTTTGGCGACTTTTTGGCCGGTCCGAACTTTGAAAATGAGACCATTCTGGTGGCCGACCTCGACCGCGGCCTGCTGCCCAAAGCTAAATTTGATTTTGACGTTGTGGGCCATTATTCGCGTCCGGATATCTTCCGCCTGATAGTTGACGACGAGCCAAAGCCGCCGGTCGCCACAACCAGCAGAAAGGCGAAGTCCAAAAACTAGGCTGAATGATCTCTCGCAATGAAATTCAGGATGCAGGCCGCCGGATCGCCATGCATGTCCGCCGGACACCGGTCATGGCGCTGGAGGAGAGAGCCTTCGGCATTGACGCCAAAATCTTTTTCAAGCTGGAATGCTTGCAGCATACTGGTTCCTTCAAGCCGCGCGGCGCATTTAATTGCATTCTGAATTCCGCGGTCGCCGAAGCCGGCGTCATAGCTGCTTCTGGTGGGAACCATGGTGCAGCAGTAGCGTATGCGGCACATAAGCTTGGACATCGTGCCGAAATTTTTGTTCCAACGATTACGCCGCAAAACAAAGTTGCCCGCCTGCGCCACTATGGCGCCCACATCACAATCACCGGCAACAATTATTCTGAAGCGCTGGCCGCGAGCCGGCAACGGGCCTTGGACACCGGCACTGTTCCCATCCATGCTTATGACGATGCCCGCGTACTTGCAGGCCAGGGCACGCTGGGCATGGAGTTTGAAGAGCAGGTGCGCGGCCTGGATTCTGTGCTAATCGCCGTCGGTGGCGGCGGACTGATTGGAGGCGTTGCCGCCTGGTACCACGACCGCGTGCGGGTGATTGGAGTGGAACCCGAGCGCGCGCCTACGTTACACAGCGCATTGGCGGCCGGCCAGCTAGTGGATGTGGAGACCGGCGGTGTTGCCGCGGACTCTCTTGGCGCTCGCCGTGTGGGTGAGCTGATGTTTCCGATTGCGCAAAAGTTTGTGGCGCAAACGCTTCTCGTCACCGATGAACAGATCGTCGAAGCCCAGCGGATTCTGTGGCAGCGACTGCGCCTCATCGCGGAACCCGGCGGCGCCGCCGCGTTCGCGGCCCTCCTGTCGGGCGTTTACAAGCCGCACGCAGGCGAACGGGTCGGCGTGGTCCTGTGCGGTTCGAACGCCGAGCTTGGCAGCTTCCCCGTCTAGCTATGATCGAGCGGGCTCCTCCGTATTTCAGGAGAAGCCCCGTTTTGGTCCTGATTAGGGCCCGCCGCCCGTGGCTTTTTGCTGGCCCAGCAGGAACTGCTGCACAAACAGGATGGTTGAATAAAAGAGGAAATCCTGGTTTTTCTTTTTGGCATAACCGTGGCCTTCGTCATTGGCCATCAGGAACCAGGTCTGGATTCCGTTGCTCTTCAGTTTATCCAGCATCTGCCGTGATTCCGTCCAGGGCACTCGCGGATCATTCTTTCCCACCGCGGCATAGACCGGCTTGCGGATCTTCTCTGAGTTGTTCAGTGGCGCGGTCCTTTCCAGATACTCGCGGATTTTGGGATCGCGTTCGTCGCCATATTCCACGCGCCGCAGGTCACGACGATACGCTTCGGTGTGTTCCAGCAGCGTCACCAGGTTTGAGGGCCCGACGATCGGCAGGCTGCAGCAGATCTTATCGTTGTATTCGTAAGCAACAGCCCAGGTCATGTAGCCGCCATAGCTGCCGCCGGTAATCATGATCTTGCTGGCATCGAGCGCAGGATTTCTGCCGATCCAATCCAGCAATGCGCCAATGTCTTTGTGCGTGTGGTCGCGATTGACGCCGTTATCCAGCTTCAAGAAAGTCTTGCCGTATCCCGTTGACCCGCGGACGTTGGGAAAGATGAGCGCGACGCCCAGTTCATTTAGATAGAAGTTGTTCCGGCCCAAAAATCCCGGACGGTACTGTCCTTCCGGCCCGCCATGGATATTAACCATCACCGGACGCTTGCCGGGAAACTTGGCCGCATCCGGCATATAAAGGAAGCCGGAGATCGTCTTACCGTCAAACGTCTGCCACTTGATGAGCTGCGGCTCGGCGAAGGTCGCGGTGTTCAGGCCGCCGGTTTCGCTGGTGGTCCAGCGCTCAAGTTTGTTTGTAGTCACGTCAACGGAATAGACATCGGCCGTGGACCTGGCGCTGGTCAACACAAATCCCAGATCACGGCTATTCTTGTGGAAGCTCAGGCCGCCGATCAAACCCGTGGGAATACCGGCGACCGGATGGTATTTGCCCGTTGCCGTGTTCATCAGGTAAAGCTTGCTGATGCCGTCTTCATTGGTGACGAAGGCCAGAGTCTTTCCATCTTCGCTGAGATCGACTTCGTCCACGTCCCACTTGATGTCCGTCGTGAGATAGGTGGGTTTCATTGTCGCCAGATCAAAATATGCGAGCCGCTGAAATTCGGAATCCTGGTCCGTTGTGGTGTAAAAACCTTTGCCGTCCTTACTGAAGGGGCCACCGCTGTAAGCAACTTGGACATCGCCTGATTTTGGCGTCAGAAGCTTTTTCTCTCCGCTGGCAACATCAACCAGCCACAGATAAGTCTCATTGGCAGAGACCTCATTGACGACCAGAAGTTTCTTGTTGTCGGCGGACCAGTCAGCCACTCCCCAACCGCCACCTTCAAGTTGCAGAAGCATTTTGTCTGACTTCGGATCGGTCGGGTCCATCACATAAATATCATTGTCCTGTCCGGTGCGGCGGGTAGAGGAATACGCGATGCGGTTGTCATTGTGGGCGAAAGCCCTTCCGGTGTTGCGGGATTTGCCGTCCGTCAACAACGTAACATTGCCACTTGCCATGTCATAGCGGTAGAACTGGAACCATTCGCCGCCGCCGATATCTTTGGTGAAGGTGAAATAGTCGCCTGTAGGTCCAAAATGGCCGCCACCGGTACGGTCGGGGAAAAACGTAAGCTGCGTGCGGTCGCCGCCCGGCATCTTCACCATGTGGATCTGCGGCACGTCGGCAAAGCGCGTTCCAATCAGCATCTCTCGTTTTGTTGGGTTCCAATCCTGCAGTCCGGCAGAGCGAAATTCACCATACTGGTTGGCTTTTTCGGCAATCGCCGCCGGCACCGGCGGAATATTTTCCACCACCAGGTTATCGCCCGGCTTGATCGTGGCCGGCTGGGCTGGCGGTGCACCTTGCGCAACTGACAGCGAAACCATTGTTAAGATGGCCAAACGCAAACCCGCCAGAACCGCAGATAGTCGTCTCATATTCTTCCTCCAAGGAATGGCGCGAGAAGCCTAATTCGCGCTATCGACTACCGTCAAGAAGAGTGACGCACAAGAGCCGCGAGGGTTAGCGGGCTGCCCGCTGGGCCCCGTAATTGGAACGAATCTTATTGATTTGGGACTGAGTTTTCTTATTCATATCGGCACTGTTGGTGCGGAGCTGTTATGCAGCCAGAGTCACGATGGGATCGAACTCATAGATGAAGATGCCGCGCTTGCCGGATTTAGCGGCTCCCGCCATCGCCTTGCCCGCAATCTCAGCCTGCATGGAGTGATATTTCCGCAACGGCCCGAACGTGAGCAGGTCCAGCACCGGAGCAATCTTCATTCCGATGGCCTCACCCAGCCTGAATTCGGCCCGCTTGCCAATCAGCAAACTCGGACGAAGAATATGGATGGCCCGGAACGGCAGTTTGGCCAGTTCCCTTTCCATCTCACCTTTCGTACGCAGATAGAAGTTTTTGCTCCCTGCATCCGCCCCGACGGACGACACCGCGACAAACTGCTCCGCACCGGATTGCAATGCCTCGCCCGCGGCCCGCAGCGGCAGTTCCAGATCAACATGCCGGAACGCCTCCTGCGATCCGGCTTTGCGGATCGTGGTTCCCAGCGCACAAAACACATCCTGGGCGCCTTGGAAGTCCTCTGCGGTCAAACTGCCCAGATCGGCCACCCGCTGCGCGACCTTGGCGCGCGTGAGTGAAGGCAACTCTCTGCGGCCAAACGTGAGAACCCGCGTGTAATCGGGATCGTCTACCAGCGCCCTGAGGCAAAAACCACCAACCAGCCCAGACGCTCCCAATACAACAGCTGTCCGAGAATTCATGCCGGCCTTCCAACGGTGCCTGCTTGGCTCAACTCCATGCCACTACTTTAGCAATTTTTCGCCTCGACCGCTTTTGACACATGCTTTCCGCCGCTGCTACTATCAAGTTGGCAAGTTCTGCGGTTGGCATTTCGGCCGGAATGAGCTGAAATGAATTGTTGAGCGCTGAATTTGGAAACTCCTGCCTGTACGCGTCCCCGTCGTCTAGCCCGGCCTAGGACATCGCCCTTTCACGGCGGTAACACGGGTTCAAATCCCGTCGGGGACGCCAAAGAATCAAGAAGTTAGCGGCGTCCTGGCCGTAATTCCCACAACACTCCACAACAATAGTTAGATTCTTGCGTGTCCAACCTTAGTGCGCTCCGGATTAGGAAATGTCGAAATATCGGGCAGTGGCAAACCCGGAGCACCGCCAAACCACATGAAAAAACCCAGTTCTAGCGTCTCCTTATGAAGACCAATCCAGATCACGCAACCGCTGGGCTTCTCCGCCAAAGCGCGCCCAACCGATATTCTTCCCTCGGTCTGTGTCTTCAACTGGACATGCCGCACGACAATCCACGGCTCATGACCACATCATACCCATGAGCATCAAAATTCGGCCGCAGGATCTCCACATCCGTAACGTCGCGACGCCAAAGTGTCCGGAGAACATCTCCAATAAAAAACACGCTCGACAATCCGCTCCCGCAACGTTGAATGAGTAGGATGACGATCATTTCCCGCCATGCGCCCAGAATCGTCCGAGAAAATGTTCTGGTTCGCTACTCAGCTCAACTGCTATCGCGGTAGCTCTGATCGCCCCGCGCAGCCGGCTAACGCTCTTCTGGCCTACTTTTACCGCGGCTGCCGACCAGGCGGGTATGTCACGGCGTTATTGTGGCATCCACTTTGCTGATGGAGACTTATACGGAAGAGCGACGGGAAGGAAAGTAGGACAACGGGCATGGCAGAAGGCACAGGCGCTGATCAATGGGAAGAGTCCCCATGCTTCTCAAGCTTCGCTTCTTAACTTTGCTGACACCAGATAGCCGTCCGAAGCGGCAATGCAGTACCAACACCCTGACCTGGAAACACGTCAGGCAGGTACTGAAATATGACGCGGGCCAAACCTGAAAAGGTCACGGCGATGCATCGCCTCGCGGAATTCAATCACTTATGATCGACCCCGCCGGTAGAGGTTAACATTGCTGGCTTTCGATGAGTCAGTAGCAATCAAGATACGCGGGCTATCAAAGACAAAACCGCTGAAGCCCTCTCAAAAACCTCGGCCTTGCGTTCCAAAACTCCTCCGAATTACGTGAAGAGTGATAATTCGACCCCGGGAAGGCGGGCTGGACCAGGGCCGTTGGGAATCGGCATAGGGGGAGCAATCACCTGCTCGTCCCTCCCCATCTGCGAGTCATGTTCCCGATTCGCCCACGGAGATATATAAGCAGCAATCTATCTATCGCCCACAAATCTTAAGAAATCAAAATACGTCGATTTGATCCGGATGGGGTCAGATAGGGCAGCTCTGGATTTATGGGGGGCACTCATGGCACCGGCGTTGGTCTGGCTCATCCTGATTCTCTGCTTGTTGATTTCGGTCATCAAGTACACGCTGGCGCTGATTCTGAAGTGGTCAGTCCCCAGCGCGAAGATACGGAAAGACTACGCCTACCTGCCAGCGGTGAGCGTCCTGATGCCTTGCTACAACGAGGGCAAGACGGTTTACGAAACCATTGAGAGCATCAGCAAGAGCAACTACCCGAATGACCGGTTTGAGGTGATCGCGCAGGACGACTGTTCAGCGGACGAGAGTTACCAGTGGATGCTCAAGGCGCAACGTGACTTCACCAACATCCAAGTCAGGGTAGGCCGGAATGACCAGAACAGAGGCAAGGCGCGCACGGTGTGCAATGCCCTGCAGCACTCCACGGGCGAGATCATCATCTCCATCGACTCGGACTGCATCTTTCATCCTGACGCGATTCGGGAACTGACGGCCTGTTTCTCCGAACCAAAGATCGGGTCCGTAGGCGGCAGGGTAGGAATCAGGAACCCCAATGCCAGCGCTGTCACCGCGATCCAGACGTTTGTCTACTACGCCGCGTTCCAACTCTACAAGATTCCCGAGAACTGGACGCGCAGCGTGGGCTGCATCAGCGGATGCCTTTTCGCCATCCGCCGCGAACTGCTGCTTGAGATAGAGCCAAAGATTCGCAGCCGCCACTGGTTTGGAGTTCCCGTCAATCAGGGCGAAGACCGCTTTCTCACACACCAAACGCTCCTCCACGGCTATGGAACCTACGTGAACGGGCCTGGAAAAGCAGGCGCTCCAGCACCGGCTCGATCTGATCCAACAGGCGTCGGGAAAACTGGACGCGGTCATAGCGACCACTGCCAAGATGGTAGATGCTCAGAACGTGACCCGGCCCATGCTCTTCTCCCTGCAAACCACCAAGATCAAACTGGACGCAGACCAGGCGGAAACGCAACTGAAAATTGCCGCACTGTACACGCCAGATTTGGTGAACAAGCCGCTGAAGCAGTTGGTCGCGGAGAAACAAAGCGGCGAAGCCGAGGAGCAAAAGGCCTTGGACAAGCTGAATCGACAGAATAATTGGGACGTCTCGCTTTCGATCGGAGCCCACCAGCAGATCAACCCCGTGATTGACGCCAGCGCAGCCTATGGGGCGGTGACGGTCAGTTACAACCTGGCCAGCCGCGCCATCAACAGGCATCTGGACCAGGCGGCGGACGCGTACGCGGGCTGGAAGAAGGTGCAGGAAGGCGATGTCACCCGCAACGCCGAGATTCTCAGGCAACAATTGGCAGCCGGCATTTCCGTGCAAGCGGACCGGCTCAAATCGCTCCAGGACCAGCAGCAACAGTTGGAAAGCAACTTACAGCTCGTGGCCGATGCGGACACCACAGCAGCCCTCGATTTCCGCAACCAGCTCACCTCGGCGCAGTTGCTGTTGGGAATCGAGATGGGCGATGCCAGCTTCAGGCTGGAGCGGCTTCAGGATTTCCTGGGGAGCAATTACTGACTTTATCGCGGGGAATAACCGACGATTTCAGAACTCTTGAACTCCATTGACCCGTTTCGGGTGCTGGATAAGATTTCCAGCCGAAGGCACCTCCGAGCCGATTAAAGTACCGGCAATCGAGACGGTTAGCCGTTGCGGAGGACCCCCGCTAACTGAAACGACTGACTTCCCAGAAGAAGACTTATGAGGCCCACCGCCGGCAGGCCTCGGACGGCAAGGATATCGCGTATCTGACCTCCAAGCGTTATCGCGATTTCCTGGTCTTCGTGAGCCACAACCTGAAGCCGCCGGATGACCGGAGAATGTTTAATTACGAATGGACTTAAAATGGAAGCAAGGTCAAACGTTCACACCACATAGCCTAAGGACCTTCTGCGCGCTCTGAGACCGCATAAAGAATCAGTTCAACGCGGCTCGAAATCCCGAGCTTCTCATAGATTCGAAACAAATGGTTCTTAATCGTGTGTTCGCTCACGCCAAGACGTGATGAAATCTCTTTATTCGTAAGACCTTGTGCCACAAACGGCACGATCTCCTGCTCGCGCTTCGTGAGCAATGCCTCGCCCTGAGAGTTGACGCATCGGAAAGGCATGGCCGCTTCGAGCGCTCCTAGCACCTGCTGCAGGTCGGCGCTGCTTGCCCAGATTTGCCCGCTGTGCACCGCGGAAATGCATCTGCCCAAAAGCTGCATGGAGGCAGACCGCTTGAAGACACCACGCGCGCCTGCCCGGAATGCGTCAGTGACG
This sequence comes from Candidatus Angelobacter sp., assembly GCA_036491195.1. Taxonomy (GTDB): domain Bacteria; phylum Acidobacteriota; class Terriglobia; order Terriglobales; family Acidobacteriaceae; genus Angelobacter. The sequence goes on from DASXCL010000163.1 coordinate 26,056, forward strand.
ATCGCATGGTCGGAGTCATCCATCAGCACTACGCACCGTGTCTTCGCGGAGAACTGGCGCACCTGACGAACAACTTCCAGCCCTCTGTATGCACCATCGGCCAGATGGGTACTGACAATGGCAACATCGGGAACGCGCTCCACGATGGCCTTAAGGGTTTCGCCGAAATTGACGGCGCATTTTAGGATGTTGAGCGTCTTCACTCGGCTCAATGCACGAGCCAGTAACTCTGAAGTCATGAAGCTGGCGTCGCTCACGACAACAGATATTCTTGGATCACGGTTGGATGTTCGGTCTGTAATTTGCCCATGTTCGTTAGGATTAGAAGATGTGTGTCCTGTTGGCGCTCTCTCTGGACGATCACTCGCCGCAGCCCCCACGCTACTTCTCATAAAATACTCCTGGTGAATACCACTGATCGACACACTTGCGAATTTCTTTTCTGTGATTTGTTGCCTCTCATTCTCTTGCTCGACCGTGACTTTTGTTACCGAAATCATGATTACGGGTCGATTGTTTTGCCGCGCAAGGCCGTCAAACCCCTGCATGAAGGTTGAAATGGAGAACGGACTAGCAATGCGGGTTTCAGACGGCATAATAACGTCTGCGTTTCACTTGGACCTTCGGCCGAAACGGCGGCGCTGCGTTGTCTAGCGGGCAAAAGGCGCTGGTGTACCAGGCCAATCATTCCCTCGTCGTCAACTTGTCAGCGTTCGCAAATTCTAACGGGAGATTATGGATAAATACGGCGGGCTAGCAGAGGCGGGTACAATTGAGGTCGATCAGGTTGACTGAAAAGTCGCTGGGACCGGCTAATCTCACTCGCACCGGAGAACTCAGGAACTTCGGCGATAGCAACGCGACGCCTGCAGGGATAATTGCATTGAACGCAGCAGCAAGAGGGGTTTTCTGTCTGACGCTGGAAAATCGTGCCGTGGGCGGTAAGTCCAAATCGGGCGCGATCACTATCACCACCACAACTGCGATCAACACCAAACCAACGAACTTGACCCAGCAATTCATCCTCACAACTCGCGATAATTCCATGTTCCGCCACATCTCATTTGTCAAATACGGAGAAGCTGGCCAGCTCGGCTTGCTTGCACCGCTGCCCGCTACTTACACTCACTTGCGCTGCTGACGGCAACACCCTTCGAAACACCGGCGCGGATAGGATTTCGCTTTGATACCGCGTCCGTGCGTGGAACACGGGTCACGAACAATCGTCTCGCCGATCTCAACCATCAGGTGTTGTTTTCTTTTCCCGGATACACACTTATCTGTCGAGCGCTAGCCGACCCGCTCCATTCCTGAAAGCGGGACAATCTGCACTCAATACCTGGCTTGCTTGTGACTGATTTTATCACAGGGGCGAACGCATCGAAGATAAAAAAGATCTTCATGCCATATGCCTAAAAATAAGAAGACCTGTTCTAACTTGGGAAAGCTTTCTACTCTTTAAAGATGCACGAAGCGTTCTCTGGTTGGCCCAGGCCCCGTAACTAATTTTTCTTATGTTTTCTATATATGCCTCCAAAACACGGCTCGGGATTTACCGTGTTTGAACAGGTAAGAATTCTCACGAAGGCTGCGGCTCTGATTCTTACTGTTGCTGGTACCGCTGAATGATTTGCTCTGGAGACTTTCTTCTCATCCAGAACACAGCGGTCTACTCCTTGCGGCCAATTTGATCACAGGCTACGATTTTCCATCACAAGAGCAAGCAGCAACTTGCTAAGGCGTGCTCTTTTCTGGCCGACTTTGGATGTGACCCCCTCAATGTAGTTGAGATGGGCGAAGCTTTGCAGGAACATGTTGCTTTCAGATGCCGTGGCCAGCGCGAAGTTAAGAAAATGTTTAAGCTTCGAAGCGCTACCCATTTACCGGAGCAGTTTCATGAAGAATGCTGGTATGCAGGGTACACTCGGATCCGTCACGAAAAATCCGTTGCAGAGCACTGTGCACAACGCGGGATCACGGCTTTTCTTCCCTTGTACCATGTGCAGCGTCGATGGAAACAGCGGCGTGCTGACGTCTTCTTGCCACTATTCCCATCGTACATCTTTATCCACATCGCTCTCAAGGATCGTGTACGCATCCTGGGACTACCGGGAATAGTTTCATTAGTTTCCTTTAATAGTGTTCCAGTAGTGGTGCCAGATCCGCAGATCGAATCCCTTAAGAGAGCAATAACCCTGGGCAGAGCTGAACCTTATGTCTATCTTCGCTCTGGGAACCGGGTTCGAGTTACGAACGGCCCCTTGGTCGGACTGGAAGGGATCGTGGTTGAGGTAAAGAACAGGGTCCAGGTGATTGTTTCATTCGAATGGATGGCCCGCTCGGTGGCGATATCGCTCGATGCCACAGAGGTGGAAGCCCTGCGCTAGGATTTCGATTTCCAAGCGTTGTGAGTGTCCGTATGTATCCGATTTCTGCCAACAACGTCCCAGAGCACGGCCCAATACCGGTTCCGGAGTTCCAAAGCGCCAGGGAGCAGAGTGAAAAAATTCTCAGGCACTTTGGATTTCGCGAGTCGCCATTTGGGGTTACACCGAATCCAGCGTTTCTCTTCTCTTCCAGGATGCACTTCACCGCCTTGCAATCGATGATTCAATCGATCGAGTCGAACCTGGGATTTACCGTGCTTCTCGGGGACCCTGGGATGGGGAAAACCACTTTGTTGCTTCAGCTATTGACGCAATACCGCGATTCTGCGCGCACGGCGTTCATTTTTCAGACGCAGTGCAAGCGATATGAGCTGCTCCGCTATCTCGCATCGGAGCTTGAGTTGCCTGTCATGAAGCGGGATGAAGTTTCATTGCATCGCCGGCTCAAGGAAATGCTCGTCGACGAAGCCCGTGCTGGACGCAAGGTGCTCATCTTTATTGATGAGGCGCAAAACCTGCAACAGTCGTCACTGGAGGCGATTCGGTTGCTTTCTGATTTCGAAACGGCACGCGCCAAACTCTTGCATATTATCCTCTCCGGCTCAGCGCGGCTGGGCGAGATGCTTCTCACGCCTGAACTTTCGCAGTTGGCACAGCGGATCTCGACCGTCTGCCGGCTGGAACCCTTAACCCCGGAAGAAGTGAATAGCTACATAACTTACCGCCTCAGAGTTGCGGGGTGCAAAGTCGCTGAAACTCTTTTCTCGCCAGAATCTCTCGTTTTAGCGGCCGAGCAAAGCGAAGGCGTTCCCAGAGTAGTGAATTCCATCTGCTATCGCGCACTCTCGCTCGCGTATTCCATCGGCGAGCGGCATGTCAGCGCCAAGCTGATGCGCCAGGCTGCAAGAGATCTTGATTTATCACGTTCACCCCGCGCCATTGGTTTGAATGCTTCTGACCGTTCGCCGCGAACTGAAGAACTCCATGGACTCAGCTCATTGCCGGAACCGATTGCTTCTGAAGAAACACATGCACCTCTCGCCTTCACGGAATGGAACCCGCCCCCCCTGGAAGCACCAACCGAACAGAAAATACAGTTTCGGTCTGCTGCGGACTCCTTCAAGCAACCGCCATCTTCGCAAGCACAGAAGAAAGCCATTCCAGTAGCTCCGCGGAAGGCAGGAACGATTGGTGATGCCGGTCGGACTAGACGCAACTTTGCATGGCACACCCCGCTTCTGGGAACTCTCTGGACTAACCGTTGGATCGTTAAGAGTGATCGGTCTACTCTTGCGCTGGCGGCAATCATATTACTTGCGTTGGGCCTGTGGACGGGCTGGCGCGGGCTGCGAACCAAGTCGGGTGCCGCCGTGCCGGGTCCGGCAGGAGCCAATGCAATCGCGAATTCCCCTGAGAACCAGGATTGGAATTTTCGGCTTTCTGACATGCTCTACTCGCCGGTGGCGGCCGGGACGCCAAATCCGGAGCGTAAACCTGAGGACGGCAACAAAAACCACGCATCAATAATCCAGACCCTGCCGCAAAGTCTGCTCCCATCGAAGTTGCGTCCACAGATTGCCAAACCAATAGAAGCAGCACCGCCCGTTGTTACGTTAAACACCGCCGGGAGCCCTATCAATCTGCTTCCTCTTGTGAGTAATTCAAGACCGTTGCCGCAGCCTCCCATGCCAAGCGCAACGGCAGAATCCTCATCGAACACCAAACCTACAGATGAAAATCAGGCTTCCATGCGACACCCAATCAAGATTGTCCAACCGAAATACCCGAAGCTGGCGGAATTGAGACACCTTGAGGGGGATGTGCTCCTTGAATTGCACGTCAATTCGAGCGGAAAGGTCGAAACAGTGCGCACTATAAGCGGCAATTCCCTGCTGGGAGAGGCTGCAGAGGAGGCGGCGCGGCAATGGCAGTACCCGCCTTCCGCCGGGAATCAGCAGCCGACTTCAATGGTTACCTGGGTACGGGTCAATTTCAAACTGAATCCGGAGATCAGGAGATGACCGCTTGAACGACGAAAAACAGCCTGTGAACCAACATTTCTTCAGCAGACCGGCCCATGAGTAGAGACTTCGAGTTATTGCGAAAGGCTGAACAGCGGTGGAAGCGTACCGGCAGCATCTCTCGCCGCGAAGTTTACCCTGAGTTTGTGCGGCCGACTGAGATCCCTGAACCGCATAATGCCGCCGGCCCGACCGGACAAGCAGGCCGGGAGTCTGATTGGCTTAAAGCGCTTACAGTTATCAGAAAAAGGTGGCGACTTGCAGCGTTCTTTGCGTTGCTCGTACTGGGCGTAGCGGCGTTGATCGCCTTTTTGATCAGACCCGAATATCAACCTTCCGGCCGGCTTGAAATTAATCCCCCGGGGTCCGAAACATTCACGATGCAAGCTAACGGCCATTCGCTTAGTGAAACGCAATATCTTGAGACCCAGGCGCAGAACCTGGAGACCGACGATCTGGCCATCGCTGTGATTCGCAAGCTGCATCTCGACAAAAACCCGGATTTCAACGCAAAGGTTCCGGCTACAGTCCCGCTTGGCGATCCTCTCAAGTTTACTGCTGCGGAGAATGCGGCTTTGCGGACCTTCGGCGCACGCTTGAGAGTCCAGCACGATCCCAATAGCCACATGATCGCGGTCAGCGTGGCTGCTCACGAACCCCAACTCGCCGCGGACGTCACCAATACGCTCATGCAAACCTTCGTCGATCGCACCTTGAAGATGCGACATGACACAATCGCCAGTTCCAGAGCATGGCTGCAGGACCAACTCAATGATGTTCGCGCCAAAGCAGACCAATCCAATCGCGATCTCGCGGCATTCCAGAGGCAGACCGGGGTTGCCGAAATCGACGAAACAAGAAATACATTTGGCGACCTTATGACTGACCTGAATCGCCAGACCACGCAGGTCCAGTCAGAGCGCATTCAGCTTGAGTCATATCTTCAGAAGGCCCGTGACGGGGGAGTTGACTCGCTGCCTCAAGTACGCGAGAACCCGGTGGTGCAGAAGCTCACTCAGACCCTGGCTGAAGTACGTGCCCAACTTTCACAGGATCTGGTCATTTACGGGATCAACCATCCCAACACGAAAAAGCTGCAAAACCAGTTGGCTGAACTGGAGAAACAGCTCAGCATACAAAGGAAGGAAGCGCTTGACCAGCTTCGCATCAGCTATGACGCAGCACGCGCGCGTGAAGGGTTGATGGCGGCGCAGAAAAAAGAAGCCAGCAAGACCATCAGTGACATGGCGGAATATAACATCCTGAAGAAGCAGGCGCAGGCCCAGACTACGTTGTACAACACTCTGCTTGGCCGGATAGAAGAAGCAGGTATCGCAGCGGCATCACAGTCCAGCAACATTCGCGTAGTAGATTTGGCCCGCGTTTTGGACCGGCCCACGCGCCCTCATCGGCTTCGTTATCTTGGATTTGGTCTTGCGGTTGGGCTTATCGCCGGAATCGTGCTGGCGTTCCTGCGGGAAAAAGTAGATCGTCCGTTGCGCACTCCACAAGACGTGAGCGATTGGACAGGGATTCCCTCGGTTGCGTCAATTCCTGAATTCAGCTGTAACGGGTTCCACCGGGGGATCAAGGGACTCATGTCATCCCGAAATTCGGCCGGGGGACCCGCAAAGTTCCTGTTTGAACGGCCGCATTCACCTGAATCGGAAGCGATGCGCGCGCTCCACGCAAACATAGTTCTGGCCAAAGAGCAACAGCCGCAGGCTGTGTTAGTTACCTCCTCGCTCCCCGGTGAGGGGAAGACGACGGTGGCGGTCAATTTGGCGCTGGCCTTATCTCAGTACCAGAAAACGTGCCTGGTAGACGCCGACCTCCGCCGCCCTTGCGTGGCTGCCGCGTGCGGCGTGCGTTCCGACAAAGGACTGGGAGACGTTCTGCTTGGGTCTCTCGCATTAGAGGACGCGTTGGTAGTCATGCAAGATTCTCCGAATCTCGCCATCCTACCGGGCGGGAAGGCGAGTGACGAGAACGCTCACCTGATCGCCAGCATGGTGATGAAGTCGGTAATGGAATCGCTACGCGCTCGGTTTGACTTCATCGTCGTCGACTCGTCCCCCATTATTCCTTACGCTGAGGGACGCGCATTGTCCACCCTGACCGACGGCATCATTTTTGTGACCCGCTCTGGAATTACTCCGGGCCCTGCGATGGCTCGCAGCATGGAATTGCTGTGCGAACTCAAATCACCACGCATCGTAAAGGTCGTACTCAACGCCCATAATTTCCCTAATCAAGACTATTACTACTATCCCTATAAACGCAGTTAATCTTTCCGTACCCCTTCCTGGCATATAGATGAAAACGCCATTGGACAATAGAACTCGCCTCATGCGGCCTTTTTTATACCGGCGCAAAGTCCTGATCGTCGCCTTCCAATCCCTGCTGGTGATGGTGACGTATTACGCTGCCTTTGTATTGAGGCTGGACTTCTCTGTAGACGCAACGTCACGAACGGTATTCTTTTTATCGCTGCCCTGGGTACTAGCCATCAAGTTGGCGATTTTTCGTCGCCATGGACTCCTGCAAGGATGGTGGAGATATGTAGGAATGAGCGATCTTGTGGACATAGCCAAAGCAAGCCTGATCAGCGCTGTGTTGATATACGCCGCTCTGTGGATTGAGTTATGGCCCCGGCCGGGATATCCAAGATCGGTGGTTCTCATTGATCTCATACTTACAATCTTCTGCATTGGCGGAGCCAGATTTCTCGTTCGTGCCTATACCGAAACTGTTCAAACCTGTGTTGCCCAAAAGGAAACTCTCGTGGTTGGAGCCGGCGTCGCCGGCACTACCGTCATGCGGGAATTGAAGCAAAATCCAGATCTGGATTACAAGCCGATCGGATTCGTCGATGATGACATCACAAAGCTGGGCATCAGGATCCACGGAAAGCGGGTACTGGGCACGACCAACGACATCACTACGTTGGTAGCAGAACACGGCGTGAAGTGTGTTCTGATCGCAATTCCGTCTGCCGAAGGTAAAAAGATTGACGAGATCATTAATAAGTGCTCGCAATCCAAGGTGGAATTCAAAATCCTCAATGGAATCGGAAAGCGCATTGAAGGACAGTCGCGTATTGACCAGATACGGCAAGTCCGCCTGGAAGACTTGTTGGGCCGGGCGCCCGTTCGCCTGGATCTCGGCAACATCCAGAAAAAGTTACAGGGTGAGTCGGTGCTGATTACCGGAGCCGGAGGCTCTATTGGTTCCGAACTGACCCGTCAAGTCTGCCAGTTTCGCCCGGGAAAGATAGTCCTACTGGAACGTTCGGAAAATGACCTCTTCCGGCTTTGTGGTGAACTCCGTCGCAATTTCCCCACGGTGAACCACATTCCTGTGGTCGGCGATATTCTGGACGTGGGCCTCCTGCGAGAAGTGTTTTCGGCCCACCGGCCCCATTCAGTTTTTCACGCCGCCGCTTACAAGCACGTTCCCATGATGGAAATGAATTGCTTCCAGGCGGTGACCAATAACATCTTCGGCACATACAACGTGGCGCTGGTAGCACGGCAATTCGAAGTGAAGGACTTTGTCATGATCTCTACTGACAAAGCCGTAAAACCAACCAACATCATGGGAGTAACTAAACGAATCGCCGAACTCATCATCCTTGGGCTTCAGCATCAACGCACGCGCTTTGTGGCAGTTCGTTTCGGCAACGTGCTCGGTAGTAATGGAAGTGTACTTCCCACATTTGAAGAGCAGATCCGGAATGGGGGACCGGTCACGGTCACTCATCCGGAGGCGAAGCGATATTTCATGCTCATTCCCGAGGCCGTCCAGTTAGTGCTTCAGGCATCTACCATGGGACGGGGTGGAGAGATTTTCATCCTTGATATGGGAGAGGACGTCAAGATAGATGATCTGGCCAGAAATGTGATCCGGCTTGCCGGTTTTGAGCCCGGCAAGGAGATCAAGATCGTTTACACCGGTCTGCGCCCAGGCGAGAAGCTGATGGAAGAGTTGCGGCTTCAAGCCGAGGGCCTGGCGCCCACTACCCATGACAAGATCCGCGTGCTGCAAGGCGGCAAGGTTGACTTTCTCCAAGTGCGCGGCTGGCTGGATGAGCTTTCAACCCTGGTTGAGTCGAGAAATGTGCACGGTCTGGTAAAAACGCTGATTTCACTGGTTCCCGAATATTCTCCCAGTGAAGAGATTCTGGCCCTTTGTGATGTGGATCGGCATGATTCCATATTGCGTTACCGGCGCGGACGGGCCAGCCTGGCAGTTCATTTCGGCGACGCAGCAGCTTAATTCCTAAAGATAAAAGATAAAAGCACGAATTGTTTACTACGCGGGACGCAATTCAACGTGCTTGATATCCCATAAATAAAAAGGAGCAGCAGTGACAACTGAAGCAGTAATGAAGCCGCCAATTGAGCCTCAGGAGAAAGCAGCACGGCTGCAGTTCCTCGATCTGGGACTGCAGTTCGAACAGATTCGCGATGAGGTGATGCAAGCGGTGACAAATGTGTTAGAGACACAGCGTTTCGTGCTCGGACCGGAGGTGGAACAACTGGAAGCAGAAATATCCGATTACCTGGGCTGCCGCTTTGCCGTGTCTTGCGCATCCGGAACTGATGCCCTGATGCTGGCGCTGATGGCGGCAGGCGTCAAGAGCGGTGTCGAAGTAATCACCACGCCGTTTACCTTTGTCGCCACCGCCAGCGCGATCGTGCGGGCGGGCGCGACTCCGGTTTTCGCCGACATCGATCCGAAGTCTTACAATCTCGCTTCGGAAAGCGTTGCTCAGGCAATTACGCCAAGGACCCGAGTCGTCATCCCCGTCCATCTCTTTGGCCTCCCTGCTGAGATGGAACCGATCATGGGTTTGGCAGAGAGCCACGGGCTCACTGTGATTGAAGACGCAGCGCAAGCCATTGGTGCTACGCATCGGGGCCGGAAGGTAGGGACAATCGGCGCAATGGGCTGCTTCAGTTTCTTTCCTTCAAAGAACCTGGGCGGAGCCGGCGATGGAGGCGTAATCGCCACCAACGATCCGAATCATGCTGATCACCTGCGGCTCTTGCGCGTCCACGGCAGCCGGCACAAATATCAGTACGAGATTCTGGGCACGAACAGCCGCCTGGACGCGCTGCAGGCTGCGATTTTGAGAGTGAAGCTGCGCCACCTGAATGACTGGACAGAACAGCGGCGCCGGAATGCCGAGCGTTACCGCAGGCTGTTTCCCGAATGCAATGATTCAGGCCTCGTCCTGCCAATAGAAACCGACGGAACGCGCCACGTTTACAATCAATTTACAATCCGCTGTGCTGAACGCGATCACTTACGCGAACACCTGCATCGCGAGGGCATCCCAACCGAGATCTACTATCCATATCCACTGCACCTCCAGCCGGCATTTGCGTATCTTGGGTACAAAGAAAGCAGCCTGCCGCACGCGGAAGCTGCTTCGCGTGAGGTACTGTCTCTTCCGAACTATCCGGAGCTTACAGAAAATCAGCAGCAAATGATCGTAAATGCAGTCACCCGTTTTTCTAGTCATGTTTCCGTGAATGCGGAGAGGGAGGAATAGCCAATGGTCCGTCCGAATATCGCTGTCATCGGTTGTGGTTATTGGGGCAAGAATGTTGTGCGCACGTTTCACAATTTAGGCGCATTGCGTTGCGTGTGCGATGTACGCCCGCAGGTGCTCGATGCCGCTCGTGAAAAATATGGCGTGCAGACAACTTCCAGTATTGCGGAAGTCCTGACCGATCCTGAAGTAGAGGGCGTTGCCATCGCGGCGCCGGCTGTCCAGCACTATCAACTGGTCAAGCGGGCCCTGGAAGCCGGCAAGCATGTCCTGGTCGAGAAGCCATTGGCACTACACCTGGCAGAAGGACGGCATCTGGCCGAGATTGCAGACTCGCTCGTGCGGGTGCTCATGGTCGGCCATATCCTCCAATATCACCCTGCAATCCTCAAACTGAAAGAGATGATTTCGGCAGGAGAGCTGGGGAGAATCAAGTACATCTATTCCTCGCGGCTCAATCTGGGCAAGCTGCGCGGCGAGGAAAACATACTGTGGAGTTTTGCTCCGCATGACATTTCCGCAGTGCTGTATCTTCTGGAAGAGATGCCTATAAAGGTCTCCAGCCTGGGTGGCACTTACGTAGACTCGCGTGTGGCGGACACCACGCTGAGCACCTGTCAGTTTGCCAGTGGCGTCAACGTCCACATTTTCGTGAGCTGGCTGCATCCTTTCAAAGAGCAAAAGCTGACGATTGTCGGCGGCAGGAAGATGGTGGTTTTTGACGATATGGAACCCGAACGCAAACTGGTGTTGTATTCGCATCGGATCGACTGGGTCGACCGCATGCCAGTTGCGTACAAGGACGATGGACAAATGGTGCCCATTCCGAAGGATGAGCCTCTGCTGCGTGAGTGCGAGCACTTTCTGGAGTGCATACGGGAAAAGCGCAAACCGCGCACAGACGCTGCCGGCGCATTGCAGGTATTGGAGGTGCTGGATGCGTGCGAGCGATCATTGCGCAACGGCGGCGGCCCTGTCGAACTCAACGGCATCGAACCATCCTATTCAGCGCACTCCAGCGCGGTTATTGACCCCAAGTGCGAGATCGGGCGCGATACAAACATCTGGCACTTCTCGCACATTATGGATGGCGCGAGAATCGGCGCACGCTGCAATATCGGGCAGAACGTGGTGATCAGCCCGGGGGTAAAGGTCGGGGACAACGTAAAAATCCAGAACAACGTTTCCGTATATACCGGGGTGGAACTGCAGGACGACGTGTTCTGCGGACCCTCCATGGTCTTCACCAATGTCATTAACCCGCGGAGCCATATCAATCGGAAGCATGAATACCGCCGCACCCTGGTGAAGCGCGGCGCTTCGATCGGCGCGAATGCAACCGTGGTTTGCGGAGTTACGCTCGGCAAATATTGCTTCGTTGCAGCCGGCGCTGTGGTGACGCGTGATGTGCCTGATTACGCTCTGGTCATGGGAGTCCCGGCGGTGCAGGTGGGTTGGATGTGTTATTGCGGGAAGCGACTGCCTCATTTCGCCCCTCAAGCAATCTGCCCAGACTGCGGACGTCAGTACTCGAATGAGAATGGGGTTTGCCGCGAACTCGAGGCCCCTGTCGAATACAGCGCACCGGCTGCGCGGCCCGTTGCCGCTTGAGCACTGAACAAATCCTGCCATGCCAGCAATCTCCGTAATCGTGCCAATGCGCAATGAGGCGAAAACAATCTCACCATGTCTCCATTCTTTGTTGTCGCAAACTATTCCGCCCTCAGAGTACGAGATCATTGTTGTGAACGGGATGTCTGCCGATGGCTCGATGGCGATTGTGCTCAAACTTCAGGCCGAATCGCCCAATTTGATGGTCTTGCAAAATCCCTTCCGCATCATGCCCGCCGGGATGAATATCGGCCTGCGCCGTGCACGTTCCCCAATCGTGATGGTGGCCGGCGCCCACACCAGCTATCCTCCGCACTATCTCGAGACGAGCTTGAAGTATCTGGATAAGACGGGCGCCGATGTGGTGGGCGGTCCTTTGCTGACGACAGCAAGCGGCCGCGGATTTGCGTCCAGGATCATCGCCGCGATTCTCAGCAGCCGTTTCGGTGTCGGCAACGCCGCGTTTCGGACGGGACTGAAAGAAGGTTGGGTTGATACAGTCCCGTATGGAGCCTACAGAAAGGAGGTCTTTGACCATTGTGGGATGTATAACGAAAGCCTCGTTCGCGCCCAGGACTGCGAGTTGCACGCGCGCATCCTCCATAGCGGCAGACGCATTTATCAAACTCCCGAGTTGGTGACTTACTACCACCCTGTCTCGACATTTCAGGCTTTCTGGCGCAAAGCGTTTCTGGATGGGCAGTGGCAATATCTTGCTGCGGTGAAGAACCCGCAATCGTTCGCGCTGCGCCGCTTCGCGCCGGTCTTCATGGTGCTGCTGCTGGCTGGATTAGCTCTTACGACAATCTTTTTTCCCGCGACCTGGATGTTGATCGCGGCTGTCATGCTCTTATATCTCCTGACCGGCTTTTACTTCGGGTCGACCCAGATGGACACGACCAATCTTCTAACCAGAATTTTGCTTCCCATTTTTGCTTTCCCATTCCATGTTTGCTACGGGACGGGAACACTTGCGGGCCTGTGGCACGCGTCGCGCAAACCAGCGCGCCCAAACCGACCCAGTACCACCGGCCCGCTCCAACATGAGAGCAGCGCAAAACGGTAAATGAAAAGGCTTCTTGATATTGTCGTTTCCTTCTGTGGACTTCTGGTTATCTCGCCATTGCTGGCGGCTTTCCTGGTTTGGATCGCTTTCGATTCTCCAGGTCCGGTGTTTTATCGAGGAATTCGCGCCGGCCGATTCGCGCGGCCCTTCCGTATTTGCAAGCTGCGCACCATGGTGCTGGATGCCGAACAAATCGGCGGAGCCGAGACACCGGCGAACGATCCACGGATTACACGGGCCGGCTACTTTTTACGGAGATATAAGTTTGACGAATTGCCGCAGCTGCTGAACGTCCTGAAAGGTGACATGAGCCTTGTAGGGCCGAGACCCGAAGTCATGGACGAAGTGCTTCGCTATAGCGATGAAGAAAAACAGCTGCTCCTCGTTCGTCCCGGCATTACGGATTGGGCGTCTATCAAGTTCCGGGATGAAGACGAGATGCTGCGCGGGAGCGTGGACCCGCATCGTGCCTACCACGAATTGATTCGCCCGGAAAAAGTCCGCTTGGGTCTGAACTATGTCCAGCATCGCTCCTTTGGTATGGACCTGCATATTCTTTGGCTAACGCTTGTGGCGGTTCTGACTCCTGCCGAACACCACAATGCGCAGCCGAGAACGGTGTCATGTGATTACAGAAAATCGGAACAGTGAGCTGGCGATCAACACTGGCCCCCCGATCAGAGAGCACCCATTCGCTCCCTGGCCGCAGTTCAGCGCCGACGAAATTGGCGCCGCCTGCGCGGTGTTGCGCTCTGGAAAAGTGAACTACTGGACGGGCGAGGAAGGCTTGCAGTTTGAAAAAGAATTTGCAGCGTATACAGGTTGCCGATACGCAGTCGCCGTATCCAACGGAACCGTCGCCCTCGAACTATCGTTGAAAGCAATGGGGATCGGGCCGGGCGACGAAGTGGTAGTGCCGTCGCGCACGTTTATTGCATCGGCAAGTGCGGCGGTGATGTGCGGCGCCACTCCTGTGATGGCCGACGTTGATCGCGAAAGCCAGAACCTTACGGCTGCTTCCATCGAGCAGGTGCTCTCTCCCCGTACGCGTGCCGTCGTCGCGGTTCACCTTGCCGGCTGGCCATGCGATATGGATTCGATTCTCGAACTTGCGGGTGAACACAAACTGAAAGTTTTGGAAGATTGCGCACAGGCACATGGAGCCGCATACAAGGGGCGCAAGGTTGGCTGTATGGGCGATGCCGGCGCTTTCTCATTCTGCCAGGACAAGATCATCTCGACCGGAGGTGAAGGCGGAATGATGACTACCAACGATGAGGCCGTCTTCAAAGCTGCCTGGAGCTTCAAAGACCACGGGAAAAATTACGACGCTATGAATCCCAGGCCCACATCTCCGGAGTTCCGCTGGGTCCATGACAGCTTTGGAACAAACGGACGTTTGACAGAGATGCAGGCGGCAATCGGCCGGGTGCAATTGCGGGAACTGGACGACCGAGTAGCGGCGCGGCGCGACAACGCCGGCTACCTCATGCAGCAAATCGGTGACGTTCCCGGGCTGCGCCTGACGGTACCTCCGCCTGAGGTGGACCATGCCTATTACAAGTACTATGTTTTTCTTCGACCGCAAGAACTGCGTCAAAACTGGGACCGCGACCGTGTGGCGGCGGCGCTACGCGCCGAAGGGATTCCATGCTTCAGTGGAAGTTGCAGCGAGATTTATCTTGAGAAGGCGTTTTCCATGGCGGCGAGGCCTCACGAACGTCTTCCCGTCGCGCGCGAATTAGGCGAAACCAGTTTGATGTTCCTGGTGCATCCCACACTCGTGCGGAGCGACATGCTCGACGCCGCGCGGGCAATCCGAAAAGTCCTAAACGTGGCGGCGAACCCGGCACAGCGGCAGGCGGCGTGAACACCTTTCCAGGCAGCGCGAAATTTGCCTTTTCGATCTTCGACGATACCGACCTGAGCACGGTCGAAAATGTGGCGCCCATTTACAGTCTCCTGAGCGAGATCGGCATGCGCACCACCAAGTCAGTATGGCCGCTGGCCAGCGTGGCGGAGGCGCATGTGGGCGGAGCCAGCCTCCAGAATCCTGAATATCTCTCTTTTGTGCTCGGCTTGAAGCGCACGGGGTTTGAAATCGCACTCCACAACGTGCGCAATACCTGTTCGGCGCGGAGCGAGATTGAGGCTGGACTTGACGAGTTTAACCGCCTCATCGGCCATGACCCGCGTGTGCACGCGAACCACGCCGGTAACCGCGAAAACCTGTATTGGGGCCCAGCTCGCTTCTCCGTCGTTGCACCGTTCTATCGCGCGATGACCTCGCTCCATCACCGTCAGTTCGAAGGTCACGTCGAGAACTCCAGCTACTTCTGGGGCGACCTTTGTCGCCAGCGCATTGACTATGTGCGTAACCTTGTTTTTCGCGAGATCAATCTCGAGCGCATCAATCCGAGCATGCCATATCACGATGAGCGGAGACCTTTTGTGAATATGTGGTTCAGCAGCTCTGACGCCAGCGACCAAACAACATTTTGTGAGCTGTTGAGCGAAGCTAACCAGGACCGGCTGGAAGAAGAGCATGGGATCTGTATTGCTTACACACATCTCGCCTGTGGCTTCGTGAACGAAGGAGTTGTGCATCCACGAGTTGAATACCTGTTGCGGCGGCTTGCCCGCAAGGGCGGCTGGTTTGTTCCCGTTTCAAGCCTGCTGGATTTTCTCCGCCAGCAGCACCAGACGGCGTCGATTTCCATGGCCGAACTTGAGGCCATGGAACGCAGGTGGCTCTTTGACCGCATGGCTGGAACTGTGCAGCATGCGGTCAGTAAGTGGCGCGCTTACCCTAAAGCTAAAGGACATCGGGCGTCAGCGAATCATAAAGGCTCACCGCCTGCCCGGGTCGTGCATATCACTTCAGTTCACCCTGGCTGCGATGTGCGGATCTTTGTCAAGGAGTGCCAATCGCTGGCGCGTGCTGGGTATGAAGTCATTGGACTTACAAATGATCAGCAAGACGCCCACTGCGGCGATGTACGAATTCGCGGCCTTGGTCGCAGTGGTGGGCGCTTCCAGCGGGTAACGACCAAACTGCTCAAAATGGCCCGCGAGGCCTTTCGAATGAATGGGGATGTTTACCACATTCACGATCCCGAACTGCTGTTGCTGGCTCTCCTGTTGCGCGCCAGGAAGAAATGCGTCATCTATGACGTGCATGAGGACTTGCCTTCAACCATTCTTTATAAACACTATATTCCAGCAAGGATCCGGTTCCCGATCATGGGCGTGGTTGATTTCCTGGAGACTGCGGCGGCGCGGCTGATGTCAGGCGTTGTTACAGCGACTCCGTCCATTGCTGAACGATTTCAGAATCTCAATCGAAATTGTGTCGTCGTCAACAATTTTCCCGATCTCAGCGAACTGGCGCCTGTGCAACCGCTGCTGTGGTCGCATCGGCCCATGTCCGTCGCCTATATCGGGGGCATCGCGGAAGAGCGCGGGATCCATGAACTGCTGGCGGCCATGGGTTATTTGCCGAAGTCGCTCCAGGCCAAACTGGAACTGGCGGGCTGGTTTCAGGATCAGGCGCTATATCCGGAACTGCAGCACCTGCCTGAGTGGGCGTCGGTAAAGTGGCGCGGCCTTCTGGATCGTCCCCAGATCGCGGAATTGCTAGGGTCGGTCCGGGCAGGACTGGTTGTGCTGCATCCTGAATCAAACTTTCTGACTTCCCAGCCGACTAAGCTCTTCGAATACATGGCGGCGGGGGTTCCGGTAGTGGCGTCAGACTTCCCTTTGTGGCGCGACATCATTCGCGGTGCGGGCTGCGGGATTCTGGTTGATCCTCGCGATCCATCGGCCATCGCCGAGGTAATCCGTTATCTCTTGACGCACGATACGGAAGCTGAAGCAATGGGTCGCAGGGGGCAGCAGGCTGTGGAGGAGCGGTTCAACTGGGGCCGCGAGGAGTGCAAACTGCTTGCTTTTTACGGTTCCATGACTCATCCCAGGCGAGTTGGCAGTGCTGCAATCGGGGAATCGTGCTGACCTAGGAGCAAGCAATGGAAACCACAGAGAGATCCTGGGGATCGGGAAGGCAGACCGCTTTTGCAGCGGCATACTCTTTGCTGCTCCTCGTAACCGCAGTAGATCTTTGGGCTTGCGCGCATTTCGGGTATGAACCAGCTTTGGGTATCGCTGCGATTGTCATCGGCGCTGCCACGTTAGTGGCCCTGCGCAAGTGGCCAATGATAATTTTTGCCGGTTTGTTGTTTGTGGGGAACTTCAAGACCAGCCCTGCTCATGGTATTTCTCTTTCTGACCCCACGATGGTGCTGTTTCTCCTTTGCTGCGGCGCAATTGCAATCGACTTTTTGTCGCGTCTGATCGATGGACGCCCGGAATGGACGCTGGGCGCCCTGCTCGCTGGACAGGCGTTCCGAATTTCTCTATTCATACTTTTTATTATCGTGTTGGCGGTAAGCTTTCTCTACACGCCAACTGAGCAATACGGTGGTATGAAGCTCTCGCGGTTCCTGGCATTTGAGACTCTTGCATTCTTCGGGCCGATTCTTTTGGCAAAAGATGAAAAGGCGCTGCGCCCATTCCTGCTGGCGACCATCGTTCTGAGCCTTGGCTTGTTAGTAAAGCAGATCATTGGTGTGTGGCACCCTTCGCAACAAGTGCTCCAGGGAAACGGTGACGTGACCGAAATCGGGCATGGCATGGCTTTTGGTACATCCATCCTCATTGTGATTTACAGCAAATTGACCGATTCCAGGCTTCTGATGGGTTGTGTGCTCACGGTTTTGGCAATCGGGCTGGTCACTGCGGCTGCTCGCACACCTGCGCTGGCGCTGGTTGTAACGCTGATTACCGTTTCATTAGTCCTCAGAACGGGCTCCCGTCACCTGAATGGAAAAAAATTGCTGCTACGTTTCTCTCTGATTGCGATCGTTGCTGTCATGGCATTTTTGTGGATCCAACACAGGCCCGGTATGCGTGACAAGCTCGCATCAAAGGAAAATGAGGTGCAGTCCATGCTGTCTGGTTCCACTCTTACAGGCGGCACAATCGCGAAGCGGCTGGAGTTCTACGATTCCGCGCTGGATGCCCTCATGCAGCATCCGCTAACCGGGTTGGGACTGGGCGGTTGGAGTGTTTTCTATTCCGGCCAGGGTATTCCCGGGGAAGGCATGCCAAAGTATCCACACAATTTTTTGCTTGAGGTTGCGTCTGAACAGGGTCTGCCGGGCTTGGCGCTCCTGCTCACTTTGCTGGTGAGCTTGTTCCACTCAAGCTTGAAGATGGCAAAGTCTCCAGAATTCGCGTTTCTGTTTCCCGTGCTGACGTTCCAGGTGCTTTATAACGCCTTCACTGGAACTGTCGAAGACCGCGCTCTCTGGTTTTGGCTTGGGATGGTTGTTGCTGCGTCCCGGATGGTCCGTAACTTACACCCGCTGCACAGCGGAGTTTGGAGTCCGAATCGACGGCAGGTGGCGCAACTTGCGTGATACATGCCGTTTTCCGATCGAAAAGAGCTCTCGTTGTCTCTGAATTCATCCATTGAACGAACTCTACCTGCGCGAAAGGGTGGTCCACGTTGGGTAGATTCGCTTCGGTCGGGTCTGGCCGCAAAACGCTGGCAGTTCGTGCGAAATGTAGCCACTCTAAGTCTTGGCACGGCGACGGCGCAGATAGTGGTTGTGGCGGTGGCCCCCGTCCTCACTCGACTATACTCCCCCGCCGATTTAGGAGCACTGGGACTGTTTACGAGCTTTGTGATGGTTGCGGGCGTCGCCACATCAATGAGTTATGAGCTGGGAATTCTCTCTGCCGTGAATCAAGAGCGAGCAGCACGGCTGACGTGGGCGTCCATGCTGCTGAGCGTTCCAATCTGCGCATTTTGCGGGATTGCCCTTTATATAATGATGCACTTTCACTGGCTTGGATACGGAGTCTTGCCAGCATACTCGGTCCCGCTTGTGGTTTTGACACTTCTTTTCATCGGCATCTTCTCCAATCTGCGCTATTGGGAAATCAGGCAGCAGCACTTTGAAATAGTTGCCAGAACAACAGTTGTCCAGCAGGCGACACGCTCGATTTCTCAGGCGGTTCTAGGATTTGTAACTATCGGGCCTGCAGGATTGCTCTTTGGAGAGATGCTGGGCAGGGGAGCCGGTGTCGGATCACTCGTACGCGATGCCTGGCCTGCTTTGAAGTGTGTTCCCGCGAGGGCCCGTCGAAGCGATCTTGTGAGCGCATTAGCCGAGAATCGAAACCTGGCAGTCTATTCCCTACCGTCGTCGCTTATAGACACACTGGCCGCCAACATTCCTCTTCCATTGCTGGTACAACTCTACGGATCAGCACTCGGCGGCCAATTCTCTTTGATGCAGAGGGTCCTCTCGGTCCCGCTGGCGCTGATAGCAACCAGCGTTGCCGATACTTTCCACAGCCGCCTGGCGGTCTACGCGCGAGAAAAGCCCGAGCAAATGCTTGGACTATTCGCACGCACCAGCGCCGGGCTGTTCCTGCTTGGTCTGGGCCCGGCACTCATACTCTTTTTTGCCGGGGACCGGATCTTCGCGCTCGTTTTCGGAGAGCCTTGGATCACTGCCGGCACATTGGCTGGGATTACCGCTCCTCTTTTCCTGGCGCAGATGATCGTGAGTCCATTAAGCAGGCTGGTGTTTGTGCTGCGCGGACAAAAATCCAAGCTTATTTATGACCTGACTCTTATGGCAGGAATTCTGCTGATATTCGGCGTCGCTTGGCGGCAGAAGCTCAGCCTGGTCCATACGGTATGGGCCATTACTCTGGTAAATATTTTGTGCTACTTCGTCTACTACATGGTCTTGCTGCGGATCGTCATCAAAGCCAGGCCTAATCCGGCAACAGAAGCGCCAAGGACCTAGCCATGTGTGGTATTGCTGGAGTGATCTCGGGCTCACGTCGAATTTGCCCAGCCAGTGCGGCCAAGGTGCTGGAAATTCTGCGTCATCGCGGCCCGGATGACCTGGGTTGGCTACTGTACTCGCATGGTTCAGTGCGGACCGGCCGTGAATCAATCCCGAAGCAGATTGAGGATTGTGACCTCATGCTGATGCACCGGCGACTTTCCATCCTTGACCTCAGCAGACGAGGGTGGCAGCCCATGCGCACTGGCGACGGGCGTTACAGCGTTGTGTACAACGGCGAGATCTATAACTATCTGGAGCTGCGTCGTGAGTTAGAGCGCCTTGGACATCAATTCCACACGCACACAGATACGGAAGTGTTGCTGCTGGCTTATACGGAGTGGGGCGCCGATGCGGTACGCCGATTCATCGGCATGTTCGCGTTCGCTATTTTTGATCGCGAACGAAGATCATTATTCCTCGCCCGCGATTTCTTTGGAATCAAGCCCCTATACTACTCTGCTTCCGCTGAGCAGTTCGCCTTTGCCTCAGAGATCAAAGCGCTGCTTGGCCTCAATTCCACCAAGAGGCGGGTCAATTCGACCGCGTTGCTGCTGTACCTTCGCCACGGCCTTTCAGATCAGGGTGACACTACTTTGCTTTCGGGCATTCACCAGTTGCCTGCAGCGCACTATTTGGAGGTATCGCTTGATGATCCAGGTTTGGCCGAGCCCGTTCGCTACTGGAGCCCGCAAATAACTCCCTCCGATGTGTCCTTCGAAGAAGCCGCGCTGAGGTTGCGCGAATTGTTCATTGAGAGCATACAGCTGCACCTTCGCAGCGACGTGCCCGTAGGAGCCGCACTTTCCGGAGGAATTGACTCGTCAGCAATCGTGGCTTGCATGCGGATGGTTGCTCCGCAACTTGATATCCACACGTTCAGCTACGTCGCTGAAGATCCCAGGTTGAACGAAGAGCGCTGGATTGACCTGGTCGCCCGTGCCGTTGCTCCCTCGGTGCATAAGACACACACCACGTCCCATGATCTGGTAACCGATCTCGACGTTCTCCTAAGGACACAGGAAGAGCCATTTGGAAGCACCACGATCTACGCGCAACATAGAGTTTTTCGGTTGGCGAGTGAAGCCGGAATCAAGGTGATGCTCGATGGGCAAGGTGCAGACGAGCTTCTTGGCGGCTACCGTTATTATATCGGCGCGCAATTTGCCTCCCTGGTGCGACAGCATCGTTTCCTGGACGCTTTGCGACTGCTACGAAGCGCCGCGAAGCTTCCGGACAGTGGAATCGTGCAGGTGCTGCTGTGCAGCGCCGACTATTTTTTGCCCAAAGAGTGGCAAAAGCCTTTGCGCGCGCTGGTAGCCAAAGAATTCACTCCAAACTGGGTCAATGCAGCATGGTTCCGCGAAAATGGCGGAGAGACCGCCAACGTAAATTACTGCTCAGGGCCCCATGTACTGCGGTCTGCTTTGCTGCGCACGCTAACGGAAACCAGTCTTCCGCACCTGCTTCGCTATGAAGACCGCAATTCCATGGCATTTTCCATTGAAAGCCGCGTGCCGTTCCTGACGCCGCAATTTGCGGAATTTGTCCTGTCCCTGCCAGAAGAATACATTGTGGCGTTGGATGGAACGTCCAAAGCGGTATTCCGGCGCGCAATGCGCGGCATTGTGCCGCAAGCCATTCTCGATCGCAAAGACAAGATAGGCTTTGCCACCCCTGAACGTGAATGGCTTTGTAACCTGAATGGCTGGGTGCAGGATACTTTGAACAGCGAGACCGCTGCTGCGATGCCGTTTCTTGATCTTGGAGCCATGCACCGCGAGTGGCAGGCGATCCTTTCCGGCCGCCAGAGTTTTGACAACCGCGTCTGGCGCTGGCTTAACGTCATTCGCTGGTCGCAAGAGTTCGCCGTGGATTACGCGGCCTGAGTGACAATGACTGGGGTCAACCAAAGCGGTCTTGCGAACGAAGCCTGCGATTTTTTGCGCTTAAGGCCCTGCAGTCGAGACTATCAAAATGAACAGAAAACAAAATTTTTCGCGTCATAGACCCATGCGCATGCAACACGGTCTCAAATCATACTTCTTCAGCAAACGCCGGCTATACGGATCGGGCCGCCTTGGAGTTATTTTTGCACTTGCGAGCATTGCTGCGGTTTCCGCTGGATGGGTTTCGTCATGCGGCCGAGGGTCCGAAACAATGCCAACAGAGACCTCAATATCTGCCGCAGAAGCGGGCCGTCATTTGTACGTTTCTATGACAGGCAACGACAGCAACACCGGCAGCGCAGAACATCCCTGGGCCACGATTCAGCACGCGGCGGAGCAGGTCGCCCCGGGCGATACGATCCACGTCTCACCCGGCCTGTATGCCTCGGCGGTTAAAACCCAGGTTTCAGGTACATCCGCGGCGCGCATCCGCTTTATTTCCGATGTGAAGTGGGGCGCAAAGATTATTGCCGCAATGTCTTATACGGCGTGGGAGAACCGCGGCGATTATGTTTCCATCGAAGGCTTCGACATCAGCGGCGATGGAAACCTGGGAATTCTCAATCTGGGCTCTTTCGTCAGGATTCTGGGCAACCACGTACACGATATCCCGGCCAAATGCACCGCTAATGGCGGCGCGGGAATCGATCAGGGCGAATTTGCCGCGCACGACAACGACACAGTAGGCAACGTAGTACACGATATCGGAGACGTGAACGTTGCGTGCCCGCGCGTACAGGGAATTTACCACGCAAACCTGCGCGGCCACATCTGGAACAACATAGCATTCAACAACCAAGGTTACGGAATCCACTTGTGGCATGCCCCCGTAAATGTAGTGGTAGGCAACAATCTGGTATTCCACAACGGTGATGGTGGAATTCTTGTGGGCGCCGGTGACGCTCCCGGCGGAGTCATCGCCGACGGCATGGTGGTGACAAACAACATCCTCATGGAAAACGGCACCTGGGGCGCGGGCTGGGCCATCGTGGAGTCTGGCCGAATTGGAACACACAATCAATATTCCAACAACATCATTTGGCGCAATCGCCGGGGGATTGGATTAGAGAACGGGCATGACACTGGCCCCATCAACTCTGATCCCAGGCTGGTTCGCTACATGAATGACGGCTCAGGCGATTACCACCTCACTGCCGCAAG
Organism: Candidatus Angelobacter sp.; assembly: GCA_036491195.1. Lineage (GTDB taxonomy): Bacteria > Acidobacteriota > Terriglobia > Terriglobales > Acidobacteriaceae > Angelobacter. The sequence continues at coordinate 48,734 of DASXCL010000163.1, forward strand.
CCCGGCAATCGGAGCGGGGACACAGGCAGGTGCGCCGCCAATCGATTTTGACGGGTATGCCAGGCCAGAAGCCAGGCCTGACATTGGCCCTTACCAGTCGGGCTCCGGCACGCTGGTTTGGCCGTGGTCTTATTAAATAGAAATCTACTCCGCGTGGAAAAAACAGAAGTAGAATCTATGAACTCTGCGCTTGATGGCAAAGTTGCCATCGTTACAGGCGCCAGCAAGGGTATCGGACGGGAGATTGCGCTTGCATTGGCCCAGTCCGGTGCTGTTGTTGTGCTGGCCTCGCGCGATGGAGCCCAGCTCGATGAAGTGAGCCGGATTGTGACTGCTGACGGCGGCAACGCGATGCCTGTTCCCACCGACGTTAGCGACCAATGTGCCGTGCACGCCCTGATCGATACAACTCTTGCACAGTTTGGCAAAATCGACATCCTCATCAATAACGCCGGAACCAACTATATCTCCAGCCTGGTCCTCTCCAATGACGAACGCTGGAGAGCAATGTTCGCGACCAACGTGTTCGCAGTGTACTACTGCACAAAGGCTGTTCTTCCAACCATGATTCGGGCTAAATCAGGACGGATCATCAATATCGCTTCGATTGCCGGGGTCGTGGGAGCGGCGCACAACAGCGCGTATTCGGCGACGAAAGCAGCGGTGATCGGATTTACCAAATCTGTAGCTCTGGAGGTTGCGCGCCTGGGAATTACCGTGAATGCGATCTGCCCATGGCACGTGGATACCGCAATGATGCGCGAAGCCATGGCGGCCAGAGCTGCAATGTTCGGCAACAATGGCCAGGAATACCTCAAGAAGGTTGTGGCCCACCACCCGCAACGACGTTTGATCAAGCCGAAAGAAGTGGCCGCCCTTGCGCTCTTTCTCAGCTCAGAAGATGCCGCCGGCATCACCGGACAAGCGCTGAATCAGTGTGGCGGAGTCGTCACAGCTTAACCGCCAGTTTCCTGTTTTGCAAATGCCGCCTGCCGTGATCATTGCACCCGCCGAATTGATCAGGACTGTTGAATGTGAAGATGGCTATCACTTGCAGTTCAGAGTGTGGCCTGCAAAAGGTTTGCCCGTGGCTACGCTGGTGCTGGTGCACGGCATGATGAGCCACTCAGGATGGTTTCGCGAACTCGCCGGGATGCTTGCGGCAATGCGGATCAATGTGGTGGGCGCCGAGCGTCGCGGCTCCGGACTGAATCAGCGTGACCGTGGTGACGCCCCGTCGCGCGAAATACTGCTGTCCGACCTGCTCAGAATAATCGATCATGAGGAGAGCGGCGTTCCGGTGTACCTGGTCGGGTGGTGCTGGGGCGCGGTGTTGGCTGTGAACGCGGCGCTGGAATTCGGCGGTAGATTCAAAGGCCTCGTACTGCTGGCGCCGGGTTTGTTTCCATCCTCGCAGATCAAACGCTCAATGCAGGACAACATAGAAGCGTTGCAACACGCGGCCTCGCCTCCCCGCCTGTTGCCAAGCCCCATGAAAGATGAGATGTTCAGTGACATCCCGGAATTCAGAGAGCTTATTGCCCAGGATGTTCTGGCGGTGCGTGATTTTACGCCGCAGTTTGTAGAGGTCTCACGCCAGATGCAACTGTTTGCCGCTGCCCGATTGGCGCAATTGGCGCACCCTGTGCTGCTTTTGCTTGCAGCCCGTGACCAGGCAGTCGATAACAAAACAACGCTGGCCAGATTTCGAAAGCTCCGGATAGCCGCTGTGAGTTCGGCAACATTGTCCTGTAATCACGCAATGCAATTTGAAGCGCCGCAGGAAATTGCAAACAACATCAAAAACTGGCTGGGGCGCCAGGGCGTCTTAGGTCCAGTCCACCGGAATGTGGTATGAAAACCAGCCTCACCAACCCCGCAGTGCAAGACTTTTTGCGATCATTTGCCGACTCCAGGACGGCGCAGCATGAAGTTCTGCGGCGCTTAGTGGAGACGAACGCGAGCTGCGAGTTCGGCAGGAGACATGGCTTCGAGGCCATTCGTTCGATCTCTGATTTCCAGCGGGCCGTTCCTGTATGTGGTTATGAAGATTTGCGCGGCGATATCGAGCGCATGGCGCAGGGAGAAGCTGGGGTGTTGACATCGGAGCCTGTGCGCCGGTTCTTCATTACCAGCGGCTCAATGGCCGCGCCGAAGTATATAGCCGTAACGCCGAGCTTTATTCGCGACAAATCGCGCGTCTTTCAGATTTTCTGGAATCTCGTGCGCGAAGCGTATACCGGAATATCCCGCGGCAGCTTGATTTTCAATTTCAGCGATAGTGGGCACGAGCAACGCACAACGGGTGGGCTGCTATGCGGCTCAGAGAGCTCTTTCTGGAATGCATGTTGGCGAGGCATGAGCGGAAACGTTCGCTGCCCGTTCCCGCGCGAGATCGCGAATATTACGGATCCCGAAGCGCGTTACTACATACTTGCCCGCATCATGCTCGAGATGGATGTCGCCGCGCTGATGACCTTAAATCCCAGCACCTTACTGCTCTTAGCGGAGGTCATTCACCGGAATGCGCAGTGTCTTATAGAGGATGTCGGCCGTGGAGGCTTGTCGCGGGACATTACCGTGACTCGCGAGGTAGCAGAGTACATGGCTGCACACTTCAAGGGCAATAAACGGCGAGCTCAAGAGCTTGGCGAAATGTTCCGCGGGGCCGGAGTGGAAACCGCACGGCGTTTATGGCCGAATCTGCAGCTTGTGGTTTGCTGGAGAAGCCCGATGGTTCGCCCCTACATCGAGCTTCTCGCGCCTTTCCTCGGCAGCATCCCGCAACGCGATTATCTGTCTATGGCTTCAGAGGGCATCATGGCAATTCCATTCCGGAGTGAGGTCAGCGGCGGCGCACTGGCAATCCACACGCATTTTTATGAATTCATTCCCGAGGAACTGGCTGAGCAAGCTGATCCGCCAACACTGCTGGCGCACGAACTCGAGGCCGGCAGAACTTACGGCGTCGTCCTGACCACCTCGGCGGGGCTGTACCGCTACAACATAGGCGACGTAGTACGGGTTACCGCGTTTAACGGTTCAACGCCGATTCTGGAATTCCTTCATCGTGCCGGTCACACGTGCTCTTTGACTGGCGAAAAACTTACGGAGAGTCAGGTCGCAGGAGCCGTTTGCCAGGCTGCCTCCCGTTTGGGCATGATCATCGGAACTTTTACGCTGTGTCCTGCTGTTCGCCCTTATCCGCATTATGTTCTCCTTGCTGAAGCCGAAGCCCCCTTGAGCCGGCGCATGTTGGGTCGATTCCTAATGGCATTCGACGAAAATCTGAGCCGGCGCAATGTTGAGTACCGGTCGAAAAGGCAGTCCCGCAGACTAGGCGCTCCAGAGCTCTGCTTGCTCCGTCCTGGAAGCTATACCGCACTGCGACAGCGACGCATTGTTGAAGGAGCGAACGATGCCCAAGTGAAGGTAGCCTGCCTGACACGTGATCTTGACTGGGACAAGCAGTTTCAGGTCGTGAAGCGAGTCTCATGCGAATCGCTGATGTAACTTTTTGCCGCGTCTGCATTCCTTTCCGCAGGCCCTTTGGACATGCCCTTCACTGGCGGGACAAGACTGAGACCATCATTCTGTGTATCTCCTGTGACGCCGGCCTGAAGGGATGGGGAGAAGTTCTACCCCGTTGGTACCTGGGCGGCGCGACTATCGAGCTGGCGCTTTCGCGTGAGCTTCCGGAGCTGATCGAATCCTGGCGCGGGAGGACTTTTGAAAATGGCGACCAGGTGGTGGCGGCGCTACGCGAGGAGCATCACCGCAAATCCTGCTCCCTTGCGACCCGCGCCGGATGGGAATTGGCATTGCTTGATCTGGCCGGCAAAGCCTTTAGCTTCGCAGCTGGTGACGTCCTGGGCAGGGGGGTCGGGCCGGAACTAGAGGCCGGGGTAGTCATTGGCTTCGATGTTCCCATGGAAAAGCTTGAAAAGTACTGCCTTTGGCTGCGTCTCGCCGGAAGACGTCATATCAAGATGAAAGTTGGCCGACGGGATGATCTTCGCCGCCTGCAGATTGTAAATGCGGTTCTTGGCCCGACCGTTCCCATTCGAGTCGACGCCAACGGCGCATGGTCAGTGGATGAAGCCATCTCTCAGGTGCGGCGGATGCGCTATTTGAATGTGTGCTCCGTCGAACAACCGGTGGCCGCGCACGACCTGGATGCGATGCGGAACGTGCGCGAAAAAACCGGGATGCCAGTGGTAGCGGATGAGTCACTCTGCAGTCTGGGGGACGCTTGTTCCATCGTTAACGCGCGCGCTGCCGATGTGTTCAACATTCGTATCGCCAAATGCGGTGGCTTCCTGGCTTCCCTGGACCTGGTCAAGCTCGCAAAAGATTCTGGCCTGTCCTGCCAATTGGGGACGCTGGTTGGCGAAACCGGGATTTTGTCACGCGCCTCGGAAATCTTCGGTGAGCGGGTCGAGGGGTTTCGCTTTCTGGAAGGAAAGCGGCAAAACCGGCAGCTCCTGGTTCAGGACATAGTCGAAGATCCAGGAGTGCCTGGAATGAATGGCTTGGGTATCACGATGGCAGAAGAGAGCCTTGCCCGATGGGCAGCTTTTGCCTCAGAAATTTCCGAACGAGTTCAAGGAGTAGCAATATGAGTATCGCCAGCGAAGTTCTCGGCTACATCCGCAGTCAACTGTCGGTCGATTGTCCTGACATCGATCTGGATCGCAATCTTTGGACTGAAGGCTATCTGGATTCAACAGCTATTCTGGAGTTGATCCTGTGGCTCGAAAGTTCCTATAACATCACTATTCAAAATGAGGAATTGACTGCGGAGAATTTCGCCACCCTCCGCAACATAGAGGAATTTATACAGCGGAATGCGGCTCCTCAAGTTGGAAGCGATACTTTGCCGGCAAGGACGTGAGGACATGCCGCTGCCCGATTTAATTGCCGGAACGGCGGAGCGTTTTGCCGGAAAGACCGCCCTCGTTTTTCCCGACCAGAGCATCAGCTTTGGTGCTTTGTACCTGCAGAGCAGGCTGGTTGCAGCGCGTTTGCAAAGGCTCGGCATTGGTCCAGGTGCGCGCGTTGCCATCCTCCATGAGAACGCGCTGGCGCCTGTGATCTTTTTCTGGGGCATTCTCGCCAGCGGTGCCCAAGTGGTCGATGTTCCCTGCCTCGCCGGGGTCGAGACGATCGATGAGATTCTGGCGGAGTGCCAACCTGCCGCAATAGTTCTTTCTGTTCATCAGCGCGAGCGGCTGATGCAGACAGGCGCGAAGGCATTGCCTGGGGTTGTGCTGATGGAAGCTCCTTCTACAATCAGCCCAGGCGTCCGAAGCTACTATTCTCTGTCTGAGATCGTCGCTTCAGAATCCTCTGACGCGACGTTGCCGCGCATGCACGATTCTTCAGTAGCTTTGATTATTTATACATCCGGCACCACCGGACGCCCCAAAGGCGTGATGCTATCTCACCGCAACCTGCTTACGAACATCGCGGCGGCAAACAGCCGAGTGGGGCTGACCAGCGATGACAGTATTCTGATGGTCGTTCCTCTGCATTTCATTCACGGACGCATGCAACTGCTGACTCATACACTGGTTGGAGGCACCATAGCGTTCTCAGAGGGCTTCCATTTCCCACAGCAGGTGATACAGGAATTGGCAAAATATCAGGTCACAGGTTTCTCCGGTACGCCGTATCATTTCTACACTCTGCTCGAACGCACAGACATAGCCGCCACCCGCTTACCTCAGTTGCGATATGTTCTGGTCACGGGGGGAGCCATGCGTCCAGATGGACTAATAAGCCTCTCAAAGGCATTGCCCGGAGTGGAGATCCACGTGGCATACGGCCAGACAGAGGCTTCGCCAAGGATCACTTATCTTGGGCCATTAGAGGTCCTCAGCAATCCGGAATCGAGCGGCCGACCGCTGCCCGGAGTGCTGGTACAGATTCTGGCGGAGGACGGTTCAGAGCTGCCACCCGGGACCGTGGGCGAAGTGGTTGCCAGCGGTCCTAACATCATGTGCGGTTATGTCTCCGGAGATGAGAGCGGCTCCCAGAAGATCGATGCCTTTGGGCGTCTTCATACTGGAGACATTGGCCGCCTTGACGATCATGGGCACCTGTGTCTTGCAGGCAGAAAATCGGACCTGATCAAGTCTGCCGGAGAACGGGTTTTTCCCCGCGAAGTGGAAATCGTTCTCGATATGCATCCGGCTGTTCGCGAATCGGCAGTGCTTGGCGTCCCTGACCGCATTCTTGGTGAGAAGATCGTGGCATGCGTCGTGTTGAAACCAGGAGAAGCGATCGACGCTGATGCGATCCGCACACACTGTCTCAAACTCCTGCCTCTTGTCCGCACTCCACGTGAAATTCGCTTCACGCAGGGACTGCCAAAGACGGAGTCAGGCAAGATTGACAGGCGGGGAGTCGTGGCCCATTTCAACGAACTCGGCCGTGCAAACGCCGCGAGATGAGCTACTCGAACGGATATCACAGCTGTATGCCGGATTTGTTCACCTTCATCGACACCGTCCGACGGGAAAGACCGCGAGAGGTTCTCGACATCCATCGCACCGTGAGCCCTAGATATGAAACTGCCGCGATCCTGACCAAATTAGAACAATCTTCCCGTTTCCCCATCACTTTCTTTCATCATGTTGACCGATCGGCGTTCCCCGTCGTCAGCAATGTCTGCGGGACGCAATTCCGGCTGGCAATGGCGTTGAACTGCTCGATTCGTGAACTTCGCGGGCGCTATGCCGAGGCATGCGAACGGCCTATCAAAACGGAGCTTAAAAACGAAGGGCCGGTTCAAGATCAGGTCTTCATCGGAAAGGACGTAAACCTGGAGATGTTGCCGCAACTCGTCTATCACCAGGACGATGCGCCACAGCCATACATCACCGCGGCCATCATCGTTGCGCGGGACCCGGAAACCGGCAAGTCGAACCTGAGTTTTCATCGCCTCATGATCACAAATGAAAACAGCACGGCCATTTTCATGGCGCGTGGGAAACATCTTGACCTTATCTATCGCAAGTACGAGAGCGCGGGCGAGCCCATGCCGATTGCCGCGTTCATCGGCGTGCATCCGGCGTGCTCTCTGGGAGCGCTCTATACGGGAACGAGTGACGTGGAAGAGTATGACATTGTGGGAGGGCTTCTGGGCTCGCCGCTGCCCGTGGTGAAATGTGTGACAAATGATTTGCGCGTCCCGGCCGAAGCCGAGTTTGTTCTGGAAGGCTTTGTCTCAGCGGGCCAGCGAGTTGAGGAAGGTCCCTTTGGCGAGTTCACCGGATATTCCACCGGCAGTTCCTGTTGCCCCGTTTTCACCGTGAACGCGCTTACTTGCCGCCACAATGCCGTCTTCCAGGATATTGTGAGCGGCCTGACGGAGCACCTGTTGCTTCCCATCCCGGGCATGGAGCACCGGCTGTGGACGCTCGCGCACACTGCCGTGCCGGCGACAACCGCGGTCAAGGTCTCAGTGCCGCTGACTGTCTTTGTTGCCATAAAAAAGCAGGACGACTCACAACCCCGACGCATCATGGAGGCGCTCCTGGCCAGCGATATCTACGTGAAGCACGTGGTTGTGGTAGATGCCGCCGTGGATGTGTCCGATTTGCGTCAAGTGATGACGGCGATTGCGCTGCATACCCGGCCCGACCGTGACATCTTAATTAAGCCTCGATCTCTCGGCACGGAGCTTGATCCGTCATGTGAGTCGCCGGACGGCTGCACCACAAAGGTTGGCATCGACGCAACTTTACCGCGCAATGGCAAGCGCCCGGTAAATAAGAACCGAATACCACAACAGCTGCTGGATTCGATCGACGTTTCAGAGTTGCTCCAGGCAAGTTACACCAAAAGCAGCTCGTTGGATTGACGCATGAAATCATTTGAGACCGATGTGTTGATCGTTGGAGGCGGCGGCGCAGCAACAGCTTCCACCATCAGCGCCCATGAGAACGGCGCGCGCACGATGCTCGCGGTCAAAGGACGTTTTGGGGTTCCTGGAGTTCGCGGCGCCGGAGCAACATCGAACCCGCTGGGAGACTACTGGACGATCCGCACTGTGGGACCGGAAGGCAGCTTCTTCAATCCTCCAGAGCTGGTCTACCGTGACATGATGCAAACCGGCCTTGGAATGGCCGATCCAGCCCTGTGCCGCATTTTCGTAAACGAGGTTGGCGATGCGATCAAGAGACTCCAGCAAATGGGGCAGCGGTTCAAGAGCAAGGTCCTGGCGACCATGGAGGCAAATCCGCAGAATGGAGGCACAAACAGCATTGTCGCGATACAGAAAGCGGTCATCGAGGCAACGAATACTCGCGTCATTGAGCACGCGAACATCATCGATTTGATCGTTGAGAATGGGCGTTGTATCGGCGCCGTCGGCATTGACGATGACGGAGAGCCGCTGCTGATCGCGGCCGGTGCGGTCATTTTGGCCGCCGGCGGCGTCGGGCAGCTGTTCCGTTACAGCTTTAATCCCCCAGGGAACACAGGAGATGCTTACGCCATAGCTCTGCGCGCCGGCGCTGATCTTTTCAATATGGAGTTCATGCAGCAAGGATTGGCCACCACCTGGCCGACGCAGGCCATGGTGATGCTCTATGACATGGAGCGACCGTACCGGTTGCTGAATGCCGAGGGCAAGGCATTTCTCCAAAATTACCTGCCGCAGGACGTAACCCTTGAGGACGTGTCAAAACACAAGGCGTCGCATTGGCCTGTGAGCTGCCGCGATCAGGCCTTGCATCTTGACCGGGCGATCAAGGGAGAGGTAATCGCCGGCCATGGCACCAGGAACGATGCGGTGCTGCTGGATCTCTCCGGGGCACGCCGGGGATTTGAGCCAGAACTCTTCATAAAGTTCATGCTCTCAAAAGGCCTGGACGTGCAGCATGATCTGTTGCAGGTACAGATTCATCATCACACCAGCAACGGCGGCATTCGCATCGATGAAAACGCACAAACCAGCATCACGGGCTTATTTGCCGCTGGAGAAGCAGCCGGCTGGCAGGGAGCCGACCGGTTGGGCGGGACCATGCTGGGAGGATCGCAGGTGTTCGGCTGGCGCGCGGGAGCCCATGCAGCCAAGGTTGCCGCGACCCGGCCCAGCAAAGATCTTGGATCGCAAGCGTTTGAATCAATAG
>DASXCL010000164.1:0-41479 GCA_036491195.1 Candidatus Angelobacter sp.
GCCGCGGCGCGCAAAGTGATTGCCGATGCAGGCTACGGCCCGGACTATAAGCACTTTACGCATCGTGTGGGCCATGGGATCGGCATGGACGGGCATGAGTGGCCGTATCTGGTCCGCGGGAACACTTTACCGCTGGCTCCGAATATGACCTTCAGCGATGAACCGGGAATTTATATTCGCGGGGAGTTCGGCGTGCGCCTGGAAGATGACATGCACATCACGGAGCAAGGGGCGGAGTTGTTTACGCCGCAAAGTCCGGATCTGGAAGATCCGTTCCGAAAAATCTCTTAACCACAAAGGACACGAAGGTTCACGAAGGTGAAGTTGGGTCTTAACGAACTCAAGAAACCTTCGTAAGCTCACGCCGCCGCTCGGGATTTGGGCGGTACTTCTTCGTGCTCCTTTGTAGTTAGTCCTACTTCAAGGCGTTCGTCATAAACGTCGTAATATTCTTCTTTAACTCTCCCAACGAAGAGTTCTGGATATACATCATGTGCCCAGCGCCGTAATAGCCCAGGCTGATGCGCGCGTGCTGCGCCTGGTCGAGCGACATGTGGTTAAGGGTGTATTGCGTGGCGAAGTATGGAGTGGCGAGATCGAAATAGCCGGAACCGACAAAGAGCTTCATGAAAGGATTTTTGTCGAACGCGTCTTTCAGCGATCTGGCTGTATCAGGGAAGCCGCCGCGCTGGACGCCCCAATCCCATTCATCGAAGCGGAAACCGCCGCCGAGGATGTAATACTCCAGGTCTGATTTGTAGCCCAGTTCGCTGCGAACGTACTGATTGAACATAGCAGTATAGGGAGGGCGGATGGCGCTCATGCTGGGATCAAAGCTGGAGGCCTCGTCGATGGCTGAGCTGGAAGTGCCGGTGAAGCGGCTATCGAGCCGGCCGATGGTGAGGCGCTTATCGCGCAGAAGCTCCTTGGTGAAATGGGATTCCTCAATGCGCAGATTGCTTTCGTCTATATAAGTTTTGCTCAGGCCGGTGTAGCGGGCAAGATGATCGATCACGTCCTGGCGCTCCTGCGGGGTGAGCCGATCGCCTTTGGCTAAGGCGTCGGCATAGGGGCCAGCGGCCCATTGCTCAACTTCAGAGCGCAGCTTGTCAAAATTCTGCTCAAACTCCGGCGCGAGTTTTTTGTGGTACCAGGCGGCGGAAGCATACGTCGGAAGAAAGAGCACGAAGGGAAGATCGTTGCCGGGGGAGCCATCAGTGGTCTGAAAATTGAGAATGCTCGAGATCAGCATGATTCCATTGAAAGCAATGCCGTGCTCCACCAGGTAACCGGAGAGTCCCGCGGCCCGGGTAGTGCCATAGCTTTCGCCGACCATGAAGAGTGGCGATGACCAGCGCTCAGAGCGACCGAGATAAAGTCGGATGAATTCGCCAACAGACTCGATATCGCCACGAAGGCCGAGAAACTTCTTGGTCTGGTCGCGTTTTACAGCGCGGCTGTAGCCGGTGCCGACGGGATCGATGAAAACAAGATCGGTCTGGTCGAGCCATGTATTTTCGTTATCCACCAGCTGGTAGGGCGGGGGAGGCATCATGCCATCGGGCTGCATGCGCACGCGTTTGGGGCCGATCGCGCCCAGGTGCAGCCAGACCGAGGCCGAGCCGGGGCCGCCGTTGAAGGAAAAAGTGAGCGGCCGATGCTCGTTCTGGCCATCGAGCGTGTAGGCAATATAGAAAATGTGAGCTTCCACTTCGCCGGTATCGTTGTTCTTGAGCGGCATCAGCCCAGTGGTGGCGGTGTAATGCAACGTCTTGCCACCAACATGGATTTCATGATGCGTGATGATGGGCGGCTGCTCCGGCGGTTCTTTCTTTGCTTCAGCGGCGGGAGTGCCAGTTGGCTTGGGTTCGGAAGGACTGGCTGAGGGCGCAGGGGCTGGAGGGCGTTCTCCACGGTTCCGCTGGGCGAAAGCACAGAGTGAAAATAGGAGCACAAAAGCAATGAAAGGAAATAATGCGCGACGCAGCGACATGTGGACACTCCACTGAGAAATTGAAAGACGCGGTCTATTAGACGTCAGTCAGGAAAACAGGTGAGTGTAGCCGCCAGCAGAAAAAAGGGCAAATCAGAGCTGATGAAGGATTCCCGGCGGTCGTTGCGGCAGGGTTTGGGCATTCTGATGACTTTTGAAATACCACAAAAGCAAAACGAGGAAGAACACAACCGCGAGCATCACAATGGCGAAGTGATGGCCATCTGTATCGGTACGGCGCGCTGGTGAGCGAGGTGTCATGCTTACTTAGACGCACTTTTAGGAAAAGAATCTCGTAGACTCATAAATCTTTAGCAAACTTTGCGAATAAATTCAAATGGTGTGAGGCAACACGCACGCCGGGCCACAAAAGCAGGCTGCTCTGTTTGCCTGCCTTCATGGCCCTGTGTGAACAAGCAAAATCAGTGCGTGGGGACGATCAAATCACGATCAAGCCGGACTTCCAGCTGCGTGCCCTTTTCGAGCTTCATATCGCCGCCTTTCAACAGAAGGCTGGTTCCGGTTCCAACGCCAGCGCCGGCTACGGCCCCGACGGCGGCGCCTTTGCCGCCACCCAGCACCGATCCGGAAACCGCGCCAATGCCCGCGCCAATGGCCGCGTCAGTTATCACTTTCCTCTTGTCCGGCCCACGGCGGTAAACTTCGCCTTCTTCGCCCGTGGACTTGATAGAAGGATCGCCAGGGACGCCGGTGACAGTGCCGAGCAATGGAACCCAGCCGTTGCGGGTCTCGATTTCATCCAGAGCGAGCTGCATTTTGGAGCCGGTGAAGCCGTGTTCGAAACGACCGATGTGGCCCTTGATGTTCCGACCTTTGGGAATAATGAGCCCGCTGGGCGTGACCAGATCTTCGCGAAGCTCGGCCTTGAAGTGCTTGCCGTCCTGCATCTTTTTGGTGTCCAGGGTATCTTTCAGCTTGATGATAAAACGGGAGCCGTCAGCGATAGCATTCGGAGGCGCGCCGTAGGTGGAAGACGGGCTGCCCGGTCCGGGGTAAGCAGCGGGCCCCTGTTGAGGAAGCGGAGGGTTTCTGCTGTCATTCGGACGAGTCTTGAGCACCGGATCGTTAGAATTGCCGTTTTCCTGGCCAATAGCCCCCAGACCCATCACCAAAACAAAGGCACAGACGGAAGCTGCCCACTTTGCCTGCATGGCGTTTCACCTCAATAGATTTAAGAAAAGCTTGACGAATGAGATGCGCCGACGGTCCAGAAATGCTGCTCAGGGGAGCGTAAATTTTTGTAGCGGCAGCGGACCGTAACCCGTGAATCAGGACATTACCAAAGTAAACTGTCCAAAGGTTCAATTCGCACCCATTCTGAAGCATCATATTGTGAGTACAAGTGCCGATTCCCCGGAAAGGGAATATTCGATGAAGAACTGGTTTCTGCCCGCAACTGTGCTGGGATTGAGTGGCCTGGCGCTGGTATTCGCCAGCGAAAGAGGCCGCGAACGCGTGCGTCATTTTTTGGATGATCTGCTGGAGCATGGCGATCCGCTGGGCGAATTTAATAAGTTTTGTGAAGAACAACTAGAGACAATCCAAGAGAACCTGGACCGCCTTGCAAAAGCCCTGGAAGGCCCACAGACCGGCTAACCGGCAATCCTGTTGATGGTCCCGGCCATGCGCACGTCGCGTTTTGTTACGCCTCCGGAATCGTGCGACACCAGAGCCATGGTGATCGTGTTGTAGCGGATATCGATATCGGGATGGTGGTTGGCCAGCTCGGCCGCTTCCGCCACCTTATTGACAAACTGCATTGCCGCCTTGAAGTCAGGAAAACGGAAGACGCGCTGGATCGCGGTCCCGTGGCGTTGCCAGCCATTCAAAGAAGCGAGTTCCTGCTGGATTTCTTCATCCGTAAGCACAGCCATAGAGCACCTAACCTATCCTAAGCCAGAAGTGATTTTAGTGCCTGCACGAAAAAATTGCAGCCCGGGGAGAACGTGCCAACCGCTTTTAAAAAAATCCTCGGCGAGGAATGCAGGGTTACGTGGTTCTGCTGCCAATGGTTGCAGCAAGCACGCCAACCTGCTTCATGGGATAGGTGAAGTGATCAATCTGTGAGTTGATCTCTTTGCGCAGGTCTTCCCAAATCGTGTCCGGCATGTCGAGGAAGATGCGGACAACTTCAGGATCGAACTGGCGGCCGGAGAACCGCTCCACTTCTTCACGCGCCACCTGAATGCTCTGGGCCGCGCGATAAGGCCGGTCAGAGGTTATGGCATCGAGCGTGTCAGCCACGGAGAAGATGCGCGCGCCCAGGGGTATATTCTGGCCGCTCAAGCCGCGGGGATAACCAGTTCCATCAAAGCGCTCCTGGTGCGAATAAACGATTTCAGAAGCTTCGGACAGGAAGGGAATCTTCTTGAGCATCTGGTATCCGCGGAAACAGTGTTCACGCATGATTTCAGTTTCGGCTTCCGTAAGGGCGCCGGGCTTGCGCAGGATGGCGTCTGGAATGGCCATCTTCCCAATATCGTGCAAGAAAGCGCCGCGGGCGATCACGCGAATTTTCTCGCCGGAGAGCCCCATGGCGCGGGCAATGGCGATGGTGAACGCAGTGACCCGCTTGGAATGGCCTTCAGTTTCCGCGTCCTTCAGATCGAGGGCGTCACCGAGGGCCTCCAGCGTGATGTCATAGGAACGCTCAAGGTCAGTCATGGCCTGGCGAAGCTGCTCGGTACGCGCCGCCACCAGGGACTCCAGGTTCGATTGGTAAGCGCGATTTTCGAGTTTCAAGCGGCGGTGTTCCAAGGCGCGCCGAACCATCGCCAGCAGTTGTTCGCGTTCAAAGGGCTTCAGGAGATAGTCGTAGGCGCCATTGCGGATAGCCGCCAAGGCGACGGAAATATCATGGACCGCGGTGACCATGATCACCGGCATGTCAGGGTATTTTTCCTTGGAACGCTCAAGCAAGGCGATGCCATCCAGTTCGGCCATCATCAGATCGGAAAGCATGAGTTCAAATTCGCCGGTGGAGTTGAGTATGGCAAGGGCTTCCATGCCTGAAGCCGCCTGGCGGGTCTTATATCCGGCTGCGCTCAGCATGGAAGAGATAATCTCCCGGATCGGTTCCTCGTCATCGACAACCAGAATGCGCTCAGTGGCCATTAGGAAAATTTACCTGTTGTGGGAGCCTTAATGTAACCCAGAGTTCCCCGAAATACAACGGTACTAATGCTCAAAAAAACGCTAAAAAGCGGAAAATTCGTGGTATACAGGGGTTACCCCTACTTCGATCAAGAAGCCGCTTGACTTAACCATGGACTTAAGCTTCCAACCAGCATTTTTGGCTGAAATGTCGACTCTGCTGATTTTGCTGGCGGGCGCGGTACTTTTATACGTCAACTTCCGCGAGAAATACCTGGTTCCGTGGATCACGGGTTGGACGGTCTTCACGCTCTCCAAGATCTTTCTTGCGTTAAGCGCCGGTAGCGCTCCCGTACCACTATGGGCAGCGCTGGCCTCCGGCTTTTACGTGATTGCAATAGGGCTGTTTGCGACAGCCGTCTTTTTTTACGTCGGACAACAAACGCTGCAGTGGCCGTCGATTCTTGCCTTGTCTTTGGCTTTGTCATTGCAACTAGCCTATTCGCTGTGGCGGCCATACCCCGCATTGTATTACCTGGAATTTGGCCTTTGTTCGCTCGTAAGTGTTGGGGCCGCATTGCAGCTTGTCCGTTTTGCATGGGGCAGGACCAGTGCAGGACGCTGGCTGCTGGCGGTAACGCTCGTTCTATTACATCTGGACAGGCCCGGCAGCGTGCACCAGATGGCCGGCACCGATCTTCTGGTGGACCTGCTTCTGGGAATCAGCGTGATGATCATGGTGCTGGATGATTCCAAGACCCAGGTGCAACGGCTTGACGCCTTGAACACCATTACACATCAACTTTCCGACTCGCGGGATTTTGAGCCCGCGGTGGAGACGATCCTGGAACAACTCAGGAAGATCACGCGGGCCAAAGCGTCATGGTTCCGCGTGCTGGAAGGAGACAAACTGGAACTGGCAGCACACGTGGGGCTGTCCCAGGTTTTCATCGACAAGGTAGCGACGATCCATACATCCAAAAGCGTGAGCGGCTTTGCTCTGCGCGAAAGCGAGGTCTACGTGATCCGGGCCTCAGAATCGAGCCCGGATATCCGCGCGGCGCTGATCGCCGAAGGTATTCGTTACCTGTTGCTGGTGCCGGTGGAAGGCAAGCATGCGGCGGTGGGAATGTTTATCCTGGGCATGGCCAGATTCCGCGCGTATACCGCGCGGGAAAAGAAGTTTCTGAAAGTGGCGGCCAAGCAACTGGGGCTGGCAGCAGAAAACCGCAAGCTGCTGCAGCAACTCGTCCATTCCCGCAATGAGTGGGCGAGCACGTTTGACTCGATCCCCGATTACATCCTGGTGCACGACATGGAATACCGCGTGATGCGGGCCAACAGCGAGCTGTTGCGACGGCTGCAACGTACGCGCGATGAGGTGGTGCACCGGCTGTGTGAAGAAGTATTGCCCGGAGCCGGCGCGAACTGGAAGGGATGCCCTTACTGCGCGCACGCGGAATGCGGAAGCGAGGAGGACCCGTGCTTTGGCGGCTATTCCGTGGTTACCACCTCAGCATACACGGGAGAGGATCACTCCCGCGGCGGCACAATCCACGTTATCAAGGACATTACGGAATCGAAAGCGGCGGAAGAGCGCTTTACTTCACTGTTCAACCACATGCATGAAGGCGTGTTTGTATCCACGCCGGAGGGCAACATCCTGGATTGTAATGACGCTTTCGTGCGCATGCTGGGATATGAAAGCAAGGAGGAGATCCTCCGGCTGGATGTGGCCCACTCGGTTTATGTGGACATTGAAGACCGCCACAAATTTCTGAACGAAATTGCGCGCCAGGGCTTCGTCAGAAACTTTGAGATCCTGCTGCGCTGCAAAGACGGCCGCAAAATCAACGTGATCGAAAGCAGCTTTGCCACACGCGCACCCAGCGGCAAGATTGAGCGCTACCAGGGCGTGGTGCTGGATGTGACGGAAATGAAGCGCGCCGAAGACGAGATCCGGCGGCGCAACCGCGAGCTGTATGTATTGAATAACATCGCGGTCACATTCAACCAGTCCTTTGACCTGGATGAAATCCTGCAACTGATCATGCTACAGATGGTGGAGCTATTTTCCACCGACACGGCTGCGGTTTACTTGTTCGACGAAGAGACCAGCACGCTGACCAAAAAATCCTCCTACGGGCATCGCACCACCTGGGCGGTGGAGAGCGAAAGCGTGGTACTGCCGCCGGATTTCATTGCTTCGATCAAGGACACGCACGCTGAAATCATCGATCAGGAACACTTACCCCGGCTGCCGCAGGTGCTGCAAAGGGCGGTGGAACTGGAAAGTCTGCAGTCGTGGCTATGGGTGGTGTTGTGGCGCAAAGAAAAACTCCTGGGCGTGCTGGCCACCAGCAGCCGCGTAACCCGGGAATTTTCACGGTCGGAACAAGGCGTGATGATAGCCGTGAGCCGGCAGCTGGCCACGACCATTGAGAAAGTGCAGCTCTACAACGAAACCCGGCAAGCCTATGAAGACCTGCGCCGCACGCAGGAACAACTGCTGCAAAGCGAGAAGATGTCCGCGGTGGGACAGCTGATTTCAGGCGTAGCCCATGAGCTGAACAATCCCTTGACGGCAATCCTGGGCTACACGCAGTTGCTGGAGAGTGAACAACTGGAGCCGCGCGTCGGAGAGTTCATCCAGAAACTGCGCAAACAGGCGGTTCGAACCCAGAGGATCGTGCAGAACCTGCTCTCCTTCGCGCGGCAGCACAAACCGAAGCGGGTGCATGTTGACCTGCGCAGCGTGGTAGAGGATACTATCGCGCTCCGCGATTATGATTTGAAGGTCAACAACATATTGGTGGAAAGGGATTTTCAACCTGAACTGCCATCGGTTGTGGCCGATCCGCATCAGCTTGAGCAGGTCTACCTCAACATTATCAATAATGCAGCCGACGCAATGATGGACGGCGGGCGTGGAGGCCGGTTGCGCGTCACCATCGCCACGGAAAACGGGAGTGTGGTCACGTCGTTCCATGATTCCGGGCCGGGCATTTTTGATCCGAAACACGTTTTTGATCCGTTCTACACCACGAAAGGCGTGGGCAAAGGGACCGGTCTGGGATTGAGCATCTGTTACGGCATCGTGAAGGAGCACGGAGGCGAAATCTCCGCGCAAAACCATCCTGCCGGCGGCGCGCTGCTGCAGGTGCGTTTGCCCGTTGCCGTGGGCGAGAAGCCGGTCACGGAGCGCGAACGCATTGTGGCGCGGCGGGAGTCGCGGCTCGAAGGAAGTGTGCTGCTGGTGGATGACGAAGAAGCGGTGCTTGATTTCGAGCGCGAAGTGCTGACTGCCGCCGGCCTGAAAGTGGCGACTGTCTGTTCCGGAACGGAGGCCGTGGAACGCCTGAAGAATGAAGACTTCGACGTACTGCTGCTCGACAGCAAGATTCCGGGAGAATGGTCCAGCGAAGAAGTATTTCACTGGATCGAAAACCATCGTCCGGAACTGGTGACGCGAACCGTGTTTGTGCTTTCGAACGTTTCTGATCCGGGCGTCCGGGCCTTTGTGGATGCGACCCGAATTTTCTGCCTGGTCAAGCCGTTTGAGGTTTCTGACCTGCTGGCCGTGACGCGGCGCGTGCTGCGGCGGGTACGAGCGGCCTCAAGTTCGCACTGAGCGCGTAGTCATATCGAGCACCTGTGATTATAAGATTGCAACGGCAGATTGCTTTTCCTTCGGGAGAAGAGATGCCACGCCGCGATCCATTGTTGCGAGTTTTGCTTTTCGATGGAGGGCCAGCCCCAAAAGGTAAGCGTCAGTAACTTGTTGATGTCCTCGCATCTGCTTCTGTACCAGATCGACAGCTTCAGGAAAACTTACATCGTCCGGCCAGAAGCGATGGGACGGATGATTGAGATTTGCTGTCAATAGTTTTATAGCTTCCTGTGCAGTGACGGCGTCGCGCGAAAACGAAGGATTTGACAGGATGCGGACACAACCTGCCTGGGTGAAAGGGCACGATGCCCATCCATTCTTTGCATTCTCTGCGAACCAGTCCTGAGTCCTCAGGTGGCCCAGGTGCGCGGGCCACACAAGGGCCACGAGCACGTTCACATCCAATAGATGCACCGTCATTGCTCTTCTGCTTCCAGTTCACGGACCTTGCTTGTCGTGACCCGGGGCGAGTCAGGAGGCAGATCGAAAACAAGCAAACCATTTACGGTCCGCGTAGGACGCGACGCATTAAACCCTCGCCGTACCAACTCAGAAACCGCTTTACCGAGGGCGAGGGCCCGGTTTTCAGCATATTGCTTGACGATCAAGGCCACATCATCATCGAGGTTTATAGTCGTCCTCATTGAAGAATGATGACACTGTTTAGTGTTTGATGTCAACTGTAAAATAGTGATGTCATTTTTTGATAATGATGCAAATTGGAACTAACGCGCCCGCGTTCCCCGCACCAATATTTTTCCCACACCCGGCACGCCAGCAAGGGTCAGCGCGGCGCCGCGAATCCATTTGGGCGCAGCCAGCGCGGTACGTAAGTGGGCAGCATTGCGGAAGGCCGGTAAAAACCGCTTGCGATAGGCAGCTTTGTATTGCCGGTGCGCCTGCTCCAGCGAACAGGTTCCACGAAGAAAGGGAACAATGGATTGCGCGGCAAGCGTTCCACTTTGCAGCGCGAGCGAGATGCCGTCACCGGCGAAAGGATCGATGAATCCAGCGGCATCGCCCGCCAGCAGCATGCCATCAGACTCTGTCTCTGGTTCCCGAAAATACAATGGTGAAGTGATCACCATGGAAAACAGCGGCCGCCAGGAGCGGCTGCGCTCGTAGAGATGAGATTCCAGGGCAAAGACCTCTTCGAGCGTGTGCGCTACTTCGGCGCGGACCATGGCGCAGGCATTCACAGAATCAGCGCCGACCGGAGTGACGCCGCAATAGCCGCCGGCAAAGAAATAGAGATCGACCGAGGGCGGCGGCGATGCCTCTGTGAAATGAGCTTTCAGGCCGAGCCACTTATCTTTTCCGGCAACGTCAAATTGCGTGAGCTTTGACCAGCGTCCGGTGGCATTGATGACGGCGCGGGCGGCATAACTATTTTCCGCGGTAGTGACGTGAAAAATTTCATTGTGGCGTACGTCGCCTACAGCGACATCTTCACGGGTGGCCACGCCGGCGCGCTGGGCCGCTTCAAACAGAGCGGCATCCAGATTGAAGCGCGGAATACTCTGGGCAGCGGGAGAGACCGGCAGCGTGAGGAACTTGTTGTCCAGGAAGATGTGCGATGACACGACCTGCGGCGACAGTCGAAAACGGCCATCCGGCAGCAAGCCTTGCAGCAGACCTAGCGACTCCGAAGAAACAAACTCACCACAGACCTTCTGGCGCGGAAAGCGGTCTTTTTCCAGCAGCAACACCTTTACACCGGCGCGCGCAGCCGTAATCGCGCAGGCAGAGCCCGCTGGGCCGGCGCCAACAATCACAAGGTCATACTGGGCTGCTTCCAAACGATCACTCCCATGCGGAACAGGAAAAACGTATTGATTTCAATGTTGCCCGGCGCAGCCACGGGCGCGAGCATTTTCTTAATTTCTTTTACGGTATAAGCGCGGCGGACTGAAGCCAGAGCGTCATGCCGGGTAATGCGGCTGCGGTAAATAGGCAACCCAAGATAGCCGAGCGCCAGATGCAAAGGGTGGCGCAGAAGATCTTGGATCAGAAACGCATGCCGCGCCACGCGCAGGCCTTCGCGAACGAAAGGCACAATCTGCTCCGGCTCAAGATGGTGCAAAAATAAAGAGCAGCCCACGGCGTCAAAACTATTATCGCCAAAGGGAAGAGCCATGGCATCTCCGCAGACGCCGGGATGGATCCGGCCGAGATGGGTTGGAGCGCGATCGAGAATCACCGGCCGCGCGGTAATGCCGGAGCGCGCCAGGGAACGCTGTGTCCGCGTAGCGACGTAGCCTTCGCCGCCGGCAACGTCCACCCAGGAAAGATCTTTCAATCCGCGTTGCCGCGCGACCCGGCGCAGCAGGCTGGACATCGTATGCACGCCGCCAAACCAGCGGTTGAACATACGCAGGTCCTGGAGCGAGCCTTCCACTTCCCGAGAAGTGCCGGCATCGGTATCGAGGAGTTCAGCCACCACGACACGCTTCATGCTCAAACCCGGGCCAATTCTTCTTCCAGCAACTGCTTGTTATAGAGATCTGTGTAGTAGCCGTTACGCGCCAGCAGTTCTTCATGCGTGCCCAGTTCCACGACGCGCCCTTCATGCAGCACGGCGATGCGGTCTGCGTTGCGGACGGTGGAGACGCGATGCGAAATAAAGATGGTGGTGCGGTCACGCATCACCTCGCGAAGGTGGTCCAGGATTTTTTCTTCCGTATAGGTGTCAACGCTGGAGAGCGCATCGTCCAGGACCAGGATGCGCGGATCACGGATGATGGCGCGGGCGATGGCGCTGCGCTGTTTCTGTCCGCCGGAAAGCGTGATGCCGCGCTCCCCAACCAGCGTGCTGTACCCTTCAGGGAAGCCTTCGATGTCGGCGGCGATATTGGCGGCTTCAGCAGCGCGGCGCACCTGATCGTCAGTGGCGGCTTCCACGCCGAAAGCGATATTTTCGCGGACGGAGTCGCTGAAGAGAAAAGTTTCCTGGGGAACGAAACCGATGTTCCGGCGCAGCGTTTCCAGCGGATATTCGCGGATGGGCCGCCCGTCGATCAGCAGGGAACCCGGCTCGGCGTCATAAATGCGCGGCAGCAGGCTTACCAGCGTGGTCTTGCCGGAGCCGGTAGGGCCAACGATCGCCAGGCTGCTGCCCCCGGGGATTTTGAGGCTGACGTCCTTCAGGACAGGCACGCCGTCATAGCTGAAATTGAGATGGCGAAATTCAATGTCACCCCGCAGCACTGAGGTATTGGTGAGATCGGCGGCGACCTGGGCATCGGTGATTTCAGGCTGGGCCTTCAGGATTTCGTCGATGCGACCCATGGAAGCTGTTCCGCGCTGGAAGATGTTGATGACCCAGCCCAGCGCGATGATGGGCCAGGTGAGTAGCATGATGTAAACATTGAAAGCCACGAACTGACCCAGACTCATGCGGCCCAGAAGCACTTCGCGTCCGCCGATCCACAAAACCAGAACAACGGCAAAGCCCAGCAGCACTTCCAGCGTAGGCCAAAGCATGCCGGTCAGGCGCGCCAGCGGGAGGCTGCGGGTCACGTATTCCTGATTGCTGGTTTCGAATAACGCGATTTCGGCATTTTCCTGAGCATAAGCCCGGACGACGCGCGCGCCGGAAAAGTTTTCCTGCGCGCGGGCGGAAATTTCGGAAAACTGTGCCTGGATCTTTTCGAAACGGTCATGAATGCGGCGTCCGAAATACTGCACAATGACGCTGGCCAAAGGCAGGGGCGCAAACGCATAGAGCGTGAGTTTGGGGCTGATGTGCCACATGAAGACCAGCGCCGCGGCGGTAAAAACCAGCGTGTTTGCGCTGTACATAATGGCCGGGCCAAGGAGCATGCGCACAGCGTTTAAATCATTGGTGGCGCGGGCCATGATGTCGCCGGTGCGGTTCTTCTGGTAATGGGAATAAGAAAGGGATTCCAGATGGCGGAAAATGTCATTGCGCAGGTCATATTCGATCTCGCGTGAGACGCCGATCACCAGCCAGCGGGTAAGAAACTGAAAGATGCCCTTGGTCATCGCCAGCCCCACCAGCAGCAGGGCATAGATCAGGATCTTGTGCTGCGCGATCGCGTGGTCATGGAACGAGCGATTCAGGTCATCGACAGCGCGCTGGATGACCTGGGGCGAGAGCACGCCCAGGCCGTTATTGAACAACACCGTGATCGCACCCCAAAAGAGCGTGAGGCGGTACTTGTTCAGGTAGGGCCAGAGCGGTTTAAGGTTTTTGCCCATGAAGTTATGAAACCTAATAGATGATTTTAACAGGGAGAAAGAAGCGGGGAATCGAGTCACGCCGCCGTCAAATTGCCTGCAAACCGATCAAAACGAGCGTCCCGACCGGAAAATTGTCGATCGGCAAAAAAGGTGCATCGATCTCTCTGGCCAGACCCGTTCGCATCCTTTACCGGCCCGTCCGCTTGAAAGGCAAGCCCGACTACAAGGTTGCTCCTGACTGCGATCCTACAATGTGGTAACAACTTTTTAAGGGCACGACCCAGAGGTCGTGCCCTTAATTTTATAATCGTGTTAGCGGAAGTCTTTCAGCCTTGCTTAGCGACGGCCATGGCCACCGCCACCGTGCGATCCGCCGCCACCGTGCGATCCACCGCCGCTGGCGTGTGCGCCGCCACTAAAGCTACGACCGCCACCGCCCATGCTCCGGCCACCGCCGCTAAAGCTACGACCGCCACCGCCCATGCTCCGGCCACCGCCGCTAAAGCTTCGACCGCCGCCGCTCATGCTACGGCCACCGCCGTTAAAGCTACGGCCACCGCCGCTCATGTTACGGCCGCCGCCGTTAAAGCTACGGCCACCGCCATTGAAACTGCGGAAGTTGTCCCCGCCGCGGAAGGCCCCACGGTTGTCCGCTCGGAAGCCATGGTCATCGCCGTGGGAGCCGTTGCCGTGGAAGCTGTGGAAGCCATCGCCTCTGAACCTATTGTCACCACGGAACCTGTCCTCGCCGCGGAATCCTTCATGGCCACGGAACCTGTCATCGCCGTCGAACCTGCGGAATCCGTGACGGAACCGGTCGTCATCGCGGAAGCTGCGGAAACCGTCATGGAATCCGAAGCCGCGGTTGAAGAAAAAGGGCCGGTAGAATGCAGGATGCGTGAAGTAGAAGTTGTCCCATGGCCCCACGCCAACAAATACTCCGTCCACGAAATAGTCGGGGCCCCAGTAACCGTAAGGCGCGCAGCTAAACGGATAATAGGAATAAAACCCATACGCGCACACCGGTGGCGCGTTATAAAGGCCGTAACTCGGCCCGATCTGAACGCCGATCGAAACCTGCGCCTGTGCGTACGCTACGGGCAGAACCAGAAGAGCCAGCAAAGCAAGATATTTTAGGTGTCGCATACGACCCCCTTCCAGAAGCGCCGGACCATCATCGCCGATATTTTGACCGCGTCCCCGATCTTACCATCGACAAAACCTTACCCTCAAAGGACCGATCGCCGTTGATATACCCGGCTGCTTACATAATACTGACTAAGATTTCACCGGAAAGTTGCGGGTTGGGTGGGCCTTACAACAACTCTTTGCCGGAAGTTAACGTATCTTTACCGTAGCTTTGGACAACCGTGGTTTGGAAAGGCCTGGCGCAAATGACCTGCTCCCCTGTTTCGACTCGACACACCTCGCTCCCCATCCCGGCTCAAACGGGAGATGGAACTGAAGAAAGTTGTCGTATTCTTACGTGAACGAAAGCAGGGGGCGGATCGGGGCAAGGAAAGGCCGCACCACAAATCGGCGGCCAGGAAACCAAACCCACTAAATCCGGGAAAAGATGGAGCACTCATGGTGTGGTGAGGTCGAAAAAAGGGAAGGCACTAAGAAGTAGGCCACCGTCATCATTTGTGCCTCTTGGTCGCACGGAGGTATTCGCCTTTAGCGCTTTGAGCTTTTTCGCATTCGACAACCGAACCAGGAGGAAATTCCCATTTCTCGTCTTCCGGATCATAGTCTGGCGGCGCGAGAACTTTGAACAGGCCCCCACCCAAATCCAGGGCCTCGGTTGGGCGAAAGACGTCAGTGCCTTCGCCGGCCAATCGTATGTAGATCATTCTTTTAGTATTTGAAGCCATTGCCACCTAACAAAAGCAGTTCCTGCGTCTCCGGGAAAAAGCTTCTCTTGACATTCCCTTTTATAGAACCCGCCGCGGCCCGGCAGGTTCTATCGGTGGCCGTGCAGACGGTTCATCTCCTCGGTGTACTCCCGATCCCGTTGTGCCTGCGCCTTAGCCAGCTTCTCGAAAATGCCGGGCTGGTTGCTCAGCACGTCACGCCCGTATTGCTTAACGATATCGGCCAAGACCTTGAACCAGTTTTCCACGTCTCTTTCCGTGTTGAGGGCCAAATCTTCTGGAAGCGTTCGATACCTCTCATCCCCATGCATAAACAGAAGGTCGTCTATCCAGAAGGATTTCGTGGGGTTCGATTCCGCACCAAACGAGCACGAGGAACTGTATTCCTTTGCCCATTCGAGATTAACGTAAACGGTACCCGAGGAAAACCGCATGCCAGTGGGCTTCTGGTGCGCAACGCGGAAGTGATAGTCCGTCGTCAGAAAACCGAACTGCTTGCGAATGATTCGCAAGACTCCGAGATGTCCATCCCTAGAAGGTTGAATCGTCTCTGCAAACCGAAGGATTTGTTCCGCCTCTCCGAATATCTTTGCATATCGCTGTTGGTCTTCAGCGGGGCGTTTTCGTAATAGGTCCGCCAATGTTTTCCAAAGTTCCCGCTCTTGACCAACGCGAACCGGGTAATCCACTCGTGTATTCCCTTCAAGAATGTAATGGCCTAAGTGACGCAAGTCATCTATTGCCTCAAATACATCATTGGCAAATCCGCTTGAGGAGCGTTGACGCTCCAATTCAGGCAGGTAGGATTCCAACCCGCTAACGAGTTCCTGAAGGGATTGCGTCATTCTTTCACCCTAACAGTCGCTTTAGCCCCGGATGACGTTTCGTAATTAATATGGGGATACTTATGCTCGCTTACGCTGTCCGGACCATGCGCTTCCTCGCTTCTAATCACTTTCCACCCGCCCGCTCCACTCAATATCAGAGAAAGAATATGCTCTTGATTTCCCTCTTATAGAACCACCACCCGCCCTCCTCGTATGAGCAAGGGCGGACATCGGTTTTAAGGAAGGGGCTTCTCGCCTGATCCGGATAAGATACGATAAAGTCCAAGCACATGAAAGTTCCGAAGATTGCCTCCCTCAAACAAATTTGGAGAAAGGTCTTGCAGAGCAATCATTGATCTGAGACACGCCGCCGCAATATCCGATGTTTGAAATAAGCCTTGCCTGTTCAATTGCGGTACATAGTGTCGGCAAAGCAATTCATAAAGCTCTCGAATAGCTGGGGGAAGTTCCGTATTGTCGGGACTTGGATGGAGTTGCCAGGACAATAGTGAATTATTGAAGCCTGCTGAAATATCATAACCTAGGAATGCACCACCGCTGTCAGATAGTGTGTGCATATCCGCACACTCAACGACCTCGAAGTGTTCAGGCCCCGTGGAATGAAGATTCAATAGTTCAGCGAAGCGCAAAGCTTTCTGAATATCCTGAACTACTCCCAACTCACCGCCCTCGTCCAGAAACCAGTAGAATAACTGATTGACTTCGTGTGCTTCCGGAAAAATGTCACTATGAGACGGATGAGCCCTGTACGTACCACGATAAGTCGGATACATTGCTGCCCGCGGATCGCGTGGGCCGTTCAATATCAGAAGTTTCACGTAACCCCTCACTTACATTCATGGTTTAGATACCGATCCTGTTGGGACGCTGGAATTAGTGTATCCCTGTGGAACCTCTAGCTAGCCAGAGAATCTTACAAGTCATTTTCGTCTCCAGAAACAAGGAGAAGAATGCTTTCAGAGGCATACCCCTCAAGATCATCGGCTATCCAGCTCTCATTGGAGCGGAGTTCATGAAACCTGACGGTACACTCACCTTCTGTTATAGAAACTATCACTTGAAATCTTCGATCCTCTAGCCGAGCAAGACCCCTCAGTAGAGCACTTGCGTAGCTGAGACAGGAGAGAAGCGACTCCCTTGTACCGCTGAAGGGAAGATGGAGATGGTTCACGAAGCATTCGAGACCTGTTCGGTCGGGAAAATCTGCCAGTGTCACATGCCTGGTTCGCTCATACTCTTCCTTAAGGAGCACGGAGCCGTCCACAACTACAAACACTGGCGGCGGGAAATCCTTTGACCGCACGTTATCGCCGAATGGCACTTGGATGTCCGCCTGCCGGAGCAACGCGGCCAGTTTCTTATTCATTTTCATTGCCCTGGTTCTCCCGCAGTCAGCCTTGACACACTATATCTACTGCATGGCCTTCAGCATGAAACTCTTTAATCAGGCTACAAAAATCCTCTACTAAGCTTTTCACGTTCGAAGGCATTTTATCCAAACCAGAGATTTGGATTGTATAAGGAATTTCGATTTGGTTGATTTGTCCAGTAATAATACTATCTCGGAGAGCATTAAAATTACGTCCATGCCAATCGGGAGCTCCGACAGCTTTGAAAAAGGCGTTATAAAAATCGTCCTTGGTGCGCCAATTTGTTCCATCCAAAAAGAACGTTTTGACATCGGCCATGCATCCTCCAATGACTTTCACTATCGAACCTTTGTAAATGTTGAATAATGATCGTTAGTATAATAAGCGCTACCATCGCTCCCGGTTACGAGCCGTTCCGATCCTCGATTAACACCGGATGCTTGTGGATTAACATCCCATTCGCGGTAAGTAATAGCTTTGCCGCTTGCATCCGTTTTGGGAAGGACTTGCCCACCACCTCGTCCGTCATTTGCCCATGTCCCACCGCCTTGCTGTCCGGAGGGCGCAGACCCGGTTTTGTCAATGTGACTCAAAGTGTTCGAAAGCGTTGTTGGAACAACGGCAGCAGCTTGCGCGGCTGCTTGGACAACAATCTTCACACCATCGACAGTGACTCCGCCCTTCCCGGCGTCTAAGGCATCGCTTAGTTTATCTGCTTGTTTTGGAGTAAGTTGTGCGACATCTTTTGGATTGAGACCATATTGGTTGACGAGCCAGATCCGAACGGATTTGTCATACTCCTGCTCTTTCTGTTTGAGCTCATCATCTGTGTTCCATCCATTGAAGGTGACAAAGTTTTTAAGGCTCTGACACCAGTCACAATGTCCATCCAGATCGGCCTTTGTGATCGGATTGTTCCGTACGTAGCTATACAAATTCAGCGTCTGCGGATCGCCAAACACCGCGTAAGGCACTGCGGTTGCCTTGGCTGCCCAGTCCGGAGTGATGAACCGCCCCAGCCAGTCCGAGTAGTACCGCGCGCCGAAGTCGTCCAGTCCGGATTCCGTATCCCGTTCTTTGCCGGTGAATTTGTAGTGGTTGGAATCATTGGCTGTGAACTGCAGCTCGCCGCCCCAGGGGTAGTAATCGGATTCGGATTTGATCGTGCCAGAAGCGTCAGTGATTACCGAGGCGGTCTTCAGATGGTCGGAGAAGTAATAGAAGACGTTCCCCGCCGGATACTCCCGGCGCGCGACGCGCTCGCCGTCAAAGAACACATAATTGGTCCAGGCGCTGGTGGAGACGTTCTGCTCGGCTACAACCTCACTTCCAAAATAATAGTATTCCGTGCTGGGCTGTCCGCTTACGTCTTTGCGCACCCGCCCCATTTCCGGATCGTAGGTGTACTGCACAGCGCCGCTGTTGATCTGGGAGATGCGGCCTTCTCCGTCATAGGTGAAAGCGTGGCCCAGACCGTCATTGGTCATGTTTCCGGCGGCATCGTAGCTGTACCCGGAGAGCTGGTTATTGGCCAGTGCAGCGACGCTCAGGTTCTCGGCCCCACATTTGGTGATGGTCTTATTCGTCAGATTTCCCCAGGCGTCATACGAATAGCTGTTGCCCCAGTATTCCGTTCTGCCATTTGCTGTTGTAGCAGCGCAGTTGGCCCCGGCGTTCTGGGCGGAAGTGAGCCGGTTTCAGCGGATCATATGTAAAGCTCTGGTCGCGCGTGCGGTCGCGATAGTTGTAAATCGCCCAGACATTTCCGTTGTCCGCGCCCGACGCGCCGTTGCCCACGTGGAAGTCATATCCGATGGAGAACACGGTCTGGCTGGGCGACGATGCTGACATACTCACCGGCTGCAGGCGCTTGTTGTAACTGAAACTGCTGGTAATCGCCTCCGCTCCGTCACTGCCACTGACGAAACCGGTTAACCCGCTGTCCGGGCCGTAAGTTGCGCTGCTGACGAAATTTGGGCTGCCGCCGCTGTCCACCGCCGAGAGCGTCCGGCCAGCCGAGTCAATGCTGAAGTTTACCACCTCGCCATTGGGATAGGTCAGTTGCGTCAGATCCCCAGCCAGATCGTAGTTGGCCTGCACCATGGGACAGCCGACACCGAAGGCGCTGGGCGGGCAGTCCCACTGCTGGTTGATCCGTCCCAGTGCGTCATAGCTGAACAGCGTGGCAGCATGGTTCCCGTCATACTCCTCCACCAGCCGCCCCACCGCGTTGTTGCCCGGAGTTCCCCACTGGCCCTTCACGTCATAGACGTAGCTGGCGCCTAAACTGCCGTCCGAGTGACTCTTGCTGGTGAGGCGATCCAACTCGTCATAATAAAAGTTGGTGATGATGCCTCGCGCGTCGGTTTTGGTGGACACATTTCCGTCAGCATCGTAGCTGTAGCCGATTGTGCCGGATTCAGGATTAGTGGCCGTGAGCAGCCGTGAGAGAGAATCATAGGTAAATCGCCGCACGCGCCACGGGCTGGTGGCGTCCGAGGATGGCGCGGCGCTACAGCCGGTGCCGGTTGCTGCGTCACCGTGCTGTTCCACGCACGTCAGATTGCCCAGAGCGTCATAGGTATAGAGCGTGCCACTACCATCACGGCCGGCACCAGTTACAACGTAAAACTCATCGTCACCGGCTCCAATCCGGTTCATCTGGAGGTGTGGCTGAATGGAGCGCAGAAGATCGTCTTCGATGACAGCTCCAGCAGCCAGATCGCAACCGGAGCAGCCGGAATAATGAACTATGACACCAGCGTGAAGTACGATAACTTCACCGTAACGCAGCAATAGACGGTCTGCAAATAACCCTAAACGCAACCATTAAGAGCGGTCCGGAAACGGATCGCTTTTTTGTGCAGATTTCAGATCAGTGTCATCCGTGTGAATTAGTGGTAAGGTTTTGCTTTTCCGATCACCCGCTTTTCCGACGCACCAAATGACCCGATTTCCCCGATCGTCCCTACTTTCCTTCAAAGCTCCTGACGAACTCAATCAAACTTCTCACGCCGATTCCCGACGGGCCTTTGGCGATCCAGCTCTTGTTTTCTTCCATCCAGGCCGTACCGGCGATGTCGAGATGCAGCCACGGCGTGTCGTCGACGAACTCTTTCAGAAAGACAGCCGCGGTGCTCGCGCCGCCCCAGCGGCCGCCGGTGTTCATGATATCGGCAATGCTGGAGCGGATCTGGTCAAGGTATTCGGGATCGAGAGGCAGGCGCCAGAACTTTTCGCCCGACCGTTGCAGCGCCTGGGTGAAATGCTGGTAAGCGTCTTCGTCATTGGCGAAGACGCCGGCGTTGGCATAGCCCAGCGCAACAACGCATGCGCCGGTGAGCGTTGCCGCGTCGATAAGATGAGTGCAGCCCAGAGTGCGGGCGTAGTAGAGGCCGTCGGCTAGCACCAGACGGCCTTCGGCGTCAGTATTAATGATCTCAATCGATTTGCCGGACATGGCAATCTGGACGTCGCCCGGCTTCTGCGCTTTGCCGCTGGGCATGTTTTCCGTAGCACAGACAATGCCGATGACTTTCACTTTGGGCTTGAGCAGCGCGATGGCGCGCATGGCGCCGATCATGGCCGCGCCGCCCGCCATATCGTATTTCATCTTTTCCATGCCATCAGCCGGCTTGATGGAGATGCCGCCCGTATCGAATGTAATGCCTTTTCCCACCAGGCCCAGCACGGGTTTTTCCGGCGCGCCTTGCGGTTCGTACCGCATCACAATCAGGCGAGGCTCTTCGTCGGAGCCCTGGGCCACGCTCCAGAATGCGCCCATCTTCATTTCTTTGATCTTGGCGGGGCCCATGAGTTCGCATTTCAGGCCCACGGTGTCACACATCTTCTTGGCGCGCTCGGCCAGCATCGTCGGCGTAAGACGGTTGCTGGGTTCGTTCACCAGTTCGCGGGTGAAGTTCTGCGATTCGCCGATGACGCGCCCCTGCGTAATTGCGTTTTGCAGTTTGCCCGAATCTGATCCGACGCCTGATCCAGCGGGCGCGACCACGGTGATTTCTTTCACGCTGAGGTCTTTGCGATCGCTGCGGTAGGTATCCGGATCGAAATCTGCAACCAGCGCGCCTTCCACGATGATCCGCACTGCGTCTTCGGCGCCGTTGGAAAGTTCGGGCGTCACAAAAGCGCAGCTCTT
Source organism: Candidatus Angelobacter sp. (assembly GCA_036491195.1). Classification (GTDB taxonomy): domain Bacteria; phylum Acidobacteriota; class Terriglobia; order Terriglobales; family Acidobacteriaceae; genus Angelobacter. Next base: position 21,229 of record DASXCL010000164.1, read on the forward strand.
GATCATTTTCGGCTTCAGCGCGCGGATGGCGCTGCCCGCAGCCTTGCGGACTTCCGCATGGCTGAACGTCTTGGCCTTGCCTGCCCCCACCACCAGCAGCCGTTTGGCCTTCAACCCCTGGGGACGATGGAGCATCACGGTTTCAAAGGCTCTTCCCGTTAGTTCACCGCTGGCCACCAGATCGCTGATGGCTTTCTCCAGGGCGGCGTCTTTCACGGTCAGACGGGGTTCGGGCTTATCTTTGCTACTGTTATTGCTGCCGTGGTCTTTGCCGGAGTGATCTTTGCTGGACTGGTCCAGAGCAAAGACGACCAGACATTCGGTTTCGACTTCAGCGGGGCTGGCTGCGATCAGGCGCGTTTCCATAATGGCGGTTTCGACTCCTAAATAGTTATAAATGGCTGGCTATTGTTTTCGCGATCGCGCAACGGCCTCGCGAGCTTCCTTGTCCGCGGTGCGGCGGCGTTCGGTTTCACGTTTGTCCCAGCTTTGTTTGCCCTTGGCCAGGGCTATCTCACATTTGATTTTGCCGTTTTTGAAATACATGCGGGTGGGCACCAGGGTATAGCCCTTCTGCTGGGTCTTAGCCTGGAGTTTGCGCAGCTCATCGGCGCGGACGAGCAGTTTGCGGGTGCGCAGAGGAGTGTGTCCGGCATAACCGGCATTCTCATAGGCCCCGATGTGGGCATTCAGCAGCCACAGCTCACCGTCTTTGAGCAGAGCGTAACCATCTTTAAGGTTGGCGCGGCCGGCACGGACAGATTTGACCTCGGACCCGGTCAGTGCAATGCCCGCTTCCAGCTTGTCTTCCAGGAAATAGTTATGGCTGGCGGCCCGATTGAACGTGGCATCCCGTTCGCCGGAAGCGATGGGATCGCGCTTGACATTCCGGGGCTTATTGGGCTCGATTTGATGCGTGGTTTGGCGGGCCATACAGGCTTTTATCTCTCACGGCAAACTTTTTATGCTACCACAGCGCAAATTTCGTTACTAAAGTCGTTCTAGTAATGCACCGGATCAGGTGTATAATCTGGCTTCCGAAAAGGTCCAAATTCCGGGCAAGACAACGGGAAGTGCCACCCAATTCCCCCTGAAAAATGAAGGACTTAGAAAAAGCCTAGATGAGTAGGAGCGTATGAGGAAGGTCACTGCAACCCTCACAATTTTGTTTCTTTTTGCGGCATTTTTGTCCGCCGCCGAATCGGCCAAGTCTCTTTTCCAAAAGGGAGTGAAAGCGGAAGCGCGGCAGGATTACGAAGCCGCGTTTGAGTTCTACAAAGCTGCCTATCAGCAGAAACCGGCCGAGCTGCACTATCGCATTCCTTATGAGCGTCTCCGCGGCCCGGCGTCGGCGAGCAAGATCAAAAGGGCACAGAAGATGCGCGATCAGGGAAACCTGGCAGATGCGTTGGCGCTGTTCGAGCAGGCGCTTGAAGTCGATCCCAGCAATGATCTGGCGGCCCAAGAGATACGCCGCACCCAGCAGATGATGCAGAAAGGGCCTGCGGGCGGCGGGCAGGCTGTATCCACTCCTTCTTCGCGCCCAGAGGAAGAAGAAGATCCGCTGCGCAAGCGTCTGGAAGAAGCCAGCCCACCGGTTGCTCTATCCCAGTTTCCTGACGCGCCGTTGAGCGCGATCGAAATGACCGACGACTCGAAGGTCCTTTATGAAACGATAGGCAAGCTGGCAAACATCAACGTCCTCTTCGATCCTGACTATACTTCCCGCCGGCTCCCGATCAAGTTGAAAAATGTGAACCTTCAGGAAGCGCTGGACATTGTGGCGCTGGAGTCGCGGACATTCTGGCGGCCGGTTACCCCAAACACAATTTTTGTCGCCCAGGACACGCAGGCAAAACGCCGCGAACTGGAGCAGAACGTCGTCAAGACTTTTTATCTGGGTAACGTCTCCGGCCCCACCGATCTTCAGGACATTGTGAACGCCATCCGCACCGTGCTTGAGGTGCAGCGCATTCAGCAGATTCCTTCGCAGAGCGCCATCGTAATCAAAGGGACCCCGGACCAACTGGCGCTGGCTTCCAAGATGATCGACGATATCGATAAGTCCAAACCGGAAGTGATCGTCGACGTGTGGGTGGCGCAGGTACGGCTGGACAAGCTGCGCAACCTGGGAATCACGCCGCCGGCGAATATTTCAGCGGCCCTGCAAGGCGTGAACGGCACTACCGGAACCGGAACTGGCACCGGAACTACCCCTACGAGCGGCGGCCAGCTCAATTTCAATGACCTGCAGCACCTGAACTCTACAAACTATGCGGTAACGATCGATGGCGTGAAAGCGGTGGCGCTGTTTTCCGACGCGGATACCAAAATCCTGCAGAATCCGAAAATCCGCGCTACGGATAATGAGAAGGCGACTATAACCGTCGCGGACAAGATTCCGATCGCCACGGGTTCGTTCGGAACGCCGCTGGGCGTAGGCACGGCCGTGGGATCCGTGGGCGTGAATACGCAATTCCAATATACCGATGTGGGCGTGAAACTCGAAATCACGCCGCGCGTTCATCCTAACGGCCAGGTCACGTTGAAGACGTCCATGGAAGTGTCGAACGTGAGCAGCTCGTCGAATATCGGCGGCATTACCCAGCCTGTGATCAGCACACGCAAGGTGGAGCATACGGTTCGCCTGATGGATGGAGAGACCAGCCTGCTCGGCGGAATCCTGGAAGTATCCGACCAGTCGACGACCGCGGGCACACCCTTTCTGGGACAAATTCCGCTTCTGAAGTATCTGTTTACCTCAACCAACAAAGAGCGTATTACCAGTGAGCTGGTTTTCTTGCTGATACCGCACATTGTGCGCAGCCAGGAGTTGAATGATCTGAACCGGCGTGTTTTTGACGTAGGTACCGGCAGCGGCATCGATCTGCGAATGGCCAGCAAACCAGCGGCTCCTGCAGCCACCACCGCAGCCGCGACCAATGCTCCACAACAGCAGCCGGTAACCGGAGCACCGGTAACGCCGGCGCGCCAGCCGGCGGCGACGCCCCCCGCGCCAAGGCCGGCGCAACAGGCGCCGCAGACGCCACAGCAGAATCCGGCGGCACCCAGCACTCCGGCAGCGCAGCAAGCGCTGAAGCCAGGGCAGGTGGAATTAAAGCTTGAACCCGGCGCGTTGCAACCACAGCAGGGCAGCACATTCTCAGTGGCGATTGCGGTTTCGCAGGGGCAGGACATCGCGGCGGTTCCTATTCAGGTGAGCTACGATCCACGGCTGCTTCAGTTCGTAAGCGTTACCAATGGCGATTTCCTGGCCAAAGATGGGCAAAATGTGGTGCTGGTGCATCGCGACGATGCTTCTACCGGCAAGCTGCAGATCACCGCGCAGCGTCCTCCAGGGGCCCAGGGTGTTACCGGCGACGGCACCGTGTTTAACCTGACGTTTACGGCGAAATCCAAAGGGACGGGAACGATTTCCATTGCTGTTCCCGGCGCGCGTAACAGCAAGAACCAGCCACTGGACGTGCTTGGATCGCAGGCCGTGGTTACCGTAAACTAGAGGCAGAAGGTTTCGCGATGAGGCTGAGACAAACAGATCTGGCGAAGCGCGGCTTCTGGAACAGCCGGATGTTCATGGTACGGCAGCGCGGCGTGACCCTGGTGGAAATGATCGTGGTCGTCACGATCCTGCTGATCCTGATGGGCGCGGCCGTTCCTGTGCTCAAAGTCGGCATCAGACGCCAGCGGGAAGTGGATCTGCGGCGCGATCTGTGGGAAATGCGGTCCGCGATTGATCGCTACAAGGATGCCGCGGACAAAAACGCGTTCCAGAGCAAACTGGGGTCGGAAGGTTATCCTCCTGACCTGGATACGCTGGTGAACGGCGTGGAAATAGCGGGCGGAAAGAAGCTCCGCTTCCTTCGCCGCATCCCGGTCGATCCCATGACGGGCAACAGCGATTGGGGCCTGCGCTCTATGCAGGACGATCCCCAATCCGACTCGTGGGGCGGTCAGAACGTTTTTGACGTATACACAAAATCGACCGGCACAGCATTGAACGACACGAAATACAAGGATTGGTAACGCTTATGACGCCCCCATACGAACGCAAGAGACGGCAGAGCGGATTCACGCTGATCGAGTTGATCATCGTATGCGCGATGATCTCCATCTTGCTGGGCATCATGGTCCCGATCTACAGAATCCACGTCCTGCATGCCAATGAAGCGGTCCTGAAAGAGGACCTTTACCACATGCGCACGGCGATCGATCAATACACCCAGGACAAGGGCAAGGCGCCGCAGGCACTGGATGACATTGTTACCGCCGGATATCTGCACGCCATACCGAAAGACCCGTTCACTCATGCTGTTGATACCTGGCAGACTGTTCAGGAAGACGTGCTTACGAGCATCGATCAGACTGAACCGGGTATTTCTGACGTGAAGAGCGGATCAAACTTGATCAGTTCTGAGGGCACGGCGTATAGCAGCTGGTGAAGACTTCATCTAGTTCTCATCCGGCGAGATAAGTGTCAGGGCATGACTTTTAGTCGTGCCGTAAGAAAGTCGATAGGGCTGGGCTTTGCTTTATACCTTTTTTAAGGATTTACTGTATCCCACAGCGGGGTGGAGCAGGTCTTTAGACCTGCGGTAAAGCTGATGCCCCTCCGGCTTCAGCCGCTGAGGTACATCGCGCGCGGATACACCATAATCTAAAAAGGTATGGCCCCTGTGTTTATCTCTTTTTCCCAAGTGTCGGCAAATCACCGGGATAAAACCGACGGCACCATTCAATCATGGTTGGGCCTGGCCCGAGCGGTGAGTGGAAGACGCACAACACTTGCAGTTCGTATTTGATGCGTCCGCGAAGCGCTATTCTCTGATCCATGACATGGAGACACAGTTTCCCATTCGTTTCGTGCCAAGCAAGTCGGGGATTAGGAATGTTGCCATCAGCCAGGGATTCGGTATCTCTGCCGCAAGAAATGAGGAACGGAAGTTGAATGCTGAAGGTACCCTGCTTAGCCGAGTAGTTAATACCCGCCCATCCAATTTTGGAAGGACTGATTTCAAGTGGAGGCGCGTGCTTCACCGCATCGGAGGTGCCACCGGGCCTCGGAAAAACAGAAACCGTGACCTGAATCCTTTTGTCAAACTTCCATTCCAGCGAGACTCCCTCGCTGAGGCAATATGTCTTCTCATGCATTCGCCAACCATCAGCGAGCTTGCAGTCTAACTGCAGAGTTTTCCCACCTTCAACGAAGCTGGAGTCGATAAGAGTCACGACAATACGCATTATAAAGCGAGGCTGGATATTCCCCTTCTCAATAATCATCGGCTACGAATCTCATTCTGCTTACCCGCGCCAATGCGGTCCAATCCTGCTACCATCTTTGTATGCTGGTCGATACTGAAATTCAGGCTACGCATCTGCCTCCGCTCAAAGCTCCCCGTGGAACCGAACTGACGTGCAAGGCATGGCCGCAGGAAGCCGCCATGCGCATGCTCATGAACAACCTTGACGATGAGGTGGGTGAACGCCCGCGCGATCTTGTGGTTTATGGCGGCACAGGCAAAGCAGCGCGCAACCAGCAGTGCCTGGAAGCGATCCTGTCATCACTGAAGGCGCTGGAAAGCGACGAGACGCTGCTGGTGCAGTCGGGCAAGCCCGTAGGAATCTTCAAAACACATGACTACGCTCCGCGCGTGCTGATCGCCAATTCAAACCTTGTGGGGCACTGGTCCAACTGGGAAAAGTTCAACGAACTGGAGCGCGCCGGGCTGATGATGTATGGGCAGATGACCGCGGGGTCGTGGATCTATATTGGCTCGCAGGGAATTATTCAGGGAACGTTTGAGACCTTTGCCGCAGCCGCAGAAAAACATTTTGGCGGCGATCTGGCGGGCAAACTGGTGGTGAGCGGCGGCATGGGTGGCATGGGTGGCGCGCAACCTCTGGCAGCCACCATGGCGGGCGCATGCTTCCTGGGAATTGACGTGGATGCCGAGCGCATCAAGAAACGCCTGAAGACCGGCTACTGCGATTTCATGGTTAATAGCCTGGATGAAGCACTGCGTATTTTGAAAAACGCGGTACGCAAGAAAGAAGCGATTTCGGTTGGGCTGGTGGGGAACTGCGCGGACGTGATCCCCGAACTGGCGGAGCGCGGCGTGCTCCCCGACATTCTTACCGACCAGACTTCGGCCCACGATCCGCTGAACGGTTACGTGCCCAACGGCATGCCCCTGGAGCAGGCTCTCGCTCTGCGCAAGAGCGATTCCAAGGCGTATCTGGATAAATCACTCGACGCTATGGCGCGCCACGTGGAAGGCATGCTGCGTCTCCAGAAGATGGGCAGCGTCACATTCGATTACGGCAACAACATCCGGACGTTTGCTTTTCAGCGGGGCGTGAAGGACGCTTATTCCTTTCCCGGCTTTGTCCCGGCATATATCCGACCGCTGTTCTGCGAGGGGCGCGGGCCGTTCCGCTGGGTGGCGCTTTCGGGCGATCCGGCGGACATTGCCGTGACCGACGATCTCGTCCTGGAGATGTTTCCCAAGAACCGAATCTTAAGCCGCTGGATCGACCTGGCGCGCAAACGCATCAAGTTCCAGGGCCTGCCGGCGCGCATCTGCTGGCTGGGCTATGGCGAACGCGCCGAGTTCGGGCTGGCGATGAATGATCTGGTGAAGAAAGGGAAGATCAAGGCGCCGATCGTGATCGGGCGCGACCACCTGGATTGCGGCTCAGTGGCTTCACCGTATCGCGAAACCGAAAGCATGAAAGATGGCAGTGACCCTGTGGCTGACTGGCCGCTTTTGAATGCGCTGCTCAACACCGCCAGCGGCGCCAGTTGGGTGTCGATCCACAACGGCGGCGGCGTGGGCATTGGCTATTCGTTGCATGCGGGGCAAGTCACAGTCGCCGACGGGACGGAGATGATGGCGAAGCGCATTGAGCGCGTGCTGACGAATGATCCCGGAATCGGCGTGGCACGGCATGTGGACGCGGGATATGAAGAGGCGGCGCGGTTCGCGCAGAAGAACGGCGTGAAGGTGCCCATGCAGGGAACTTAACCACAAAGGACACGAAGGAACACGAAGGAAATTCCAGCTGATTCTGCAATTCCTCCGATCCGCGTTTGTCCGCGTCAATCCGCGGTAAGCCTGTCTTTCAATTGTCGCTTTTGGCAATTTCGGCGATTTTTGGCAATTCCTTCGTGTTCCTTCGTGTCCTTTGTGGTTAAAAGGTTTGTTTTTTAAATTCGCAATTTTGGCAATTTGTTTTATCCGTGTAACCTGAACTTTGCCTAAAACAGAAAAATCTCCCTACCTGCTCCTGGCCAACATCGGCCAGCTGCTTACGCTGCGCGGCGGAGCTGCGCCGAGGCGCGGGCGTGATCTGCAAGAAATCGGCCTAATAGAAGATGCGGCTGTCCTTTGTGGTGGCGGGAAGATTCTGGCCGCCGGTCCACGGCGCGAACTGTCACGCCATCCCTGGCTGAGAACCAATCGCAGAAAAGTAAAAGAACTCGATTGCCGGCGACGAGTAGTGACTCCGGGACTGATCGATTGCCATACACACCCGGTGTTTGTCGAACCGCGCCTGGTGGACTTTGAAAAGCGAATTGCCGGCGCTGGGTATGAAGAGATTGCTGCAGCCGGCGGCGGAATTCGCTCCAGCGTTGCGGCGGTGCGAAGGTCGACCCGGGGCGAGCTAAGCAAGAAAGTGCTCGCGGCGCTCAACGCCATGCTGGAGCAGGGAACCAGCGTGGTGGAGGCCAAGTCCGGCTATGGTTTGACACTGGAAGACGAGATCAAGTCTCTTGAGGCAATACGCGATGCGGCGCGGCGATGGCCTGGAGAAGTTGTTTCTACGTTGCTGGCGGCACACGTGGCGCCACAAGACTATGCCGGCAAAGCAGACGCCTATGTGAAGAAAGTCTGCGACGAGATGATTCCGCAGGTCGCCAAAAAGAAGCTGGCGAAGTACGTCGACGTGTTCTGCGACCGGGGCGCGTTCACGCAGGAGCAATCGGAACGAGTGCTGGCGGCGGCACGCAAGCATGGCCTGGGAACGCGCGCCCACGTCTGTCAGTTCACGCCGGCGAAGCTAGGCCCGCTGCTCCAGTATCAACCCGCGTCATTCGACCACATGGATTGCGTGAGCCCGGAAGATATTTCTCTGCTGTCACGCAGCGACGCCGTAGCAGTCCTATTGCCGGGGGCGAATTATTTTCTCGGGCACAAAGAATTTCCTGACGCGCGTCGATTGATCGATGCTGGCGTGCCAGTGGCGCTGGCAACGGACTACAATCCCGGCACCTCGCCCACGCCGAGCATGCCGTTCGTGATCTCTCTGGCCTGCACTCATATTAAGATGACTCCGGCCGAGGCGATTGCGGCAGCGACCGTCAATGCCGCGTGCGCGCTGCGGCTCCAGGACAGAAAAGGCACCTTGGAGTCCGGAAAAGACGCTGACATGGCAGTGTTCGACGTGAAAGACTACAGGGAAATCGCTTATTGGTTTGCCTGGGACCGCTGTGCTGAAATGGTAGTGGCGGGAAAGGTAGTTGGCAAAAACGCGTGATGACTTCTCAGGGGTTTCGATGAACGGAAGAGCGGATGGATATTCGTGAGAACTCCCTATAGCTCCATGGCAAGGGATACGACCTCGGGATCCTTCGACTCTACCTCACTCCTTCGTCGCTCGCTGTCGCTCCCAATGACAAAGACAGAAACAAAGAACTTAGAGGAAACTTCCGGACGTTGTCATTCCCGCCTTATCCCGCAGCACGCGGGTCGGGTGCTCAGGATGACAGGGTTAAGCAGTATTGTTTTACCTGTTGCGTTCTGTCTTCTTAATGCTTTGCCAACGCCGCTTAGCGCAGCGACCGCGAACAATCCGCCATCTCAAACCGCCCAGCCAACGTCGCAAATGCCGGCTCAGTCTCCTCAAGCGGCCAAGCCAACAAACGCACCAGCCACACCAACTCCTTCTACCGTGGTACCACCCGTACCCCCGCCGCCGTCTCCCATCGCACCGCAAGCAACACCAGGCAGTTCTTCTCAAGCGCCCAAGCCCTACGACGAGATCGTGGTCACCGCTGTGGGCGATGTGATGCTGGGAACCACGTTTCCTGACGATTCCACGCTGCCGCCGAACGATGGCGCCGATCTCCTCACTGAAGTTGCGCCGTTTCTCAAGCGCGGCGACGTGGTATACGGAAATCTGGAAGGCCCGATGGTTGACAGCGGCGATTCAGCGAAGTGTCGCGGAAAGAAGATAGGCACGTGCTTTGCCTTTCGCGTGCCCACGCGTTATGGCAAATATCTGAAAGATGCAGGATTCACCGCGATGGGGCTGGCCAACAATCATGCCATGGACTTTGGCCTGGAAGGCCGCGCCAGCTCGCGCCAGGTGCTGGATGCGATGCAGATTGCGCACACGGGCGAAGTGGGCGACATTGCGCGCTTGAATGTGAAAGGCAGAAAAATTGCGATCATCGCCTTTGCCACTTATCCGGGCGCGTACAACTTTCTTGATCTGGATGAATCGTTGCAGACGATCCGCTCGCTGAAAGCGGAGGCAGACCTGGTAATCGTGGGATTTCACGGCGGAGCCGAAGGCGCGACGCACCAGCACGTGCTGGAAGGCGACGAGCAGTTTCTAGGCGAAGATCGCGGCGATCTGCGGCGGTTTACCCATGCCGCGGTGGATGCTGGGGCAGACCTGCTGCTGGGCTCCGGCCCGCACGTGGTCCGGGCCATGGAAATATACAAGGGCAAACTGATCGCGTATTCGCTGGGAAATTTTGCTACATATGGCCCATTCAATCTGAATGCGGAAAACGGACTGACACTGGTGCTGGAAGCGCACCTGGCGACGGATGGAACGTTCCTGCGCGGAAAAGCTTATCCGGTGAAACAGGAGAAACCGGGTGGGCCCAAGATGGACCCCGACATGAAAATCCTGCCGGTATTGAGCGCATTGTCGAGCGCCGATTTCAAAGACACGGCAGTCGTGGTGGGGCCGCAAGGCGAATTGTGGCTGCCGGGAACCGAGGCGCCACCCTGCCTCAATGCCCCGGACCTGCTTGAACAACGGTTCGGCGCGCCATCGTGTGGTATCTTCCCCTAATAGCAATTAATAGCAATAAAAAGGACGTGAGTTCCCAGGCAACCATGAAAAAGATCATCACTTTATTATTTTTCATCCTACTCAGCGGAGTATTGCTGGTTTGTATTGCGCAGCAGGAAGAGCTCTCGCCCGATCTGAAGGCGGCTGCGTTGAAGGATGCGGCGTGCACCAAGCCCGAGGATACTCAAGAGAAAGATCCCGCGGTGGCGGCGTTGCCGATCCGCGCGGGCGGCCGCGAGGTTGGCACGATAGTGGAACTGCAGGGTCCATGCCACTGCCAGCAGGCGAATTGCGACGCGCTGGTTTATCTGCGCAGTGGCGAAGGCTATAAGCTGGCGCTGCACGAAAAATACGCATCACTTCATCCCATGAAGATCGTCAAACAAGGGATGCCTTCGCTTACCGGGCAATTTGAGGTCAGCTCATTGAAGATGGAAACGACCGTTTACGACTGGGACGGCAAGACCTATAAGCCCAGCCTGTGCGCGACCGTCACCAAAGGCAAAAAGATACCGTCGATCATGCGGCATCCCTGCAAAGCGCCGGCGCCATGAAGATGCGTCCCCCGGAGCGAGCGAAGTTGGAATTTTTGAGGAAAAAATGGCCTTATTGAAAAAGTCTGCCTGGATGTTTCTTGTTCTTCTTCCGCTGTTTGCCGGCGCGCAGCGCCTGCCATATGGCCTGAATCCAAAGCACTATGCGTTGACCTTTACGCCGGATTTGCAGAAAGCGACTTTCGGCGGCGATGAAACGATAGATGTGGAAGTAAACAAGACAGCAAATTCTTTCACTCTGAATGCGATCGAACTGGAGTTTCAGGAAGCGACCATCACGCAGGAGAGCAAGACCCAGGCGGCCAAGTGGAGCTTTGCCGCGGACAAAGAGCAAGTTACGCTGACGGTTGCGGACGAGTTGCAGCCGGGGCCGGCGAGCATACACATCAAGTTCACCGGCATTTTGAATGACAAGCTGCGCGGATTTTATCTGGCCCGCACCAAAGAGCGGAACTACGCGACAACTCAGTTTGAATCCACGGACGCACGCCGTGCTTTCCCGTCATTGGACGAACCGGCATACAAGGCAAAGTTTGACATATCGCTGATCGTCGATAAAGGTGACACGGCAATTTCCAACGGCCGTATTGCCTCCGATACGCCGGGACCCGGCGAAGGGAAACATACGGTCCAGTTTGCCACGACGCCGCAGATGTCCACCTACCTGGTCGCGATGGCGGTGGGGAATTTTGAATGCGTTGAAGGCACGGCCGACAATACGCCCATCCGCGTCTGCGGAACCCCTGATAAAAAGCCGCTGAGCGACGCCGCGCTGCGCTATGCCAGCGAGATACTGAAGTTTTACAACCAGTATTACGGCATCCCGTATCCGTTCGGGAAACTCGACATCGTGGGCGTCCCGGATTTTGAGGCCGGAGCCATGGAGAATACGGCGGCGATTTTCTATCGCGAGTCGCTGCTGTTTATCGACGACAAGAATTCTTCCGTGGATTCGCACCAGGCGGTGTTTGAAGTGCTGGCGCATGAGATGGCCCACCAGTGGTTTGGCGACCTGGTAACCATGAAATGGTGGGACAACATCTGGTTGAATGAAGGATTTGCCACGTGGATGGCGCTCAAACCTTCACAGGCGCTGCACCCGGAGTGGAATGCAAATCTGGACGCGGTGCAGGCCACGGACACAGCTTTGACCCTGGACGCGTTGGTGAATACGCATTCCATCCGCGCCACGGCGGAGACGCCGGAGGAGATCAACGCGCTGTTCGATCCAATCTCCTATGAGAAGGCCGGAGCGGTGCTGCGCATGATCGAGTCCTACGTGAGCCCGGAAGTGTTTCGTCGCGGCGTCAACGTTTACCTGCGCAAGTTCAGTTACAGCAACGCCACGGCGGAGGATTTCTGGACGTCGCTCAGCGCGGCGTCGGGGCGTCCCGTGGACAAGATCATGCCCACGTTCGTGGACCAGGCCGGCGAGCCGCTGCTCACGGTGAAGACGTCATGCTCGATCCCGCCTGCGGTCAAAGAGCCTGTGCGACGGGGAAAACGGTCGCGCCGCAGACCAATCCAGCCGCATCCCATGACGCAGGTGACGATTTCGCAACAGCGTTTCTGGGCCAATCCCGCCGAAGCGCCCAAGAAAGAGCAGCTATGGATGACGCCGGTCTGCGTGAAGTCCGGCGGCGCAAAACCGTTCTGCCAGATCCTGAGCCTGAAAGAACAGACCCTGCCGCTTGCCGGGTGTTCAGCATGGGTGTTTTTGAACGGAAATGCCGCGGGCTATTACCGCACACAATATGACAAGGCTGAGCTGAAAAAACTGATCGCCATCGCAGGCACGGAACTCACAACAGCAGAGCGCATCTCACTGTTGCGCGATCAGTCCGCACTTGTAGGCTCAGGACAGCAAAGCATGAGCGCGTATCTGGACCTGCTCTCGGCTCTGAGCCAGGACGCGCAACATTCAGTGGTGGAAAGCTACCTGCCAACGCTGGACGATATCAACAGTTATGAGTTGCCCGGAACGGACGCGAGCGGGTTTCGCGCCTGGGTGCGTTCCACGTTTCAGCCCATGTTGGCTAAGATCGGCTGGACGCAGGTTGCAAACGAGAATGCCGATACTCATACGCTGCGCGGCAATCTGATCCACATCCTGGGAATGGTTGGCGAAGACCCGGAGACGATCCGGCAGGCGACCACCACAGCCCAGCAGTATTTGAAAGACCCGAATTCGGTGGACGCCAGCATCGCCAAAGACGTTCTTGCCGTGGCCGCGCATTTTGGCAATGAAGAACTGTTCCAGCAGTATGTGAATGCCATGCGCCGCATGCAATCGCCGGAACAGTATTACAACGTGGGCGGAGCGCTGGCTGAGTTTCGCGATCCCAAAATCGTGGAGAAAGTGCTGGAAATCGGCGTGTCCGATGAAGTGCGAAACCAGGACGCGGCGCACCTGATTGCGGGCGAGCTTGCCAATACCGACAACCAGAAAACTGCCTGGGACTGGGTGAAAACCCATTGGCCGGCGGTAGAAAAGAAAATCACGATGTCCAGCGGGCCGGAGATTGTGAATGCCACACGGAAATTTTGCAGCGCGGAGATGAACGAAGACGTCCAGAGCTTCTTCACCGAACACAAAGTCCCTTCCGCGGAGCGGACGCTGAAGCAATCGCAGGAAGATATCGACGGTTGCGTAAAAAGACGGCCGCGACTGCAAACGGAACTGGCGGAGTGGCTGCACCAACGTGCGGGCGAAAGCAAAGCAGGAAGCCGGTAACGGGTCGGTATTTGGTAGTTAGTAGTGGGTACTTGGGAAAGCCAATGGGGTTGGTGGCACGCGGCTTTTTTTACCGCTAATGCTGTTTCAAATCGTAGTTGATCGTAACGCTCCCCCAGTGTTCCTCATGCTTGCGAACCAAAGCCGCGCTGCAACGCGGACAGTCGACGATCAGTTTCCCGTCGCGGCTCCAGCGCAGCGTAATTCCCGCGCCGGCAGCGTCCTGTTCGATTAAGAAAACTTCGCCCTCGGTTGTCGAGCCAGAAAAGAAGCCGGCGCTCAAGTCCTTTCCAGCAGGCCGAAGATTTAGGTGAGTGAAGAACGGGGCCTCGGCGCCACAACGCCGTTCCATAACTGCAACGGTCCACTGTTTGCCTGGGTCTGTCGATTCCCCAACCACGCGGTCAGAGCATCGCGGGCGCGTATGCAGATAAACGACGGTCAACACGGCAAACATCAGCAGCAACATGCCGCCATAAACGAATGATCCAACGACCATCTTGCGCGCAAAAGGATCCATTGCCTAGGCGCCCCGCATTTGTCGATCGTCGATTCTGGACCTGATTTCGCGCCATAACTCCGCGCGTCCATCGCCGGTAGTGGCCGAGTAGGAAAGAAGAGTTTCGATGTCATGGTCGCGGGCCAGCGTTGCCAGCGCGGCACGCAGCTTGTTTCCGGAAAGCTTGTCGGCCTTGGTTGCGACGACGAGAAAATCCCGCCCCGCGCTGCGCAGGAAGTCAATCAAATGGCGGTCCGGCGGTTGTGCGGGAATGTTGGAGTCAATCAACACGATGGAAAGCGACAGTGTTTCGCGCTTCTGCAGGTAGGGCTCAATAAATTTCGGCCACTCGGCAGAGATCTCCTTTGAAAGCTTGGCATAGCCGTAGCCCGGCAGGTCCACCAGCAGCATTTCCGGATACGGCTGGCTGGCCTTGGCGTAAATGCCGATGAAATTGATCGTACGGGTGCGTCCCGGCGTGGAACTTACGTGCGCCACTTTCTGGCCCAGTAGGGAATTAATCAGGCTGGACTTGCCGACGTTCGAACGGCCAAGAAAAGCGAATTCCGGCGGACCTTCCGGAGGAAAGAACTTCGGGTCGGCAGCGGAGGTTAGGAATTTGGCGATGATGGATCTCATTCGGTACAACCAGTGTAGCGTATGAGATCGGAGATCGGGTGATCGCGCGTAATCGGAAGGGCTGTTGCGACGAAAACGATTTGGGGTCCACACCTCAAGAAAAATCGGGTCCGCGTTTCCACGGGCCCAATTGGGGCATTGCTTTGGTTTAGTGCTTCAGGCCGTAAACATCGAGCTCGCCCTGGGGCGAAGCTGTGCTTACGGGATCATGCGCCGTAGCGATGAACACCTTGCCGTTGGCCACGATGGGCTCAGTGAACTTGATGCCGAAGCCGGGAACGTCCGCAGAGCTTTGCGCGCTCGAGTAAAGCAGGCGCGTGATGTTGGTTGCGTCGTAAGCTCGCAGAATAGCGGGCGCAGGCGACGAGGCGATGGGGTCCTGAATGGGCTGGCCGTGGTCGAGCATCCAGACGATGCCATTGGAAGAACCGTTGGAAGAAATAAAAGGAGTGGTCCCGTAGCTCTCTTTCGAAATGGACTCGGGAGTGGCAGCGCCGGCAGTGAGGCGCCCGGAGTTCAAGACAAACTGTTTTACCGGCCCAGGATCGTTGCCGACGAAAACCGATCCATTAAACCAGGCAGCAGTGCCATAAAAGCTGGTTGTGCCCTTCTCGCCCGTGACGTTTTCTGCCTTGTTGGTTACACATGTTTGCGATGTCGCGCCGGGGCTGAAGAAAAGCGTCTGCGCCGCGCCAGCATCATTGGGTTGCACCTGGCCCAGGTTCGCGGTGTTGACCAGATACATTTTTCCCGCCTTCCCTCCGGCGACCAGTTGCGACTGGCCGGGAATAAGCATTACGCCGCCGGCAGAAACGTCGAGGTCACGGCATTGCAGGAAGGACCAATCGTAAGGAGTGAAGTGGTCATTGATGTGGAGTTGGGAGTCGAGTTTAAGGATTGAATCGCCCCACTCCGTCCCGCCGTCATAGAAACCGTTGCCGGTGGAGACGTATACGTTGCCTTGATCGTCGGCAGCGGGACCGCCACCGCCCATCCAGACGCCGCCCGCGCCACCGAATTGCCCGTAGCCGTCGGCGTTGGGGCTCATGTTGAGGACTGCGATCTGGCTGAGCGAGGCCGCGTCATAGGAAAGCAGCCAGCCCGTGGGACATGCAGAGAAGCCGATGAACAGTGTGCCGCGTGAGAGCAGGAGCGACGCGCGTTGCAGGCAAGACACCGTTAGAGTGATCACTCCATTCACAGACTCCGCATTGGTTCCGGGGACCGACGCGTGAATCACCACCGGACTTCCCGCACGCTCCTGGCCAGTGGTGATGTCGATGGCATGGAGACGGAAAAACGGAGCGCCGGTGGATTTCTGCGCGGAGACCAGATACATGGTGTTGGATCCGGCATCGATCACGGGAGTTGACGTGAGTCCCTGAAACGGCTTGGGATTGCCGCCGGGCTGAGGGACCTCGCCAGGTTGCAACAGTGAAGTCTTCCACAGCGGGCTGCCGTCGCCGAAGCTGTCGGCGTCAAAGGCGTAAACGCTGGCCATTTCCGTAGCGACAAAAACTATGTTATGGCTGGCGCCGTTCACGCGCAGGTTTGAGATATAGAGCGGCTGCGCGTAGGCATAACCATCCACACGGTAAGAAAAGAGTTTGCCGAAGCTGGATGCGTTCACGTTGGCGGACGTGAGCTGCGTTTCATGATCGTTCAACCCGGAGCGACCGTTGTCCATGTGCCAGGTGGGAATGTTGACGGTGCTGGGTGCGGCCGGTGTGGGCGTGGGAGTTGGCGACGGCCCAACGTTTGGGGTCGGCGACGGTGACGGCGAGGGCGTATTCGCGCTCACGCCTCCGCAACCGGCGAACGCAAGCACTGCCGCAGCAGCGGCAAGGGTGATCGCAGCGCTTCGGCGATGAAGCAATGCTGTGGACAAAAGTCGGAACGTGACTCGAAGAGTGGCGGCAACGGGCAATTTCATTGAAGTGGCTTCCTCAGCAAACGACGGTCCGTGGGGAACGGGCGAATCCTTCGCTTCGTATTGCGCTCTCTCCAGGGGAGAACTTTCAGAGGCGCTGTTGTTTGGAAAGATGCAGCAGCTCTGGAGAGAGATGCTGCCTGCTCAGGGGTTAAGTAAAGATTTCGGTCGCATTGCGATTCAACTGAGAGAGAACAGAGAAAATTACCTTAAGCCTTGTTTCAGGGGACAAATCGCGTCAGAAGAGCGCGATGTCTATGCTTTTGCCAACTACGCGCCTCGGAGTCGCCGCGATGAAATTTCTTTTTCACAGGCGAAAAAAACGCCCGGTGCAAAAAGCACGCGGGCGGTTTGGAGGCACGGAACGGAAACTACAGATATCTCTCTCTCGAAATCTCCGGCTGGGCGGTTGGCGCTGGGATCGTCTGCGCTCCTTCCTCGGGGAAGATCGGCAGCGGTGTTTCCAGGGCAACTTTCAAGACCTGGTCCATGTCTTCCACGAAGTGGACCTTCATCTGGCCGCGGATATTTTCCGGCACATCAGCCAGGTCCTTTTCGTTTTCCTTCGGGATAATCGCCTCTTTAATGCCGGCGCGCAGGGCGGCCAGCAGCTTTTCTTTCAACCCGCCGATGGGCAGGACCTTGCCGCGCAGCGTGATCTCGCCGGTCATGGCAATATCGCGGCGCACAGGAATCTTGCTCAACGCGCTGGAGATGGCCGTGGCCATGGTGATGCCGGCAGAAGGACCGTCTTTAGGGATGGCGCCTTCGGGCACGTGAATGTGAATATCGAAGTTGCGGTAAAAGTCCTTGGGAATGCCGAGCCGCAAGGCACGTGACCGCACATAAGACATAGCCGCATGCGCCGACTCCTGCATCACGTCGCCCAACTGGCCGGTGATGGTAAGCTTACCCTTGCCGTCTACGATGGCGACTTCAATGCTCAGAATCGAGCCGCCGACTTCCGTCCACGCCAGGCCGGTGACCAGCCCAATCTCGCTCTTTTCACTGGCCAGCGTGTCACGGAACTTGGTGACGCCCAGGAATTCGTTGACCTTCTCAGCCGTCAAAGCTGCGGTGTATGTGGCGTCTTTTACTACTTTGCGCGCTACCTTGCGGGAGATGTTTCCGATTTCGCGCTCCAGATTGCGGACGCCGGCTTCACGCGTATATGAGCGGATGATCTCGCGCAGAGCGTCGTCGCCGAACGTGAGCTGCTTTTCCGTCAGGCCGGTGGCCTCGCGTTGCTTGCGCACCAGGAACTGTTTGGCGATCTCCACCTTTTCCATCTCCGTGTAGCCGTGCAGCCGCAGGACTTCCATGCGGTCTTGCAATGCGGCGGGGATGGTATGCAGCACGTTGGCCGTGGCGACAAAAAACACCTGTGACAGATCGTATTCCACGTCAAGGTAATGGTCCTGGAACATCCAGTTCTGCTCGGGATCGAGGACTTCAAGCAAAGCGGACGACGGATCGCCGCGGAAGTCTGAAGCCATTTTGTCCACTTCGTCCAGCATGAAGACCGGATTCTTGGTGCCGGCTTTCTTCATCATCTGAATGATTTGACCCGGCAGAGCGCCGATATATGTCCGGCGATGCCCGCGAATCTCAGCTTCATCGCGCACGCCGCCCAAGGACATGCGAACAAATTTGCGGCCCGTGGCTTTCGCAATCGACATGCCCAGCGACGTTTTGCCAACGCCCGGAGGGCCAACAAAGCAGAGGATCGAGCCCTTGGGATTTTTCACCAACTGGCGCACGGCCAGGAACTCAAGGATGCGGTCTTTGATTTTCTCCAGGCCGTAGTGGTCCTGGTTCAGGATTTTTTCCGCGTGCTCAATGTTGCGGATCTCTTTCGACTTCTTTTTCCACGGCACGGCCAGCAGCCAGTCCAGATAGTTGCGTGAAACCGTCGACTCAGCCGACATCGGCGGCATGGCTTCCAACTTTTTCAGCTCCTGGATGGCCTTCTCATGAACGTCCTTGGGCATTCCGGCGGTGTCGATCTTCTTTTTCAGTTCGTCGAACTCGCTCTTTTCGCCGCGGCCCAGCTCCTTCTGGATGGCCTTGATCTTCTCGTTGAGGTAGTACTCTTTTTGCGCCCGTTCCATCTGGCGCTTCACGCGCGTCTGGATGGTGCGGTCCATGTTCAGCTTTTCAATTTCGATATCCAGCACGTCGGCGATGCGATTAAGGCGCTCCGCCGGTTCAAAGATTTCCAGAAGTTCCTGCTTCTCTTCGATGGATAGTTGCAGGTTCTGGGCGATTGTGTCGCTCAATTTGGCGGGATCGGTCATGCCGGTAATGATCACCGGCTCAAGATTGAGCGACTGGCAGAGCTTTACGTATTGGTCGAACAGAGTGTGCACGCGCTGCATGGCCGCTTCCAACACTTTGCTGGGCTCAGGCGGGTACTTCACGGTGCGCACTTCGGCCTCAAAAAAGCCCTCGGCGTTCGTCAGCTTCAGTACTTTGCCGCGCTCCACGCCTTCTACCAGCACCTTGATGTTGCCGTCGGGCAACTTCAGGTTCTGGACGATATTGGCGATAGTGCCCACCTGGTAAATCTCGTGCGGCTTGGGCTCGTCAATGCTGGCATCATGCTGGGTGGCCAGAAAGATCTTGCGGTCGGAGGCCAGGGCCTCTTCCAGGGCGCGCACGCTGGACTCGCGGCCCACGATAAACGGGGTCATCATATACGGGAAAATGACCACATCGCGTATGGGCATCATCGGGAGCTTGCGAGTTTCGAATTTTTCCTTGATTTGGGTCACTGGTCGCCTTTTTGGGTCCCTTTAGGATCGATGGTTTCTACCATCTTCCTACTTTTAAGATTATCACGCAATGCAAGAGCCCGTGGCCAGAGTATTTCTGTGTGCTTTTTAATATGGCTGTGGAATCAATAGGTTGACCAGAAACGCCCGGTGCCGAAGCCGATTTCCAATGTCTCGATTTCGAGATTGTGCTGATGTCATCATTTTCCGTTCTCCCGGTCCTTTCATGTCCCGATTCCGGCGATTAGGCGCGCTTCTATCAGGGATCTGACCGGTCTGTACCTTGTCGGCACCCCCCTCCCCCTATCCTTCAACTAGGATCTTACTGCCAATAAACTCGCACGCGCCCAGTGCGCTCAGAGGCGCGCTACAAGCGTTTCAAATTTCGAGGAACTGGGAAAAACGCACACCTCCGTGCGGCGCGCAGCAAGTTAGTCCCGGGCCCCCCGACGCGCGCGATTTTTGTTCAGATTCATGACATCCTTTACAAAATGTACCGGGACATCCTTTACACTCCGGCGCGAGCTGAGCGCAGGAGCAGCAGAGGAATGGCTTGGAAAACGATGGATGTCAGAGAACAACGTGTGGGGTTTGTAGTGGCAGCGGCACGCCGGGAAAAGCCGTTGGTCGCCTTGTGCCAGGAATTTGAGATCTCCCGGCCCACAGGATATCTGTGGCTGAAGCGTTATGAGAAAAGCGGGTTAGCCGGGATCGCAGAAGTGAGCCGGCGCCCGCACCACAGTCCGGAGCGAACTCCGGCGGAGTTGGAGGAACGGGTGGTCCAGGTACGGAAACAGTATCCGGATTGGGGAGCACGTAAGTTGAAGGTGGTGCTGGAACGCGAGAAAGTGCAACTGACCCACAGCGCGATTCAGCGCATCCTTGCACGCCACGATCTGATCCGGGAGCAGGATCGGCATCGACCTGCGGTGCAGCGTTTTGAAAGGAGCGCTCCCAATCAACTGTGGCAAATGGATTTCAAGGGGGCGAAAGACTGGAACCCTGTGATCGGAC
>DASXCL010000165.1:0-15857 GCA_036491195.1 Candidatus Angelobacter sp.
GAGAGATACTGCACCACGGCATCAGCGCGACGCTCACTCAGCTTGTAATTGTATTTTGCTGAACCCACGGAGTCGGTATCGCCTTCCACCACCACCAGATAACCCTTGGTGTTGGGGACTTCGGCCAGAAGCTGGTCGAGAGCGGTCTTGGCTTTGACGGTCAGGTCAGCCTTGTTGAAGGCGAAATGCACTGAGGTCTCAGCCACGGGGCGGTAATTATCCAGATTGGCGACCTGGTTGGCCAGGGCGTCAGCGCGGGTGTTGGCCTGGGTAGCCAGAGTCTGGGCCTGGTCTGCACGATTGCGGGCGTCCAGCGCCTTGGTGTCTGCTTCGCCGGCCTTGGTGTTCGCACCTGAGATGCCGGCGGTTGCGCGGCTATCAACATCGTGAATGGCGGCGTTGTTCTTGGCCGTTCTGGCGTCAAGTTCGTTGGATTTATCGACGATTGGCTGGGTCTGCTTGCGCACATAGTTCTTTGTTGTGCAACCAGTGGCGACCATCAGAGATGTGCCAGCTAGCAGAACCAAAAGGCTCGATTTCAAATTCATGGGGGAAGCTCCTTAAGACCCGACGCGGCGCAGGGTGTTGCCGCCTATAAAGTCACTCTGAACAAGAGCAAGTCACATGCCATTGCCGTTCGCGAGATTGCCTTATTATAAATGATTTATAATCAATAGGTTGACTGTTATTTACAGGCGCTTTCCAGGCCAGCCGGAGTAGCCGACAGTAGAATTTTTACGCACCCGGGGCCTTATAGGAAGAATCTAGGTAGTTAGCCTCAGCTTTCCCCTTATGGATCTGACAGAGAAAATCCGGACAATCCCGCTCCAGCCGGGAGTTTACCTATATAAAAACGCCGAAGGCGAGGTCATTTACGTAGGCAAGGCCAAGAACCTGCGCGCCCGGGTACGGTCGTATTTTCAGGAGGGCGTGGGCGAAGCCAATGCCAAAACCGGCAGTCTGCTGCGCGAAGCCGTGGACGTCGAATATATCGTCGTCGATAACAACAAAGAAGCGCTGGCGCTTGAGAACAACCTGATCAAGCAGAAGAAACCGCGCTTCAACATCCTGCTGCGCGACGACAAGACTTATCCCTATATCAAGCTAACTCTTGGCGAGCGTTTTCCCCGCGTATATGTAACGCGCCGTTTGCGGAAAGATGGCAGCAATTATTATGGCCCGTATTTTCCCGGGAACCTGGCGTACCGGATCGTTGACCTGATCCACCGCAGCTTTCTGGTGCCTTCGTGCAAGGTCGATCTCACGCGATACCATCTGCGGCCGTGTTTGCAGTATTACATCAAGCGATGCCTGGGACCGTGCGTGCAGGACCTGACTACTCCGCAAGCGTATCTGGAAGCGGTGCACGATGTGCAGCTCTTGCTGGAAGGCCGGCAGACCGATCTGGCGAAATCACTGCGCGCACGCATGGATGAAGCCGCGGTGCAGCAGGAGTATGAGCGTGCGGCAAGGTATCGCGACATGCTTTCAACGGTGGCGCAGCTCCAGGAAAAACAGCGCATGGCCGCCGCTGAAGGCGATGACCAGGACGTTTTTGGCTATCACTATGAAAACGACATGCTGGCGGTGAATGTGTTTCACTTGCGCGGTGGGAAAATTCTGGATCGGCGCGAATTTTTCTGGGAAGAGCTGCCGGAGATCGGTTCACTACAAGAAGTTGGAGCGCAGCCGCCCCCGGCTGCGAATAACACAGGCGAGGGCGCCTGTGGTCCTGATTCGTCTTTGTCCGCAGCCGAGAGCGGCTACGGTCCAAATGTTTCTTTTCATCCAGGAGAGTTCTTCTCTGCGCTGATGAAGCAGGTTTACATTGACCAGCAATACGTTCCGCGTGACATCCTTGCGCCGGTGGATTTTGAAGACCGCACGGAGCTGGAAGAGTTGCTGTCAGAAAAGCGCGGCAGCAAGGTGGAGATACTGGTTCCGCAACGCGGGGAGAAACGGTCTCTGATCGACCTGGCGGCGCAGAATGCGAAGCAGTCTTTTGATCAGCGCTTCCGCGTAATGAAACCGCAAGCCAAGGCCGTCCAGGAAGCGTTGCAGGATGCGCTGGGCTTGCCGGATAGCCCCAAGCGCATTGAGTGCTTTGATATTTCGCACATACAGGGCGCGGAAACCGTTGCGTCCATGGTGGTCTGGGAAGACGGCAAGATGAACAAGAGCGAATATCGCAAGTTCATTGTGCGGACGGTGACGGGCGTGGACGACTTTGCGTCGATGCGCGAGGTGGTCACGCGCCGCTATAAGCGCCTGCGCGACGAGAACCAGACCTTCCCCAGCCTGGTATTGATCGATGGCGGCTTGGGGCAGCTTCACGCCGCGGCGCAATCGCTGGAAGAGCTGGGCATTACCAACCAGCCGCTGGCGGCGATCGCGAAAAAAGAAGAGATCATTTACGTTTTTGGCCAGGAGGATGATCCTGTGGTGCTCGACCGCCACTCTCCGGTGCTGCATCTGGTGCAGATGGTGCGCGACGAATCGCATCGGTTTGCCGTCACGTTCCATCGCAAGCGCCGGCAGATGCGTGACCGCAAATCCGAATTGCTGGAGATTCCCGGCGTGGGAGAACGCACGCGGCAGAGATTGCTCCAGCATTTTGGCAGCGTCCGCGCTGTGCAGCAGGCAGACGCCGCGGCGCTGGGCGCAGTGCTGACGAAGAGCCAGACGGAAGCAGTGTTGAGGCATTTTCAGAAGGAAGGGTCGTAGACAGCTCAGTGATGTCAAAAATCAATATTGACATCATTTCCAATAGGCGATAAGCTAAGGACATGGGCAGAACCGCCTTTACACTCAGAATCGACGCAGAAGAGCGTACTGCATTGGAAAATCTCAGTCGAATCGAGAGACGTCCGATGAATCAGCTTCTGATCGAGGCCATCAAGGGCTATCTGCGCCAGCGAGGTAGGAAAGAGCGCAGTCTGGAAGCGCATCTGGCCAGCCTGCGAGCCTATCGCAAAAAGGACCCGGGCTTTCGTAAAGCAATGGGCAAGTTTGTGGAAGCGGAAGCAATGCTGGAAGATCCGCTTGAAGGCGAGATCGTTGAATTCCAGTCTGATGACGCCAAGGCGGCCGGGCCGGTTCAGAGCAAGATCCGGGACATTCTAGGTGCCTGACTGGGAGAGAGACAGCCCGCAACTCAGGGCAAACCTCACAGAGATTCTGGCAGAAATTGCGGCCGCAGCTGACCAACGCGAAAAACCAACCGTGGAAGCAGCCAGGCGCTGGCAAGCCCTTGCCATGCGTAACCTTGAAGTTCGCGACAAGCGGTATATCGGTGCGTTTCGCGGCGAACCCGGACTGGAAAGCGTGAACGTGCGGGTCGGCTCAAATTATGGCGTCGATCCGGCGGATGTTGCAGATTCATTGAAGCAGTTCGAATCCAAGCTCCAACAACTGGTTGCGGAATTAGACAAGGTGCTGCCACCCGGACAAGAACCCAATCTGGACCAACTGGCCGCCATCATTGATCTTTGTGCCTGGGCGCATTCCGAGTGGGTGCGAATCCATCCATTTGCCAACGGCAACGGACGAACGGCGCGGCTGTGGGCCAACAGTCTGGCGTTGCGTTATGGTTTGCCGCCGTTTATCCGGTTGCGTCCAAGGCCGAATGCAAGTTACGGACAAGCAGGAGCCAAGGCGATGCAGGGTGACTGGAAGCCGACTGTGGCTGTGTTTCATCGCTTGCTGCAGGATTTTCTAGCCGAACACTAGCTGAGAGTTGGCTCTGCAAGTCAATAGGGATCCTTCGCTGCGCTCGGGATAGGAAATTACTTCCTCAGCAGCAGCACGCCCACACAAACCAGCGCGGCTGCGATCCAGCGGCGGCGGTCGACGTTTTCATGCAGCAGAAATTTTGCCAGGATGGCCGAGCAGATGTAAGTAAGCGATGCGGAAGCGGGCGCGACCAGGCTGGCGTCGCCCCAGGAGAGCGCGGTGAGCAGGCAGAAGAAGCTGAAGATGAGGCAGCATAGTCCGAGAAGAAAAAGCTTCTCGCGGACTACATGGCCAATCACTCCCAGCAGGCCATTTGCTATGCGAATCTGATCGAGGTCGCCAATGCGCTTCATGGCGGCGGAGAGCAATACGTCGCCGCTGCTGGAAGCCATGACCAGCATTCCGATGGCGATCCACAGCTTAAGCGAGCTCATGTTGCTCCTTGACGGCGGGCAGAGTCGCATCTTTTTTGCGCCGCTCCGTAAGAGATGGTCCGCGCGCGACCAGGCCCACGCCGCAAGTGATTAGCAGGACGCCGGTCCATCGCCACGGGCTGACAGCCTCATGCAGGAAAAATCGAGAGAGGAAAGCGGTGACCACATAGCCAAAGGCGGACGCGGGAAGAACATACGTGAGGTCGGCCCAGGAAAGCGCGGTGAGATAAGAATAAAAAAAACCCGCCAGGCAGACAATTCCGAGAATCACCCAGGGATCGATAAAAGCGTTGAAGATGTGGGTCCAGTGGCTGAGCTGAATTTCACCGAGGTTGTCCATGCCGCGTTTCAGCAGGACGTCGCCGGCGCCGTTGCAGCAGGCAATAGCCGCATAGATGAAGATTTTCTTGAGCTTCACTTCGGAGGTCCGCCTACAGCCGCGTGGATGCGCGGTTGACTCTTGGATTTTTATTTCACCAGGAATTGCCAAACTGCAACCACGATAAAAACGGCCAGTCCGATTCCATACCCGATCATCCGGGCCCTGCCGACTTTGTCTTGTACAAACATGGCGACCTCAAGCTACTGGCCGGTTCGATGCGCCGGCCGCTAGTCTCCGGCGACTTCAGCTCTGCGGGTCTTTTCCGCAGCGTGCTTTGCCGCCACCATGTCTTTAGTGGCTTTGTTGCGCGCGGAGCGCAGCTTCATGAACGACTTGGCTTCCTTATACAGGCGCTGACGCTCTTCACCGTTGAAGACCGCTTTTCGTACGATGCGGAAGACAGCCTTGGGACGGAAATAGTATTCGTCGTAAAACTTGTGGACCATTTCCATTACGTGCTCACGCGGCAGGCCAGGATATTCGATTTGCGCGACCTGATGTCCGCCGTCGTCAACCATGCGCTCCGTGCCGACGATGAAGCCGTTTTTCTTGGCGAAGTCGTACATCTCAGTCCCGGGATAAGCGTGGGCGATGGAAACCTGAATGGTTTCCACGTCGAGCTCTTTGGCGAAGTCAATGGTGCGGCGGATGGATTCGCGGCTTTCGCCGGGAAGTCCAAGGATGAAGTCGCCATGGACTTTCAAACCGAGCTTTTTGGTGTCCTTGGTGAACTGGCGCGCGCGTTCTACGGTGGCGCCCTTCTTGATGTTCTTCAGAATCTGCGGATCGCCCGACTCGTATCCCACTATCAGCAGCCGGCATCCAGCTTCTTTCTGGGCTTTCAGGGTTTCGTAGTCGGTAGTGACGCGCGACGTGCAGGACCACGTCATGTTCAGCGGCTTCAGCTTGCCGCAAAGCTCAACGGTGCGCGCCTTCTGAATGTTGAAGGTGTCGTCGTCAAAGAAATATTCTTTCACATACGGCCAGTATTCTTTGGCTTTGGCCATCTCGCGGGCGACTGCGTCAGTGGAGCGCTTGCGCCAGGGATGGCCGCTTAAAGTCTGCGGCCACAGACAGAAAGTGCACTGCGCTGGGCAGCCGCGCGTCGTGTAAAGAGCGACGAACGGATAGAGCAGGAACGGCACGTTATACCGCCGCACGTCCATATCTCTGTAATACACATCAACCACGTCCGGCAGGGAATCCAGGTCCATCACGTCCGGGCGATCGGCGTTGTGGACCACTTTCCCGCTGGCGTCGCGATACGAAATCCCGATAATCTCACTCAGCGGCTTGCCATTCGCGTACTCCACCACGGAGTAATCAAACTCGCGACGGCAGACAAAGTCGATGGCCTGGCACTCATTCAACGACCGCTCCGGCAGCGTGGTCACATGCGGTCCCACAAACGCTATCTTCAGCTTGGGATTCGCTTCTTTCATCTTGGTGACCAGCTTGATGTCGCCGGGGAACCCCGGCGTGGACGTAAACAGCACCAGGAACTCATACTGTTTGCCCAGCTCAATCGTCTCTTCCGCCGAGACATGGTGCGGCGGCGCGTCCAGCAACCGCGAGCCCTCTAGCATTCCAGCCGGATACGCCAGCCATACCGGATACCAGTACGACTCAATCTCGCGGGTGGCAGGCCAGCGCGAGCTGGCGCCACCGTCAAAGTTCTCAAACGACGGAGGATTCAGGAATAATGTTTTTAATGGCATGTCTGTCCTGATAGTTATATTAGCATCCTTTACTGCGACCTAAAGCCCAGAGAATCCAAGCGGTTACAAGCGGTAGGCCAATGGTCGAATGGCGCATTAGGCGGCGTGACCTCGTTCCTGTCGCTGCGCTCCAAACCGTTCGATTTTGCTCCGAATGACCATTATTCTTATCCTTTAAGCTCCTGCCGTACTGGGCTCGGCGCGCAAGCCGGACTCGCCTGTGAATTCGTCCGCGGGTCGACATTGTTTGACCTCAGTTCACCATTGCCGCTCAGCTCTTCGCCAGCGCGTACACGTTGCAAATCTCCATCTCGCCGCCTGCAATATCCGCCGGCGCCAGGATCCGCCGGTATTCTTCGCCTTCAAACTCGTCCAGCATCGTCCAGTAATGCGGCAGGTCGGCCGACGAGAAAACCTGCGCGGCCACCGCCATGTTCGTGCCGTCCCAGAGAAAGCCGGGGAAGCCTTCACCGGCGCCCCATCCTTCATTGCGCAACGATCCGTGCAGCACCGCCTTGCGCCAGCTTCCATTGATCCCGGCGATCACGTGATGGTTCTTCTTGCCCGGCGCCAGGCTGCCATAGACGGCCAGCCGGCGCGAAGGGAAGTCCAGCAGGCGGTCGAGCGTTTGCGACGGCGTTTCCGGCGACAGTGGATGTGCTGCACCATGCTCCGCCGCGTGCTCTGAACCATCCCTCGCTTCCGCCGATCGACGATTGGCCGGCGAAGAGGAATCATAGCGGTCGAATATCTGCTTCAGCAGGCCTGCGGCGCGCAGCCGTTCTGGCCAACCCGCATCGAGCGCGCTGTTCCATCCCCGCAGCGCCGCCACAAAGCTGCGGCGGAATTCTTCCTGGTCCCAGAGCTGGCAGAGTCGGCCCGGCATTCATGACTATTCTGGCATATCAAAGAAGCTCCTGGCACCGTCGACGAATTCCGCAGGCGAGAGCGCTTGCGCTCCACTTTACTTTGTCAATTTTTGGCAATTCCGGCGATTTTGGCAATTCTCGGCGTAGGATGTAAGCAGATACTTAAGACCATTTCGATATTGAATATAAGGGAGCGCCACCCATGCCGAAACTCAATGCCCGCGAAAACACGCGGAACCGATCGCAAGCCGCCAAGCGGGAAAGAAACCGCGCTCTCAAAGCGTCGCTCAATATGCCGGCCGGGGCCGTCGGCAAACATCCCGCCAAGACCGCCGACAACGCCCGCATCGCCGCCGCGAAGACTGCTGGCGCAAAGACCGCCAGGGCGGCAAAATAAAAAGCCGCGAATAAAAAGTCGGCAAAATAAAAAGCCCGGAGTTCGCACTCAGGACTTTTGTTGTTTTAAGCCGTGGTCTTTTTAAATAAGACGCGGTCTTCGTTCTAGCGATGATCGCGGTCGTGATGATCGTTGTCGTGGTGGTCGTCGTTGTCGCCGTGCTGATGGCGCCAGTTCCAATACGCGCTCTGGTCGCGCTTGTTCAGCCGGCTGTATTCGCGATATTCCCGGCCGTTATATTTCTGGCTGTACCACTGGCGGTAGTTGCGGTCCTCGTCGTCATTCCAGTTGTGATAGTCCTTGTGGTCGCGGTCGTAAATGCGCTGGTTTTTGTCGCGGTCGTCGCGATCGTGGTGTTCGTCGCGTTCCTGCGCCTGTATTCCCAGCGGCGCAGCCAGCGCGCCCATCAGTAACATCGAACTCAAAATACGCATACCCTTGTGAATCTTCATTCTTCCCCATCCTTCCGGGCAATGCGGATGCATTCTGCACGCCCCTGATATTTTTTTGTTTCTCTTTGTTATTTGTTGATTAGATGCCGGGCGGTTGTGGCAGGTGGGCGCGTCGAAAATGTGAGTTAAGCGTTTGGTGAATACATGTTTACGTTCCGTTTTTCTGGCGAATCGAAGGCGAAATGGAATCCTAGCGCCAAAGTTTTTGCCCTTTTCTACCACAAGGCTGGTTTTGCGCCGGGGGAGCGGGGTAAACCGTTTTTCCCCTAGCTGAGGCATGCAAACTCCCTACGCTTGAGAGCAACGCCATCTATTAGCCTGACGCCATTGCGTTGGGCGAGAGCCTTTGCGGAAGGAGTGAACGTACCGCTGGTGATTACCCAACCCTCATCTGCACCGTAGAACTTCACTGCTGCCACGATTTCCTGAACCGCCTGATTTCCCACCGATCCCTTATAACGTTTCGCTTGAATCGCAATTTTCCTGCCATTCTTCTTCACGATCAGATCTGCGCCCTGATCTCCCGTCTTCGGGGTTCCACAAATATCTTCAAAACCCTCTTGCTTCAACACTCCTGCGAGATGAGTTTCAAACTCCGTCCCAGATTGCGCGTTAAAGTCGAGATCTTTGCCGCGTGCCTTGTGGCTCTCGTGATACTGCCTAAATCCTGACTCCATCTGTGAGTACCGCGATACATAACTGAATGGTATGCCAGTAACGGGTGCCCCTATGAGGAATAGATTTTTGATACTGGCTATCGTCCTTGGGCTTTCTCCGTTTCTTTCTGCGATTTTCAATAACACCTTCTTCATCTCTTTCAACACGCTGTCCCAGTTCTCGATGCCATATTCATCAATGAATATCTTACGTTCAGCAATTTCGTAAAACTTTGGCAAAAGGTTTTGCCACTGGGCCTCTTCTTCCGCTTCCCGCCGCAGTTTTTCCATGTCCCGCCGCGCTTTCTCATTCGCCTGCTGCACCTTTTCTTTGTTTAGACACTCTTGGTGTACGTCTGTGAACCACCCTGTCTTGTGACCGCAATACCGACAAATCATAAGCAACTACCAGCATCTACCGGTTGAAATTTTACCCCTTCATCATGGGGAATTGGGGCAATCAGCCCGCAGTGATCGGGCATGGTGCATTGTCGCCCAGTATGACACAAGACCGCTGTCGATGATGAGAGAAGCGCGATGTCGAAACTGGAGAATACGATTCCGAACGGCAATGACCGGGTCGGCATTGTTCGGGACACCTTCAGGATAGTAAAAACTGACTTAGTTGGAGCACAGCCGCCCTCGCTGTGCTTCTCACTTTATGGAATTCTGATCCGACCCCTCGTGTTTTCTTGGACCGCAAGGTGCCTGGCCTGCCCTTGCGTCAGGCAACCACCACGGAGAGTTGCCCCTGCTGCTTCCGCGCCGGCGTAACAGTTATTTCTAAACGTCCTGGCCCCAGGGCTCGGGCTAGGCTGTTTCGCCTTGGGGCTGGGTCGCTCACGCGCTCACGGATCCCGGCCTGCGGCGCAAGGAAGGGAGTTAGTGGTCGGGGATCGAAACAGGGCTTTCACGCAAAAACAAAACCCGGCGCATCGCGCGCCGGGTCCGGTGAAGACTTATCTCTTGGTTACTTCTGTGGGTTCGATGTCCCTTGCGAATTGTTTCTGGTGATCGGCCGCATTTCCGCGTTGGTGGCCAGCTTGTAGCTGAGCTGAGTTTCAGCCGGCAGTTCCTGTTTCTTGCCGGTCAGCACCTGAGTGCCCGCGCCGGCGCCGCCGCCCAGGACCGCTCCGATGGCTGCGCCTTTACCGCCGCCCATCAGTGCGCCCAGCAATGCGCCTACTGCTGCGCCGCCGCCCACGTACATTCCAGTGCGCTTGTTCGCGCCCAGTCCGCCGGGAGTGCCGCTGCCGGCCCCCGCTGCCTGGATAAGGTACGGTGTGCCGTTGACGGTTACGGAGCGCAGGTCAAGGGTGGTGTCTTTGCCGTCATTGGACGGAACGGCAACCAGGCGCGCGCGCGAGCCGCGAGGGATGAGCACGTTGCCCGATGCGTCTTTCACGTCGTCGCTCACGCTGGCGCTGTAGCGGGAGTCTGCCGCTGGTTTGGCCGGAATGGCCGTGTCTGTTCTTACTTTGATTTCCGTGCCCGAGGGGAGATTCTGTTGTGCCTGGGCGCTGACCGCGGCCAGTCCCAAAAGCATGGTGGCGAATAACATGGTACGTTTCATAGTGTAGCCTTCCTGGTAGCCTTCTCTTAAAAAAGAGATGCTGCCGCACAACTGCGAGTTGCGCCTCAACACCGGAGCAGAGCTGGAATAGCAGAGCTGCACGAGCAGAGTTGCACTCAGCAGAGCTGCACGCCGGAGCTGCCGCTTTTATCCGCGCCTGCTACTCTTGCTTTTGAGGGAGTACTCTTTGGGACGGACACTTTTTACCTGCCGCGGAGGACATCTGGCGCTGCCGGAAAAAGGCGCAGCTCTGGTGAGTGCTGAAGATGGCGGCAACCTGCTGGTGCTGCCGCCGCGTGAGGTCTGGGAACGAGGAGAACTCACGCCCGTCGAACTTACGCAGTGGTCGTTTCTGGTTGCGACCGCCGGGCAGGCCATGTTGCGCACCCTGCCGCAACTTGACCGCGGGTGCATCAATTACTTTGACGCGGGCAACTGGGCGCTGAATTTCGCTGCCGAGCCTCGCGGCCCTGGTTCTCGCGGCCCTAAGACTGGGCCTGAGCATCGCCGCGTTCATATGCATCTGCTCGGCCGCAGCCGCAACGCTGCCGATCCTTCATGGCAATGGGGAGAAGCGCCAAAGTTCCCGGACTATGCCGATCGCAAAGCCTGGGCGTCGAAGCATGAACTTCTGAGCGCGGCGGAATGCAAGCAGATCGTCGCGGAAGCGGACAGAGTTCTGCGCCAGCGTTATGGTTTCACGGCGCAGCAGATTTCGCCGTGGGAGACCTGCAGCGCATGCGAATATCCCATGGTGATCACGCCGCAACAGTCAGGCGGCCGATGCTCTGAATGCGGCGACCAGTCTTTTGGTATTTGTTATCTGGAGTAACATTCAGAGCCATGCGCAAAATCATTCTCGCTCTTGGGATAAGCATTGACGGATATATCGCCCGGCCTGACGGCACGTTCGATTTTCTTTTCATGCCCGGCGATTTTATGCAGGAGTTCGCGGCCTTCAACGCTTCGATCGATACCGGCATCATGGGCCGCAAGACCTATGACGTATCCAGGTCCGAGGGTGGAGGCAGTTTTGGATCGAAGATGAAAAGTTACGTTCTCTCGCGCACGCTGCAGGCCGGCGAGCGCGGTGGCGTGACCTTCACGCGCCAGTCGGCGAAGGAACTGGTGAAGGAAATTCGCAAACGCAAAGGCAAGGACATATGGCTGATGGGCGGCGGCGAGGTTGCTCGCGACTTCCTGAAAGCCGACCTGGTCGATGAAATCCATATCGGCATGGCGCCGGTGCTGCTGGGAGCGGGCATTCCGCTTTTTCCCGGAGGCTTTCCCCAGCGCAACTTCAAGCTGATGGAAAACAAGAGCTTCTCCAAAGGCCTGGTCTCTCTGAAATACGAGCGCCTGCGCGGCAAAGCGAAGAAGAAATCGTGAAGTGCGTTGCCGTTGTTTTGGTAGTCCACGATCCCGAAAGAATTAGAATGTACCGCTATGACCACTCGATCCGGACTCACTGCCACTGCTGACGGCAACTTTGCTTCCGCTCTCAACACCGCGCGCCGCGGCTGGAACGAAGCCATGGGCATCCACTTTGTGCGCGCCACCGCGGACGAAGTGATCGCCGAAGTGGAGATTGGGGCGCATCATCATCAGGCATATGGAATCGTGCACGGCGGCATGCACTCCGGGTTGATTGAGACCGTTACTTCTGTTGGCGCCGCTTTGGCTGCGCTGCCGCGGGGACAATCCGTGGTTGGACTGGAGAACCATACGTCGTTCCTGAACGCGGTGCGGGAAGGGAAGCTGCGCGCCGCTGCTCGACCGCTGATGCGCGGCCGCCGCACACAGGTCTGGGAAGCCACCGTCACTGACGCCGAAGGCCGGGCCGTCGCCAGTGGACGCGTGCGTTTTCTCGCGCTGGAAGCCGGAGCGTCTCTGGCCGGCGAAACCGTAAAGGTGAAGGAACATTTTGAGTCGTAATTTAACTGTAAACGGCTTACCGATTCGGCGGCCCCAGCGCCCACCCTTCCAGCTGTCCGATCTGGCGCATCAACTGTATCTGTGCGCGGTCCAGTTCAAAGCTGGAGTTGAGATAAGCGGTGTAGCGTTCATGTTCGGCTACGCGTGCGTTCTCTTCATCCTTAATGCTGGCTGTGCCGCTTTCGATCTTCGCATGCGTGGCGTCAATATCTGATTGTGCCAGTTGATGTTCCAGCTGCGCTACTTCACGCGCTGCGGCCAGTTGCTCTACTGATCGTTGTAGCTTCAACGTGTCCGTGCTTACCTGTTCCTTCACGCTTTGGGCTTCTTTCAGTGACTTGGCAGCGTCGGCTTTCGCGGCCTCGGCCGCGGAGCGCTGCACCGGATTGAAGAAAGGGAATCGGATCGCCACGCCAGCGGTCAAGTTGTGCCGTTGAAATTTTTGAAAGAACTGGTCGTAATTGTTGAAGCGCGCCAGCACGGCATACTGCCCTACAAAATCCACCGCCGGATAGAGCTGCTTGCGCTCCGCCCGCGCGCGGAATTCCTTGGCCTGCGCCGCCGCATCCGCCACTTTCACCACCGGATTGTTCTTCAGCGCTTCGCCCGCCAGGTCTTCATCCTGGGCGACAGCCGGCATCTGCGGAATAGTTTCCGTTGACGTTTGTATCGCCGTTACAGGCAGGCCCGTGAGTTGGGACAACCTGAGACGCAGTTGGTCGGCCGCCGCCTGTGTCTGCGCGATATCCAATCTGGTCCGCGCGCCTACAAGTTTGGCGCGCGTCGCTTCCACCTGGCTGTCAAGCCCGGCCTCGATGCGTTGCGCCACAATATCCTGGAACTTCTTTGCCCCTTCTTGCTGCTCTTTCTGGATCGTCAGTGACGAATCCAGCAGGTCAAGCTGCACGTAATCCATCGCCGTTTCCATAATCACGTCATTGCGACGGTCAGCGTTCTGCGCCTTGGTGACGTCCACGTCGCTCTTAGCCGCCTTCACGTAATTGCGCTGTGCCAGATTAATCAGGTCCCCCTGAAAATTCACGTTGAAGATTGAGGGCGCAGCGCCTTCCAGGCTTAGCGGGAATCCATACGATCCGCCCAGTCCCGAGCCCAGCACCATCTGCGGCAAGAACGCATTGTGCGTCTGCGAAACCAGCGCCCGTGACCGTTGCAGGTCAGCCTGGGCGAGCCCCGTTGTGGCGCTGTTCTTGATCGCCAGTTCGATTGCGGTGCGGAATGCCAGCGGCCTATCCTTGGCGGGAGACGAATCTTGCGCGAGCAGCGTTGCCGGAGTCGCCACGATCCAGGCTGCAACCAGAATGATACGGGCATGCAATTTCATTTTTTCACCTGCACGATATTGGATGGATGATGTGGAAAGACGTGATTCTATCGGGAAACGCGCGCCAGCGCATCCTGCGCCGGGCGGTACTGTGAGGCCATTCGCAGCGCCGTCTGGAACTCGGCCGCCGCTTCTTTTTTCTTGCCCTGTTTTTCCAGCACCACTCCCAGCAGATAATGGGCCTGAAATGCGGGGCCGTCCTCTGATGGATCGTCCTGGGAAACGTAGTGGCGCAAAATTTGCGCCACGCCGGCATAGTTTCGCCCGGAATGCAGTAGCAGCGCGGCTGAGTCGAATTCGGTCGGATCGCCCGATCGCGCCGTCACCACCGATTGGTTGATTGCCGTTTCCATGTCCGCGAGCCTTCCCGTGCGCCGGTAAAAATGCGCCAGCTCAACCCAATAGCGTCCTGGGGCGTTGCTGGCCGCAATCGCTTTCTTGTACTCGGCTTCCGCGGCGGTGTTGCCCTGCTTCTCTTCCACGCGGGCGTAAATATAGTTGGCCAGGGCCCGGTCATGTTTGGCTACGTAATCGGCTTGTTGCCGCGCTTTGTTTTTGTCGCCGCCCAGAAATCCCGGGGCTTCCAGGTAGAAATCGCTCAGATCGGAACGTGCCGGCAGGTTGTCGGCATCCAGCGCCACCGCGCGCTCGAATTCGGCTTTCACTTTGCGCGCCAGCCCAAACGCCGTGAAAGGATTGGCGTCTTCCGCTTTGCGGCCCATGGCGCGTCCCAGCCACAAGTGATACACGCTGTTTTGCGGGTCCAGGGCCAGCGCTTTCTCCGCCATGTGGACGGAGTTGTCCCACAATTCAAGCTGGTAGTAAACGCGGCAGAGCAGGTTGTAGGCCCGCGCGTCCTTGGGATCGTGCGCGATCGTGACATTCAACTGGTGCAGCGCCCGGTCTGCCTGGCCCGCTTTCAGCAACGCCGCGGCGTCGGCGTCCGCTCCTGCTGCTGCGCTAAACGCAAAGAAAAACAAAACTGCCAACCGGAACAGGACTCTCAACGCTCAACCACCTTGATATCCATTCCATTGCGCAGCGGCTGCGCGTTGATGGCGCCAAGCGCTATCTGCGCCCCTTCCTGGATCCCTTTCACCACTTCCACGCGGGTAAGGCTGGACAAACCTGTCTGCACTTCCTGCGCATGGATCTTGTCCTCTTCAATTTTGTAGACATAGCGCTTGCCGTCCAGGTCATGCACCGCTTCGCGCGATACCGTCAATGCATTGTCGTGCCGCGCGGAAATGATGCTCACATTGACGTTCACGTTCGGCAACAGCTTGCGGTCTGTATTGTCGATCTCAGAAGTAATTTCGCCCACCGTGCGCGTTCCCACCATCGTTACGGACGTGGGCACCCGCGTGAGCGTTCCTTCCCACGTGCGTCCCGGCGTAGCGTCCCACTTTACTTCCACTTTCTGGCCTTTGGCCAGCCGTCCGATTTCCGGCTCGTCCACAAAAGCCCGCACTCTCACTTTGTCCAGGTTTGCCACCTGTACCAGCAACTCTCCGCCATTTACATACGACCCGCGTTTTACCGGGAGCTGATATACCGTTCCCGCGAATGGCGCCGTCACGTTGGAATGGTGAAGCACGTCCTGCGCCGCGGCGTAAGCCGCGCGCGCTTCGGCCGCGGACGCTTCCACCTTGGCCACCTCGGGCGAGGAGAAACGCGCCTTTAATTTCGATTGCAGCAGCTCTACGTCCGCCTCCGCCTTCTTCTGCCGGCTCTGCGCGCCTTCCACTTCGGCTGGCGACGCGGCGCCGGTCTGCCGCAGTTTTTGTATGGCCACAAGGTTGCGTTGCGCGTCGTCGCGCTCCGCCTGCGCTTTGATCAGGTCTGAGCGTAGCGTCAGTACTTCTTCCTGCGTTCCCCCGGCTTTAATGCCGCTCAGCGCCGCTTCCGCCGATCGTAGCTGTGCCAGCGCCCTGGCGGCCTGGGCACGGGCATCGGCATCGTCCAGTTGCACCAGCAACTGGCCCACTTTCACGTGGTCGCCTTCCGCCACTAGCACCTTGTTCACCGTGGCCGGCGCTGGAGCATGCGCCTCAAAACTGTCAACTGGCTCGATTTTGCCGTTCGTGGAGATCACGCTGGCGATTTCCTGGCGTACCACTTTTTCCGCGCGCACGGGCGTGACTGTGTGACGGCGGTTGAATGCGGTAAAAAGCAGCACCACGACCACAACCAGCACCACGATCACCAGCACCGGCCTGCCGCTCAGCCCGTTATTTTTTTGTCTCGCCATCTTTAAAAACAATTAGATCCATGGCCCAAACTTTTAAGTATATCCAAGCCTGCGCAGCGGCGCAGAAATCCGTTGGCCTGCCGGTCCTGCTCCCTGAAAGCCTCAACCTTTCTGCC
>DASXCL010000166.1:0-92781 GCA_036491195.1 Candidatus Angelobacter sp.
CCCGACGGCAACATCGAGTTTCTAGGGCGCGAGGACTTTCAGGTCAAGGTGCATGGCCACCGCATTGAACTGGGAGAGATTGAAGCCGCTCTCACCCAGCATCCTCTGGTCCGCACAGCCCTCGTCACCGCCCAGGGGAAGGACAGGTCCCACAGGCGACTCGTGGGTTATGTCGTTCCAAACTCTAGGGAAAGCGTGCCGGACATTACCGAACTACGTGAGTTCATTAGCGCAAAACTTCCCGAATACATGATCCCCGCGGACATACTCATGTTGGATGAGTTGCCGCTATCGTCCAATGGAAAAGTGGATCGCAGGGCTCTTCCCCTTCCGGACGCGGTGCTCGAATCTGATATCACCATCGCTTTCTCGACTACGTTGACCGAAAAACTAAAGACCATCTATGCCTCTGTTCTGGCGGTGCCAGACGCTGGAATCCATACCAACTTCTTTGAAATGGGCGGCGATTCGATCCTTGGAATTCAGATCATCAACCGCGCCCGAGAGCAAGGCATTGACATCACGCCACAACAGATTTTTGAACATCAGACCATAGCCGAGCTTGTGGCGGTCGTGCGCACGATTGCCGGTGGCGCTCATCACGGACCCGTGACTGGTGACGCCCCGCTTACACCATTTCAGCGCTGGATCTTGACCGGCGACCCAAGGTTCAACCGGGCAGCGCAGGTTCTGGTGCTCCAAGCTGCATCTCCTCTGGATTCTTCTTTGTTGGAGCGGTCCTTCCGCCACCTCCAGCAGCACCACGATGCCTTGCGTCTCCGTTATCACAAGCGTGATGGTCGATGGCAGCAAACTCATGCCCCGGAAGACCAGATCATTAGCATAACCAGATTTGAAGCAGGCCTCACTCTTGCTTTGGATTCTGCGATTGAAGAGTTGCAGGGACATTTGGACCTCTCGAACGCCCCGTTGGCCCTGGGTTATATCGAGCAGGA
Source organism: Candidatus Angelobacter sp. (assembly GCA_036491195.1). Lineage (GTDB taxonomy): Bacteria > Acidobacteriota > Terriglobia > Terriglobales > Acidobacteriaceae > Angelobacter. The sequence goes on from DASXCL010000166.1 coordinate 957, forward strand.
CCGTCCGCTCCTTGTCTGGCTCATCCATGAACTCCTGGCAGATCAACACTCATGGAGCATATTGCTCCATGACCTGTCCACGGCCTACGGCCAACTCAGCCGCGGGGTACCGATGCAACTGCCGCACAAGACCGCATCCTTCCAACAATGGGCGGAGACTGTCAAAGATCAGATTGCGCCCTCTCTTGAAGGACAGTCGAGGCAGCCTTCATTCACCACGTTTTCTTCTTGTCTGGACGCCGAACAATCGAAAGTGCTGCTGGGACAAGCTCTTCTCGTTTACAACATCAGAATCCAGGAGATCCTGGTAACTGCGCTGGCGCAAACTTTTATATCACAAGCGGGCACACCTTCGTTGGCGCTCGATATGGAAGACAATGGCCGGAAGTTGAATGCCATAGGCCTGGATTTCCAGCGGTCTGTTGGATGTTTCACTGCGCTCTCTTCGCTGGAGCTCAATCTGAAGGATGCTTATGATCACGACAGCGCATTAAAGTCCGTAAAGGAGCAGCTCCGCCGAGATCAGAATTCGGGGCTTGGCAAATCGCGGATCCTCTTCAGTTACCTCGATTTTCTGGGTCCGTATGCGTCGCCGCTGGAATACTTCTCGCAGTTCGATGGCAGAGAACCAGCCAAGACAACCACGGTGTTCCCGCATCCGTTGCAACTGCACTGCACAGTCACACAAGGCTGCCTGGAGATGCGCTGGACTTTTGACCCGCGGAAGCATCAAGGTTCCACCATTCAAAAACTCTCTGACGTGTTCTGCGACAATCTGCAAAATCTGATCCGGCATTGCCAAGCATCAGAGGGCGGTGCATATTTGGCTTCCGATTTTCCGGAGGCAGAAGTGAGCCAGGAAGAGCTGGATAAATTTCTCGGCCTCCTGGGCAAGTCAACGGGAGGTGGTTTGTGAGGGCGGCCAGCGCGACGGAGCAAACGCTTCACGGCCCTTCGGCTCTCACCAAACTTCCGGAAGAAGAACAAGCATTCCGTGACGAGATCCGCGGCTTCGCCCAGAACACCGTAGGCCCACTGGTCCGGCAAATGGACGAGCAAGCAGAGATGCCGGCAACGCTTCTACGTGACCTTTTCGCTTCCGGAACTATGGGCATTGAAATCCCTAAACAATATGGAGGGCGTGGAGGGACATTCTTTGAAACGGTGCTTGCCATTGAGGAGCTTTCAAAAATTGATTGCGGAGTGTCAGTGTGCGTGCATGTCCACAACGTTCTTGTGATCACCGCGATGCTCCGGTGGGCCACGCCACGTCAGCGAGAGTTCTACTTACCCAAGCTGGCCACCAACATGGTCGGCGCGTATGCCGTTTCCGAAGAGAAGTCTGGCAGCGATGCATTTGCCATGACTACCCGGGCAGATCGCGTCGGCGATGGCTTTGTGTTAAATGGACGTAAATGCTGGATCACTAATGCCGCGGAAGCGGAACTCTTTCTGGTTTTTGCCAACCTGACTCCTGACCAGGGGCCGCAAGGCATAACGGTTTTTCTGTTGGAACGCGATTCTCCGGGCCTCATGATCGGGAAGCGGGAAGACAAACTCGGCATCCGGGCCAGCTCTACGTGCGAGCTCATTCTGAAAGATGTGTCTGTGCCTGTACATAATGTGCTTGGCGAAATTGGCGGAGGGGGCAAGCTCGCGGTGGAGACCTTAGGCACGGGCCGAATCGGCATTGCCGCGCAGATGTGCGGGCTGGCGGAAGGGGCCTTTGACGCAGCTTTGAACTATGCCCGCAAGCGAAAGCAATTCGGCCAGGCGATTGTGAACTTCCAAGGAGTACACTTCTCACTGGCGCGAATGGCCACAGACGTTGAAGCGGCTCGCCTGCTCGTCTATAACGCGGCGCGCTTGCAGGCTTCAGAGGCTCCTGCGTCGGAACGCTTTCGCACTGCTTCCATGGCAAAGTATTTTGCATCTGAAACGGCGGAGCGCGTGGCCTCCAGGGCCGTCGAAATTTTTGGCGGACAGGGCTACATCAAGAGAAATCCAGTAGAAAAGTTTTATCGAGACGCCAAGGTCGGCGCCATTTATGAGGGCACTTCCAACATGCAGCTCCGGACAATCGCTACGGCCTTGCTGGGCAAGCTGTGATAGGCAGGACGAATAGAACATGACCAACGGCGCAAATCCCTCCAACCCGTGGTTACCCTTCTGCAAGCAAGATATGCACCGGAAGGTCCGGTTGTTTTGCCTGCCTTATGCCGGCGGTGCCGCTTCGATCTTCCGGGACTGGTCAGCCATTCTTGGGACCGAGATCGAAGTCTGCCCCATCGAACTACCCGGACGGGGAACCCGTTTTCGTGAAAAACCGGTGAGTGATCTATTGTCTTTAGCCCATGCGGTTTGTGACAGCATTCTTCCGCATCTTGATCGGCCGTTTGTCCTTTTCGGACACAGCATGGGAGCGCTGCTCGGATTTGAGATTCTCCGTAATTTGCAAGGAAGATTTGGACTGAAACCTCTGCTGTTCTTTGCAGCCGGCAGGAATGCCGCCCATATTCCTGAGAACAAGATCTCGTATGATCTGCCTGAGGCGGCGCTCATGCAAAGACTCCAGGAGCTGAACGGAACTCCATCCGGGGTCATGGAGCATCCAGAGTTCAAACTCTTGATCATGCCGACGCTGCGCGCCGACTTCGCCATCTCGGAAACGTATGCTTACACCGAGGGTCCGCCCTTGGAGTGCCCTGTGATTGCACTGGGCGGAGTTTCAGATCCGGAAACTACCGTGGAAGGCCTAGACGCGTGGCGACAGCACACAGACTCATCTTTCAAATTGAGAATTTTTCCAGGAGAACACTTTTTTTTGAATAGCTCGAAAGAGCTGATGCTGCAAACAATGATCGAAGAAACGAACCTCGTCCTGGCCCAGTCTTCGCAAGTGGCAGTGGGGCATTAACGTTTCCTGCTCTTATAAAATTTTCTCACTACTTCCATGGCCGGCTTGCCCCAGGGCGTGTCAGACAGGTCATCCGGCCCGCCAAAGCCGTTTGTTCCCACCTTCCACCAATAAATTCCCCAGATCCATGGTTTTTCGTAGAAACTATTCAAAATCGCCTCATAGCATCGTGCCTGCTCGTCGAGTGATCTCTCTGGAAGCGATTTGTCCCATGGAGCACTATGCGTTCCCTTTCGGCTCTGGAACCCCGCCTCAGTAAAGACGACAGGCTTGCCGAACATGCGATGGATTTTCTCAACTCTCTGCACCAGCTCTGTAGTCGACAAATCGTCCGGCAGGGGATAATACTCATTGAGGCCGATGTAGTCCAGCGCGTCCCAAAACCGCGCCTGCTCGAAGTCTTCGCCAAAGTTGGCAGCATACGTCAGAGGGCCGCCATAGTGCCGGCGGACATCAGTAATGATTTTGCGCCATTGATTTTCGTACTGACTCAAGTGCACAAATTCCACGCCTATACATAAAAGATCTGCGTCAATCCTGGTTGCCAGATCAGCGTAATGGTCGATAAACCCGCGATATTCCGAAAACCATCGCAGGCGGTCCTTCTCCAGCGGAAAATCCAGATCACCGGGAAACTTGTGCGGTATCCAGATCTGCGGTTTCAAAAGCACTCGCATGGAACGCTGGTGGGCCATGGCTGCTTGTTTAGCGATCAGTTCGTCGCTTTCCCACACGCCGGGAAAGCTGATGCTGGTTTCATCGAACCGCTCGAAGCCGAACGGAACCAGGGCAACTACGTTGACGCCATAGTCGGCGAGGCGATCCAGCATGTGCGCCGCTTCCTGCGAGCCGTAGGCCCCGGGACCTTCAGCCGTGAAATTCACTCCCTTCTGAAAAGCGCGGGAGGCCGCATTGAAGGCGCGTGAGCGCAATGAAGCACAGACTTCATGCGGCGAATTCTCATGAACAAGCGCAAGAATAAAAAGCAGAACACATATCGGAGTTCGCACGGAGCGTTGCATGCTGAACTTCATCTGTCATTATCTTTCGTAAGCGGCCCCAAAGAATGCCTGCCCTTGCTTCTGGCCTGCATCCAATCTGTTTTGTCCGGCCCGGATCTTGTACCACTTCCAGCAGGCCAGAATGAGCAACACGCCATACTCTACCCCGAGCACCGCAAGACGAGGCCGCCAATCCACCATCATGAGGACACTCAGGCAGACTAATGCCGAAAAATAAATCCAGATTTGCTGCCTGGCAATCACGGCCAACGGCAAAAGCCAGACAACGTACCATGGCATGATAGTGGGATTGACAATGAGGAAGAGGCCCAGCGTTGTCGCGGCCGAGGAGAGGAACTGTTCGAGAATACCCTGCCGGTCGTGCAAAGCCAACCAAAGAGTGACTGTCAGGATTATGGATCCGCTTACCACCCTCGCCACGTAACTGGGGTCGGAGGCGATGAAGCTGAGCAGCCAGTTCAAAGCATGAAACCATCCGGAATTGAATTGCCATTGATAAACATACACTCCCAGATTCCTCCAGACTGACGCTACGCTGGAATATGGAAGGTAAATACCAAGGAGCGCCACCAGAAACATGGCAGTCCCTCTCCAGCGCAGCCGTTTTATCATTAGGAAAAGGAGCATGAGCGGGGCAAGCTTACTGGCAACTGCGAGGGCAAGAGTTATGCCGGCAATCTTCGGCTTCTTGCGCACCAGAAAATAAATCGTGGCAGCTATCGCTGCCGCTGCCAGCGCATCTATGTGCCCGCTCCCTGCAATCATGGTGATCGCCAGCGGGTTCCAGGCGTACAGTACCACTGCCGTCATAGCGCAGTTCATGGCGCGCAGTGTCAGAGCAATGAACAACGCCGCCATCAAGTCCAGAAGGCAGACGATGCTCTTGAATACCACGATGCTGCCCGGAGCGATCCAATGCGCAAACCGGAATACGAACTGAGCCAACGGTGGATAGACCGTGGGAAGATCTGGGTGGTTGATCCGAGAGCGTATTTCACTCCAGAGCCGGCCCTGCGTCGTGTCTGACAGTCGGCCCAGGTTGGGATCGTTGGGGGAATATTGGTAAGGGTTTAAACCAGCGGCAGAAACGTGCCCGTCCCACAGGTAGCGCCAAAGGTCATCGTCGAATAAGAACAAATGCCCATGCGCCACCGATTCGCCTTGCACATCTGCACGCAAGCCCCTCAGAGTCCCCAACGCGTCGGGATGAGAGTTGACGCCGACCCCCAACAACGTGACGCGAAAGAGCAAAGCTCCAGCCGCTATGACAAACAGCGCATTCCTTTCTCTGCCGAAACCTTCCCTTGATAAAAGGCAGGCGGCGCCATACAAGACGAACAACACGCCGGTCAAGGCCAGAAACCTGACAGCCAAAGAATTATCGTGGACAAAACTGACCTTGAAGACGGCGAGATAGACAGCTTCGCTCAGGACCAGCAGGGTCACAAGCCACCAGATCTTGTTCTGGGCTTTCGACGAACAGATTAGTAAAATGCCGTCGCTGGTCATGATTGCTGTCTGCCTGCTCAAACCGAATATTTGAAAATGGTGTAAAGGATCGTGATTCCCGCCAGAATCACGCCTTTGATGGTGCCGCTGATTTTGGAGGTTCCGATACGAGCGCGATACCGCACGGGAATTTCGATAATCTTCAAGCCGGCGAGCACAGCTTTGATCTGCATCTCTGCTGTCCATCCAAAGCTTCGGTCGCGCATGGCGAGCTTGTCCAGCGCTTCTCTGCGTATGGCCCGAAAAGGTCCCAGATCTGTGAAGCGATGACCAAAACGTAAACGTATGAGGGTGGTGGCCAGCCAATTCCCCCAGCGCTGCTGCGGAGTAAGAACACTGCGGCTGAGACTGCCTTGAGTCCGAGTGCCGATGACCATATCAGCGCTACCTTCGATAATCGGATTGAGCAGTTTATCTAACTCATCGGGGAAGTCACTGTAGTCGCCATCCAAGAAGACAACGATTGTGGTTTCTCTTTCAATGGCTTCCATGCCCGCAAGGCAAGCGGCCCCATATCCACGCTCTGGTTGCAATACAACAGTAGCGCCGCGCGAGCGGCCAACCTCAGGGGTCCGATCCGTGCTGCCATTATCGACCACAAGTATTTGATTTACTGAACTTCTGGGTAAATCATCGAGCACAAAAGCAAGGGCCATTTCTTCATTCAACGCGGGGATAATTACGGATACATAAGAATGGAGTGGGCGGTGTTTTGCTCCACCGTTCCGCGCAACAAAAGGAAGGCCCGCTTTGGTTTTCATTGACTGGCTCCGGATGGACTCTTGTGGGTGGATTGCGCATTCAGCGACCAATCGTAGTCGAAATAGGTGACAACCGGCCGCTTTTCGTCAATCCAGCGTTTCACATCTGGAGCAGCATATTTTGCCACGTAATCAAGCGCCGTCCGATCGGAGATGGTGGCCTCGACCCTGGCAAAGAAATGCCCCAATCCACCACTTCGGCCAGAGAAATCTCCTGAGTACCACTTCAAGATCGGGGACAGGAGTAGGCGGTCAGGCAGCTCGATGCGGGCTCCTCGTGCAGGATCGCCCAGGAACTTGCGCGCGGCCTGTTCAAGTTCGAGGTCCAGATCCCTGCCGTCATAAGCAAACTTCTGGAGCTTGGGACAACTGGTGGATGCGCATACGAGCGCAAAGTGGATGCGTGGGTCATTTATCTCCCTGCCGCGCTCCTCAATCTCGTCCAGCGTAAGTTGATGAGAGGCGATGAAGTGACCCTTGCGGTTAAAGAATCCAGCGACTTCCCTGACGCTGCGGGCCTTGCCGTAGACGTCATCAAGTACATCTGCCAGCGTGAGACTATTATAGCCGTTGATCCAGAACGCCAATTGCTCACAACGATTTATGAGTTCGCCTGGATCTGCGTTGCCCAGACTTTCCAAATACCGGTTGAGAAGGTGTCTTTCGTTTTTCAAGCCGTCGTAATCCACCCATCCGTCATCATTCACATAGCGGGCCAACAAGCGACTCAGGAGGCTGTGATCAAAATACCGCTTTCCTGGGTGCGAAGCATGCGCGGTATCGTCGAAAGCTGCGCAAGACCTGTTGACTATCGGCGCCAACAAAGATCTCGAGTAATGGTCATGGGAAGCCTCTATCCATGCCAACGACGCCCCCATCGCTAAAAAAACTGCGATCGAGATAGCACTAGAAACAAGAACTCCGCGACGCCGTGCCGCTAGTGCGAGAGCGATAAACTGGGCCACGACAATTGATGTGCACGTGAGCAGGTAGAAACTGGCGCTACCGCGGGCGCAAAACGGACAATGTGGCCCTGAGCTCAAGTGAACATTGCAAATTTGAGCGCCGCCCTGCCAAAGCTGCCGGCAGCCACAATGAAGAAGAAAGCCGCAATAGGGCGTAATGAAGACCGCCGTGAGGATGACTGCAAAGGCGAACGGGAAATAGCGACTCAGAGTACTGGCTCGAAGTGACATTTGGATAAGATGCGGCCAAGGATTCTTCCCGGGCCTTCAGTTCCAGCTGAACCTGTCAATCATTTGACCGTAAAGGAGTATCTCCTTTTGCGCTCCCCCTTAAATTGACTGTTATCAAGATGGCTGACAACGATAATCAATGAGCTGTTGGAAGCCCTTTCTTAAACTTGATGCTCCATTTCTGCCAATGGCGGGAGATCTTGAATTTGTAGACCCAGTAGGTCCCCGGTGCTGATTTGACAACCGAAGATTTGATACGTACCAGTCGCCTGATACTCGCGATGCAACGAGTCACGATTGCTTCGCTCAAGGAGTCACAGATGAACACTTTTAGTGATGCCTGCCGCACCCTCGTAAAGCGGCCAGTTATGAGTTTGGTTGCCGTCCTGGTTCTGACTCTAGCCATTGGCGCTGCTGTTACCGCGTTTTGCTTTAATGACGCTCTTGTTTTTCGTCCATTTCGTTTCCCTAATCAGGGCCAACTATTGATGGTGTGGGAAACCAATCCTGGACTTCCCAACTTGAACTCGATCCGCGGAAGCAAACACACTTTGCCGGTGGCTGACTTCCTGGATTTGCAAAAAGAGGCATCGTCCTTTGCGTCAATCATGACTATTCGAATGGCTGAATTCGCTATTCCCAATCCTGATGGTCCAGGGTGGGAGCAAGGTGTGGAGGTGTCGCCCGAGTTCTTCACGGGCTTGCAACTGGCTCCACTGGCTGGCCGGGTCTTGACGGAGGAGGATTTCCAGCCAGAGCACGAACCGGTAATGCTGATTGACGATAACCTTGCCAAACGCCTGTATGGTTCGCCCGCAAGCGCAGTTGGCAAAACCATGAGCCTGAATTACAGCCGTGCGCCGAAAATCGTGGGGGTAATGGGGCCCGACCTGGATTTTCCTTCTGCAGGGGTAAGGATTTACTTGCCGATGACCTTGACCGATCAGGAAAAGCAGGAGCGGCTGGTCCAGAATATGTTCGTCTTTGCCCGGCTCAAAACCGGAGTCTCGATGAAACAGGCCCAGCAGGAGATGGATTCCTTCAGTAGCAAACTCGGGCAACAGTACCCCAAAACCAATAGTGGCCGTAAAATGCTTCTTGCGCCTCTCATTTCATGGCAATTGGATTTTTGGAGTCCGATTGGGACGTTCTACCTTGCTGGTGCATCGATTCTACTTTTTCTGGGCTGCGCCACAGTTACAGGGCTGATCCTCACGCGGCTGTCGGCCAGTCCAAGCAACGCTTTGGCAGCAACCCGCTCCCAGCTTGTAGGGCGCTTCTTCGTTTCGGGCCTGATCCTTTCGGTTTTGGGAGGGGTGCTTGGTTTCATGGCTGCTCGCCCTGTGGTTGAAACCATTCATAACACACTGGTGGAAAATATTCGCTGGTTCTATTACGGCTGGAAATATATGCATGTGGAAACCCATGCCTTGATATTTGCCGCATTCGTAACCTTGGCGGCAATTTTATTCATCACGCTTATTGCGTTCCTGGCAACGAGGAGCGAGATCTCAGGAGCAGTGTCGCCTCGGCGCCGTGTAATTCACGCCTTCGCAGTAGCCCAGTGCTTCGCCACTCTGGTGTTGTTGGTGGCCGGTGGCGTCATGTGGAAAAACGTCATGGAGATCGTGTGGAAATATGAGAGCCTGGAACCCAAGAATGTTTTGAGCATGGGTGTGGCTCTGCCTAATGATAAGTATCCCACCCAGGCCGAAAGGATCGCGTTTTATCAACGGGCGATGCAGTCCATTGAGACCATTCCTGGAGTAACTTCAGCAACGGTGTCGGACAACCTGATCGGCACGGTGCGGCGAATGATCGCCAGACCTTTTGAAATTGTGGGCCGGAGCGTGGCGGACGACCCCTCGCAAATACCTACGACTGACGTCCACGCCATCAGCCCCAACTATTTTAAAACGATGCACATGAAGTTGGTTTCAGGGCGTATCTTTGGCCCTCAGGACACAGCTACCGCCCCGCCCGTCGTCATCATCAACGAGACAATGGCGCATCGTTATTGGCCGGGAGAGGATCCCATCGGCAAACAGATCCACCTGGGTCTGCCCACGTCCAATGAATTTGGAACACCGGCGACCATCGTGGGCGTTGCTCCCGAGATCCGCCAGATTTGGATCACTCCCGTCGAACGGCCGGCCGTCTATCTACCCATCACGCATTTGGCCCCTCCGGAGGTGTGGTTCCTGGTGCGCGGCGATCAAGAAGCAACCGCTTTCATCCCTGACATACGCAAGAAGATATTCAACCTTGATTCAGAACGTCCCCTGTATGGACCAAGAACATTTTATCGGGCATCTGTTTTCGAGAACCTGACGCCTCCGATCCTGTTCTCAGAAATACTGCTGGGATTGGGATGCATTGGATTAATCATTGCTGCGATCGGTATTTACAATTCAACCCTGGTTTCTGTGCGGAGGCTTGCTCCACAGCCCGCGGCTGCGCCCGCGTTTGCATTCTCAGTGAAACTTTTGCTGCTAGGCTTGGCGGTAGGTTTGGCAGGAACCGCAATCTTTTATTCCAGTATCTCGGCAGCGCTTCCGGGAGTGGGGGGGTTCACTTTGCCTCCTCTGGTTACGGCGATCTTATCCTTGTTAGTGATAGGAATCATTGCCGGTTTTCTTGCTTCTCGCAGTTCGATAAGCGCTACGCCAGCAAGTGCCGCAGTCCGGGCCAGATAATGCATTGGCAATGTGCCGGCAAAGGAACTGCATAGAGGCAGACGCTGCGCTTGCTTCGAGATAGGTTCAGGCTCTGCATCCTACGGGCAGCGGAGCCCGTGAGTTGGCGATTGCATGGACATTGCACAAGAGAACTCTATCCGCCGTGATATCTGTAGGATCGGTACCATGCTACACGAGCGCGGCTTCGTGGCCGCTTGTGACGGCAATATTTCTGTCCGCCTTGGCCAGGATCTTGTACTTTGCTCGCCAACGTCTATTTGCAAAGGCATGATGGAACCGGAAGACCTCGTTCTGGTTGATATGCAGGGCAGCCACAAACAGGGCAAACGGCGCGCTTCAACAGAGTTGGGAATGCACCTGCTATTTTACTTGTTGCGGCCTCATATCAGAGCGGTAGTACATGCCCATCCACCCACTGCCACTGGCTTTGCGGCAGCTGGGATCAGCCTGGAGGAGCCGTTAGTGGCAGAAGTGGTAGTAGCATGCGGCAAAATTCCGCTCGCGCATTATGGGACACCGGGAAGCCTGGAACTGTCCGAGAGTTTGAGACCCCTGATTCCCACCCATGATGCGCTGCTCATGGCCAATCACGGCGCGGTCACCTGCGGCCACGATCTTATGCAGGCGTATATGAAGATGGAAACTGTTGAGCATTATGCCAGGATCGCCCTGGTGGCCCGGCAACTTGGCCCTACTCGTCCGTTACCCGCGGCAGAGATCACAAAGCTGATGCGGGCCCGCGATCATTACGAAGCCAATAAGCCACCTCAGATCGCGGAATGGGAACAGTAACGCCTCCGAGCCTGCCGGTCGAGCACTGGAATCAGGCATGAAAATGTTCCACCTTTCCGTAGCCGGCCAGATCCGCACGTGACTTGCGGGATTGCAGGATCGCAATGCCATCTCTGAAAGTCATGACCTCTCTCCAGCCATTGATAAACACTTCTTCGGGGACCCTTCGCAACTTCAGATCCCGATACCAGGCGAGGTAGCGTTTTTCAAGTTGCGGAGCACTTCCACTGGCGCGCGTTGCCATTTGCGCCAGGTGGGTACGGGGCATTCTCCGGTCTTCGTACCGGCGCAAGCCTGCGATGAGATCGTCGGTAGCAGCCAAGGTGTCAGCCAGGATGACGGCATCTTCAATGGCCTGGGCGGCGCCTTGCCCGATCGCGTTCCCCATGGCATGGGCCGCGTCTCCCATCAGGGTGACGCGGACGTCTCCCCATTTCTTGACTGGGTTTCGCGCATATGTGTCGGTACGAAGGATCTTTTCTTCCGGCGTACGCTCCAGCAGGCGAGAAATGGGACCTGACCATCCTTTCAGATGTTTACGCAGTACTGATTTCAGCTTGCCCGCTTCATCTACGCCGCCAGCTGGCGTATTAATGCCAAAAAACCATGAGATCTGATTTCGGCCTACATACCAGCCGCCGCCGCGCATAGTGCTGTGGCCCAGAACGATGAAAACGCTGCCGCGCAATATTTCATCATCCGGATCCGACTCAATCACTGCGCGCCACGATGTAGCTCCTCCGTAGTATGGCTCTCCATCATTGAGTACCTGAGCGCGAATGGTGGACCATACGCCGTCAGCCCCAATGAGAAGGCTGCCGCGGATTTCACGCCCATCTTCCAGGCGAAGCACTACTTCGTCGCGGGTCTGCTTATACCCGACGCAACGGCTGTTCGTGTGGATGGGAATGTCTGTGGCTGCTTCATGGAGTGTCGCCATAAGCTCCGGACGAACAACGCCGATGGAAGGAGAACCGCATTCTCGTTCAATCTCCGTAAAGGTGACTTTTTTTATGATTCCGCCTCGGGTATTTTGAAATTCCGTACGATCCAGGTGATCGCCCGCGTCGCGGATCCGCTGGTCCAATCCGAGGCAAGTTAGTGCCGTCAGAGCATTGGACATCAACGTTACCCCAGCCCCAACCTCCCGGATCGCGGAAGCACGCTCATAGACCTCCACATCAAATCCAGCCTGACGGAGAGCAATCGCGGCGGAGAGGCCGCCTATGCCTCCTCCCGCTATCAGAATTGGTTTCTTGATCCCTGATTTCATACGATTGTCCTTTTTTCAAATCTCCAAACTCCAGCCACCGTAAACAGGACTGAAAAACCTATCAATCCTGTAAACAACAAGGCCAAAGGCATATGAGGTATTTGCGGAGTCAGCGCGAACCGGAGCCCTTCACTCATGAATACGAGCGGATTCAGAAGCATCAGATAGCGAATAGGTCCAATGGCTTTCAGAGGTTCCCATGCATAGTAGGTGCAACCGAAGAAAATCATGGGGCCAATCACCACGTCGAAGAGGAAGCTGCTAAACCGGGCACCCGCCATGGCCCCAACAGTCAATCCAAACCCAGCCGAGACAAAACTGCAAAGAAGCATCATGAGGAGTAAGGCGGGCCAGACAGGATGCACCTCATGCCATTTAGCCACAATCAGCACCAGCATGGGGATAGAGATCAATCCTGAAACCGCTCCGGCAATGGTTCCCGCGGTGATCTTCTCCATGGCTACCTGCCAAACGCTCACTGGCGCCAGAAGCCGTTCATCTATTTCCCGATGACCCAGCAAGTCCCGCCAAAGCGGCAGGAGCACCCCATTAATTCCACTCATGAGCACGGTGACCGAAACCAGCCCCGGCAAGACAATAAACACAAAGCTATCTGACACCATGTGCAGCCGGGGGAAGAAGATACCGAATACGATTGCCCAGATAATGGATTGCGATTGGTCACTGAACGCAGTCACGACAATGTGACGCATCAGAATATGGAAATCGCGTCTCAGTAAGGCCAGGAAGGCAGAAATCATCGCAGATCCTTACCCGTAACGTGAAGGTAGACATCTTCAAGACTTGGTGATGCAAGGCTTACGTGGTGGAGCTCCACACCTTGTTCTCCCATAATCTGAAAAACACTGTTCACCGGCCCGTCCGTACTGTCCAGGAACAGCCGCAAGCGTTCCAGGTTAGCAACGCCGTCTTCTTGAATTTTCTCGACTCGCAAAACTCCAGCCAGCGAGGAAAATATTCCGACAATGGAGGTGGCCGAGCGCACCCACAAATCCATGATCCTTTGCCCTGGCAGCTGTCTCCTCAGTGCCATGGGGCTATCGACCATTACAATCTGCCCATGATCGACAATGGCGATCCGCTGGCAGAGACGGTCCGCCTCTTCCATATTATGAGTTGTAAGAATAACTGTGAGCCCTCCCTTATGAAGGTTCTCCACCAGCTCCCAAAGGGACCTGCGCGATTGGGGATCCAACCCAGTAGTGGGTTCGTCCAGGAGAAGAACCTTGGGATCATGCATGAGGGCGCGGGCAATCATCAACCGCTGCTGCATTCCCCCAGAAAGACTGCTGGGTTCAGCCTCCGCTCTGTCCGTAAGGCCCATTTGAGCAAGCAGCCGGTCTGCGCGAGCCTCCCTTTCCTGGGCAGCCAACCCGAAGTATCTGCCGTGGTATGTCAGAATTTCCCTGACCCTGAGTTCCCCGTCCAGATTTCGCGCCTGTGGGACTACCGCAATCTGGCGCTTCACTCCTCGTGTGTCGCGCGTTACGTCGCGACCATTGACGAGTATCTGGCCACTGGTAGGACGGACTAGTGTTGTGATGCAGCCAATCGTCGTCGTCTTCCCCGCTCCGTTGGGACCCAGCACGCCAAAGAATTCGCCCTGTTCAACTGTAAAAGAGAGCCCGCGCACCGCTTGCACGGGCGGCGACTTTCCCTTTCCGGGATAGGTCTTAACCAAATCCGTGACTGCAACCGCAGGTGGCATCATTTCTTTCCTCAGGGAACAGCGTTCTTGGCTACAAGGTCGTCCACTTCAAGAGCCCGTTGTAATGAAGCCTTAAGACAGGCGGAGACGGCTTGTACATTCGGTTCTCGAACCAGGGTGAAATGATTTCCCGGAAACTTGTGTACATCCACCCTGCCAGGCGCCAGTTCGTTCCACCCCAGCGTGAGGTCCAGTGCCTGCAGCGGATCTTCAGCATGGATTTGTTCGCCAGCACGCAGAAGAATGATCCTGTCTGGATACGGCCGTGGCCTGTAGTTCAAGAGCGCCTGAAGATTGGGTCCAAACACATTGTCATAAAGCCGGCGAAGTTCGGTGGTCTCAATGTCCAAAGGCAAGACGTCAGCGTTCTTTGCCTTCTCAAGGACCCGGTCAAGCCGTTTTTCCGGCGCAATGGCCTGAAGTTCTTGCGCACTCAGACAAAGGTCCTTGCCAAACTGTCCTCCTAATATCGAAGCGAAATGCGCCATACGGGCGCTGTCTTCGAGATCCGCAGGTTGAAAACTGGGCAGTGGGGCCGCACAGTCCATCAAAACCAGAGCGCTTACCTTCTGTCCTTCAGAATTGAGTTGTTGCGCCATCTCGAATGCCACAACACCTCCGAAAGACCAACCGCCAAGAAAGTGTGGCCCCTGAGGATGCACGGCCTTTAGCTCGCGAAGGTAATAGGCGGCCATGTCCTCAACCGACCTGTGTAACCGTGGGGTAGCACTGAATCCTGCTGACTGGAAAGCGTAGAACGGCTGCGCCTCGCCCAGCGATCGCGCCAGGTCCATATAACAAAGAACATGCCCGCCAACGGGGTGCACAAAGAATAGAGGCCGATTCTTCCCTTTCGCCTGCAGAGCGACCAACGAGGATTCCGGCCGGGAATCATATTTCCGGCGAAGAACCATGGCGAGACTCTCAATGCTCGGGCTTCTGAAGAGCTCAGCCAGAGGGAGGTCATATCCAAACTGCTTCCGGATTCTTGTGATCAGGCGCAGTGCCAGTAATGAATGCCCTCCAATTTCAAAGAAACTCTCTCTAACCCCGATAGGCTGGACTCTTAACAACTCTTCCCATGTCTGGGCAAGCTGCAATTCAAATCGATCGCGAGGCGGCAAATACAGGTTTTTGTCATGAGACGTCTGGTCCGGTTGCGGCAATGTCTTGCGGTCCACTTTTCCGTTGGAGGTAAGCGGCAACTCATCGAGCTGCACCAAGGCGGCGGGCACCATGTAATCCGGCAACCGCTCTTGCAAGTAGGACCTCAACTGTCGTCCTAAGCCTTCTGTTTCTTGCTTGCCAGTTACATAGGCCACCAGCTGTTTCTGACCAGGTTCGTCCTGCCGTACTATCACGATTGCCTGTCTTACGGCCTCATGCTGTTGCAGCATGCTCTCAATTTCGCCCAATTCGACCCGGTATCCTCGTATTTTCACCTGTTGGTCGATGCGGCCGAGGAACTCGATGCTTCCAGTCTCGCGTTGGCGTGCCAGATCTCCTGTGCGATACAGGCGCGCCCCTGGTTCGCTTCCGAACGGATGAGGAACGAATCTTGCTGCGGTCAGCTCCGGCCGATTCAAATATCCGTGCGCCAACCCCGCTCCGCCTACATACAGTTCCCCGGCCACTCCCACCGGCATTGGCTTCATCCATTTGTCCAGGACGTACACTTGCAAGTCCTCGATAGGCGAGCCCACCAGGGAGGTGCTTTGCTCCGCATCTTTTTGTTGCAGCTCATGGAGCGTGACGTGCACGGTCGTCTCGGTGATCCCATACATGTTCACCAGACGCGGCTTGCGCTCTCCATGCCTGGCAAACCAGGACGACAACCTGCGGGGAACGAGCGTTTCTCCGCCAAAGATTACGTAGCGCAGATTCAGAGACTCTCTCCGTTCCTCGTCTTCCAGCATGAATTGATCCCATGCCGAAGGGGTCTGGTTCAAAACCGAGACTTTTTCTGTCTTTACCAACTCATATAACTCCGAGACGGAGCGACTAACCAAATAAGACACAACAACCAATTTTCCACCGTAGGCAAGCGCTCCCCATAACTCCCAGACGGAGAAATCAAACGCGTAAGAATGGAACAGGGTCCAGCAGTCAGAAGAGTTAAACTGGTAGTACTTCTCCGTGGCCTGAAACAGCCTGACAACGTTGAAGTGGCTGACTAGTACGCCCTTTGGTTTTCCCGTTGATCCTGAGGTATAGACCACGTAAGCAGTATTGTGTGGCTGCGCCAGTCGCACTGGATTGGTACCGGGAGACTGGGCGATGAGTGATCTTTCGTCGTCGACGCAGATCGTGTGCGCGCTCGATAGAGACAGTCGCGCCGCCAATGAGCGCTGTGTAAGCACTACAGCCGGCTTCACATCTTCCAGCATGAAACGCAGCCGGACTGATGGATATTCCGGAGGCAGCGGGACATAGGCGGCGCCGGCTTTAAGCGTTGCCAGCAAACACACAACCATTTCGATACCGCGCTCCATCGCGATCGCCACAAACATGCCTGGCCCTACTCCCCTTGAACGAAGATGATGGGCCAATTGATTCACTTGCACATTCAATTCCGCGTATTTCAAACACCGGCCCTCATAGGCCAGCGCTGGGGCGTCCGGCGTGCGCTCTACCTGTTCTTCAAACAGCTCGTGTAGACATTTCTCCGGGGCGTACGCGCGTTTAATGTGGCTCCACTTTCCCAAAACCTGCTGCTCTTGATCTACCGTCAATAAACTCAAGCGCGAGATGGGCTGTTGCACATCGGCCACAGCGGCTTCGAGGAGCACCTTCAGATGGTCCATCATGCGGCAAACTGTGCTGGAATCGAACAAATCCAGGCTGTATTCCAGCAGGCCCCTTATCCTTACTTCTTCTGCCTGCAATTGAAGCAAAAGGTCGAACTTGGCCGCCCCCGACAATGCGGGAATTGGACTCACCTCCATCTGGTCCAGTTTCCAAGGGCGGACCATGTCTTGGAAGGTCAGTACGGTCTGGAAGAGTGGTGTGTAGCTAAGACTGCGTTCAACGGACAGCTCGGCAACCAATTTTTCAAAGGGCAGGTCCTGGTGCGCATACGCCTCCAGCACTACTTCACGCACTCGCTGCAGCAACTCTCCGAACGTCGGGTCTCCGGACAGGGAGGTCCTCAATACCAGCGTGTTCACGAAGAAGCCAATGAGACCTTCTGTCTCTTTATGGTTGCGCCCCGCCACGGGTGTTCCCACGCTAATGTCTGTCTCGTCCGAGTACCGGTAAATCAGCACTTGCCAAGCCGCCATTAACGTCATGAAAAGTGTGACACCCTCGCGTTGGCTTATGTCCTGTAATTGTTGAGAGAGTTCCGGAGACAGCTCAACTTCCACCATGCCACCCCGGAGGCTGCGCACTGGTTGTCGCGGACGGTCAGCGCGAAGCTCCAGAACGGGCGACGCGCCTCTGAGCTTCTCGCTCCAATACGTCAACTGTCTTTCAAGAATTCCTCCGCGCAGCCAATCCCGCTGCCATTGGCTGTAGTCGGCATACTGTATCGCCAGATCCGGCAGCGGCGGCTCCTCTCCTTTCAGAAAAGCTTCATACAATAACGCCAGTTCACGCCGCAGCACATTCAGTGACCAGCCATCACTAATGATGTGGTGCATCATGAGTCCCAGAATGTGCTCTTCTGCTCCCAGTTTCAGCAGGCGCAGACGGAATAACGGTCCTTCCTCAAGGTCAAATTTTCTTTCCGCTTCCTGCCGAATCAACTCCGCTGCTCTCTCTTCGCGTTGGTTCTCGTCCAGAGCAGAAAGATCGTCCATAGGCAATGGGATTTGCACAAAATCTGTGATGACCTGCATGGGCAGTCCATCGACGGTTTCGAACCGCGTACGCAGCACTTCATGCCGGTTCACGATCTGCTGCACTGCCCTTTGCAGCACTGCTGCATTCAAGGGTCCGAGCAGCCGCAACGCGCCAGGCATGTTGTAAGCGCGGCTGTCTCCGTCAAGCTGGGCAAGGAACCACAGGCGCTCCTGGGCGAAAGAAGCCGGGACCGGCCCATCCCGCGGGGTTCGTTGCATGGCCGGCAGCGTCTCCACGCCAGCACGCAATTGCTGAACAATGTTCTCCGCCAAGCGCGCTATGGTTGGGCAAGCAAAGATCGCCCGCAAAGGCAGTTCCACTTTGAATGCAGCTCGTACCCTGGAGATGATTTGGGTGGCAATCAACGAATGGCCGCCGATTTCGAAGAAGTTGTCATGCACTCCCACCCTGGGGAGCCGCAGCACTTCTCCCCAGATCCCACACAGAATTTCTTCTTCCTGTGTTTGCGGGCCAACATATTTCTCCGCATCCACTGCACCTTCCGGAAGGGGGAGCGCTTTGCGATCGACCTTGCCACTAGAGGTCAGCGGAAGCGCCTCCATCTGTACAAATAAGGAGGGCACCATGTGCTCTGGGAGCTTGTCCTGCAAGAATGCCTTCAGTAGCTTTCCAAGTTCCTCGGTTTTTTCCTTCGCCTCTACGTATGCGACCAGCCGTTTATCGCCGGGCACATCTTCGCGCGTTATCGCGACAGCCTGCTTCACGGCTTTGTGCTGCCGCAGGACGCTTTCAATCTCACCCAGTTCAATTCGATTCCCGCGAAGTTTGACTTGGTGGTCCATTCGTCCCAAGAACTCGATGGCTCCATCTTCTCTCCAGCGCGCCAAATCGCCAGTCCGATATAGCCGGGCTCCGGGTTCTGCGCTGAACGGATGAGGAATGAAACGCTCGGCCGTTAATTCGGGCCGGTTCAGATATCCGCGAGCCACCTGCACTCCTCCGATGTGGAGCTCTCCAGGAACTCTCACTGGTACTGGTTGAAACTGTGTGTCTAGTACGTAGAGCTGCACATTGGCGATGGGCTTTCCAATAGGTACTACGCTGTCAATTCCTAGCCTGCAAGCCCACCATGTGACATCCACTGCGGCTTCGGTTGGACCATAAAGGTTGTGCAGTTCTGCGGTCATACGTTCAAAGAAGCGGTCTTGAACCTCCGCCGTGAGCGCCTCCCCGCTGCAAAATACTCGTCGTAAAGTGGTGCACTCCTCCACGCCGTGCGCTTCGAGAAACGCCTGCAGCATTGAGGGCACGAAATGGATATTCGTAATTTTTTGCCGGATGATGAACTGCACCAGATACTCCGGATCTCGATGCCCTCCCGGTTTAGCGACAACCAGGCAGGCTCCCGAGATCAAGGGCCAGAAAAATTCCCATACGGAGACGTCAAAGGTGTACGGTGTCTTCTGCGCCACACGGCCTTCGCTTCCAATCTTGAACGTCTCTCTCGTCCAGAGAAGACGGTTCACGATCCCGTGATGCTCATTGGACACGCCCTTCGGTTTGCCGGTTGACCCCGATGTGAAAATCACGTAGGCAAGATTGCCTGGCTGCGCCAACGGAAACGGATTCTTGGCAGGTTGCTGGGCAATGCGAAGCCAATCCGCATCCACATACACGATCCGGCCGCCATAGGAAAGGAAAAGATCGCCGAAAGAACGTTGAGTGATCAACGCGATAGGGCGTGCATCGTTCAGCATGAACTCCAGGCGATCCGGTGGATAGTCCGTATCCAATGGGAGATACGCTCCCCCAGCTTTGAGGGTCGCCAACAGTGAGATCACCATTCTTATGGAACGGTCCAGAGCAATGGCTACAGTCAAGTCCGGTCCTACCCCGAGGGACCGCAAGTGGTGGGCCAGATGATTGGCGCGCTCGTTGAGTTCGCGGTAATTGAGTTGCTCGCCCTCATAGGCCACTGCCGGCGCATTCGGCGTTCGCTCTGCCTGTTCCTCGAACAATTCATGTACACACTTATTTCGCGGTAAGCTGGTTTCTGTTTGGTTCCAGCTTTTCACGACCTGGCAGCGTTGCTCTGCGGGCAGCAGATTTAGAAACGCAATAGGCTGGCCTGGGTCAGCCACAATTGCTTCTAGCAATGACTCCAGATTGGCGACCATCCGGCGGACTGTGCTGGAATCAAACAAGTCCTGGCTGTATTCAAGGTCGCCGTGCAATTTGCCTTCCGCGTTCGTGCCTAACTGCAGAAGGAGGTCGAACTTGGATGTTCCGGTACGCGCCGCAATCATGCTGGTCTCGAGCCCTTCCAGGTTCCAGGGACGTGGCTTATCCATGAATGCCAGCATGTTCTGGAATAGCGGACTATAGCTCTGGCTGCGCCGCATAAAAAGTTCCGCCACCAGCTTTTCAAACGGCAACTCCTGATGCGCGTGGGCTTCCAGCACCACATCCCGAACACGCCGTAACAGTTCCCGAAAAGTTGGCTCCCCGGAAAGATCTGTCCTTATCACCAGGGTATTGACGAAGAAACCAATCAGCCCTTCAGTTTCGAGGTGCTTACGCCCGGCGACCGGAGTACCAACGCTAATGTCCGTTTCCCCGGTGTAGCGGTGCAGAAGCAACTGCCAGGCGGCCAGGAGGGTCATGAACAGCGTTGCGCCTTCACGCTCACTCAGCGCCCGCAAGCGGCTGCAAAGTTCCTTGGAAAACTCCACCTCCACAACATCGCCGCGTTCGCTTAGCACCAGTGGTCGAGGCCGGTCTGATGGCAACTCCAACACCGGCGGCGCTCCGCTCAGTTTCTCCCGCCAGTACCCGAGCTCCTTTTGCAGCAATTCCCCTTGCAGCCGCTCACGTTGCCAGGCTGCGTAGTCGGCGTATTGCACCGGCAATTCCGGCAAAGGCGACGGCTCCGCTTTCAGGAATGCTGCGTACAACAATGACAATTCGCGGCCCAGCACGCCCACGGACCATCCATCGCTGACGATGTGGTGCACCACGAGGCATAAAATATGTTCTTCCTCGTTCAGGCGCAAAATCCGGCCGCGCATCAGCGGTCCTGTCCGCAAATTGAATGCTGTGGTTGACTCTTCTTGAATCAACTGACGCGCTCGCTGTTCACGCTCCTGCGGATCGAGAGAGGACAGGTCTTCCACCGTCAATGGGAAAGGCAATTCCCTGGCGACTACCTGCATGGGTACGCCATTTACGGCTTCAAACCGTGTGCGCAAGACTTCGTGCCGGTCTACGATCTCCTGCAACGCGCGCTTCAGCGCTTTCGTATTAAGAGGGCCGCACAATCGCAGGGCGCCAGGCACATTGTAGGTTGGACTGTCACCTTCCAACTGGGCCAGGAACCACAGGCGTTCCTGGGCATAGGAAGCGGGGACCGGGCCCTTTCGAGCCACTCGCCGCAGCAGTAACAAACTCTCCGCCGGTGCCTGCGCTCGCAGGCGCTGCTCGATGCTCTCGGCTAGGCCGGCCGGTGTGGGAGCGCTGAAGATAGAGCGCAACGGCAGTTCGATCTTGAACGCCTCTCGCATTCGCGAAATCATTTGCGTTGCCAGCAGGGAGTGGCCGCCCAGCTCGAAAAAGCTGTCATGGACTCCCACTCGTTCCGCACCCAGAAGCTGAGCCCATATCCCGCATAGAATTTCTTCCGTAGGAGTGCGGGGAGCCACGTAGGTCTCTTCGTCCGCGCGTATTTCGGGCTGCGGCAACGCCTGGCGATCGACCTTCCCATTCGGTGACAGAGGAAACTCTGCCATCGCGACGAACGCCGATGGCACCATATACTCAGGCAGTTTCTCTTGCAGATAACCGCGCAGCCATCTGCTCGACTCCTCACGCTTTTCCTGGCCGTCCTCCTTCATTACCATGTAAGCGACAAGCCGCTTTTCTCCAGGCACATCCTCGCGTGTAATCGCCACGGCCTGCTTCACCTCTTCGTGCTGCAGCAGAATACTTTCGATCTCGCCCAGTTCAACCCTGAAGCCGCGGAGCTTGATCTGATTGTCGGCCCGACCGAGAAACTCGATCACTCCATCTTCCAGCCATTTCACCAGATCCCCAGTGCGGTACAGGCGGTCGCCGGGATCACTGCTGAATGGGTCTGGCACAAACTTCTCCGCGGTCAAATCAGGACGGTTCAGATAGCCGCGAGCCATGCCCATTCCACCGGTGTAGAGTTCTCCCGCGACACCAACCGGTACGGGTTGCATCTCTCCATCCAGTACATAAACTCGCGTATTCGCGATCGGTCTGCCAATCGGGACCGAAGAGCCCGGCAATTGCTGGCCGGTCATCAGGAAGCAGCAGGTGAACGTCGTGTTCTCAGTAGGCCCATATCCGTTGATGACGGTACAGCCGGCCTGCAAAGCAGCATTTACGTCTCCAGGCGAGAGAACATCTCCGCCGGCGAGCAACTGCTTTACGCCGGCCAGACTTGGCAGCTCGCGTTCCACCATCTGGTGGAAGAGCCCCGTGGTCAGCCATAGGACCGTAATCTTTTTCTCCCGCAGCTCCCTTCCCAGTTCTTTAAGTTCGGGAACTCCCGGTGGATAGATTGCGAGGCGGCATCCGTTGAGCAGGCTTCCCCAGATTTCAAAGGTCGAAGCGTCAAATGAAATAGGAGCAAGCTGCAGAAAGACGTCGGTAGCGTTCCAGGCGACAAAGTCGCTGCCTTTTACCAGACGCACAACATTCCTGTGGATCACGCTCACGCCTTTGGGCTTGCCGGTGGAGCCCGACGTGTACATCACATAGGCGAGATTCTCCGGCGTGGTCTGAGTTTTCAGGTTCTGCGTGCTCTCAAGGCTGATCTGAGGCCACTCCTGGTCCACGCACACCACGGTGCAGTGGTGCGCAGGTATACGATCGCGCAGGTGTGTCTGGGTCACGAGCAACTTTATGCCCGAATCCTTGAGCATGTATCTGAGGCGTTCAGCGGGATAGTTGGGTTCCAGCGGCACAAATGCTGCGCCCGCTTTTAGTATCGCCAGCAGAGCAGTCACCATCTCAAGGCTGCGGTCCATGCAGACGCCTACTCCTACTTCGACCGTCGCTCCGCGCTTTTGCAGGTAGCGTGCCAATTGATTGGCCCGTTCATTCAGCTGCCGGTAGGTTAAACATTGATCCTTGAAGGTTAACGCCGGCGACTCCGGCGTACTTGCGGCTTGTTCCGCAAACAGTTCATGGATGCACTTCTGACTTGGACACTCCGCGTCAGTCCGGTTCCACTCCTCCACCACCTGGCGGCGCTCCTGCGCGGAAAGGAATGGAAGCCGCGTAACGGGTTGCTGCACGTCCGCGACAGCCGCGCTCAACAACTGTTCCAGATGCCCTGCGATCCGCCGCACGGTGCCGGCATCAAAAAGATCCAAGCTGTATTCCAACTCGCCTGTCAGCTTTCCATCCGGCGTCAACGCAAATTGCAGCAGCAAATCAAACTTTGCCGTTTTTGTGTGTACCGCAACCGGACTTACTTCGACTTCGCCTAATTTCCATGGAGTAACGTTATTACGCAGGCCCAAAACCGTCTGAAACAGCGGCGTGTAGCTCTGGCTCCGCTCCACCGCCAGTTCCGCGACCAGCTTTTCGAAGGGCAATTCCTGATGAGCATGCGCCTGCAGCACAGTCTCCCGCACGCGATGCAAAAGCTCGCGAAAGGTAGTCCCACCTGAAACACTGGTCTTGAGTACCAGCGCGTTCACGAAGAATCCGATTAAGGGTTCGACCTCCTGTTGATTTCGGCCAGCAACAGGAGCGCCGACGCAAATCTCTTTTTGTCCCGTGTAGCGATGCAGCAACGCCTGCCACGCAGCCAGCACGGTCATAAACAGCGTGACGCCTTCCCGCTGGCTGAGCGCCTGGAGTTCACGTGACAACTTTGGAGAAAACTCGATTTCCAGAACGTCGCCGTGGAGGCTTCTTACCGCCGGCCGGGGCCGCACAGCGGGCAAGTCCACAACCGGAGGAAGTTCCCCAAGCCTAGCCTTCCAATAACCCAGTTCTTGCTGCAGCAGGTCTCCGCGAAGCCAGCTGCGTTGCCACTCGGAATAATCCGCGTACTGCACCGGCAGCTCCGGCAGAGGCGACTCTTCTCCTTTTAGATAAGCATCGTAAAGTGCTGAGAGTTCTCGCCTGAGTACATTCAGCGACCAGCCGTCACTGATGATGTGGTGCATCACGATGCACAAGACGTGCTTCTCTTCCTCCAGGCGCAACAAGAGGAAGCGAAGAAGCGGGCCTGTCCCGAGATCGAATGCTGCCTCTGATTCCCGCTGGATAAGCTCGCGCATCCGCTCTTCCCGCTGTTCAACCGGCAGGGTGGACAGGTCTTCCATGGGCAGGATTAGCCGCACCTCATTGCCGATCACCTGCATTGGAACGCCATTTACCTCTTCAAAGTGGGTGCGCAGTGACCCGTGTCGATGCACGATTTCCTGCAACACGCGCTCCAATACCACGGCGTTTAGAGGGCCATCGAGCGCTAGTGCACTGGGCACGTTATAAGCCCGGCTCTCGCTGTCCAACCGGGCGAGAAACCACAGGCGCTCCTGGGCGAACGAAGCCGGAACGAGCGCGGTACGCGGCATCGATTGCAGCGGCGGCAGTATTGCGGCAATGGTTTCAGCGCGCAGATGCTGGCTGATGCTCTCTGCCAAACCCTCAACGGTGGGCGTGCTGAAGATAGCTCGCAGGGGCAGCTCCACTTTGAAGGTTGCCCGCACGCGTGAGATGACCTGGGTCGCGAGAAGGGAATGTCCGCCTATGGCAAAGAAATTGTCATGGATTCCGACCTGCTCTCTTCCCAGAAGCTGGGCCCACATCCCTGCCAAAATCTCTTCCTCTTCCGTGCGCGGCGCCACATATGAGTCTCCGTGGGAATCGTGGTCAGGCGCCGGTAGCGCATTGCGATCCAGCTTGCCGTTCGACAACACCGGCAATTCTTCCATCGGCACGTAAGAGGCTGGAAGCATGTATTCCGGCAATCGTGTCCGCAGGTAATCACGCAGGACGTCAAACGACACCAACGCTTCCAATCCGGCACCGACCACGTAAGCCACCAGGCGTTTCTCTCCAGATTTATCCTCGCGTGCGATGACAGCGCACCGTCTTACGCCGGGATGGGCGCCCAGAACGGTTTCTATTTCAGCCAGCTCGATCCGGAACCCGCGGATTTTTACCTGATGGTCCACCCTGCCCAGGTACTCCACGTTTCCGTCATGCCGGTAACGCACCATATCTCCGGTGCGATAGAGCCGCTCTCCTCCTGAAGTGAAGGGATTGGGAACAAAAATCTCGGCGGTTAGTTCCGGACGGTTCAGGTAGCCGCGCGCCAGTTGAACGCCGCCCAGATAGAGTTCTCCTGCCAGACCCACTGGCACCGGCTCCATGCTTTTGTCGAGTACGTGCAACTGTGTGTTGGCGACCGGCTTCCCAATCGGCAAGCTTTTCTCCCGCCAGTCGCTCGGGTATTGCCAGAAGCTCACCTCCACGGCCGCTTCGGTCGGGCCATATAGGTTGTGAATCTCGGCATTGGTTCCGGCCTGCAGGCCCCGGCATAGATCGATATCTAGGGCCTCTCCGCTGCAAAATATCTGCTTCAATCCCGCACAGGAGCGGGCATCCTCCGCCGCCAAGAAGGCACGCAGCATCGAAGGAACAAAATGCAGAACCGTTATTCCGGATTCTTGTATCGTTCTAGCCAGGTAGCTCGGGTCGCGATGCCCTTCCGGAAGCGCCATGACCAGCACAGCTCCGTTCAACAGTGGCCAGAAAAATTCCCAGACGGAGACATCAAAACTGTAGGGGGTTTTTTGCAAAACTCGATCGTCTTCCTTCAAGGCATATTTCTGCTGCCCCCAGAGAAGCCGATTGCAAATGCTCTTATGGGACACCATGACGCCTTTCGGGTTTCCGGTGGAACCCGAGGTGTAGATCACGTAGGCGAGATTTCCAGGGCCAACTGGCTCATTGAGATTGCTGGCGTCTTGCCGGGCGATTATCTCCCACACAGCGTCAAGATTCACGAAACGTCCGTCATCCCCTGGCAAGCACGAGAGCAAATCGTGCCGCGTCAGCAGGACAGGCGCCTGGGACTCTTTCAGCATGTAGGCCAGCCTCTCCCGCGGATATGCGGGATCAAGCGGCAGATATGCTCCTCCGGCCTTCAGTACCGCGAGCATGGCAACCACCATCTCCAGCGACCGCTCCATGCAGATTGCGACCGGAGTTTCCGCTTTCACTCCCAGCGTCTTCAAATGACGCGCCAACAGGTTGGCGTGTTCGTTCAATCCCCGATAAGTGAGCTGCTGTTCCTCAAATGCGACAGCCGGACGATCAGGTGTCCGCTCCACCTGCTTCTCGAACAGGGTATGCAGACAATCGGTTTCGCGATAGTCAACCGCTGTGGCGTTCCAATCGGTAAGCAACAGCTGGCGCTCCTGCGTCGCCATCAAAGGCAATTCCTCAACGGTCAGCAGAGGATTGGCAACAATCGCGCTAAGAAGGAGCTCGAAGTGGCGGAGTATCTGGAGGATGGTGGCTTCCGAGTAGCGAGCGCGCTCGTAGGTCACGCGCACCGTCATGCCCGCGAAGATAATCACGCTGATGGGATAGTGCGGGCGACCGTCGTATTTGGTTTCCGGCACCGCCAGCCCGTCTTCCCGCAAGGACAATTGCGGGAATGGCACATTCTCATACACGAGAAGGGTCTCAAAGAGAGGGGTTCCAGGCGGCATCTCACTCCACTCACCCATCTGTACGAGCGACACGTAGCCGTGCTGCTGCAAGCTTACCTGCTGCGCCTGGAACTCCTTGAGCCATTGCAAAACCGGCGCATGCCGTGGCACTCGCGTGCGCACGGGCAAAGTATTGATCATCAATCCGACGATTGAGTCTGAGCCTGGAAGATCTGGAGGACGCCCGCCCACACTCACGCCGGCAATCACGTCTTCGTCGCCCGTTAAACGGCTCAGAAGCAGACTCCACCCTCCCTGCACCACCGTGTTCGTGGTCAACTGGTACCTGCGCGCCATGGCCTGGATCTGCTCGGCCAGCGCCGGGTACTGAGCGTCCAGCTTTTCGTGGGTGATTGTCTGGTAGGCTGAGCCGTTTCCGGGAGCACTCTCCGCATCCCCGCCGAGAGTCAGGACGGTCGGAGCTTTCAGGCCTTTGAGTTGAGCGCGCCAGAACGATTCAGCCTTGCCGGGGTCTTGCCGTTTCAGCCATGAGATGTAGTCCCGGTAGGGTCGGCAGGGCGGAAGAACAGGTTCCCGGCTCCGATGAAAAGCCTTGTACAGGGTCATGAACTCGCCCAGGATGAGCCCCATGGCCCATCCATCGGTAACCAGATGATGAAACCGGAAGAGAAATCTCCACTCGTCCTCCGCGAAGCGCACCAAGGTAAACCGCATCAGGGGAGAACAGGAGAGATCAAAGCCCTGGCGGCGGTCGTCCAGG
Source organism: Candidatus Angelobacter sp. (assembly GCA_036491195.1). Classification (GTDB taxonomy): domain Bacteria; phylum Acidobacteriota; class Terriglobia; order Terriglobales; family Acidobacteriaceae; genus Angelobacter. The sequence continues at coordinate 28,142 of DASXCL010000166.1, forward strand.
AGAAAAGCGGCGAGTCTGGCTTGCTGCTCGTCCGCAGAGAAACCTCGCCAATCCAACTCTTCAAGGGACAGAGGCACATGGCGCTGCACGGCTTGCAGGGGTTTGCTCAGGCCCTCCCAGTAGAAGACCGTGCGCATGCTTGAGTGCCGGTCAAGAATTGTTTGCCAGGCCCGGGTAAACACGGAAATGTCCAGCGCGCCGCAAAACGTGAATGTCAATTGTTCTAGGTAAACGCCGGAGTCTGGAGCATTTAGACTGTGAAACAAGAACCCCTGCTGCACCGGGGAAAGCTCGTACAGATCCTGAAGGTTCGCTAGTTTCATCTTGCCCTCTCGTCGATTGCCGAGAACAGCAATTAGCGTTCACGGTCGAACGTATTCTGACTGCCGGCTAGCATTGCACTCTTGGCCTCCGTCAGTGTGGTTTTTCCACGCTCATTAACAGGAGTCCTTTCCGCTCATGGGACCTTATTAGTATTAGTGTTTATACAAACGTCTCAACAATTTGCTCAGGTTCATTCCACGGCTTCGTGAGTCGTGAAGAGCCTCAGATAAAGCACTCTTTTTGGGTAAGACAAAGCCGCGCCGGCAGCAGAAGCATTCGCCAGGAGCGGGTCGGGGCTTCGCTAGGCTGCCGGTCTCTCCTATGCCTCTGTCATTCATATTGGTTCTGCATGGTTCGCTGGCGATCAGATCCAATCATCGGCTATTAGAGTGGCGCATATATCTCGACTTGTTCAATTTATGCCGCTGCATTTTCGCAATCATTGATGGACATTAGAACTGGTGTTGATGTACATCAAAATGGCCAATACTGCGTAACCTGGGACCGGCAGATCGCTTTCTTGGAACGCCGATGGATATTGGAACTGGAAGGAGACTCGTTGACCATATGAAAACGTCGGCAACCTATGCAGGAACAATCTTTCGAGTGTCGTGCCTGGTACCTCTCCGTTGCTGCGGTATTTCAGAAATTGACCAGGATTGATTTACATCAAACCGCGGCGCAACTATTACGGGCATGATAACTGTGGACATAGTATTTAGGATGTTTTGCGATAGGGCGTATAATTCTGCTGCGTTTTCTCAGTGCTGTTGAGATGAAATCGCTGAGCCCACGAAAGTCGCACATGCGGGAGACCGTAACGATGGATACATTCGTGCAAGATCTGAAATACACCATACGGATCCTGATCAAGAATCCGGCATATTCTTTACTTGCGATCTTGACTTTAGGTCTTGGAATAGGCGGTAACGCAACCATCTTTGGCTGGGTAGAAGGGGTTATGCTCGAGCCCTTGGGAGGAGCGGCGAACCAGAGCCGGCTGGTTGCCATTGCCGGGATCAGGCAACCCGGCGACCGCTGCTGCACTTTTACTTATCCGGACTACAAGGATTTTAACGAGCAAAATGCTGTCTTTGACGGGATACTGGCTGCTGAACTTTCTCAGATTAACCTGGGTTCTGACGGAGACCCGGTGCGTATTGCCGGCCAAAACGTTTCCGGAAACTATTTCCAGGTTCTCGGTATCAGACCATTGCTGGGACGTTTCTTTGCTCCTGAGGAAGACCGGAATCCTCTCTCAGACCCCGTGTCCGTCATTAGCTACGGTCTTTGGCAGCGTCGCTACGGCGGAGACCCAAAAATCATCGGCAAGACCCAGGTGCTGAATAACCGGACCTTCACCATCATTGGCGTCGCTCCCAAAGATTTCATCGGCACCTTCACCGGCTACGCTATAGACATCTGGACGCCGATGATGATGGAACAGGCGTTCTATCCCGGCGGAGACCGAACGAAGGATCGGGAAAATTTCTGGCTCGAAGGGTTCGCGCGTCTGAAGCCGGGCGTTTCGATGCAACAGGCACAAGAACAGCTCACTGCAATTTCGCTCTGGATTCAACGGCAGTACCCCACGGAGTCACATCGTGGCTTCGTGATGACGGCGTTTCCGCTTTCACAAACACCGTTTGGCATTTCTGACACGCTCACGCCGGTATTGGGACTGTCTTTGGCCGTTGTAATAGTGGTGTTGCTTATAGCGTGCGCTAATCTGGCTGGTTTGGTACTGGCACGTTCGCTGGCGCGCGGCCAGGAAATCGCGGTACGCATGGCCATCGGCGCCTCTCGCCGCCGCGTGGTACGCCAGATGCTGACCGAGAGCATGCTGCTGGCCCTGTTGGGCGGCATCGTGGGGACATTTATTGCCTACATGCTGAGTGGAGCGCTGGCCGCCTTTTTCCCCGCCAATTCCATTAGCATTACCGTCCGCGGAAGACTTGACGGCCGTGTTCTGGCCACGACCGCACTCATAACCCTGGTAACAGGTTTCCTGTTTGGCCTCACGCCCGCACTCCAGAGTTCCCGAGGGAACCTGGTTCGCTCACTCAAGCTCAAGCAGGGCAGCGTTGCCAGTGGCAGCGGAAAATCATGGATGCGCAGCGGTCTTGTGGCCCTGCAAATCGCGCTGTCTCTTGTGCTGCTGATTGGGGCCATGCTTTTCTTCCAAAGCATACGAAACACGCAAAGGGTCGATTTTGGCTTCAATCCAAATCATATTTTGACCGCGAACATAGATCTTTTTGGCAGCGGCTATGATGAGCCGCGCGGCAAGGTTTTCTACCAGCAATTTCTTTCTAAAGTGGAAAACATGCCGAGTATCCAATCGGCGACCCTTGCCTGGCGTCTGCCTATGACTCCCCGTCTTCCTCAATACTTTCCCGTCATGGTTCCCGGTTACGTTGTGCCCAGCGAAAAGGACCGGCCGTATGCCGAGCACAACAAAGTCGGGCCCGATTACATGAAGACGATGGGCATCGAACTGATTGCAGGCCGCGATTTCACGACACAAGATGTTGAGACCGCTCCCGCCGTTTGTATCGTGAATGAGACCATGGCGCACCGCTATTGGCCCAAGCAAAATGCAGTTGGTCAGCGGGTACAGATCCTAGGTAAATGGGCAGAAATCGTCGGTGTGGCAAAAGACGTGAAGTACCATACTGTTTCGGAAGCCTCGCGCCCTTATATCTATCTGCCGATTTTCCAGTTCCACGATTCCCCGGCCGCCTTTGTTATTCGGACCGCCGGGGATCCCAATCAGATGACGCAACCTTTGCGGATTGCCGCAAGGGAGTTCAATCCACATTTGCTCATCTTCGACATACGATCTCTCATTACCTACATGGAGTTCTCTACTTTTTCACAAAGAATCTCTAGCATATTACTGGCCATATTCGGCACGCTGGCGCTCCTGTTGGCCGCCATGGGAATTTATGGAGTCGTGTCCCTTGGGGTTGCGCAACGCGTCCACGAAATTGGCATTCGAATGGCCCTGGGTGCGCAGCGGTCTGAGATTCTGGCCCTCATCTTGCGGCAGGGACTGACCATGGCGTCCGTCGGGATTGTCTTCGGCTTGATAGCGGCTTTCGCGAGCACTCGTCTTATCGCCAACCAGATTTATGGCATCAGCGCCACAGATCCGGGCACCTTCATCGCGATCACGTTCTTATTGCTCGGCATTGCTCTAATGGCGAGTTTGATACCGGCAAGCCGGGCCAGCAGGGTTGATCCACTAAAGTCATTGCGTGAAGAATGATGATGAGGCTGATGGCACTCAAAAGTCTTGAGCGGCATCCACAACGATCGCAACCAGCGAGCGGGAAAGGCAGAACTTGGCCGCGTTAGAGAAACCATTCCAATCCAGTGAACTGCCTCCATGGGAAATTCTGCATAACATGGCCTCCGGGTATTTCCTGTCGCGGGCCCTTTATGTTGCCGCCATACTCGGTATTGCAGATATGCTGCTCACAGGGCCGAGGCATTTCAGTGAACTGGCGCACGCCGCGGGTGCACATGCGCCCTCATTGCAGCGGGTGCTGCGATTACTGGCAAGCGCGGGAATATTTGCCGAAAATGCGGATGGCCAGTTCTCCCTGACAACTGTTGGCGAATACCTGCAAACTGGCATGGCCCGCAACTCCGTGCTTTTGTTCACAGGAAACATGGGATACCGGGCATGGGGCGATCTGTTACACAGCGTGCAAACTGGCGAACCCGCGTTTGAGCACGTTTTTGGGATGCCAACTTTTTCGTATTACGCTGAACACACGGACGAAGCTGCGAATTTTGACGAGACCATGAGTGATGTCTCAGCCAGGGTCGCCATGTCGCTGATTGCCGCTTTCGACTTTTCGCCGTTCGACTCCGTGGTGGACCTGGGAGGTGGGCACGGAGAGCTGCTTATAGGTGTCCTCAAAGCAAACTGGGAGTTACGGGGAACGTTATTTGATCTGCCCCGCCTCACTCAAGAAGCCCAGAGTCGCATTGCCCAGGCTGGATTGGCCGGACGTTGTCAGGTCATAGCCGGGGACTTCTTTGAAACAGTTCCGGAGGGGAGTGACGTTTACATCCTGAAATCCATCCTTCAGGACTGGGATGACCCACGCTGCGTCACAATCCTGAAGGGCTGTCGATGCGCCATGACGCGAGAGGCTAAACTCCTTGTACTGGAAGGAGTGTATCCGGCAACTGTGGACCAGTCTCCCGCGAGCCAGAGCGCGGCAAGGAACGACGTGAATATGCTGGTTTGCACTGGAGGCCGGCAACGGACCGAAGCCGAATTCCGAACTCTCTTCGAAGCGGCCGGCTTTAAGCTGAACAGGATCACCCGCACCCAGGGATTATCCAGCATCATCGAAGGGACTCCAGCATAGTAGGAATGCAAGAGCCTTTCGGGAGCTCGGCAACCAATACGGAAACTTGGCAGTAATCTTGCTAATTAACATTAGTCAAGGAGTCTGCTTCTGCCGGTGTCTAAACTTAACTCCTTAATGCAAGTACCTTCCGACTCCAACGGATGCCAGCACGATTATGCGATCCAGCCTGACCACTAGACTAAGGAGGAAGCCATGTACAAGATTTCCCTGATCAACATGCCCTTCGCTAATCTCTGGTTCCCCTCCATTGCTCTTACGCAACTCAAAGCAGTCCTTGAAGAGCAATTTCGTGACCTGGTAAGCGTTAAGATCCTTTATTTGAATCAGGACATTGGGAAATATCTCGGCCCAGGGCTCTACAGCTATATTTCCAGCTCCCTTGAGACAAATATGGCCGCGATGGGAGATTGGTTGTTCAGAGATATTGCCTTCTCCGGGCTTCCTGAAAATGTAGACGCATATTTTCAACGGTGTTTCCCTGGAAATGATCCCAACACGTTGAGCAAAAAGCAGCTGATTATTCGCAAACGACAGGGCCTGGAAAGCTTTCTGGAGCAACTGATCGTCCAATACCAACTGGACGAGGACGATCTGGTGGGGTTCACTTCAATGTTTTGCCAAAACGTGGCTTCCTTCGCCCTGGCAAGAAAAATCAAAGACCGCAATCCGCGCGTGATCATCGCGCTTGGGGGCGCCAATTGCGAACACCCCATGGGAGGTGAGTTGGTTCGAAACGTGGAGCCGATCGACTATGTTTTTAGCGGTCCCGCGCTCAAGAGCTTTCCTCAGTTCATTCAGGTATGCCTGGATGGAGACCTGCAAAAACGTGAGGAGATCAAGGGGGTGTTTTCCAAACGCAGCCATCACCAAGGGCCGAGCGGGATTGAGGCCCTGGGCGAAGAACTGGGAATCAATCACTATATTCCGCTGGATTATGGGTCATTCCTCGATTGCCTGGAAAGAAATTTCAACGGCGACATCTCTCCAGTATTGCTGTTTGAAACGTCCCGAGGGTGCTGGTGGGGACAAAAGGCGCATTGCACATTTTGCGGGCTCAACGGTGGCACCATGTCATACCGCGCGATGGAGCCGGCCAAAGCCATCCAGTTGCTAAATGAACTCTTCGTTTACGCTCCGCGGTGCTCGCATTTCGACGCTGTTGATAATATTTTGCCGAAAAGCTACCTGACAGACGTTCTCCCTCACATTAACCCACCTGAAAACACTGAAATTTTCTACGAGGTGAAGGCTGATCTGAGCGCGGCTGATGTTGGAACCCTGGCGAAGGCCCACGTTACGAGGATCCAACCAGGGGTCGAGTCGCTGGTCACCTCCACCTTGAAGCTAATGAAGAAAGGCACAACAGCCTTTCAGAACGTCGCTTTGCTGAAGAACTGTCTCATCCACAGCATCCATCCAGACTGGAACCTGTTGATCGGCTTTCCCGGAGAGACCGAAGAAGTGTTCAAGAAATATCTGGCCGACATACCGTTGGTTGTTCATCTGCCACCACCATCCGGCGCATTCCAGGTCCGCTTTGATCGCTATAGCCCTTATTTCATGCAAGCCACTCAATATGGCCTGGATTTGCATCCCAGCGATTTTTACAGCTTCATTTACCCGTTTAGCGATGAATCCCTTCACAATATGGCTTACTATTTCTCCGACCATAATTACTCCGCAGCCTACATTCGTGCAGTAAGCGAGTGGAGCTGGAAGATAAGAGAAAAGGTCGCGCAATGGCGCTCTCGTTGGGATGTAGAGTCGGCCCAGTTGCGCCCGAAGCTTCAGTGGGTACGCGGCGAGGGAGCGGCTAACGTTATTTGCGATTCCCGTTCAGGAAATGAAGTCGTGCATCAGCTCAACGCAAATGACACGAGGCTTCTTAAGCATCTGACCATACCCAGAAAGATGGGCGATCTTGCCACTACCCTGAGTCCCATGGACGTTGAGGGGGGCATCTACAATCTGCAGCAAAGAGGGCTCATCTTTGAGGAAGATAAACGCTACTTGAGCCTGGTGATCCCAAATAGGGAAGAACAGAGCGAGCAAACCCCAATGCCATTAAAAATGTTGAAAGCGTTGCTCGAAGATCAACTAGTGAATGTCCCAAAAACAGCACATGAAGATCATTAAGACAATGACACTCTTAGTCTTTCTTTCTCTCGCGACCTGTTTCCTCGCTTATTCCAACGGAGCGATGATAATTATAAAGGCATGGCTTCTCTTGTTGTTCGTTATTGGATGGCATAGACCAGTCCTTTTCCAAGATGGGTGGAGAAGAGCAGACCACGAGAAGAATCAATCGTCAGGTAATCGAATCTTTTCCCCTTGGGGCGGGCAAATCGATGGAGCCGACTTGCTTGAGCAGTTGGGCATCGGCACTAGTACTCTGACCGTGTGGTTTGCGGAATCAGAGGAGAGCTCGTTCTCCGTGTGCAATGCATTGAACTTCAAATAGTTAGAGGCCAAACGCTGATTACAGATTTCACACGGTCAGAGTACTAGATGCGTTTGCATCTGCACCGGCCATTAAACTCTCTCGCGATTTATACGCCCAAAGCAGGACGCCAGAAAGCCACAACAACGCAAGGCAGGAATAAATTATCGAATCAGCTATTCGTTTCATGTCGGCTCTCTCAATGTAATTCTTGTTGGAGTTCGTCTGATCGAGTGCTGCGCGAAGTCCCTTTGCCAGTTTCACGGCATCATCATTGGCCTAGAAGTGCATGAAAAACAACCGTGGTTCGCCCAGCATGTGACTGTGCAATGCGGTGACCACGATTGCATTTTTCCGCAACGCCTGGATGACGGGGGTTACCTCTTTGCCGATCAGAACGAAGTCGCCGGTGATCGCAGCCTTGCCATGCCGGTCGGTTGAAAGTTGAGGACAGTAGAGAGTCCCATAGAAGGGGGTACATTCATTCCTGATTCAGTGATCGTCTCTGCGCGAGGAACACCCACCTGAAAAACACCACCGTTGATCTTCCCTTTGTACCCAAGCGTCTGCTCAATCGCAGCCGTATCAATACCTATGTCCTGTGGGGCGCTTGCCGGCGGCGTCGGTGCGGAAGTCTTGGTCAGTGAGATCGCTTCCTTGACGGAAGAGGCAAGTTTCACGGCATCTCTGTGGCCGCTGATGTGCATATACATGACACGAGGCGGCTCGTGAAGAACATGGTTATGGAGTGCGGTGATTTCAATGCCGCTGGATTGCAGAGACGTCATGACGGGCGTGACTTCATCTTCAGCAACAACCAGGTCACCCATCATCATTGCTCCGGCACCGGGCTTGCTGAATGCCACCACAACCGAGCGCCAGCGCAGGCTTTACTGATGTTCCAGCAACAGTGACGTTCATATCGCCACGCGGCATATTTACTTTGTAAGCTCCATCAGACTGACCTTGCCCTGCTCTTCCAAGGGCCTGTTCAACTGCCTGCCACTCGTTGATCGGAGACGCATTTTGTGCAATCGCGACCCGCATAGGAATAGAATTTGGCAAAAATGCCAGTAGATTCAGTTTTGTCGTCATAAGTGTGCTCCTTTCTGTTCTTTATCGAATTCCCTTGTAAAGTCCCTCGATCATCTCCATGCCCTTTCCCAAGACCTCTTCGTTGGGGGACACCTTCCTTGTTCCAGCCATCTAGTATGCGGTCGATGCCGAGCGCTTCGCTTCTACCAAAACATTCATCGGCCAGATCAGCATCGTGGACAGCTTGTGCAAGGAGTTTCAAGCGCGAATCTTTGATCCCGAAGCTCTTCAGAAGCGTCTCGAAGGTGCAGTCGTTCCTAATGTGCCCGAAGCCGCCCGTGTTAAACATGTCAAAGGGGGCTGCGTTAGGGTGTCGTTTGGGGTCAGCATCAAATATGAATTTCGCTTGCGGATCAATGTAGCGCACGATTAACCATGCAGAAGAAACTCGGTCGATGCCAGGATGGGGACGCGTGATACACATCCTGCCCATGTAATCCTTGGGATCTTCCTTGCCTCTAATTGTTTGCCTCGTGCTGTCCTTGGTTTCGAGCCGTTGCATGGCCGCGAAGCCATGCTCGTGCCGGTGACCCGAAAAAGTCGATTTCCGCAATTTGTTGCAAGCGCCTCTTGAAGCGAACCAGGGTAGCTTCGTCGCCGCCGCGCCTGGCAGTATTTCCGAGCTTCTTCAGTTCCTTTTCAATACGTTGATACTCGCGAGTTCGGGCGTCACTGAACATCTGTTCGAGCTGCTCGTTCCGAAGCTCATCAAAAGAGGCAACTAGGGCAACGGCAGCTTGCCCTTTGGAATTTCGGATGGATGTGGCAAGCCACTCGAAGCGCTCCTGGTTCACAGAATTGTTGGGCAGGACGTAGCCGGAGGCAGGCAATTGAACCGTGCCGTATCTCTGGAGTTTGCGCCATACCCCAACCTGTTCGCTCGCCTTCGCAGTGGGGAGGGTGAACACCAGCAAGAGCCAGGGAGCAGGCTGTTGATAGGAAGATACCTTCATACCAGCGGTGCGATACACCTATAACATAATGCCGTGCCTGTGCTATCGAAGATCGTGATTTCTTCTTGCGATGTGCGGCCCGGCCTTTTGCCAGCCACTATCTGGCCCAATTCAGCGTGAATCTCGCCGGGCTGCAACAGCCCGTGCGAAACGGCGTGGTGAAGGTCACCGATTTCAATGCATTGCTCCAACACATCCACTACAGCACGGATATCAAAATCGCTCTGACGTATCAACACCCGGAGCTGGACATTGTGCGTGACGCGATTAATTCACGGCACACTTTACGGCACACCGGGGAAACCGCAACCGCGTAAGTTACTGCTACATGAGGCTATACCCATTTTTCAGCGTCAAGTTCCGCTTCGACTCTGGATCAGCATATCGGGGTTCGAATCCCTGGGGGGCAGCCAAATCAAATCAATAACTTACAGGCCTTCGATTCCCGTAAAAACGTCAGTCGTAACAAAAAGCCGTAACATTTTGACGTAAATGCGTAGAAATGCAGGTGCATACGCCGAAACATGCAGAAAAAAATCTGCCAGACCCAGCGTCCGCTGATTGCGCATGTGATGTTCTGGTGAGGCTCGAAGACGACTAACGAAACCGCCGGTGTTTTTTTGACTGATTTCATGAGCTATAAGAAAAACCTCAGTCATGACGAGCGAAAGACGGCCGAGACTGCTCCGTGGTCTTCGTTGGGATCCCCCCTCGGGGTTTCAACCGCCGTTCACAGAAAAGGAGATATCGAATCATTACGCAAAAATGCGCTATGGCTGCTTCCCCGCAGCCAGCTTTGCGCTTATCTCCTTAAACTCCGCCTCATTCCGTATCCGGTCAAAAGCGCTATCTTCCAGCGCGCTAGGATTGGTCATTCCCTTCTCCATGGCCTTCTTCAGCTCTTCGACCGCCTGCTTCTTCTGGCCCAATTCGGCCTGCGCTGTGGCTACCAGATAGCTGGCCCATGCGCTTTCCGGCTGGATTATCTCGCCGGCCTGGAACATGTCTCGCGCGGAGATATAGTTTTTCTTGAGCATGGCTTGCTGGCCATTTTCTATGGCGAAGGCAAACGCAGAAGCCAGACCCCGCGCGATGGCCTGCTTAAACGCAGGAGTAGATGCCTTGCGTTGTTCTTCGTTCGCCTCGTTCACCACTGAATTGAGCTCGACCATATATTGCCCGCGGACATCCTGCCCCTGGGCGATGCCTGCAACCAGGTCCCCGATTTTATGAGCTGTTTCATCCTGCAACTTCAGCGCTTCCTTCTCGGCCTTCTTTGCTTTGCGGGTATCTTTTGAGACAGCCAAAGTTTTGGCCAGCGATTCCTGCTCTTTTACGTCGCGAAGTTTGCTGAAATCCTGGGCGATTTCACGGTACGCGCGCGTGGCGGCCAGAACATCGCCGGCTTTTTGCTCTGCCTGCGCCTCCGCCAGCCGGCTTTCAAATTGTGCCCCGACGAAGTCCTTGTCCATGGGAGCAATGCCTCTGACGATGGCGCGCAGTTGGAACCACGCCAGCGCGCGGTCGGCAAATTCTTTGGGCATCCAGTTATGCGGGCCATCGAACACCACAAACCTGCTCGCCACGTTCCGCGCTTCCAACGTTTCTTTCAGGTGCAACTGCTCGGTATAGTTGAAATCGGTTGTCCCGGCCGTCAGGAACCAATCGGTCACGTCAGGTTCCGGGGGCGTGGCGCCGTTCGGCAGGCCCGCTGAATTGGCGATGACTCCGGCAATACAGGTCTTGCATGCCAGAGCCACGGACGAAGCCACCCGAGCGCCACCGGAAAGGCCGGCGGTATAAATGCGACGCGGATCGATTGCGTAATGTTCCTTCACGTCCGCCCAAAGCACGCGGATTGCAGTCGAAGGGTCCTCAAAATTGCGCGAATTGTTGCTGCCAACAAGGATGAATCCATACTTTTCCGCCGCCTCATGGAACAGCTTGACGGACACTTCTCCGCGGGCAAACGGATCGAATATCAGCAAAAGAGGCCAGCGTTTTGCCGCCGAATACGCCGACGGAAGATACAGAGCGTAGCTGTTTGAGGGATCGGCAACGACCGGGACGGAAGCGTGCACCGTGCCGGTGACGGGCGTTTGCGGATATCCGAGACCTGCTCCGCCAATCACAAGCAAGAACAACAGGAAATGCCGCATGTCTTATTCTGACTGACATGAGCCGAAAATGTCATCCGACTTTGCCCCGAAGGACAGGGGCGCGGATTGGGAATGCGGGCCTTGCCAAACGGTATAATCGGCTGTCATAAGCTTGCACCCCAGAGCTGCGCCCTAAGCCTCACGCCAACAAAGGAGACTTGCATGCTAAAGCGGCGTCAACTTCTCACAGTCCTGATTGTGCTTCTGGCCTTTTTGGGCGTGGCTCCGGCGCAGGTAGCGGCCCCAGCGCAGCCTAAACCTCGGCGGTTTTTGATGTGGAAGGCCACTTCGCCCACCGCAACCGTGTACCTGGTAGGCTCCATTCATCTGGGAGACAGCAGCATGTATCCGCTTCCCAAAGAGGTGGAATCGGCTTTCGCCACGGCCAAAGCGCTGGCGGTTGAGATCAATGTCAACAATGTGGACCAGACAAAAGCAATTGGCCTGGTGCAAAAGTATGGCATGTACAGCGGTGACGATTCGCTGACTAAACATCTTTCCAAAGAGACGCAGGCCGCACTGGAAGATTACTGTACCAAACACAACGTGCCGCGCGCGGGGATGGAGCAGCTGAAGCCGTGGGTTGTAGCCGTGACGATTGCGGCACTGGCCTGGCAGCAGGCCGGCGAAGACCCAGCATTGGGGATCGACATGCACTTCCTGAAGGAAAGCAAGCCGCCTCAACGCATCGATGAGCTGGAAACCATGGAGTCCCAGCTCTCGATTTTTGCCGGGGCCACGGAAGAAGAGCAGCAAAGCATGCTGGCGGCCATCCTGAAACTGGGCGACAAAGCGAAAGACCTGATCAAGCGCACTCAAGCCGCGTATGTGGCCGGCGATCCTGATGCCCTTCAGAAAGTCATGGACGAACAAAACGACATTGGATCGAAGACGCTCATGAAAAAGCTCCTCGATGACCGCAATGTAATGATGACCGGAAAAATGGAGGAATACCTGAAAGCCAAAGATCCCGTCTTCGCCGTGGTGGGTGCGGCGCACATCATTGGCGATAAGGGCATTGCCAAACAACTTCGCGACAAAGGTTACAAAGTTGATCAGGTGGTGCTGGAAGCAAAGTAGCACCGATCTTTAGAAGCGGACATAGGAATCAGGGCGGCGTTTATTTCCGTCCGCGTCTCTCCACGGCAAGGTCTGGGGACGATGACGTGCCCAGGCCATTGGGTTTGTATTCCACGATGTATCCCGCCACAGCGCTGGCCGCGACCGTATAGGGACTGGCCAGATACATCAGTCCCGGGCCGCTGCGGCCGGGGAAATTGCGGTTCTGCGCGCTGATCACCACCTGGTCAGGCCGTGTGGAAACTCCTGGCCCTGCATTGATGCACGCGCCGCAACTCGGCTCAATCACAATCGCGCCAACTTTTTTGAAAACGTCGACGTAGCCTTTCCGCACGCAATATTCCCGTGTTTCCTGTGAGCCGAATTGGAGATAGAGCTTGCAGGAATCAGCCACACGCTTGCCTTGTTGCAATGCATCGGAAAGTACCTGGGCATACATATCCATGTCCGCATTTTTGCCGGCCGTGCAAGTACCGCCGTAAGCGATCTCCACCGGCACCGGCGTATTCAGGTCGCGGATAAACTTGCCATTACCGGGGTCGCCCGGCGTTGCGACCATCGGCGTAATGTCGTCGGCATTCAGTTCAATCACATGTGCGTACTGCGCATCGGGATCGCTAAACAATCCTTCGCAATACTTGTCCGCTTCCGCGCGCGACATGCCGCGGCGCTCCATCAGGAACTCAACAGTCTTTGGGTCCGGCGCAACAATCCCGGTAAAGCCGCCAATCTCTGCCGCCATGTTGGTCATGGTGGCGCGTTCGTCCACGCTCAGCGCTTCAATGGCCTCGCCGGAATATTCCATCACCTTGGCCAGCGCCTTGCCGCTGCGGATATACTCCATACTCAACAGGAGCAGAATGTAATCCTTGGCCGTAACGTTGGGCTTGCGCTTGCCGCGAACGATGACTTTCACTGACTCCGGAACTTTCACGCGGACGTCTTTGGTAATCCACGAATTAAAGACGTCGGTGGTTCCGATGCCAAAGGCGATACAGCCCACGGCCCCCACGTGCGGCGTATGTGAATCAGACCCCACGTTCAACTGGCCCGGCAGCGCATACGTTTCCGCCACAATGGAATGGCAGATGCCTTCTGATCCTTTGCGATCTTTCAGCTCGCCATGCAGCCTGATGCCCTGCTTAGCCGCAAAGTCTTCCTGCTTGTACTTGAGCTGGCCTGCCAGATCGAGCAATCCCATCTTCTTCTTTTCTTCCGAAATCACTTCGTCCAGAAAAGTCAGGTGGTCGCGGAAGAACAGGATCGTCGCCGGATCGTTGACCTTGGCATCTTTACCAACAAAATGCTCAAAGAAGATCGCCGACATCGGCGTAACGTACTCATGGCTGAAGCGCAGATCAGTGCGCGCAAATCCTGAGTCCCCGGGCTTCACGTAAGGCACGCCCTGTTCATTCTCGGCATTCAGCATGTGCCGGGCAAAAATTTTCTCGGCAATAGTCATGGGCCGTTTCTGGGTGTTGATCGGCGGCAGAAATACTTTCTTCTGCATGCGCGCCACGTTGAACGGGAAAAGCCCGCCATACTCGATGATCTGGCGCGTAATATCATCTTCACCCTCGGTGAATTTGTTAAGAGGAATCACTTCACCGGCGCGAACCTTGTCAATCAAGCTGAAGTCGGTTGACGTGAGCACGCCCAGGTTCTGGCAGTTCTGCTTGTAAATGCGCTCAATGTTTTCCGCGATGACCAGCTTGATGCCGGCACAAAGCTCCGCATACGGCGACTGCTCGCGGCTGGAACCTTTGCCGCGGCGCTTCCCGCTCACGGCGGCCACAAACCCGCCTTTCTTCACGTCGCCACGCTTGATCGGGACTTCACTGCCGCACTTCAGGCCGGTGTAAGGCCATTCTCCCAGCTTTTCATCAAAGAAGAAGCAAATATGCGCAGGCGTGATTTCGTCGGTCGAAATGTCATCGCGCAGCTTGGGATTGTTCTGCGGGTTCTTCGTGTCCCACGGCAGGTTTTCCCCGGCCAGCTGGCGGCGGATCAGCTCTGGATCTTCGGTCAGGAAAAGGATGCGTCCCTCAAATTTGCATGTGTCGGGACGCTTCTGGATGCTGCGGGTAAGTAAAGAAGGTTCCACAACAAAATTCTAACAAGATTAACGGCACTTTGCAGGAAGCCCCAAATTACAATAGGCAAGAAAGTTGAGGGCTCCTGATTTGGCCAACTGTCGCCAGTGTGGCGCTGAATTACCATCGTTTTCTTTTGGTGAGGCTTCGCCTTACTGCAAGACCTGCCGCTCACAGATCTCTGCCGAACCCAGGCTGCAGCCAGCCGGGAGTCTTGGTATGCCACCGCAAGCCAGGGTTGCGTCAAGGCTGGCCACGGCAACCATTGCTCTGCTCACCATCAACATTGGCATCTTCATCGCCATGGTAGCTTCCGGTGTTTCCTTGACTAGTCCTCAGACCGATCAGGTCCTTCGCTGGGGAGCGGATTACGGACCCTATACGCTTTCCGGGCAGTATTGGCGGCTGATTACCTCGATGTTCCTGCATTTTGGCATCATCCATCTCTTTGGCAATATGTGGTGCCTGTGGTCGCTGGGCCAGTTGGCGGAAAAGCTGCTTGGCTCGCTCTCTTTGTTAGGACTCTACCTGATGACTGGAATCGGAGCTTCTCTTTTGAGTTTGAGCTGGGACCCAATGCGCGCGAGCGCGGGCGCGTCGGGCGCAATTTTCGGCATAGCCGGCGCGTTGATCAGCGTCCTCTACTTTGGAAAGCTTGGCCTCCAGCCCGAAGGCGTGCGGAAGCTGCTGGGCTATGTTGTCAGGTTCGCTTTCCTGAATTTGCTTTTTGGCCTTCAGGGCCACATTGACAATATGGCGCATCTGGGCGGCCTGACTACAGGATTGCTCATCGGGTTCTTTCTCGCTCGGACCTTCAACGTCGCTCCTGAAGAACGGCCTGCCCGGCGCAGGATGATCTTTGTTCTCAGTGCCGTCATGCTCGTAGTGCTTTTTGTGCCCGTTGCCAGGGCCAAACAGTATGCCATCGAATTTGGCAAGGGCCGGGCGGCTCTCGACCACGACGATACGAATGCAGCGATCGCTCATTTACAGAAATACGTTGCCGCGCGCCCTGAAGATATTATTGGGCACATGCTGCTGGGTGCGGCCTTGCAGCAGGCACAACGTTTCGACGAAGCAGCCCAGGAATTTGAACGCGGGCTGGCCATTAACCCAGACAATCCATACATGGAAGTCAATTTGGCAAAAATTTATGCTTACCAGAAGAAAACCGATAAAGCGCTGGCGTTGTTCAAAAAAGGAATGCCCAGGTCTGAGCCTGATGCCTCCGCTTCTTACTGGTACGCCAGCGCGCTCAAGGATGCCGGCAAGTTCACGGAAGCAGAGAGCAATGTACGCCGTGCCACTCAACTCGATGCCAAAAACATTGATGCCCACAAACTACTGGCGGAAATCTTGACCTTGGAAGGCAAGAAGAATGAAGCCACAACGGAAACCAAGCGGGTTGGTCAATTGGCCGAGGAAACGTCTCCCAACCAGTCTTCGAAGTGATGTGGAAGAAGTGCAGCCAACCTGATTCTGACTTCCTTGTTATCCTGTTATCACGATGCCCAGTTGCCTCAAATGCGGTACTAACCTTCCTGTGAACGAAGAGGGAGTCGCTCCAGTCCTGTGTGACCGCTGCGCCGGAGTGGCCACGGGCCGTGCGCGCCGGGCCATGAGGACGGGAACGCTTCGCGACTACCCTACAACTTCCGTGCTGCTGGCGATCAACATTACGGTATTTGTCGGGATGGTGGTTACCGGTGCAGGCTTCTTAGAGTTTGATTCGCGCGCAGCACTGAAGTGGGGAGGAAACTACGGTCCTTGGACACTGAACGGCGAATGGTGGCGTTTGATAACCGCTGGCTTCGTTCACGGCGGACTCATTCACTTGGCCTTCAATATGTGGTGTCTTCTGAGCCTGGGCCAGCTCTCAGAACGCTTGTTTGGAAGAATTCAGACGCTCTTCATTTATCTGCTCACGGGAGTTGGCGGGGCGCTGCTCAGTATCGCCCACAACCCAAGAAACCTGGAGGTCGGGGCCTCAGGAGCGATATTCGGGATCGCGGGAGCGTTACTCGCTGGGGTGAAGTTTGGCAATCTTGCGATTTCGTCCGGCGAGAAACGCGCTCTTACCAGCAGCATGGTTTTTTTCATCGGAGTAAATTTTCTGCTTGGCTCGGGCATAACGGCGCTTGGCGCCAATATTGACAATTTCTGCCATCTCGGCGGATTCATTACCGGTTTGCTGATTGGGCTTCCCATGGGAGGGTTTGCCCAAAGCCATAAACTTTTTCAATGGGCGACTCTCCTGGTTACCGCAGTCCTGTTGACGTTTGGATATAAGGAACTCGACAAGAAGTATGAGGTTCCGGAACAGCTAAAGCAGGCACAAATGGCCCTTGACCATCAGGACTACCCGAGGGCCATTCAATTCCTGGAACAATATACAATCAGCCATCCAGACGACGACCGGGCATGGATCACGTTAGGTGCACTCTATGCGGAAACCCAGCAACGGCAAAAGGCGATCACCGCGTTTCAGCAAGCCCTGAAAGCCAATCCTGATTCGCAAATGGCGAAGCAAGCCCTGGCTCAGTTGAATGAAGAAGGCACGCAGGAGAAATAATAGGGACAAGGCAGCTCTGCGTTCCTTGAAAGTGTTCGCAATGCCCGGCATGATCGCTGTTTTCTTAGTCTTCCGATGCTTCCCCAGCCTCTGGCACGCCGAATTCGTATCCCACTCCGCGGATGGTCCGGATCAGCCTGATCTGCGAGCCTTCGTCAATTTTCTTGCGCAGATAATTTACGTAAACATCCACAACGTTGGTCGTCGTATCGGGCGCCAGCTTCCAGACGTGCTCGATGATCATGTTTCGCGTGATGCGTTGCCCGGGATTGCGCATAAAATATTCCAGCAGCGCGAACTCCTTGGGTGTCAGATTGACGACGCGGCCGCCGCGATGCACCGTCCGCTGCATATAATCCAGCTCCAGGTCAGCTACTTTCAGACAGGCCAGTCCCGGACGGTTCTTGCGCCGCAGAACTGCCCGTATCCGCGCTGAGAGCTCGGAAAACGAGAAAGGCTTCGTGAGATAGTCGTCGGCCCCTGCGTCCAGACACGCTACGCGCTCAGCCACTTCACCGGTCGCGGTCAGAATCAAGATTGGGATGTCAGCGTTATCGCGACGCACCTTGGCAAGGACCTCTCCTCCGGATACGACCGGAAGGTTCAGGTCAAGCACGAGCAAATCGAACGCGCCTTTTTGCATTCGATGCAGCGCGTCATCACCCGTGGCTGCAATTTCCGTCACATGGTCTTCAGAATTGAAGGCCTTAGCAATAAACCCTGCGAGCGGTGCGTCATCTTCCGCGATCAGAATTCGCATCCGTGTTGCTCTCCGTCAAGATACCGATGGGCGTGTCTTGGTTCCTCAAAGTGAAGCCATTCTAAATCACATGAGAGCATTTACAACCTCAATCAATAAGGAAAACTTTATAAGAAATGTCTTATACAAAATAACTACCAGCGGCAGTTAGCAGAACTACATTTCTTTAGCGCCTGTACATTAGTTTCGGAGTACGTCAGCAGACTGCGAACCCATTTTCTTATATCGAATACTCGCCGTCGTGTCCCATTTTGAAACTCTGCGCAGCTGACGAATATCTTCTTTTGATCGCCAATGGCAATATTCGTCAGCCTGCCTCCGTGAATCATGGCGATATTGGTTTTGCGCTTGCGTAAACCGCTCCTCGTTTATTGAGGAGCTGAAATAATATCGCGCACGTGGCGCGCGATCATCAGGTCTTCGTCGGTCTCAATCACGCGCACCACGCACTCGCTGCCCGCAAGAGTAATCACTTTCTCGTTGCGCCCATTGGCGGAGCCATCGAATGCGATGCCGAGATATTCAAGCCCAAAGCATATTTCCTCGCGCACCGTTGCTGCGCGTTCGCCAATTCCGCCGGTAAACACCAAAGTATCCAAACCGTTCAGCACAGCGGCGAACGCCCCAATGAACTTGCGCACCTGGTAGCAAAACATTTTTACAGCTATAGCCGCCGCAGGATTAGTCTGTCTGTGGTCCAACAGCACTTTCATGTCGCCGCTTTGGCCGGACACGCCAAGCAGCCCCGCTTGATGATTGAGGACCTTTTCCAGCCGTTCCGCAGTGTATCCAATGCCGAGCAGATGAAGGACCACGCCCGGATCAAGATCGCCGCTGCGTGTTCCCATCATGAAACCTCCCGTAGGTGTTAGTCCCATGCTGGTATCGACAGAGACGCCGTCTTTCAACGCCACCATGCTCGCTCCATTGCCAAGGTGGGCGATGATCGCCCGGCGCCCCAGGTTTCCCTGTAGCTTGTCCGCCACATACTCATAAGAAAGCCCATGAAAGCCGTAGCGTTTGATTCCCTGCTCCCACAGTTCGCGGGGCAAAGCAAAACGTCGTGCAACCTCGGGCATGCGGCAGTGAAACGCCGTATCAAAGCATGCGACCTGGGGCAGATATGGAAAATGCGCGGCCACAGCCTCGATCATCGCTATCTGGCTGGGTAGATGCAGCGGCGCAAAAGGAATAAGTTCCCTGAGCGTGCTTTTTATTTTTTCATCGATGCGTTGTGGCGAAATCAACTCCGGTCCGCCATGCACAATGCGGTGTCCGGCGGCGGTAAAGCGTTCATGGCCATGCTGATGCAGCAGGGCAAACATCGTCTTCACGGCTTCCGCGTGATCGGAAAATACGCCGCTCTGGTCGGAGAGCTTTTTGTCGCCGGCACGCAGCCATGCTCGGCCGCTGTCCTCGCCGATGGCTTCAATCGCCCCGAAGACGACACATTCTTCCAGAGTCCCGGCCATTCTGTAGACGGCAAACTTCAGGGACGAGGAGCCGCCATTCAGACAAAGGATGGTTGGCTCCATCTACCGGGTTCCACCGTTCCAGCGCATATCAGCCCTGGCTCCAGCGCCAGTTCACCACTTCAGGCATGTCTTCGCCGTGCGACGCGACGTATTTTTTGTGTTCAGCCAGTTTGCCCTGGAACCGGGCGACCGCGTCATCCGCTTTCAGACCGGGAATGCGGTGGATCGTATCAATGGCAAGCTGAAAGCGGTCCATGTTGTTGCGCACCACCATGTCAAACGGAGTAGTAGTGGTTCCTTCCTCTTTATAACCACGCACATGCATGTTGTCATGGTTCCGGCGGCGGTAGCAGAGCCGATGAATCAACCACGGATATCCGTGATAAGCGAAGATGACCGGCTTGTTCGTGGTGAAAAGCGCGTCAAAGGCTTCGTCGGTCAGGCTATGCGGATGCTCTGCCGCGCCTTGTAGAGTCATCACGTCAACTACGTTGACCACCCTGATTTTCAAAGCGGGAACATGTTTGCGCAGAAGTGAAACTGCGGCGACTATTTCCAGCGTAGGCACGTCGCCGGCGCAGGCCAGGACAGCATCGGGCTCGCCACCGTCATCGTTGCTCGCCCATTTCCACACGCCGATTCCAACGGCACAATGCTTGATCGCCGCTTCCATGTCCAGCCACTGCAACTCCGGCTGCTTGCCGGCAACAATAATGTTCACGTAATTCTTGCTGCGCAGGCAGTGATCGGCAACAGATAGAAGCGTATTGGCGTCAGGCGGAAAATAAGCGCGCACCAGCTCCGGTTTTTTGTTGACGGCGTTATCCAGAAATCCCGGGTCCTGATGGCTGAAGCCGTTGTGGTCTTGCCTCCACACATGCGACGTGAGCAGGTAATTGAGTGACGCGATCGGTTTTCGCCACGGAATATGCCGCACGGCCTCCAGCCATTTGGCGTGCTGGTTGTACATCGAAGTTACAATATGGATGAAAGCCTCATAGCACGAGAAAAAACCATGGCGTCCCGTGAGCAAATATCCTTCCAACCAGCCCTGGCACATGTGCTCGCTCAGGACTTCCATCACTCGGCCATTGCGAGTCACATGCACGTCCGTTGCAAGGATCTCAGCTGTGGAAACACGGTCCGTAGCTTCGAACACGGCTGAGAGCCGGTTTGAGTCAGTCTCATCCGGCCCCATAATGCGGAAGTTCGCATTTTCCTGATTCAGTTTCATCACATCGCGCAGCAGCCGTCCCAGCACTCGCGTGGATTCTTCAAACCTGCTGCCGGGCTGTGTCACTTTCACAGCGTATTGCCGGAAATCAGGCATTTTAAGTTCTTTAAGCAGCAGGCCGCCATTCGCATGCGGATTTGCGCCCATGCGACTCTTGCCTTTCGGCGGAAGAGCAGCCAACTCGGGCGCCAATCGGCCATTCCCGTCGAACAACTCTTCCGCGTGATAGCTGCGCATCCATTGCTCAAGGATCTTCAGGTGCTCGGGCTTCTCAAGATCGGTCACCGGGACCTGGTGAGCGCGGAAAGTCCCTTCGATTTGCAGACCATCCACCACCTTCGGCCCGGTCCAGCCTTTAGGACTGCGCAGAATGATCATCGGCCATTGCGGGCGCGGCGCATTCGGATTTTTCCGCGCTTCACTCTGAATGCTCTTGATGTCAGCGATCGCTTTATCCAGCGTCGCCGCCATCAACTGGTGCATCAGCGGCGGATCGTCGCCTTCAACAAAATAAAGCCGGTAGCCATACCCATGAAACAGATCGATCAGTTCTTCTTTAGGAATGCGCGCAAGAACTGTAGGCCCGGCAATTTTGTATCCGTTGAGATGCAGCACCGGGAGCACGGCGCCGTCACGCGCCGGATCTAGAAACTTGTTCGAGTGCCAACTGGTGGCCAGGGCGCCGGTCTCGGCCTCGCCGTCGCCCACCACGCAGCAAACCAGCAAATCAGGATTGTCAAACGCAGCGCCGTACGCATGCAGCAGAGAATACCCCAACTCGCCGCCTTCGTTGATCGAGCCCGGCGTATCCGGCGACGCATGGCTGGGAATGCCGCCGGGCCATGAGAACTGCTGGAACAATCGCTGCATCCCGGCCGCATCCTGCGTGATGCTCGGATAAAGCTCCGTGTATGAGCCTTCCAGATATGTGTTGGCCACGATTCCCGGCCCGCCGTGCCCCGGCCCTGTAACGTAAATCGCATTAAGATCGTTCTTCCGGATCGCGCGGTTCATGTGCACATAAATAAAGTTGAGCCCGGGAGTCGTGCCAAAATGCCCCAGCAATCGCGGCTTGGTGTGCTCCAGCTTGAGCGGTTCGCGCAGTAGAGGATTATCGCGAAGATAAATCTGCCCTACGGACAGATAATTCGCGGCCCGCCAATAACGATCGATCACGGACAGTTCTTCCTGGGTGAGCGGACCAGCTTTTGCAACTACATCTTCCTGGGTGAGAGTCTTAGGCATGGCACTTCCATCCGCCGTTACAAATTATCTTTAAATTGTATTCCTTTGGCGCCTCGCCGATCTCGATACCCGTGTGGCGCCACCGCCCTTGCAGCATGCAATGCCGGCAGTGTTCTGACCTGCTGTTCTCCGCAGGAGGATTTTTAGTTTCCGATCACGTGCGATCACCAGATCAACCGATCTTCCTTGTGCGTACCCACCCCGTCATTTTTCATCTTTCATTGCAAACAAAGACACTTCCCCAATTCGACCCAAGCGTGACCCTGGGGTGATCCATGCGTCACGCTTGGATGACCCAGGGGTCACCCAGTGCCAGACCCAATCCCAATCCCAGTCGGCAGAGGGTCGCAATCCATAAAGCACAAACGCAACGGAATCCTCCGTTGCGCCCCTCTCGAAAATGAACCCAGTAACGAGATTGCCATCCCGAGAGGTCCGTTCATTTGGCTGCGCTGTCTTCAGCAGCCAAATAGGACCCGAGGGATCTGCTCCGCTGTCGCATCGGGACCAATCATGCTCATTTGAGTCCGCCTGCCTGTCATGAAAGACTCCGTGAAAGATTTCGCTGCGCGCGCAGATGACCGTCGTGCGTCTCCGCTGTCATTCTGAATGAGCGGTGAAAATCGCGAATGAAATCTAAACCCCCTGTACCTAGCAGGCCAAAATGTTAACGGACCAAAATATTATTCTTCTTTTCTTCGCTATTCTAGAGCCACTGTGGAAGAGAAAAAGCAAGGAGTGGGAAAGTTAGCCTCAGGGCCAATCGTCGCATGATCAGAGCAGAGTCGCAGGGCTACTCGGGTACCTTCCACTTGGCTGACAATTCATGCACGCTCCGCAGACTAAAGAGAGTGGACAGTCTATACAGACTCAATATCCCGGACGTAGCGTGCCATTCGGCCTTCCGGCTCATCGAACAAGCCCCAAAAAGTAAAGCCAGCCTTTTCAGCAAACTTGAGCGACGCAACGTTCGCAGGGGCGATTCTGAGGACGATCTGGCGGGCGTCCGTTGCTGTTCGCAAATATTGATCCATAAGGTTTATGGTCCGCACGGCCAGACCTTGGCGCCGCCATTGCCGAAACACTCCGTAGGAAACATTTACTTGACCTGGCTCGGCAATACGCGCCAAGTTCACCTCAACAAAGCCGACCAATCGATTGGTGGCACAATCGAATACTCCAAAAGCCCGGCGTGGGCCACCCGTTTGCCAGTTCTGTTGCCAGTTAAGGATGGCTTTTTCAACATTGGCCAGCGTGCTCCGTCCGCCGCTTAGCCACTTCGTCATCTCTTCATCTTCACCGGCAAAGTGGTCGACGGCGTCCTCGGCAGTCAAGGGCCGAAGGAAAATTACTCCATCCGTCAATTCTGGAGTGTGAGGCAAATTCATCCTTAACTAACCCTCTCACTCGCACTGTCCAAATGGCAAATCAAGCACAATCACTCACGTGCAGCGATGCCCCTTGTACCTGACGCCCCTGGGGTTGGTTGGGGCCTCGTTGTCCCTGAGCGGATGAGGCTACCCGGAAAACGATCCACTCACTGCGGCACGCCATTCGGAAATAACTTCTGCAAAAACTCTTTATCGCTTGCCATGGGCTTGAAGCGATCGAAATCCACTTCTTCTTTCCATTGCTTGTCGAAGTCTTTGGGATTGATCGTTCTGGCCTTGGCAAACTCGTCCAGTGATGCCGTCTTGTCGCCGGTGAGATAGTCCAGGAACGCCAGCCGCATGTGGCTGCCAAAGCTGTTCGGCGCATATCGCAGTGCCTGTTGCGCCGCGGCGCGCGCCTTCTCGATGTTGCCCGCATCAAGCGCCTTGAACGTTTGATCGCCGTAGTTGTAAGCCAGATTCAGGTCCAGCAGCCGCCGCAACTCCGTGAACGGATCAGGATTGTCATCAACGTTGATGTAAATATAGCGATCGTTATTGATGTTGCGCCCGCCCTGCTTCTTCACCACCAGCATGGACGCCGACTGACGGCCGCGGGCATCGCCGCCCGCCGAGTCGCCTGCTCTGAGCGCGGCAAAAAGCTTTTCCGCCAACTCGCCCTGCGTGGCCTCAAAAGCTTTGCCCATGTTTTCCGGCACCTGTGCGCCCACCAGAATATTTCCCTGCGCCGACCATGTCTTGCCCTGGCGATCACCCGCCCACTTCGGCGCATTCGGGCCGGTGTAAGCCGCCACATTTCCCTTGGCGTCGACAATGGCCACCTGGCGTCCGTCTTTGCCTTCGAATTTGTCATCGGCCAGAATTTTCTTCAGGACTTCCGGCGCCGTGAGCCCCTGCCGCAGCAAATCAATCGCTTGCTGTCCATAGCCGACATTCACATTGGCCTGCGTTGCCACCGCGCCCACATCCGCCATCGCCCAGGGCACAACCGACCCCACGGAGAAGTATCTTGAAGCTACGGCCACGCCCATCTCGCCGGTTCGCGGATCAATGGCCACAATGGAAAACGTTGAGACCGGCGGCAAAGATTGCGCAAAAACGGCCTGGCTCACGGCAATAAGTAAGATCACCGACAACAAGTGTTTTTTCATCAATTCACTCCAGTAGGTCTGATCTCCAAGGCTCGATCAGCAGTGGCTCGATCTTTGCCCATTTTTCTTCCGTTCTGGCTTCTTCTCGGCCTTTGCGTCTTTTGTGGTAAAAGTTCAGGTTTGTATTCCCAGCACATACGCTAGCACCACGATCGCGAGCACGCCAAAAGATACCAGAGCATATCTGAAATCGCGTTCCCGCAGAAATTGGATGCAGGCAACCACAATGCGCAACACCGGCGTGGCCAGCAGGACCATTAGGCCCGCCTTGGCAACTGCCGGCCCCCACGCTGCGTAATGCTGCAAGACCAACCCGACCACGATCAGCGCGAACGCTGTATATGCTCCGAGCTTCAGCGTCAGGGAAAGTACACGATCGGCGGCAACGTCCTGCCGGCTCATTGAAAGCCTCCTGTGACCAACTTGTAAATCATCTGTACGGCCAGCCATCCGGCAATGCACACCAGCAACATCAGGATATAAAACGCCCGGATTTTAGGAGAGATTCGCGCACCCAGCAGTGAACCCGCAAAGACCCCAGCCACCAGCGGCGCGGCAATGTCCACGCGAACGTCGCCCCGTCCCCAATAAATATAGGCGCTGGTGCCTGCCGTCACGCCGATCATAAAGTTGCTCGTCGCCGCGGCCACGCGCAATGGAACTTTCATGAAGAGCAGCATCACCGGCACTTTGATGGGGCCTCCGCCGATTCCCAGAAGCCCGGAGAATCCGCCGGCGATCAGCGAAGCCGCCAGCCCCACCGGATAGTTCTGCGGAGTGTAATCGGGAATGGCTTCTTCCCTCTTCTCACTGCGTGAATTCCACGCCTTTTTGGCCATGGAGCCGGCGCTATAAAGCAGAAAGCACGCAAACAGCACAGCCAGCGTGCGTCGGTTTATGTGGTGCGCCACCAGCGCGGCGATCAGCGCTCCCACGGTCGTCGCCAGTTCCAGTGTCATGCCCAGACGAACATCGGTAACGTGCCGCTCCACATACTGGGAAGAAGTCGCCGTAGACGTGGCAATCACGCAAAGAAGCGTCACTCCTATGGCCTGGTGCATGGGAAGGCCAAAATAAATCGCCAGCAGCGGCGTAACGATAATGCCGCCGCCCACGCCGGCCAACGCGCCAAAACCGCCGGCCAGGAATCCGATCGCTACCAGCAAGAGCGTTGCCGCCAGCGTCATTGTGCTCTGTCTCGCAGCATCAAGGTATCATCGCCCTCCAGCTCCTTTTCCGTTTCCGCCTTCAACACAGGCCGCATCGAACCCAGCACGGCGGATCACTGGGACCACCATCATCAAGGGCACTCGCTCTCCTGCCCGTAGTCCCCCTGAATATCGATGAGCATACAACCACGCTGATGGATGAAAGCTGGTACGGCGGCAACTTTTTCAACAGCCAATAGTAAATACCAGCGGCCTCGACTGACCATATCAATCAAGGGCAGTGCATCGGTTATAATCCGCCCATGCTTGGCGGACGCACCAGCAAACAGTGGATCGCCCAATATGCAAGCAGCCATACTCATCCGGTCAATCGCGTGTGCCACAGCGTCGGCATTCCAATGATTGTTGTCTCACTGGCGCTGGCCGTGGCGGCAATCTTCTTCCATCCGCTGTGGATGCTCGCCGCGGGTCTCTTCATCTTTGGCTGGCTTTTACAATTCATCGGCCACGCCTTTGAGCACAAGGAGCCGGAATTTTTTCACGACTGGCGCTTCCTTCTCGTAGGCGTGCGCTGGTGGTGGGCCAAGATGCGCGGCAGGGCCTAAGCCACTATACACAGCGCGAAAATCGGCAAAGCGTGATATGTAAGATTGGCATGGCAATGGCGCACAGTTTCACGTTCCCGGTACAGCTGCCCTTTGACTGGGAATCACTGCTCGCATTCCTGCGCCTGCGCGCCACTCCTGGCGTGGAAACTGTGATCGACTCTGCCTATTCGCGGACCATCGCTGACGCCGCCGCGCCGCAGACGCTCTCCGTTGCTTACGATCCCACAAGCGCGAGCCTGCAAGTCACATATTCAGGAGATCCCGGGGCGCGCGCTCTGGTCGAGAGGCGCGCGAAACAGATATTCAAGCCCGACGCAAGCACCGCTCCCATCGAAGAATTTCTTGGGCGCGACGCATGGCTCGCCGGTTTGGTTACCCGACAGCCGGGGTTGCGCGTCCCCGGCGGCTGGAGCCCGTTTGAGATTGCGCTCCGGGCCATCCTGGGGCAACAGGTTTCAGTCCCAGCCGCAACCACGCTTATGGGACGCTTGGTGCGCGCTGCGGGAATCCGCATCAATGAGACGTCTTGGCTTTTTCCCACGCCGGGGCAAGTGTTGGAATCGAGCCTCAACGATCTGGGTGTTCCGGGGAGCCGCCGCGAAACCGTAAAGGCGCTGGCGAGGTTCTTCGCGGAAAATGGCGACGAATGCCTGTCGCATGACAACGTGAAAGCCCGATTGCTCGCGATCAAAGGCGTCGGCAAGTGGACAGCCGGCTACGTTCTGATGCGGAGCGGCTCTAGTCACGACCATTGGCCTGAAGGTGACCTGGTCTTGCGCAAGGCCTTAAGCAACGCCACTAATAAGTCGAGCACGATGATTGCTCCTTCCGCGCTGGAACAGGCATTCAGCCGGTGGAGCCCTTACCGCAGCTACGCCACCATTCATATCTGGAGAGGCTTCATGCCTCTGGCTGTCGGCAGCAAGGCTTGAATTGAAGCTGGGGATCAAGGCACACGTGGGATAATGAATACAGCATGCTTCTATCCAGCAAGGAAGTTTTTGGTCGTTAAGGAGGTACTTGCAATGGAACCGAAAAGCGATGGATCATCGGGTGGCAAACAACCTCTCTCCGAGCCGGCGCAGCACGTCGCGGGCGCGCATCACTTGTTGAAGACTTTAAGTGAGAAGTTTGGGGAAATGAAGAGATACCCGGAACTGGAAGAGGCAATTTCGAAACTGGAATTGGCTCTGAGCGCTCTCACCGTGAATACAGGCGGCATGTTCTAGCAGCGAGCGCTGCCCCGCACACGCTATCATTTCGTCGATCGCGGCTGAAGGATCACTGAAATCACGTTGGACTTGTGACGGCAGAAGTTTTCCACATTGAATTGCGCGGGGCGTGAGGCGTATGGTGGTGGGCAGTAGTATCCTACCGCCCGCAAGTGACGGTACAACTTTCACCTCTTTCCGAAAGGAGTACCTTGTATGTTTACGCGAATCGTAGAAGTGACCAGCAAAGCGGGAAAAGCCAGAGACCTCACTCGCACCGTGAATGAGAAAGTTCTCTCCATTCTCAAGCTCCAGCCGGGATTTATGGACGAAATCACTTTGGTTTCCGACGACGATCCCAATCGCATTCTCGCCATCAGCTTCTGGAAGTCGAAAGAGCATGCTGACGCATATCAGAGGGAGCAATACAAGAAAGTGACAGACACCATCAGCAACCTGATCGAAGGCGAGCCGCAGGTGCGCACCTTTGAGGTGGATACCTCGACGGTACACAACATCGCTGCGGGAAAAGCCGCCTAATTGAAATCCAGGTTTCCAGAATGCGGGCCAAAAGGCCCGCATTCTTATGCCTCTTAGGCTTCACGGCCGCATGGGCGCGGGCCCACCACCCGAAGTGGGCGCCGACGGAATGGAGTGATGGACTTCACCAACGTCCACTATCAATCCCATAACAACCACAGGCTCCGCTTTCACTTCAACCGTGGTGCTTACGCTTGCAACCGGCAGCTTTACCTTCAGCCCCAATAGAGTTCCATTGCGAACGTCAATCACGCTGTTGAAAGTGCGGAAACCTTGGGATTTAACCGTGATCTGATATTGCCCTGGGGCGATTTTAGGTTCGTGCCACTCTCCTGAAGGGTCCGTGACGCCAGAGATCCTTTCTTTGCTCGATTTCTTTTCCAGATTGATTTCAGCTTTAGGTATCACAGCGCCGTGCTGATCTACCACCATGAGTTTGATTCCAGAATCCTTCTGCTGGCTTTGGCTGCATTCGCAGGTCGCCAGCCGTGGCTTGTTCTTCGCCATCGCAACGGTAACGCTCATGATCGCAGTCAACACTGCTGCAGCCAGGCGCGAAACCCTTCGGGTCAGCACTCGTAAGCTCCACGGGCAATCCTGCGTCAACACCGTGCCGTCGGCGCGGCGATAAAAGCGCGTACAGAGCCGTTTGCCGCGGCTTCCCGCAATCAGTTCTTGTACCTCGCGCCCGGTCATCGCGGACAAGTTGTAAACGTTGAGATTGCATTCAGAGCAATGCCGGACGCGTTCGTCGCCCACCATCTTCTCCCAGTCGGCAGGGCAGGGCGAAGCTACGCGGATATTGCTGAGACTGATTGGTTCAGGCTTTCTGCTATGAACAGCTTCCGGGAAAATGCGCATGCATGTCACCTCGCATGGATAGAACGGCCGTGTGGCACGGGCTTGCGGCGTATTTTCCGGACCTTCGCCAGGTTAGCCGCGTTGCAACTCGCAGACTACTTGCGCTTTTTGCCCGGTTTCGCCGGCAGGGACTTCTGTTTCAGCTTGTTGAAGTCCACCATATAAACCCGCAGCCCGAAAGTTGGCGTGGTCTTGCTGTATCCCGCCACCAGCTGGTCTTTGTAGCGGTCCAGGTAGAAGTCGAAAGGGTCGCGCGGGTCGGGATCGACCAGCAGCATGTCGGTGTCGGTCATTAGCAGTTTACCGAATTGCAGCCGGTTGCCGCGGTAGGCCATATAGTTTTGCGCCGGCACCTTCGCCCACGGATACTTTTTCGGTTCGCCGAAAATCAGCACAATATTATTGCCGTCCAGATGGATGTCATTGATCTTGCCGGAAAGCCGCGGCGGAGGAAGAATCTCCGTGGGATCCAGAATCAGGTCGTCTTTTTCCGTTTGTACGCCGCGCACCTTGCCGTTCTTGATGAGGTCGGCGATCTCCACGTCAAACAGGTCCATCAGGCCTTTTACCGGCAGGTGCAGCGCCTTGATCTTTTCCGCGTGCAGCCTAATCTTGCCGTCGGAGGTGGCGCTGAGATGGCCTTCGGTTTCAAAGCCGATATCGCCTTTCTTATGCAGCTTTCCCTTCACCTTGAGCAACCCGCTCTCAATGTTGACGGAAATGTCCTTGAGCGGCGCATCGCTGGCGGAAAACACATGCGAGTTCATCACGTTGGCCAGCGATTGCGGCTCCATGGTGATTTCGGCGGCGGTAATGTGAAGCTCGAAAGATTCCTTGTCGTCGAACACCGGGTAATGTCCAGGCGTGGTTGGAACCAGGCTGCCACCAACGTTGATCAGGTGCACTGATATATCGTCCGTGAAGTGATACATCACGTTGTGCATCTGCGCCTGCACGGCGCCATTGTTTGGCGCGGCATGAGGGCCCTCCTGCGCGTGGGCACTGTAGACGGCGGCGCAGGCTATCGAGAGCACTAGAGCAAGGTTCTTCATTGTGAGTAGGAGTCAGGAAGCGCCTTCGGGGTTGGTAAGTAGCGCCTGAATCGCACGATCAACCTTTCCTGATGCGATACAACCCCGAGATGGCATGGGCTGCCGCGTGAATGATAGGCTGGGTGCTCAAAACTCCCGGCAACCAACTGAGGACACGCATGATCGAGCGGCAATATGATGTCGTGCTTTACGGCGCTAGCGGTTTTACCGGCCGGCAGACCATCCAGTATTTTGCCCGCAACACACGCTCTTCTGACGTACGCTGGGCCATTGCGGGCCGCAATCGCCAGGCACTAGAGGCCGCGCGAGAGCAGGCCGGCGAAAATGCCCGCGCCGCTGAAATATTGGTAGCCGACGCGCAGGACCAGCCGGCTGTGGACGCGATCGTCTCGAAGACCCGCATCCTCCTCAGCACGGCAGGCCCGTTCTCTCTCTATGGCAACAAGATCGTTGATGCCTGCGTGCGTTACAGAACGCACTACGTCGACATTACTGGAGAGATATCATGGGTGCGCGACCTGATCGATCGCTATCACGATCGCGCCGCCGCGGATGGTACGCGCATCATTCCTTGCTGCGGTTTTGATTCCATCCCTTCTGACCTGGGGACATATCTTGTGGTACGGCACCTGCAAAAGGCTTTGGGCATCGATTGCCGCGAGGTGAAGTCGTTCTACCAGATTCGCGGAGGACTCAATGGCGGAACATTTGCCTCCGCTTCGAATCAGCAGGCGTCGGGCCAGTCGGAGCGCATGCGGGAACCATTTCTGCTGAATCCGCCGAAAGCCAGGTCCGCGGAAGAACTCAAGCTGAATCGCGATCCGCGTGAAGCTCGCTTCGATGCCGACATAGGCGCGTGGTCAACCCCGTTCGTCATGGGAATGGCCAATACCCGGATCATCCGCCGCAGCGCCGGACTCTTTGAACAGTGGAACCAATCCTATGGTTCTGAATTTCGCTATCAGGAGTATCAGAAATTCCTGCCGCCCATGGCGCGCGCCAAAGCCTTTGCCATGCTGGCAGCGCTCGGCGCACTTCAAGCCGCACTGCAATCATCTCTGGGACGCCGGCTGATGAAGTCGCTCGCGCCCAAGCCCGGAGAAGGGCCGTCGCAAAATACGATGGACAATGGCTTCTTCCGTTGCGACCTCGTGGGAATCGCCCCGGACGGCCGCAAACTCTATGGCGTGGTATCCGATAAAGGCGATCCCGGCAACCGAGCGACCGTGAAGTTCCTGTGCGAATCAGCCTTGAGCCTGGCCCTCAACGCAGACCGGCTTCCGGGCGGACAGGAGCGCGGCGGCGTGCTCACCCCCGCAACGGGACTTGGAGACGTTCTGGTGGAAAGGTTGCGGAAGGCCGGCATGCGTTTGGAAACTTCAGAGGAAGGACCGTTTGTTTCGTCCGTGCGCACCAGTTGAAAACCGCTGCGGGAACGCGAAGAGAAAAGGGCCGCTGTGCAGCATGAAACAGTTATTGGCAGCCGCGAACTGATCTGTATTATTATTTCCAACCGAAAAGGAGCATGTGAATATGGATCGCAGAAAGCTGTTGCAGGGAGCAGGAGCAATTGCGGCCGTCGCCGCCTCGGGAGAGTTCACGATGGCACATGGTGAGGCGGGTCCAGACAAGGACCGAAAGCGGGGCATGGCACATGGTCTCACGGTATTGAATGTCCGCCGCAATGGCGGTCTTGAATTGGCGGTCAAGACTGATAAAGGCATCCTGATGGCGAGGGAAGCCGCGAAATCCCTCAAGATGCATGCGCCTGCCACCATCGACGAATTGCTCCAGCAGGAAGACGGGCCCAGCCTGAACGCGCTGGCGGATGCGGCCCTGAAATCCAGCGCCGCTCATTCGGCGTTCATCAAGGAGGAGGGGATCGACTACGGGCCTGTCGTCGTGCATCCGGAGAAGATTGTCTGTGTGGGTCTGAACTATCGCAAACATGCCCAGGAGATCGGCGCGCCCATTCCCAAAGCGCCAGTGCTTTTCAGCAAGTTTAATGTGTCCCTCAATCATCACAATGGCGTTATCAAGCTGCCGGTGGATGTCGCTAAGAAATTCGATTACGAGTGTGAGCTGGTGATGGTCATGGGCAAGGAGGCCCGAAACGTCAGTGAAGCGGACGCGCTTTCCTATGTGGCCGGATATTGCACCGGCAATGATTTCACAGCGCGCGACCTGCAACTTGAAACCGGCGGGCAGTGGCTGATCGGCAAGACGCCGGACCAGTTTGCTCCGCTGGGCCCCTACATGGTCACCGCTGACCAGATCAATCCCGATAGCCTGAAGCTGGAGACGCGGGTCAACGGCGAAACGCGCCAGTCATCAAACACCAGCGATTTTATTTTTAACAGTAAGCAGATGATCAGCTATATCTCGCGCTACATCACATTGCGTCCGGGCGACATTATCTTTACCGGTACGCCCGAAGGCGTGATCCAGGGCAAGCCCAAAGACCAGCAGGTGTGGCTGAAGCCGGGGGATAAAATCGCATGCAGTTTGGAAAAGCTCGGCGAATTGACGTTTGATCTGGTGTAGCCAGGAGACGGTATGGCTTTTCTCGACAACCAGGGCACGCGAATTTATTGGGACGAGCAGGGCAAAGGCGAGCCCGTCTTGCTGATCATGGGCCTCGGCTATCCTTCGTACTTGTGGCATCGCACGCGGCCGGCGCTGAAAGAAAACTATCGCACCATCGCGCTGGATAATCGTGGCAGCGGCCAGAGCGACGCGCCTTCCGGGCCGTATCCCATCGCGCTGATGGCTTCCGACGCGGCCGCGGCGCTGGACGCGGCAGGCGTGGAAAGCGCGCATGTGTTTGGCTTGTCAATGGGCGGGATGATCGCGCAGGAGTTCGCGCTGCAATATCCCTCGCGCGTGCGCTCCCTGATTCTGGGATGCACTGCGGCCGGCGGCCCTACCGCGATTCGAGCGGAGAAAAAGGTAACCGATGTTCTGACCGGCCCCGCCATGGGTTTTGAGGCGATGACCCAGGCCATGCGGCCTTTTGTCTATGATTCATCCACGCCGCTGCCCCGGATCGAAGAAGACTTGGCGATTCGGCGCAAGTGGTTTCCCAAGCCCGAAGCTTACATGGCGCAAATACAGGGAATCTTTGCCTGGGAAGCGTATAGCCGGTTGCACAACATTGCCGCGCCGACGCTGGTTATCCATGGGGAGACGGACCAGTTGGTTCCCGTGGGCAACGGCGAACTGATTGCCACGCGAATCAATGGATCAAAACTAGTGAAACTGCCGAAAGCCAGCCACATCTTTACCACGGACCAGCCCGAATCGTCCCTCAAGTCAATTATGGATTTTCTGGGCGAACAGGCTCGCGCATCCTGAAGCCGGCGTTTATCGGACCTGCGCTTGTTTTGTGGATGAGGCTGATGTCGCTACTGCCAGGTTGAAATGGTCGCGCAGAAACGCCGCCGCTTCCGATCGCTCGCTGGATCCGTTGTCCGGCGTGGAGTTCAGGAAAACGATGTACTCCGCCGCCGCTCCGTCGATATCCTGCTGTTGCGACCGAAGCCGCGCCTGCTGAAGAATTTTTTCCGGCACGTGTGCGGCCTTTTCACTGATGGCTTTTACCAGCGCGTCCCGCGCCTGGAGCTCCAGGTCGGTCACAAACTGGACTTCGTCCGGAGGCGTGTTCATGGCCTTCACGCCCTCGGTGTCCTCAGGTTTTACGTTTTCCAGCACAACATACGTTTTGTGATCTTCGCGTTGAATTGAAGGTGTGGAATCCAGCAGGTTTCCCGAAGTGTCGGTCAGGCGGAACGTGAGCTCCACCACGGCGGTCACGTCAATCGTCTTCTTCGTGTAGTTATAAGGTTCCAGCACCGCTTCCGGGCGGGTGGGATTGAGAGCGTCCAGCTGCTTGCGAAGATCGTCGGCCTTCTGTTGGGCGGCGGCGAGCGCGTCCGAGCCTGTTGCAGCGTCTTTCTTGTTGTGGCGCTGCTGCGCGTCGGCGACGGCGTGCTGCGCCTGCGTCAATTCCTGCTGCGCCTGGGTGTATGCCTGGTTCGTGTTCAGCCACGTTTCGTTTTTCACTTCGCGTGTGGCAGCACGGTATTTTGACGGCAACGTTTCCAGATTGGTGTTCTTCACCATTCGATGCTGAAGGATTTCGCTCACCAGCACAAAATCCGGTTGAACGGTGTTGGGATCTTCACTGTAGCGGCGAATGACCTTCACCGGCTGGCTGGAAGATTCAAGTCCATTGGCAATCGCGTCGCCCAGTTGATCGGCAAAGCCCTGGCCTTCACGCCGTGAAGTCTGGTCGCGCACCACGACGCCTACCGATAGTCGCCCGCGCAATTGGTATGCGCCCTGATAGCGGGCCATCTCGTCCTTTACTGCATCCAGGTTCGGCTCATAGCGCTGCGCTTCGCGCAGGTAAAGCCAGCCCAGCCCGACACCTGAAGCCATTGGCTTTTGCAGGTAGCGCCGGGCCTGGTCAAGATAGTATGCGCTGATCTTGTCGGAGAGCAGGTCAAGCTTGAGCTTGACTGCGGGATCATTGCTGATTGCGCCGCTGCGCTGTAACAGTTCATAGGCCTGGCGCATGGCTTCTTCATCGGCGCGGCCGCGAATAGGCAGATGGATTTCCTGCAGCTTCTGTGCGCGACGCGACGCAGCCGGCGCATAATCTTTTTTTACCGCTTCCATTTGGTCGGCGACCAGTGCACGTTGCTGCTCCGGCAGGTTGGCCAGAACGTCATAGGCCGCGATGAAATCATTCTTCTGGGCATAGTTCCGGCTGTCGGCCAGAGCCTGTTCCACCACGTGCCGGTTGAAGGCATTCGCCGCCTGCGCTTCAGCGTTCTTCAGCGCCAGAGCGGTTTCCTGATTGTCGGGTCGGACCTTGAGGGCAGAACGGAACTCCTCCGCCGCCTGCTCCCAGCTGCCCTGGGCGCTCAATTGCTGGGCGCGGGAAAAATGAAACTGGTAGTCGGTTTCGATGATGTTTGCGATCTGCGGAATCTCCGCCGACATGCCGGCATAGGCGGCCAGGACACTGAGCGCATCGTCATAGCGTTTGGCCAGCAGCAGGCTGTCGGCATTGCGCAAAATCGTGTCGAGCTTGTTTTCTTCGCCGCTGATTTCATTGTGCAACGCGACGGCCGGCGGATAATCGCGTTCCACCTCCAAAATCTGTTCGTTCCGCTTTTCCGCCGCAACCAGGTGCGCATATCCAGTGCCATGGTCTGCCACCGCTTTGGTGAATGCTTGTAACTGGCGGCGGTCTTTTTCCAGCAACGCGTCCAGCTGCGTTTGAAGCGCCTGCCTGATCTTGTCGGCAGTGGCGCGATTGCCGCTGAGAGCATCGATTTCCTGCGCGTAGCTTCTTGCTTGTTTCAGGAGTCCAAGTCGCGGGGGGTCGGCCTGCGCGGTCCGCGAATATTCCGCCAAAGCTGCTTCCGCCGATTGGGCCAGCATCGCAGCCAAACCTTGCCTGGCCTGGACGGAGTGGGCGGAGGCGGGATAGCGCTTCAGGTAATCCTGCCAGAGCGCGACTGACTGCGCACGCTGGGCGCGAAGGTATTCGGCAAATTCCGTGTCGGGCGCAAGGACAAAAATCAGTTCCACTCCAGGCTTCAGCGTCGGGATATCGGCTGAGGGTGCGGAGGATTGCGCTACGACCCCAAAAATCACGGCTTGATCGGCGGCCTGCGCGGGCGTGAGCTCGGGGTTTTTATCGAATTTAACGCCGTTGGTCACTACGCAGAATGGTTTTGCGCCATCAAGGCTGAGCATGAGCTGACCACCCGCGCCGCGCTCCAGCACGGCTGTAGCTTTGAGTTGCAGGCGAGGCAGAGCGTCGTAGCTGCGCTTGTCAAATCTGGGTACGCCTTCGCAGGCGCGCAAGTCCGTCTTGCCGTTGAGGGTAACGCCGGTGAGCTGCGTATAGCCGGGGTCGGTAGAGGAGTCAAACAGCACGATGGCAGAAAGCGGCGCATCCTTGGCGGAGCCGCTGAGGCCCAGCGCCAGTACGAGACACACAAATTTCAAGGAGTAGAAAGGCCGTGAAAATCGCGGCAACCGTTGGGCCGGGGAAGGTTTCATGAATTCCAATTCCTAAAAAGCCTGACTGTGCGGCTAATTGCTTGAAATCATAGGTAATCACGGAGTTGCGGGCCACGCAAATAATCTTCTGTAGAGCACTAAAGTAATGAAAGGAAGGCGGCAGCCCGGGGTTATGATTTGTGGACGATTTGGCCGCCCAGCACATGCAACTTCGTTAGAACGGATGGAAATGGGTTCTCTGCAAATTTCCGGCCCCGCCGAAGACGGCGCGGCTGCTACCACGCAGCCTTCAGCGCCGGACCGCGAGTTGAAATCCGTTTTTAACAACCGTTATGAAATTCTCTCCGAGCTGGGACGCGGCGCCATGGGTGTGGTGTACAAAGCGGAAGACCGCGTGATCGGCCGCACTGTTGCATTGAAGACGATCGCAGTCGGGCGCGAAGCGCCGGACCATGACCAGATTATCGAGCGGCTCAAGAGTGAGGCCAAAGCCGCCGGCAGCCTCGACCATCCCAACATCATCACGATTTACGACGTCGGCAATGATGGCGATCGGGTTTACCTGAGCATGCAGTTTGTGGAAGGCTCGACTCTGGCGAGCATGCTGGAAGGAACAAACCTGCGTCCGGGCCAGCTTACGCTGCTAAGTTACGCCGAACAGATCTGCAATGCCGTGGCGTTCGCGCATGAGCGCGGCGTGGTCCACAGGGACCTGAAGCCTTCCAATTTGATGCTGACGCCACAAGGCCAGATCAAGGTCCTGGATTTCGGCATTGCCAAGAAGGGCGACGCTTCACTCACGCAGTCCGGCATGGTAGTGGGCACTCCTTCCTACATGGCGCCGGAACAGGCCACAGGCAAGGAAGTGGACCATCGTTCCGACATTTTCTCGCTGGGTGCGGTGCTCTACGAATTGTTTACCGGCAAAAAGGCGTTTCATGCCGATAGCATCACGGCAGTCCTGTACAAGGTGGTGCATGAAGCGCCAGAAGCGCCTGCGGCGATCGATCCAACGATACCTCCGGGACTGGAAGCGGCAATTCGGAAGGCGCTGGAAAAAGATCCGAATCAGCGGTTTCAGAATTGCGTTGAGCTGCGCGATACACTCCGCAAAGAAGCCGTGCTGCTGCGGACGACCTCCGCCAGGATCCTGGCCAAGCCGCTTCTGGAATCCGGAAACCACAAGCGAATTACCGGAGCGAAAAGGAAGTCTGGGCGCGCTCTTATGATCGTTCTTGCCGCCTGCATTCTCCTGGCCGCCGCCGCAATTGCCGTGTGGCCGCAAAGGACCAGGATGCCAAGGCTGATGCGCTTCATCAGCTATGTGCAGCAGTTAAGCCGGCATCACAAAGGCACATCCACGCCATCGGATTCCACCTCACCCGCAACTTCAGGCAGCGTACCGGCAACGGCGGGCAAAGATGCGGCAGCTAACGTTCCAACGACCGCCGCCGCGCCCGCAACAGAAGTTCCTGATGCGGCGGGAAAGATCGATACGCGGGTGCAAAATTCCGCTACAGGTTCATCGCCGCCGACGGCAGCGCAGACTGCTGCTACCCAGACTGGTGCAAACCAGACTATTACCAATCCGGCCCAGCCCGCGGTACAGCTGGCACCTGAGGCAGTGGACAAGACAAGCCCGCCCTCATTATCGGGCGTGCAGGTTCATGCGTCGGCAACGAACGCTTCATCCTCTTCGCCGGCCGGCAAAGATTCCAGGAATGAGAGCGAGCCTGCGACAGTCGCTTCAACACAAGAAGACCCGACGGCAGATCGCCAAGCCACTGCGCCATTAGAAACACCGGATGAAGCGGTGACGCCGAAGCGACCGAAGCCATTCGTCCCGCCCGCGCCTGCTGTGGTGGAAGGGTTTACCCGCAAAGACATCCCCGACCTGCTGCGCAAAGCCGATACCGCGGCAGGCAGCGGCGATTACAAAAGCGCCGTGTATGAATACGACATCGTTCTGCGCCTTGACCGCGCCAACGCTCGCGCCCGCGAAGGGCTGCGCCGCGCGCGCGAAGCGGAAAAAGAACGGCGCTAAGAGCCCGGTAGCGGCCCTATTGCCGCTCGAAGACCTAACCAGTTTTGACCGCCCTTTGCGCCTTCCCATCGATCATCGCCCACGCACTGATGGCGCTCAATACCGCCAAGGCGGCACAAACCACCATAACCCAGCGAAAAGCCCCGAGAAACGATTCGTTGATGGATCGTTTCAGAGCGCCCTGCTGATCAGCGTTCAACCCAGACGGCGGCTCGATCTGCGTGAGCCGGTTTCTTTGTTCCAGAACGCCATGTTTCACCGATGCAGGCAGGTTCGCGGCATCCAGTTTTCTCTCCAATTGAATATCGAAGACATGAAACGCGACCATGCCCAGGACTGCAATCGACAAAAGCGATGCAACGCGCGAAACCGCGTTATTGACGCCAGATGCCACACCGGCCTGATGTTCGCTGACTGAGTTCATCACCGTGGTGGTAAGCGGCGCCACCACGCCGCTCATCCCCAGACCAAGGACGATCATCGCCGGAAAATAGGTAGCCCAGTAGCTTCCTCCAATCGCCGGTCGAGCGAATAAAAGGAAGCCGATAGCCGCGATAAGAGGCCCAATCACCAACGGAAGTTTTGCGCCGTAACCTTCAACCAGTCCACCGGCCCATCGCGAGAGAAAGAACAAGATCGCAATGAGAGGTAAATTGGCCGCACCGGCCTGAGTGGGTGTGTAACCCTGAACCTGGATCAGATCGAAGGGAAGAAAAAAGAGCAATGCGCCCAAAGCCGCGTATAGCAGCAATGTAAGTAAATTTGCGCCGCTAAAATTCATGGACGTAAAGAGCCGCAAAGGAAGGAGTGGGGTGTCCGTTCTGGACTCGCGCCATAGAAACACGCCGATGGCAACAACCCCGGCGGCAGCAGTTCCCCATGTTTCCGGATTCGTCCAGCCAAGGCCCGGGGCTTCAATCATGCCGAAGACAACGCAACCCAGGCTTGTAGTAATTAGAAATGCGCCAGGGATATCAAGCTTGTGCCGGGCGCCTTCACCGCAGCTTTCAGGAACATACAGAAAGGAAATCAAAATGACTGCAGCGGCGATCGGCAGGTTGATGAAGAAGACCCAGCGCCAGGAAAAATGCTGGACAAGCCATCCGCCCAGGACCGGACCAACCGCCGCGGTAATTCCCGTGAACCCTGACCATGTGCCAATTGCCTTGCCGCGCTCGGCAGCCGGGAATGTCGCACTGATAATCGCCAGGCTGCCCGGAACAAGCAATGCCCCGCCAATTCCCTGCAAGGCGCGTGCCGCGATCAGGTGCCGCATGTCGGGCGCGAAACCGCACCACGCTGAGGCGGCGGCGAAGAGGAAGACGCCGATTGCGAATACAAGCCGGCGTCCGTAGAAATCACCGGCGGCGCCGCCCAGCAGAATGAGCGCCGCCAAAAACAAAGCGTAGGATTCCACCACCCATTGCGCGCCGGAAACGGTGGAATTGAGCGCGTGCTGAATGGAAGGCAAGGCAATGTTAACCACGGTCCCGTCGATGAAGGCCAGGCTGGACCCAAGTATCGCCGCAGTCAGGACCCATCCGGTTCGTACTGTTGGGTCAGATCGTATCGCACCAGTTTCGGAATGCACTGAATCGCAAGGATATTTCAGAGAGCCACTCCCGTATAGACATCAATCAATCAAATGTTCTTCAAATGCACGCTTCTTTTGTTGAATCAGTGTACCGCCGACGAAGATTTGTGAATCCTGTTACCCTCATTTGAATCAACTCCAGAGCGGGTCTGGCATTCAGGAACGGACCCGCGAGGTCGCGGGCGGGCCGCTATAAGTATCGAAGGCATTGGACGCGAAGAATCCTTTTGTAAGCGGTTTGGAGCGACATAAATAGATGAAAATTGGCATTACCTGTTATCCCACGTATGGCGGCAGCGGAGTTGTGGGCACCGAACTCGGTATTGAGCTGGCGCAGCGCGGCCATGAAGTGCATTTCATCGCATACCAGCAGCCCATCCGCCTGAACACCAAACAGCCGCAAATTTTCTTCCATGAAGTTACGGTTTCGCAGTATCCGCTGTTTGAATATCCGCCTTACGACCTGGCTCTGGCGACGCGCATGGCGGAAGTGGCGGATATCTATAACCTGGATATTCTGCACGTGCATTACGCGATCCCGCATTCGGTCAGCGCGCTGCTGGCGCGGCAGATGCTTGCGGCGCAGCCCAACGGCAAGTCGCGCAAGCTGCCTTTTGTGACCACGCTGCACGGCACGGACATCACGATTGTTGGCGCGGACCGTTCTTACCTGCCGGTGACCCGGTACTCGATTGAGCAGAGCGATGGTGTGACGGCCATCTCAAATTACCTGAAACAGCGGACGGTCGTGGAATTTGAGATCAAAAACCCGATTGAAGTGATCTACAATTTCGTGAATTGTGACACCTACATGCGTGATCCGAAGGCGGCCGAAAATCGCGGGGAGTTTGCCGGCAAAGACGAGCGGATACTGGTCCATCTGTCGAACTTCCGGCCGGTCAAGCGACTGATCGACGTGATTGAGATTTTCGATCGCGTGCAGAAGAAAGTTCCGTCAAGGCTGCTGCTCATGGGGGACGGGCCCGAGCGGTCCCGTGCGGAGTGGCTGGTGAACCAGAAAGGCCTGCGCAACCGGGTGGAGTTTCTGGGAAAAGTGGACCGCGTTTACGAAAAACTCTCCATCGCCGACCTGATGCTGGTGCCCAGCGAAATGGAGTCGTTTGGTTTGGCGGCGCTGGAAGGCATGGCTTGCGAGGTGCCGGCCATCGCGACCTCCGTGGGTGGCGTTCCGGAAGTGGTGGACCACGAGCGCAGCGGCTATCTTGCCGAAGTAGGCGACGTGGAGACGATGGCGCGTTACGCGATCGACATTCTTTCCGACGAAAAGCGGCTGCGCGAAATGGGGAAGGTGGCGCGCTGGGAGGCGCAAACCAGGTTTTGTTCCACCCGGATCATTCCCGAGTACGAGAAGTTCTACGAACGGGTGCTGGAGCGCGCGGCGTAGATGGCCGCGGCTGCGCCGGCAGGAGGCAGTTCCGTATTCAGCACCGGCATTTCCAGAATGACCAGCGTCCCGTGGCCGTCCCGGCTCTGGACCGTGAGCTTGCCTTCGTTCCCAAACAGCACATGCAGGCGCTCCGCCACGTTGACCATTCCAATCCCGCGGCCTGAGCCCAGCTGTTGTGCGGCCACGGCCGGCGGCGCGCTCATGCCTACTCCATCATCTTCCACCTGGATCATCAGTTTCCCATCCTGGATGCGGCTGCGGATGGTGATGCTTCCTCCATCCACCTTGGGAGCGAGGCCATGCTTGATGCAGTTTTCCACCAGCGGCTGTAGCAGGATTGCGGGGATCACGATGTCGAGCGTTTCCGGATCAAGGTGTTTATAGACGCGCAGCTTGTCCCGGCCAAAGCGCACGACCTCGATATCAAGGTAATCGTCGACGAACTCAATCTCGTCACGCAGTTGGACAAATTCGTCATGCTTGCCCAGCAGCCGGCGAAGGATTTTAGAGAGCTTCACAATCAGCTCGCGCGCGCGATCGGGATCAAAACGCACGAGTGAAGAGACGGAATTCAGCGTGTTAAACAGAAAATGCGGATTGATCTGGCTTTGCAGCGCGTCAAGCCGCGCTTCGAGCAAAAGGCGTTCCTGCTCTTCCAGCTTCATCTCAATGCGAGTCAGGTTCCATATTTTGATGGGAATGGCGACGGTGGCCACAGTGGTGGCAAATACGGCCAGCAGCGCAACCGGCGTATTGATGGAAAGCGTCCAGAGCCATTTGGGCGCAGCATATTGTATTTCCAATCGGCCCGCCTGCAAGGCGATGATCATCAGGAAGAACGCGGTTTGCCAGTCGATGCGCGGGTGACGCAGATTGCGCCTTACCCAGCGGTACACGCTGAGGTCGATGAAGGGAGAGAAGGTCCAGATCTCTTCTTCATTGCGGCAAAAATGGC
Organism: Candidatus Angelobacter sp.; assembly: GCA_036491195.1. Classification (GTDB taxonomy): domain Bacteria; phylum Acidobacteriota; class Terriglobia; order Terriglobales; family Acidobacteriaceae; genus Angelobacter. The sequence continues at coordinate 69,986 of DASXCL010000166.1, forward strand.
GGAGCGATCCTGCAAGCATTCCCGCGCCGGCATCGATGGGAAACGTGAGCCACTCACCATGAAGAAGAGCGGGAAGCGCCATAATCGCGCCGCCAAGTGTCCCTGCAACGCGTCCGCCCAGAACGCCCACAAGGATGGCAGCTTCAAAGGCAAGATCGGCGCACTGGAAGTTTTTTACGCGAAAACGGAAGTACACGCCGAGAGCAAAGGGGATGCAGGTGAACAGAACGAAGAGAATATTTCGTTCGCGAGAACGTCGCCTGGCAAAGAGCAGCTTCTTGAACTCATGGGAACGCCCCAGCGCGCTGGCAACAGCCGTGGCGACGCCCAGTTTGAGCAGAAGTTGTATCAGCAGATACTCAAGGCCCACGAAGCTATTCTTTCATAGATCGGCGGCCGCTAGTGCAGGGTTTACACCCGAATACTCAGGGATTTCTCGAGGAAATGGCCGATCATGGTGGAATTAGCCCGTCGCGCCCCGGAAACGCGCTGGTGCAAATGCGCTGATATCCAACCGAGACGGTCGGCCGTCAACCAAGTCCGCGACGATTTTCGCCGTCACCGGAGCCAGAAGGATGCCATTGCGAAAATGTCCGGTGGCCACAAAGACACCCGGCGTGCCGGTCGGGCCGATGATGGGCAAGTCGTCGGGCGTGCCGGGACGAAGTCCGGCCCAGCTTTCAGTGATCGGCGCGGATGCGAGTTCCGCAACGTACTTTGCGGCGAGACTGAGGAGATAGCGAATAGTCGAGGGATTGACGGATTTGTCATAGCCGACATCTTCCACAGTTGCGCCGACAAGGATTTTTCCCGAGCTGCGGGGGACAATGTAGACGTCGGGCGCGCGCAATACGTGCTGCAACACGCAGGCCTGCGGCTGGACATAGAGCATCTGTCCTTTGCGGGGCCTCACCGGAATGCCTGACCATGCGCCGCGGCAATCGATTACCGAACGTGAGGTAAAGGTCCCGGCATCGGTCATCGCTTCCAGGGCATCAGAGTGCCGGCGGATTGTTTTTAGAGCTGTGTTCCTGCGGATTTCAATCCCGAAGTTGCGGGCTGCTGCCAATGCAGCCTGCATCAGCAGTCGTGGATCTACGCTATTTTCGCGCACATAAAATGCGGACAGTCCTGAGACGCGGAGAGAAGGTTCTAGGCGCTCCACGTCAGCGGCGGAAAGATTGCGGTAATGGTCTGGCGCCTGGGCGGCGTCTGCAAGAAGCGCTATTGTGCCAACGCGGAAGTCCACTTGCATGTCACTGGAGTTTTCCACTTTCTCTACCAATCCGGGAAACATTCGCGCGCTTTCCATTGCCAGCGGACGTAAGGCAGGCGGGGTCTCAGGATCGGTCGCGGCCAGCATGCCCGCAGCGGCGGAAGAAGCTTCACTGCCTGGCTCTCCACGATCGAGAACCAGCACCTTTCCGCCGCGTTCATGCAGTTCGAGTCCAAGCGACACGCCAATGATGCCGGCGCCCGCGATAATGACATCCCAGGATTTCACATCGCCATTGTAAAAGGAGAGGCGCTATTGACCGCTGCCGTGCGCCTGTGCCGCCTGATTGGAAGGCTGACCGTCGCTAGCAATCAGCCGGGAAAACACCACCAGCCGCTTGGGCGCGGGGCCGATATAATACGTGGGATAACAAGTAATCAGCGTCAATTGAGGGTTTGTTGTAGGCCGAATCACGCTTACGTCTTTAGGCATCACAATTCGTTTTCCGGTCACTTCGTAGGTGAAAGCGCGGCCGCTGCGCCGGACCTGGATCTGGTCGCCTTTGTTCAATTCGTAGATGTGGCGAAAAAACGTGTCACGGTGAGCGGTGATAACCATGTTCCCGGTCTCGCCAGGCTGCGCTGTCTCTTTCATGTGGCCGGGACCTTCAGAAAGATCTCTGCGCGAAGCGCCTTCCACCACGATTGCGTCCATCTGGATCTTGGGAATTTCCAGGCGCGTTAGCATCTGCTCCGGCGAAAGATCAACGTGACCGGGCACGATGGCCGTGGCGGCCTGTCGCTGCCATTCGGCTTCAAGGTTCTTCTGGCTGCGATACATTCCCCAATATTCGCCGCCGACATACCCCAGAAGCACGACACCGATAAACACGAGAGCCAGTGAAATCATCCGGCGGTTCACAAACAGCCGCACTTTGGCGGCCAGCGGTTTGGTGCGCTCCACGATCCCGGGATATCGATCAGGAATTGCCATTGCTTATTAGATGCAGGACCAGCATCTTGCGCTCTAAGATCTGCATTTCAACGGGTTTGCAAGAGGCGACAATTGGCATTGGCCGTTGTGGCGTGACTTTGATTGACACAGCAGCAGTTCTGCTAAACAATGCTCGGATAGCCCCAAAACCTATAAATGGAGACAACTATGTCTGATGTCCCGCAGAGTGAAAGCGGAAATCCAGTAGTGCGCACGGTCCTTATGGTTGTTGCGGTGGTCTTCATGATCGGATCCGTAATTTTCATGGTCCTGGCCCAGGGCCGGATCAATGACCTGGAGAAGAAGCAGGCGGCGACACAGGCAGACCTCCTGAAGAAGATGGCCGATTCCAACGCCCAGATGAAAGCCTCCATCAGTGTGCTGGCGCGTGAAGCCGGCATAACGCAGAAGGACCTGGGCAAAAAGACATCTACGCTGCAGGCCGAGGAACATGCCACGCAGGAGCGCCTGAAGACTGACGAAGACACCACCAAGCAACAGTTTGGCGCCGTCACCAGCGAAGTCTCCGGCGTTAAAGGTGAAGTTGTAAAAGTCAGCGCAGATGTAACCGATACCAGGAACGATCTGGCCGTGACCAAAGGGAAGCTGGAGCACGCCATCGGCGATCTGAACAAGCATAGCGAGTTGATCGCCACATCTCATGATGAACTGGAAATGCTCAAGCACCGCGGCGATCGCGACTATTTTGAATTCACCTTGAGGAAGGACAAGGAACCCACCCATCTCTCGATCGTCAGCCTGCAACTGAAGAAGACCGATCCGAAGAAAAGCAAGTTCACGCTGTACGTGCTGGCGGAAGACAAGAAAATCGAGAAGAAGGACCGCACGATCAACGAGCCTCTTCAATTCTATAGCGGCCGCGACCGCGCTCTGTTTGAAGTTGTGGTGAATAGCGTGGACAAAAACACTGTCACCGGCTATCTCTCGACGCCAAAGAATGTGGCCGCCACGCAAATGCCGAGCCACGCGCCCAGTTCACAATAAAATCTTTACGGCAAGACGAATGAAAGGCACGGTCAGCCGTGCCTTTTCTCTTTCTATCCCGCAAGCGTCAGGGGACCCTCTGACCGTCAGTTAGGCTGACTCCCCTGATGTCAGAGGAAATCCGGCAGTGCGCACGATCCACTGTTCGTTGGTGCGTCCGCCCAGCATGGGCGGACTATAACCGATGGCAACTCCTCTATTGCGGTGTAAGCAGAAAGACGCGGGTGGGGCCGGCATGGATGTGACTATCGGCCGTAACTTCTTTGTGGCGGCTAACATTGGGATTCTTTAGCCCGAAAGCCACGATCTGTCCTTTGTCATTGATGGAAAATGCGCCTATCAGCACCACATCGTTGGGAAGGTTGGTGACCGCTTCGTTCAGATCGATCAGCCCGTTCTGGCTGGTCCAGAGAAATGCCCTGGTGCCGAGAGCGCTTGCAACCTCGCCTACCACCTGGCCGGCGGTGTTGATAGCGAAGGCCTCGCTATAAACGCCTCCTCCGTATCCGCTTAGGTCCCGCATTCCGGTGGAGCTGGTCCACACAAAAGCGCGAACACCCCCGCTGCCCTCAGAAGCTCCCACAACCGTGCCATTGTCATTGATGTGATCGGCGCGGCTGCTGGTGTCACCTGGAAGAACGCCCAGGTCCTGCATGACGCCGTTTTTCCACAAAAAAGCGTGCGGACCTGAGCTTGTATCGGAGACGCCGACGACCGCACCAGGATTATTGACACCGTGCGCTTCGCTGGTGGCGCCGCCGAGCGTTCCCAGGTCCTGAGCAGTTCCATTCGTCCACAGAGCCGCATGCGCTCCGGAGCTTCCCGCGATCTGGCCCTGGTTATTAATCGAAAAGGCCGAACTGGCGTTTGCGCCCGGCAGAGTTCCGAGGTCGTGCAAGCCCTGGCTGGAGGTCCAGGAAAAGGCATGCATACTGGTGGCTGTGTTCGAGGTACCAACTACCACACCGGAATCATTGATGGCAAAGGCTGCGCTGTAGTCGCCTCCGGGCAGTATTCCCAGATCACGCATGCCGCCCTGCCGTTGCCAGAAAAAGGCGTGCGTCTCCGCTCCGTGTGGATATCCGGACGCGCCCACGGCCTGTCCCGACGCATTCACACTATGCACGCGCGCGCTCCCGGGTCGGAGAGTGCCCAGATCAATCGCAGTGTATGTCTGTGCGCCTGCGCCGCAGGCCAGGACGGAAACCATCACGGCGATCATCGGCAATCGGATGTTTTGACGGCGCGTCATGGTTTATCTCTCCTAAAAGCTCGAAAACGTGAGCGAGGTGGTGACACCGCTGGAAACGCTTGTGGTCTTCGTTTGTGTGGTATGCCCAGTTTTGGCCACCGTAACCGTATACGTGCCGACTGGGATCCAGTTCGTGGTGAATATGCCGGTACTGCCGGTCAGGCCGCTAACTGTAGTTGCGATCGCACCTCCTTTGATTGTGACCGTGGCGCCGCTCACCACCGCCCCAGTTGACGTCACAACTTTCGCGGAAATTTTTCCGGCAGTAGCAAGAGGGATATTGAGAGTGCTGGTGGCGCCTCCGGCTACGCTTACAGCGAGGGTTCGTGACAGGTAGCCGGTTTTGCTCGCTGTAATGTTCCGGCTTCCGGCGGTGACATTTGCAAGCGTGTAAATCCCGCTGGTGTTGCTGGTGGTAGAGCCTCCGCTCCAGCTAACAGTGGCTCCGGCAAGGAGCGCGCCATTGGATACGTTGGTTATTTTGCCGGTGACTGTTCCGCTGGTAGGCGCTGCTGTGAGGGTAAAGTTCGCGGTGGTCGTGGCGCCGCCGTTCACCGTGACGCCCTGGGTTACGCTCTGGAAGCCGCTTGCTGAGGCCACGAGCTGCACGGTCCCCACAGGAACGCCGGTAAGGGTGTAACTTCCCGCCGCATCGGTGGTGGCCGTGCCGCCGCCATATCCAACTGAGGCGCCCGCGATCGCCGCGCCAGAAGCGCTCTTCACTGTTCCTGTAATTGTTCCGCTGCTGGAAACTAAAGTGATCGTTGGCGCCGCCGTCGTGGCAGCCGCAACAACGGTGACCGTCGTCGACCCTGACTGAAATCCGGTGAGAGAAGCTGTGATTGTGGTTTGTCCCGCGGGCAAATTGTTGAGGGCATAACTACCGTCAGCGGCGGTGGTCGTGTTTAAACCGCTGGCGATTACCGAGGCGCCGGAAAGCGCTGCGCCATGGCTATCGACCACCTGGCCTGTGACGTTGCCGGGATTGACCGGCTGGATCTGCAAGACGGGCGCTTGCGTGGTTTCGCCCGCCGTGACAGTCACAGTCTCTGAAGCGCTTTGATATCCCGCAAGCGACGCGGTGAGAGTAGCCGAACCCGCTGCCACTTGCAAGCTGTAACCGCCATCGGCGCCGGTGATCGCACCACTGCCCCCGGATGAAACGGATGCGCCCTGGATCGCCGCACCTGAGGTGTTGGTGACCTTGCCGCTCACGGTACCGTCGGTCACCGGGGTGGAAGAAATCTGAACCATGCTGCCGACTGAAGGCACGCCGGTTCCCTTCAGGATAAAGAGCAGATAGTATCCCGGAGGCGCAAGGTTGGCGTTGGCGGGCAAGGTCACATTCAAACCAGTGCTGGTCTGAGTGAAGCTAAGACGCATGAAGCGTTGGCTCATATTATTTGTGTGGGTAACCGAACCGGCGCGCAAGAGGGTGACCTGGCTGATCGACGCCGCATCCGGCGTGCCGACGAATACACTCTGTCCATAGCTTGCACTGGTGGGCGCGGAGGCAATACTGGGACGAGCTCCCGCAAACAGATATGGCGGCGAAAACAACTGAGTATTCGGCCCGCCAATGTTTCCCCCCGCGGAAAGTACCCGGCCATCCGGCAAAAGCAGGGCCGTGGAATGATATCCCCGATATACGGCGATGCTTGCCATTACCGTGAACTGACCGGTTGCCGGGTCCCACATTTCAGCCGGCAAGACCGGCGTGGAGGAGTTATCGAAGCCGCTGCCGCTACTCCCGCCGACGATCAGAATTTTGCCGTCGGGCAAAATCACGCCATTGTGCTGCCGACGCGGAAAATGCATGCTGCCGGTGAATTTCCAGACTGGAGTCGAGGCGTTCAGATCAATGATTTCAGCCGTCGCTGTAGGAGGATCCGCCCCGCCTACCACCAGGACCTTGCCCGAGTCATACATCGCCACCGGACTATAGTCTCTGAAGCCGCCGAAATTCAGGACGGCCACGTTACTCCATGCGCCGGTGCCAGCAGTGCTTAGATATCGGGTCTGGCGGCTGGGCCCGGCATTAAAGACTTTGCCATTCGGGGCAACCAGCATGTTGGGATAAAGAGGTAGCGCGAGCTGTGCCGTCGTCAGATTGCGCCATGTGCCGTTCGCCATCTGGAAAACCTGGGGCAGCGTGTCCACGTTGGTATTCGAATTAATATCACCGGAGACGACAAGCAGATCCCCGTTGGGCAGAAGCGTGGTTGTGGGGTACCATCGGCCCGTATTCATATCGGGTACCGCGGCAAAGACATTTTTAGCGGGGTCATAAATCACCGCATGCGGATAGCCCGTGTAATCAGCAATGTGACCACCCGCGATGAATACTTTGCCATCCGCGAGCTGCGTGTGCCCGGCGCAGAACAGCCGATAAGAAGATGAGGCCGTGGCCGTGAATGTATTGCTGGCCGGGTCCCAGATGTGCGGCTGCAGGGACTCATCGTAATAAGAGACGAAAAAAACGCGCCCATCCGGCAGCAAGGTAGTGTGCACGGCTCGGGTGGGCCAATTGGCAACCGCCGACCATTGGCCTTGCGTGGTGGCTTGGGCATTACAGCGTACAGCTACTGCCAAAACGTACAGAAGCAGGACGAAGGCGGACGCCCCTCTGCGAACAATGGAGCATACCTGGCACACAATACCGGATGAGATTCAGCAACATTCGGCAGGGTTGTGCGATTTGACCGCATAAAATGCACTGCTAGGTTTTGTAGAAATTATTGTTGACTGTTGTTGACGTGGAATTCAGCTCTGGTTGGATCGGGAAGCCTATCGCAAGTCTGAAGTCCCTATTTTGCCGGTGGCGGCTCCAGGCGATCATGAAATCTGGCCGCCAGCTTCTCTGCCGCAGCCACCAGATTGTTCTCTTTGGCCGTCTCCTTCATCGCGAACTTAACGCTTTCGGTGGCCGACCAGAGCCCGCGTTTGTTGCGGGAGTCAAATACCGTCATGGTGACGTCAGTAGGCGAGATATCTTTGCGCGTCGAGCTGGATTTTTCCTCCTGCCCGGTCTCCGCCGAAACTTTGGACGAACTGGAAACCTGGACGCCGGAATCCCCGTTGGAAGAAATCTCAATGATCAGATCTGCCTTGCTCGGCATCTCCACCAGGGTAAACCTTCCCCAGCCGTCGAGAGTGGACTTGATCACATCAAATGGGATCCGGCTGCCATGCGTCCTGGTGATAAAGACGTTTCTGGCCGCCGCCAGCCGCATCGAAGGCGTTTCGATGAGCGGCTTCTTCTCTGCAGGCTGCTGGGCATATACGGGAGCCCCGCCCGGTGTCAACGCGAAAGCCAGACCAACTAGAACTAGACGAGCCGCCACTTTCATCATGGTTCGCATCCCTTCCTCCCGCACTTTGAACTTAACCCAGATCGGCTGCCGGTCGTTCTGGTTTGACCACCGCGCTATTCCGCATCTCAGATTACAATATTTACGGATATGGCTGACCGTCTTTATCTCAGTATCTGGTTTCCCAGCTTGCAAGAGCCGGAGATGCTGCCTCGGCTGCTTTCCGTGCTTAAGCAGTTCCCTTTTTCCGCCGAACGCGGCGGCGTTGGCTATCTGGCCATCCGCAGTATTTCCTGGGACCAGCCCATCATTTTCCAGCAAACCTTTGATTATCGGGCTGCTCCCGAGGAGGCCCTGGCTCTGGCTCAGGATTTTCTCCATGAAGATAATGCTTACGAGGTTGACGTTCTCTGGGACCTTTGGGTTCCGACGCAGGAAGGCGACTTGGATCAAACATGGATTCTCCGTCCCCAAACGGTAAAATTCATCGCCTTTGGCACGCAATTCGAAGATGGGGCCTTTCAAGAGAACGGCCATATCCAGGTCGATTTCGGCCTGGACGCTCCTTTTCTGTTTGAAGAAGCGGAATTCACCAGCGCCCTGGAACAGCGCATCAAAGCCAACGTCCATAAGCTGGTGAACTTCACCAGCGCAGTAGAGAAGAACTGCGGCATCAGCGGCCGGGTCCTGTGGTCAGAGTCAGAGGACAACCTGGCGCAAAAGCTGATTGATCGTCTCCAGAAAGTGCAGTAAACCCAAAAACCTTGAAACACAGAGGAGCAGAGGAAGCAGAGGAATGGAAATGAATGAAATATCTTCGGCGATTATTGCGGCAGCCTTGAAAGTACACTCTGCAATCGGACCCGGAGTTTTAGAAAGTGTGTATAAAACGTGTCTCCATCATGAGCTCAGACGCGCTGCTCTGAATGTGCAAGCCGAGGTTGCACTGCCTGTTGTATCGTTGAGCTCAAATGTGTAGAAGCCCTGTTGCCCATCCACAAAGCACAGCTTCTAACTTACCTGAGACTCGCGAACAAACCTCTGGGTTTATTACTCAATTTCAATGTTGTTCACATGCGCGATGGTTTTAAACGAGTTCTAAACAATAAATATCGTGTTTCAGCGGCTGCTGGACGAAGTTAGCATGCTCTATAGCGTTCGCTCCGCTTTTTCTAACTTTCCTCCGTTTCCTCTGTTCCTCTGTGTTTCAAAGGTTTTGGGTTTTACTTTGTTCTTCCCGCCTCGGTCTTCAGCTCTTCCGCGGCCGCTGCCTGCGCCGCCGCCAGCCGCGCCGTGAGCACGCGGTACGGCGAACACGAAACATAATTCAATCCAATCTTGTGGCAGAACTCCACGGATGCCGGATCTCCGCCGTGTTCGCCGCAGATGCCGATCTTCAGGTTGGGACGCGTCTTACGCCCTTTCTTGACGGCGATCTGCATCAGTTCGCCCACGCCTTCCTGATCGATGGTGGCAAACGGATCGCTCTTCAGGATGCCGCGCTCGATGTACGCCGGCAGGAACTTGCTGATGTCATCTCGCGAGAAGCCATAAGCCGTCTGCGTGAGGTCGTTGGTGCCAAAGCTAAAGAACTCGGCATCGGCGGCAATCTGGTCGGCCACTGAGCATGCGCGCGGCAGCTCAATCATTGTCCCAACCAGGTATTCCACGCGCGTTCCCTTCTCTTTGAACACCTGCTCGGCCACCTGGCGAATGATGGCGCCCTGGTTCTCCATCTCTTTCATCATGCCGACGAGCGGGACCATGACTTCAGGAAATACTTTTATTCCGGCCTTCGAAACATTGACCGCAGCTTCAAAAATCGCGCGCGCCTGCATCTCTGAAATTTCCGGATAGGTGATGCCCAGGCGGCAGCCGCGATGTCCGAGCATCGGGTTCAATTCGTGCAACTCTTCCACGCGGCGCAGCAGCTCACGCGCTTCGTGCAACCGCGGCGACTTTGGATCTTTGATTTCAAGCTGTGCAATTTCGACCATTAGCTCTTCGCGGCGCGGTAGGAACTCATGCAATGGCGGGTCGAGCAGGCGGATCGTGACCGGGAATCCGTCCATGGCTTTGAAAACGCCTTCAAAATCTTCGCGCTGCACCGGCAGCAGCTTTGCGAGGGCTTTTTTACGCTCCGCTTCGGTGCGCGCCAAAATCATGTCGCGCATGTGGCCGATCCGGTCTTCGGCAAAAAACATGTGCTCAGTACGGCATAATCCAATGCCTTCAGCCCCAAAGCTGCGCGCCGCAATGGCGTCACGCGGGATATCGGCATTCGCGCGCACGCCCAGCTTCCGGAAGGGCTCTGACCACTTCAGCAGCGTTTGCAGATCTGGATCGTCCGGTTTGGCCGGGACAGTCCCAAGCCGGCCCTTGATTACACGGCCGGTGGTGCCGTCCATGGAAATCCAGTCGCCCTCTTTGAAGATCAGATCGCCCACGCGCATGGTCTTTTTCTTCTCATCGACTTCGATTTCACCTGCGCCTACCACGCAGCACTTGCCCATGCCGCGCGTTACCACGGCAGCGTGGCTCGTCATACCTCCGCGCGAAGTCAGAATTCCGGCGGCCACTTCCATGCCGTGAATATCTTCCGGCGTGGTCTCGCCGCGCACCAGGATCACCGGGTTCTTCTGTGCTCCCGTACCGGCGGCGGTGACCGCATCGTTCGCCGTGAAAACGATTCGTCCCACGGCAGCTCCCGGAGATGCCGGCAAGCCCTTGGCGATCACTTCCACGTCACCATGGCTTTCGTCGAGCTTGGGCACCAGGAAGTCGTAAAGCTGGTTCGGCTCCACCCGAAAAATCGCTTCCTCGGGTTTGATCAACCCTTCCTTCACCATGTCCAGCGCCAGCCGGACGGCTGCGCGTCCCGTGCGCTTGCCGTTGCGCGTCTGCAACATGTACAAGCGGCCTTCCTGGATGGTAAATTCAAAATCCTGCATGTCGCGATAATGTTTTTCCAGGCGCGTCGTGATATCGCGCAGCTGGTCGTAAACCTGCGGCATGAGTTTGTGCAATTCCAGAATGTGAACCGGAGTGCGCACGCCGGAAACCACGTCTTCACCCTGCGCGTTCATCAGGAACTCGCCGTAAAACTCCTTCTCGCCATTCGCGGGATTGCGGGTAAAGCCCACGCCGGTTCCGCTGGTCTCGCCCAGGTTGCCGAAGACCATGGCCTGGACGTTGACCGCCGTTCCCAGATCGTCAGAGATGTTGTTGATGCGGCGGTAAACCTTGGCGCGATCGTTATTCCATGACCGGAAAACCGCATTGCGCGCGCCGATGAGCTGCTCCACCGGATTTTGCGGGAAATCCTTCTTCGTGTGCTTGCGAACAACTTCTTTATACTGCGAGATCACTTCGTTTAGATCGGCCGCGGTCAGCTCGGTATCGAGCTTTACTCCGCGCTTGTGCTTTAGCCCGTCAAACACTTCTTCAAATTCAGCCTTGGGAATATCGAGCACCACGTTGCCGTACATCTGGATCAGGCGGCGATAGGAATCGTATGCAAAGCGCTCGTTGCCGCTCTTGCGCGCCAGCGCCTGCACGCTTTCATCGTTCAGGCCCAGATTCAGGATCGTATCCATCATGCCGGGCATGGAGAACTTTGCGCCCGATCGCACGCTGACCAGCAGCGGGTTCTCGCCCGCACCCAGCTTCTGCTTCTGCAACTCTTCCAGGTGGGCGAGCGCCGCCGTCATCTGCCGCTCCAGCAGATCGGAGACTTTGGCGGTCTTCATGAACTCACGGCACGCCGCGGTCTGAATCGTAAAGCCCGGAGGCACAGGCAACCCGGCATTCGTCATCTCTGCCAGACCGGCGCCCTTGCCGCCCAGCTCATCCTTCATCTTGCCGTTGCCTTCAGCCTTGCCGGCGCCAAAGAAGAATACGTATTGGGTTCCCTGTTGTGATCGCGTAGCTGTCTCGGTCTCTGGCGTGGAAAGGGGGATAACGCTCATTTGGCCTGTCTCCATTGAAAGGTGAAAGTTGGATCTGAAAGCCTGAAGCTGACTTGTCCGCTTACTGGCTGTTTGTAATCTTCTTAATTTTACAGCGCAAGGAAGGATGACGCGAGTTTCTGCCTTGTTAAGATTTCCTTTGTGGCCCTTTGTGGTTAAGGGTTTTCGGGCAATTACCTTACTTCTTCTCCGTCACAATCTCCGAAAAATCAGCGATGCTGGAAAACTCATTAACCAGCGTTTGCAGCAGTCCCAGCCGCTGTGCGCGCAGGTTCTCGTCGTCCACCATCACCATGACCTTGTCGAAGAAGGCGTCGATTGCTGGGCGCAGCCGAGAAATTTCGATAAGAGCCTGTTCGTACCGGCGCGAGCCGCGCAGCTGGTTGAAGGTGCCCGCGATAGCCGGAACCGCCTCGGCTAGCTTCCTCTCTTCCGTATCCTTCAGGGCCGCAGGGTTAAACGGCTCGGCAATCTTCTTCTTTGTTTCAGCCGCCTGCCGCAGAATGTTTTTCATGCGCTTGAAGGCAACGGAGATCGATTCAAAATCCGTCGAGGGACGAACCTTGGCCACAGCGCTAGCCCGTGCGACGGCATCAACCACGTCATCCGCGCCAGCCGCCAAGGTTGCATTGACCACGTCATACGCCAACCCGAGCACGTCGCGCAGATAGAATTCCAGGCGCTCTCGGAAGAACCCGCGTACAGCCTCCGCGTATGCTTCCTCTTTCAAAGTAAACTTCTTTTCTGCCTCACTGCCTGCGTACTGCTCTCGCGCCGCCGCCATCAATCGGGATAGGGTCAACGGCAGCTTGTGCTCAATAATCGTTTTCACGATTCCGTTCGCCTGCCGCCGCAACGCAAACGGGTCTTTCGACCCCGACGGCACTAGCCCCAAGGCGAACATTCCCGCGATGGAATCGGCCTTGTCGGCTATAGAGAGGACAGCGCCCTCGAGCGTTCGTGGCGCAGAGTCCTCGGTGGACTCCGGCTTGTACTGGTCATAGATCGCGGTGGCAACATTCTCTGGCAAGCCTTGGGTTTTTGCGTACAAACCGCCGACGATACCCTGAAGCTCCGTAAATTCTTTCACCAGCTCAGTCGTAAGATCGGTCTTGGCCAGCCGCGCAGCTTGCTGCACAGCGCCAGCATCAATATTCATCCCTGCGTTTGCGAGCGCAGCGCAGAGTCTTTCTGCCAGCTTGGCGATGCGCTCAGCCTTCGTGGCATAACTGCCCAGGTCTTTCTGGAACGTAACCGCCTTCAACATCTCCACGCGATTTACAAGTGGGATCTTTTGGTCGGTGTCCCAGAAGAATCTTGCATCATTGAACCGAGCTCGCAGCACCCGCTCATTGCCATGGCGAATCAAGCCATCGGGATCGCCACCAGTATTCAAGACGGCCAGAAAGTACGCCGCGAGTTTACCGTCCGCATCTTCGACAGCAAAATATTTCTGATGGTCGCGCATCACCGTGACCAGTACTTCTTCCGGCAAGAACAGATATTCCTTGTCGAAGCTGCCCAGAATCGCCGACGGCCATTCCGTAAGATTCACCACGGTCTTCAGCAGTTCGGCATCTTCACGCCAACGAGCGCCGGGGACTGTGCGCGTGGCCGCGTCCAGCGCTTTGCGAATCTTGTATTCCCGCTGGCTAGAATCAATCACCACGTGAGCGCCAGCCAGTGCGGATTCATAATCGTCCGCCTGCGAAATTCGCTGCGCGCCTTGACCCAGAATCCGATGTCCAAAAGTTTCGTTCCCAGCTTTAAGACCAGCGAACTCCATGGGAACGATTTCGCCGCCAAAGATCGCCAGCAACCAGCGCACCGGACGGACAAACCGCTCCGGCTTGCCCGCCCGCCAGTACATATTCTTGGGCCAATAGATAGCGGCTATTTCCTTAGGCACGGCTTCGGCTAGGATCTCGGCAGCGTGACGTCCTTTTCGCGTAACGGTCGCGGCCAGATACTCGCCTTTAGGAGTCATTACCTTCTCCAGCTCGGAAACGTCAACCCCAACTTTCTTGGCGAAGGCTTCTGCAGCCGGTGTGGGCTTTCCATCTTTATATGCAACTTTGAGCGATGGTCCTGTCACCTGCTCCGTGACATCGGGTTGGTGCGTTGGAATATCGGAAACCCGAAACGCCAGCCGCCGCGGCGTGGAGTAAGACGCAAATGCCGTCCAGGTGCTCTCGTCGCTCGCTGGCTTGCCTCCGGTGGGCTTCATCAGCGACTCGCGCGCCAGCAGCACAGCCATCCGCTTCACCAGTTCGCTGCGAGCATCGTCAATCATCCGCGCGGGAATTTCTTCTGTGCCAATCTCCAGCAGAAAGTTAGGCATCAGGCCGCTCCTCCCTTCTGGAGCTTCACTGCTTCAGCGCCGACGTTCTGCTGAGCAACGTACGCCTTTGCCAAACCCACAGCCAGCTGCCGGATGCGAGCGATCACTCCAACACGCTCCGTCACCGAAATGGCCCCGCGAGCATCGAGCAGGTTAAAAAGATGCGAACACTTAAGACATAGCTCATAGGCAGCCAGCAATGGAAAGCGGGCCTTCGCATCCGCGGTCGCGTTCTTGTCAGCCAAAAGCGCATTGAACTGGTTGATGAGCCCCTGCGACTCGCTCTCATACATCTCAAAGTGCTTCCACGTCTTTTCCACGTCGGCCTTCTCAAAGTTACTTACCGACATCTGAAGCTCATCCTGATACCGCACGTCGCGATACTTCACTTCCGCGCCGCTTTGTGGGTCTCGCGCCCAGACAATGTCATAAATGCTGTCCACATCCTGCAGAAACGCCGCGATACGCTCCAGGCCATAGGTCAGCTCGGCGCAGATGGGATCAAGATCGATGCCACCGCACTGCTGGAAATAAGTAAACTGGGTGATCTCCAGCCCGTCGAGCATTACCTGCCACCCGACGCCCCAGGCCGCCAGCGTTGGCGCTTCCCAGTTGTCCTCTTCAAACTTGATGTCGTGCTTGCGCAGGTCAATGCCAATGGCCTTGAGCGACTCCAGATAAAGCTCCTGTACGTTTTCCGGCGGGGGCTTCAAAATCACCTGAAGCTGCATGTGCTTATAAAGGCGGTTAGGATTGTCGCCATAACGACCGTCGGCGGGGCGACGCGAAGGTTGCACGTACGCCACCTTGTATGGCTTGGGTCCGAGCACGCGCAGGAAAGTTTCCGGCGCCATGGTTCCGGCCCCAACTTCAATGTCATACGGCTGCTGCAGCACGCAGCCGCGCTCCGCCCAGAAATTTTGCAGGCGAAGGATAAGTTCCTGGTATGTAGGGGCTGCGGCGTTGGTCATGCGAAGTTATTAATTTAACAGAAGAAAGCACTCAGCATTCAGCCGTCAGCATTCAGCCCCGAAGCAGCATAGTACGAGCCACCGAAACCTTTGAAACACAGAGGAACAGAGGGAGCGGAGGGTTGGGAACTCAATCTTTCGTATTGCCCCTGAATTTCCTCTGCTTACTCCTTTCCTCTATGTTTCAAAGATTTTCGCTGATTGCCTCGAATGTCCAGGGCTGAATGCTGAGGGCTGGGTGCTGACGGCTGAGTGCTGAAGGCTGAGTGCTGAAGGCTGAGTGCTGAAGGCTAATCCTCATTAAACTCCGCCCGATTGTCCGGATCAGGATGTGCCCAGCTCTTGCCGAACTCGGCGCGCAACTTCTTCTGGTCTGCCGCAAGAATCTTCCAGTTATGCAGCGTGTCCGGCTCCTGAGCAACGCGGATAAACGGCGTTGGTTTTCCTTTACTGATGTCAGGACGGACTTCAGTCACCTCGGCCAGGCCGCCGCGAAAGTCATCTCGGCCATGGCCTATGTAGAGTTCGGTATCGACGTAGACCACGTCACCGTTGCGCAACTCAGGCACGAGTCCCGCATCGCACTGCGACTGAATTTCGCGAAAGCGGGCTTCGCTGGCGCGAGCGGCTTCGGTAGTCGGGAAGACACGATCGGTTTTGGAGCAGCGATGTTCTTCAGGCATGATTTTCACTCTTGGCAATCTTTGGCAATTTCCGCGATTTTGGCAATTCCTAAACCCTCTCCAGCATTGCCGCGGTGACCAACCTCTTTTCAATATGCCGTTCGATACGCTGGGCCAGAAAGCGGCGGAGATCGGCGCCACGGCTGCGCGTCCAGGGATCGCCCTTCAGCCGGTTCAGCGGAGCGCGGAACATCTCTGTCGCCTGGGCGCGCGAGTCGGCGGAAATTTCAGTGCTGGCCAGCCGCTTGTCGTCGGCACAAAGCAACCCATCGGCCAGCGGATGAAAGTACGCGCGGCTGCCGTTCAGCACTGCGCCGCACATCACACAGGCATGCAGGTCCGGCAGCAGGCCGATCAAGCGGACGATCCATAGATCAAAATACGTCAGCGGCATCCAGATGGAATCCGCTTTCAAATGATGGACGACGGCCAGCGTCAGGCGGAAGATATCGTCGCTGGGCTCACGATCAGGCATCAGTTGATCGATCACTTCCGCAACATAGCTCAGCGCCACCAGGCGCGGATAAGTGACTTCCGTCGCCAGCGGCGAAGAGATGATGTCGCAGGAATCCAGCCGTACCAATTCCTGTTTTTCTTTTTCCTCCCAGTGGGCGGTCACGTGGGTAAGCGGCTCCAGCGCGCCGCCAAACCGGCGCTTGGACCGCTTGGCAGCCTTGGCCACACCCCGGATTTTGCCTTCCGCGCGGGTGAAAAACGTCACTAGCAGGTCCGCTTCATGGAAGGGATAAGTGCGCAGTATCAAGGCTTCAGATTGCCTGGGCATGCAGGATCAAGCATACATCGGGCAGCAATGAAAAACGCGCAGCCATGGCGGCTGCGCGTTGAAAACCGTGTTTCGGCCCTTAACGGCCGAAATACTTGGCGTTCTTGTCCGCGTACTCTTTCCATTTTTCCGGAAGGTCATCCAGGGCGAAAATGGCCGACACCGGACACACCGGCACGCACGCGCCACAATCGATGCATTCCACCGGATCAATGAACAGCATCTCGGCCCCTTCAAACTGCGGTTCGTCCTTTTTGGGATGGATGCAGTCCACCGGACAAGCATCCACGCAGGCTGCGTCCTTGGTTCCGATGCAAGGCTCTGCAATTACATATGCCATAAGGGTAAAGTTCTCCGTATCTCAATGAGCTATGTGGGTCAACCTCTGATTTTACCAGCTATTGCCGACCGCGCAAATTTTTCTGCCGAACGGCAGCCAGATGGGTTTAAAAAGAAGTTCTTGCCGCCTGAGTGGAAGCACGATGTGCCCCTGCGTGACTCCTTGGCCGCTGAGTTGGCCTTTGCATTCGAATTTCGACCGATTAGGACCGGGCCTAGAAGAACACTCACGGTAGAATTATTCATGGTGACTTCTTCCATCCGGCTTCTGGCCCTGGACATTGACGGTACGCTGACCGACCCCAGTTTTCAGGTATCCGCGCGCGACCTAGCCGCCCTGCACGCAGCCCACGAGGCCGGGGTTGAAATCATCCTGGCTACCGGACGCCGGCACGACTATGCCATGCCGATCGCCCGGGAACTCGGCTTTCCCGTTTGTCTCATCAGTTCCAACGGAGCTCTGATCCGTTCCAGCGCCGGCGAGACTTTTTTTACTGATCGACTGCCTGCAAGAACCGCCATCGAACTCATTCAATATATGAATGAGTTTCGGGGACACGCCGTGCTGACGTTTGACCGTGCCGAAAACCGGCCCGGCAATGATTCGCTGGTGCTGGAAAGCGCGGACGAACTGAACAAGACGGTTTCCCGGTGGCTGGAGGTGAACCGTCCTTACATCAAGTTCATTTCCCCGCTGGAAGACGCCTTGAACGAAGACCCGTTGCAGGCCATGTATTGCGGCCGGGTCGCAATGATGAAGGGATTGCAGGAACGGCTCAGCAAGGCTGAATTTCTGGACCAAATCACGGTTATGAAGACCCAATATGACCACCGCGATCTGTGCATACTCGATATCCTGAACCGGGAATGTTCCAAAGGTCACGCCTTGCGGCGCTGGGCAGAGCATCGGGGGATTCCACGGGAACAGATCATGGCCATAGGCGACAATCATAACGATCTGGAAATGCTTGAATTTGCAGGACTTGCGGTTGTCATGAAAAATGCATCTGAAGAATTGAAGCAAAATGGCTGGAAAGTGACTGGCAGCAATGCGGAAAGCGGCGTGGCCCAGGCGGTGGAGGAAGTTTTGGGGCTGGCTTTCAGCAGCTGATTGGGTCAAAATAGATACCTTGCGCTCGATATGAGAGTTCTAAGACCCATAACGATTGGAGCGGTCCTGGCACTGGCGCAGCTGTCTGCGTTTGCGGGTGAGGTCGCCGTGCTGCGCAATGGATTTTCTATCCAATTCGACCATAAGGAACAAAGCGGCAACTCCACCCGCCTCTATACCAAAACAGGGTATCTGGACATTGCCAGCGACCAGATTGCATCGTTTGAAGTCGACGAGACTCCTGTAACTCCTGCGCCGCAGCCGAATCCTCAACCTGTAGCTCAGGCTGCGCCGCAAGCGGAGAACAAAGCTCCAGTTCAACCTCCGGTAGTAGCGGTACAGACGCCGCTCAAGCCGGCTCAGAATGTCGACCTGGACACGCTTGTGCGGGAAGCCAGCAGCAGGAACCGGCTGGATCCGGATTTTGTGAGCAGCGTCATTCGGGCTGAGAGCAACTTCAAGCCCCATGCAGTTTCAAAAAAGGGCGCGCAGGGGCTGATGCAGCTGATGCCGGCAACCGCGGCGCAACTCGGTGTTGCGGACCCATTTGATCCCAGGGCAAACGTGGAAGCAGGCGTCGCGCATCTGAGCGCGCTGCTGGACCGCTACAACAACGATCCCATTAAAGCGCTGGCTGCGTACAACGCTGGTGCGCATCGGGTGAAGCAGTATAACGGCGTTCCTCCGTACCGCGAGACGCGGGCCTACATCAACAAGATTGTTCGTGACTTCAATGCCAGGAAACGCGCCCAGATGAAGGCTGCAGCCGCAGCCAACACGGCGACGACCACCACGACTGCAAGTCCCAAGCCGACGAAGAAGGCCCGGCCGCAGCGGGCCAGCGTGGCCAAATCAGCCAGTCCGGCATAAGCATCAGAGCGATAGAAACATGAGGCGCGTCCTGTCCGCAGGGCGCTTTTTTGTATGATCTTAATGATCAATTAAGCACGCGGCCCAAATACATGAGCAAAAAACGATTTCTGATCACTGCCCTTGTGATGGTTGTGCTGGCCGCGCTGGTCTATCTCCAGGTACGGGCCTGGAAGAAATTTGACTGGCACCGCTTCTGGGTGGCGACCCACAACACCAGTAAGTTTTATCTGGTTGCCGGAGTGGCGCTGGTCTATGCCGACTACATTCTCCGGGCCTTGCGCTGGAAGATCATGCTGCGGCCGGTCTGCGAAACCAAAACGTCTGACCTGGTGGCGCCGACCATGATCGGCTTTGCCGGCCTGGCGCTGCTGGGACGGCCGGGAGAGTTCATACGCCCTTATCTGATCTCACGCAAAACCAGCTTGAGCATGGCTTCGCAGCTGGCTGTCTGGACCGTGGAACGGATCTTTGACACCGGCGCGTTTGCGCTGATCATGGCGGTGAATATCCTTGGCTTTAAGGGCCGTCTACAGCGAGAAGTGCCGGCATTCAAGGAAGCCACCACGCAGACTTTATGGGGACATCAGTTCCCGTTATTTACAATTTTTGAAGGCTTCGCGATTGCTTTGGTCATTGCGATGTTTCTGGTGGCATGGACCGCTTTTGCCGTGCGAAAAAATCCCTCCATGGCGGCAAAGTTTTTTGTGCGTGTGCTGGGACGTATCTCGCCAAGGTTCGCGCGGTCCATGGGAAAACGCGTGCGAGCCTTTGGCGAAGGCCTCAACACAGTAAAGGACACAAAATCTTTCTTTCAGCTCAGTGGGCTGTCGGTGCTCATCTGGCTCGTCATCGGTTTCGCATATATGGCCGTTACACACGCTTACCACCTTCACAGACTTTCGCAGATGTCGCTCTCCAGCGTATTCCTGCTGACCGCGGCCAGCGTGGTGGGAGGCGTATTGCAGTTGCCGGTGGTAGGAGGCGGCTCACAATTGGCGACGATTGGGATGCTGCGAGGCGTTTTCAATCTTTCGCCCGAGCTGGCCACCAGCTGCGGCATCATGCTCTGGCTGGTGACCTTTATGTCGGTAGCGCCCGCAGGTCTGGTGTTGGCGCGGTCAGAGCATGTGTCGCTCACCCAGATGGAAGAAGCGAGCCTGGAGGAAGAGGAGAATTTTCTGGAAGAAGACTCGTAGAAATCGGGAAATCGGAGAATCGGGACATCGGATCATCGCGGAGTAAATCTCATGGTGGACCGGGCACTTGCCAGAAATGCAAAATTGCCAAAATCGCCGAAATTGAACCCAAAAAACTTTCCGATCAGCGTTATCCGTGTTTATCAGTGGTAAGTTTTGCTTTTCCGATGACCCGATGTCCCGATGTCCCAATCTGCTCACTGCCTGTTACAATCTAACTCAACACACCTACTGAGAGTTCCGGTTAAGACACGATGAAATGTCCTTTTTGCGGGTTCGAAAATGACAAAGTGGTGGATTCGCGCGAGAGCAAAGAAGGGGAATCCATCCGCCGCCGCCGCGAATGCCTGAAGTGCGAGAAGCGCTTCACCACCTACGAACGCATCGACGAAATTCCTTACATGGTAGTGAAAAAAGATGGCCGCCGGGAGAAGTTTGAGCGGCAAAAGATCCTGGCCGGATTGCTCCGGGCCTGCGAAAAACGGCCGATCTCCATGGGAAAGATGGAACAGATCGTCAATGAAGTGGAGCAGTACGTCATCGATTCACCCGAGCGCGAGCGCACGGCCAGTGACCTGGGCGAGCAGATCATGAACAGCCTCAAGCAGATCGACAAAGTGGCCTATATACGCTTCGCCTCCGTGTATCGCGACTTCAAAGACGTGGGCGAATTCCACTCTGAGCTGGAATCTCTGCTGAACAGCAAAGACGAGAAGGCCAAGCCGGTCAAAGCAAAGACCAGCGCGAAGTAATTCAGGGTTTCAGGTGATGAAAAGAATCAAAATCGTACCACTGATAGCACAGATGACACGGATTTACACTGATCAAAAAATGCTGAATTTGCAAAAATGCTGAATTTGCAAAGCCCTCCCAAGCATCACCAGAACCGAATATTGTCTATCTGTGTAAATCAGTGTCATCTGTGTTATCAGTGGTTAAGGTTTTCCAATAGGAGTTCATGGCATACAAAGTCACATTGATTCCGGGTGATGGCATCGGCCCTGAAGTTACAAACGCCGCCGTTCGCATCGTGGATGCGTCCGGGGTGAAGATTGAATGGGAGAGATTTGCCGCGGGATCGGAAGCATTTGCCAAATACGGCGAGTACATTCCCAAAGAGCTGACACAATCCATTGAGCGCACCGGACTGGGTCTGAAAGGGCCTGTAACGACGCCGATCGGCGGCGGATTTTCCAGCATCAACGTGGCCCTGCGCAAGCAGTTTGAGCTGTTCGCGAACTTCCGCCCTATCCGCAACCTGCCTTCCCTGCCCACGCGCTATCCCAGCGTGGACTTGGCGATTGTGAGGGAAAACACTGAGGGCCAGTATTCTGGGATCGAGCATGAAGTGGTGCCGGGAGTGGTGGAATCGCTGAAGATCATCACAGAGAAAGCGTCCACGCGGATCGCGCGGTTCGCGTTTGCCTTTGCGCGACGGGAAAAGCGGAAACGCATCCACGCCATTCACAAAGCTAACATCATGAAGATGAGCGATGGGCTTTTCCTGCGCTGCTGCCGCGAAGTGGCCAAAGAATATCCGGAGATCACTTACGGCGAGCACATTATCGATAACACTTGCATGCAGCTGGTGATGAACCCATACCAATATGACGTGCTGGTGATGGAAAATCTTTACGGCGATATTATTTCCGACCTCTGTGCGGCTTTTGTGGGCGGGCTGGGGCTGGTTCCTGGCGCGAATATCGGCACGCACTGCGCGATCTTTGAAGCGGTGCATGGCTCGGCGCCGGACATTGCGGGCAAAGATATCGCTAATCCCACGGCAGTGCTTCAGTCGGCCGTGCTGATGCTGCGGCACATGGGCGAAGTGGATGCCGCGGACAAAGTCCACGCTGCGCTGGAAAAAACCTATAAAGAAAAACTTCACCTGACACGCGATGTCGGTGGGACCTCCAGTACCAGCGAATTCGCCGATGCGGTGATCGCCAGCATGGAACATGTGGCTGTGGCGACGGGCGACTAGGCCCTTGAAAGTGGAAGGATGAACGCGCGCAAAGTTAGTCCGCTGGTATTTTTTTTTCTGCTCCTCACAGGTTGTTGGGGAGAGTGGGTTGACGACAAAGAAAATTTCAAGCGCGTGTTCGACTTTGAGAAACCAGCAGAAGTGCAGGTGATTCACAGCTATTATTGGAAATCCCCGCATTGGACTGTCGAGTATCGCTATTACATGGAGATAGACGCATCACAGGGTTTTTTCGATAAATTGACGGCTTCACAGGTCATGGATTCTTCTACCGCACAAATTGCAGCTCAAGCACCCTGCTCAACAAATCGCGAGAAGCCTTCATGGTTCCTTCCGAAGCCCTTAAATGAATACTTAGCGTGGATTCCGAAGACGAAGTCAGACTACAGGATTTTCCGCGATAAAGCGGATGGGAGGGTTTTTGTCTGCGATATGCGCCTATGAGCAGCGACAAGCCACTGGTGGAAGTTTCAGTCGTGCGGCAACTTTAATGAAAAAAACTTCTTTTGCATTCATTTTTCTTGCTCTCCTTGTTTTGGGCTGCAGCAAATCCCCATCGGGTCCGGAGCAGCCTGCGGCTGCGCCCAAGTCCGCAACGATCAGCGTGGACTCGGCCACTGCCGGAACGATCAGCGGCGTGGTGAGCTTCAAGGGCCAGTCGCCGAAAATGAAGCCGCTGGACATGACCGCCGATCCCGGATGTCCAACGGAGCCGCAGCCGGCAGAAGTAGTGATGGCGAAGGATGGCAAGCTGGCAAACGTTTTCGTC
>DASXCL010000167.1:0-30059 GCA_036491195.1 Candidatus Angelobacter sp.
GTCCTTTGACGAAAGTATCTTTGCTGCAGACGAAAAGCGTCGTCGCACACGTATAGAAAACAGACTGCGTCGTCAGGCGAGCGAATATGGCTTTCAGCTGGTAGCGCTTCCCTCATAGACTTCGTTTGTTCATTGGGAGCGACCTCCGAGGAACCCCTGACCCTGAGCTTGCGAAGGGGAATGGGGGACTGAGGAGGAGTCGAAGGATCCCGGTGCAGCGTCCTCTGCCATGCTGCATCAAGGCGTTCTACCGGGAATGTTTCCAGAGAATTCCCTTTCCCAAGACCAAGAAAAACGCCTGCATACCTCCATGCACCAGCGCCGGAAGGCGCGCAACAGTCTAGCCACCGGGCCCCCGACACCAGGGCT
This sequence comes from Candidatus Angelobacter sp., assembly GCA_036491195.1. Lineage (GTDB taxonomy): Bacteria > Acidobacteriota > Terriglobia > Terriglobales > Acidobacteriaceae > Angelobacter. The sequence continues at coordinate 370 of DASXCL010000167.1, forward strand.
CCCAGCTTGCCCGGTTTTGGCAAGATGGGATGTCGACACGCGCGATTTTCGCGTGATGGGGTGGAGGTCACCCTGAAGGCGAGCGCATGCGAGCCGGGAACGGCGGGTCGCGGGGAAAAAAAGCCGCTTCCTTGCGCCCGCGGCTCGCGCGCAGCGTTAGCGGAGCGCGGTAAACAAAATCAGAGAACATGGTGTCCGCTTTCCCACACTTCGCATAAACCGCGAAGAACAGAGCATGCGATTGTCTTGTGGTGACTGGCACCCAGGGCAACAATGCCATTGCTTCTTGGAAAGCGCTGTCAAAGAGTGAGAGCTTACTTGAGTAGCCTCTTTATTTCTTTTCTTTGACGGTTGCCAATGGGGACTCCTGATCTGTTAATTTCCTCTAACATCTCCAAGAGCACACCACGAGCGCTAGCGAAATTCTTGGCCGTGTGCAGAATGTCGGAAAAAAGGACTTCGTCTTCATGCATGAGATGCCAGAGGAAGTCCACGGGCCACTGGCGAGCTTTGAATAAGTCGAGGAGAGATCGGCGGAGTTTCTCGCAGTTATCCCACCATCCGCCTTCTCCCAGGTCGGGAAGCACTGGATGAAGAATCATCCAGGCAGGTTGGGTCAGTCTGGATTCTGCGAGCGCAGCGTTCAGCGTTTTGAAAGCCCTCATAACAAGATATGCTGCGCGACGGTCTGAGTACTTAGAAAGTTCTGTATACATGAACGCCGCTACTTCATGTCGCGATTGAAAGAGGGGCTCGGCTGCAGACCCGGCCACGAGGAGTTTCTCGAGCCCGAGTGGCTCTACCGTCGGAGAGGGAAGAACCGTGTGCGCCAATGCCACGACCATTTGCGGGGTAAATGATTCGCGTTGAGCGAACCAATGCACAACAATATCTTGATGCTGTCGAAGGAAGCTCAGCCACTCTGGTCGCAACAAGTTACTGAGTTCCGTCTCGCCAACGGTCAGACAGTTCAATACCGTCTCAACCTGTAGAGGTCCAAGATCTTCGGCAATGAACGCCGCTGCCTGATAGTTCCTGGCTCGGAGCAAAGCCTCGAGCGCCTTATCAATTTTCCAGGGTTTCCGCTTTTTGAGGACTCGAAACAGTTCAACTTTTTCTTGCACGGAATAATCGGCAGCCCAGAATTCTTCCCGGTAGGAAATATCAGGGTGGACCGTGGATAGCTTCACCAATGCTTCAAAGTCGGTTAGACCAAGGCGCTCGAAATCCCTGGTGCTTAGTATCTCAGATATGGAAGCAATGTAGCAGGTCCTGATCTGGTTCTTAACTGCCATCAACGCCTCCCCCAGTGCCCCGACTGCCTCCTCGGGATCGTCCCGATAGTACAATCTCGACCTTTCTTTCACGTCAGCATCTTCAATCGCAAGAGCATCACTTGACGGTGTCTTAAGAAGGCAGCGAAGTAGTTCCCTATTGCTGGTACTTCGGGGATTCTTGTTGGCGAGTAACCGACGCTTTAAGAGCCGCGCGGAGGTATGATTCGGATAGAGTTCACAAACTGTGGCGAAAGTCTCACAAAATTCATTCACGGCGAGGCTCCGATATACCATTGCCAATTTGTGAAAGTCGGGGCGAGCGTTGAGATCCGCGCCCACTTCCCAAGCGAAGCGGCGGAACTCTGTGCCATTTGACGATAGCAGGTCAGAGAGTATTTCGGCCATTGATCCCTGCGGCTCTGTCACATTGGCTTCAGAAGGCCTCAGACTAAAATTACGAATGATGCGCTTAGGACCGAACTGGAGGTCGAGAGGTCTTGACGCTAGCGTCCTCTCCGACAGGGATCCAGTGCAGAAGCTGAAATTCAAACGAAGCTGTGGCCATTGCTGTGACCATACCCTTAAAGCTAATCGCTCGAACTGCATGCCGTTCTCAGCGGCAATCGCAACCGGCTGTTCCGTCTTCGAGTACAGGTTCGCAATCTCACTCGGTAACACTTCGAAGTCAGTTTCGTTCAGCGCATCGCTCGCGATCAGCCCAACCGGCCGCGCATACTGCGAAAACTGTCCCTCGGAGGGCCGTAAGAAAAATGGAAGAATGGCCGTCGCGATCCGGAGATCCGCTATATGCTCGCTCCGCACTAAGAGCGTGTGCGTCCAGACGCATCCTGGACGCTCCATTTCCGTTGCGTACCAAGTCTTTCCGAACGCATAAAACTTTCCACTCGGGAGAGGATATCCTGTCAAATACTCTAAAAATCCTTCTGCGACCCGCGGTCCGGAAAGATCACTCATGATCAGTAGCGCTCGTTCGTCGGCCGACGGGAAATCGACGGAGGAGGCCAGCAGCCGATGGCCATTCTGATAGCCGTGGAGGGCCTGATGCACGGAAAGGCTTGTATTCTCTTTAGGCATCGGAGCTGAGGACCCAGATCAATGGGGCAGTAATGTCATGCTCAGCGCAGTTTGGGCCAGCCACCTTAACGCGCTTCGAAGGCTCACTAAATGCACGAAGGCTTAGTGCATCGTCTTTATTGTCCCCTCCTTGGGCACTGACCCCGTAGACTCTGAACTGGAAAGTCTCGGGATTCATAGTCAGATACTGGTGAAGCAACGGTGCACTAGCCTCGAGCCACGCGGCAGGGTCGGCCGTGGGATTGATCTTCAGAATCTTGTCCCATGCCGAAACGATGACCGCAAGCCTTAACGGTTTAGCCTTAGTAGTTTGAGTCTCGATCATTTGCAAGAAATCAACAAGCTTTACTTGCGAGGCCGCCTTGCTCGGCTCCCAATATTGAGTCGCCTCTGGCATTTTTGCCTCCGTATCGCCTGGTGGCGTCGGCGCTCCCTCATCGGTCACGTCTTCTTCAACATCTATGCCAGCCGCAGCCGCTACTCGAGCCTGATCGGCTATCGAAAATGGCTTTTCAAGATGCCCTGGGTGCACAAATAACAGAAGCCCCGCTGCAGACTTAGCCACTCTAGCGTATTCCGGTTCCCACTCACGAAGCGCCCAGTGCTGTTCAAATGTCTCTCCGGCAATATCCGGGAAAACAATTTCCCCTCGAGGTCCAGTACTGTCCATCAGCGCGAAACGTACGTTAGTCAAGCCAGAAGGGGTGCGTTGAAAGGGCTTACACTTCAGCCAGTCAGCAACTAAGGTGTTCACATAGGAGGTATCTTCCGAAAGTTGGTGCAGTTGAAGTGCCGTAGGAATCTCTTGATGTTGAAGGATGTAAGCCAACGCAGCGATGAAGGTTGATTTGCCGGCGTTTGGCAATCCAATCGCAATGACGGAAGATAGGCTCATTGGCTCGAAATCTGATTGAAAATCTTAGCAGATTCAGGAACTTGAGGTGTCAACCTTCTCGCCCGCAGAGCATAGTGCGTTATTTCCATCCAATCCACGAATACCGATTTGAGTCCGAAAAGCTTATCCACGCCTGAACTGTCTGGGCTGGGGCGCGATGCGGCGCGGATCACGCTCACTTGTCGATGAATTACAGTTTCGTTAAACCTCGATGTGATGAACTGAAAGCACTGATCTTGCTCTAGCTGGGGCCTCTGGAGAACGACATCCCATTTTGAGATCATTACCTGCAGCGTTGTGGATTCTCTTAACAGGCCTGATTCCTGGCAGCGGCGGAGAAAGGTCAGGCCGTCCTGCCGTACATTCTGTCGTTGCTCATGATCTAATAATTTCCCGCCGTCGAGCAGGAGCACCAGGTAGTCCGAACGCTTGAGGATGCTGAATTCGGCAAGCTCGGCTGAATTCTGAATTGCCCGCTCATAGAATTCTCCTGACATATCGGCGAAAAGGATTTCCTGAAACGGCTGTGTAATGTCCTTGCGCAGCCTTAAATGCAGATACTCCTGTCCAGCTTCATAACGGGTGCGTGGCGTGTCTGGGCGTCTCGCCCCCGAACGAACCCGCGACTCGAAGCAGCGCTCTTCGAGAGCAACCGGGGTTTCGCAGCCCGCAAATTTATATCCCTCCAGAGGTCCGAACTGGAACGCGTCATGGATGCTGCCGAGTAAGGTCGTCTTTCCGCTCTTAACGTCCCCCGCCAGGAAAATAATTGGAGTATAAGAACGCCGCGTGACGCTCTGGATTTCGGAGAACTTCAGAGCGTTTCCGGAATGCAATTTCACGAACTCGGGACTCAAAGTCTTTGGCGCGGTCGCGTCTTCCATGATTCTACCCTAGCGCTCTCCGTAACAGGATTTCGGAATAAAAGAGTTCGGACAGGTCAGCCGGACGCATCTTCTTTGTAGGATCAAGTTCAGTTCGATTCTTGAATGCAGATTGCCAACTAGTGTCCCCTCCACTCTCGTTTGCTTTTGCGAGAGCGAAGGAAATAGGGGCAAATAGCGAATCCTCCTGCGAATCGTAGCCCTCGAGCAAAGTGCTGCGACGTCCTTCGTCAGTTGCGGTCACACAATCTGAAATGCTCGTTGATGCAGGTGCCTTGCCAGAGGCGCTTTCGATGAGTCGCTGAATGAATGAGCGGGCCCCTATCGGTCCCGGCAAATCTTCGGTGAGCTTGGCTAGATCGACAGCCGCGGCTAAGCAGGCCACCTTTTTGTCAAGTCCAGAATACGGAATTCGGTCGGTCGTGGTGGTTTGGCCGAATAACCAATATAAGATATTGGATTCCTCTCTTCGGCGTCGTTCCATCCGCGAAATAGTCTCATCGACTGCCTTCGTATATTCTTTTAAAGCCGCGTTCAGTTTAAGCAGGTGATCGTCTACTGCTGCACCAAAGGCCTCAGGGTCAGTATAGCTGCTTTTGAATTTTGCGATTGCTACCGCAAAACTCTTGTACGGAAACTCGGATATTTGATTTTCGGAATCGCGAACCCTTACACTTTCTTCCACGAGATAAGCTTTACAGCGGTTCACCACATCATCCAGCCGCCGCTTCTCTCGCAGCCCTGCGGCTTCCATGCAAGAAACCGCCAGAGAGGCCGCATCTGCAATGGAATCTGGTTCGGCAACCGCCGAATAAATTACCCCACCGGCTACAATAGAGAGTTCCGCCATATCATTGGACACATAGGTCCCGTCCTTGTCCTTGAGCACCTTGCGGAAGCTTTGCAGGTATGTGTCCCCCACCGGCATACCGTAGAACAGACGGACTAGCGATCGGACGTTGTTCGACTTCAAGCCCTGTTTCAGAACTGCGACAGCTTGCAGACGCGCAGCCGCTTGCTGGGGCGTAAAGTTCGGAACCGCAATCGAATACCATTCTGAAAACTTATCCTCAAGCGTTTGCAATCAATTCCCCTTTCTTGTCTCGCTATCAATCGCATCCCATAGCTGGTCCAAAACATTTTTTTCGCGAGCGCGTTGAAAACAGGCGATGAAAAGTTCGGTATCTGGTAAAGAAGCCTTCTCAACATCGGTAAACAAATTGAACTCTTGCATTATCGAGACTTGGGCGTGATAGGGCAATGCCATAAAGCGATTGACGAGCTTTTTTCGATTAAGCGTCATATTCAACGGGGTGGCGGCGGGCGCACTAGCGTCCGCTGCTACCACAGGAGCAGTCGAAGCCAATTCAATTTCGCGGCGCCATTGCGGCAATTTGAGCCGCTCAGTCAAAAACAGGCCCTCAAAATCTCCGGCAGCTCGCACGAAGATACGATCCGTGTTGCTCCATACCCTCGGGTACAGTTTCACGACGAGTTCTCTGGATTCGGCGCTGGATTCTACCTTGAGGCCGACAAAATAGTAACGCGGATCCCAATGCTTCTCACTGCGGACCGGATGTACAGCACCCGAGTAAAGTCTCAACCTCTCGAATATCTTCTCATGCCTGTGGGAATGTTTGTGCCCAAAGAATTGAAGATTCGAGTGAGCAACCATTGCCTCGTGAGCATTCTCCCCGTCAAGAAGCCAGTCTGGAGGATGGTGACACAACGTGAGATATACAATATTTTTTTCGGGTTTGTATTCCGTCTGGGCGCTACCGAGAATCAGCTTTGCTGTATCTCGGTGATCTTTGGCGCTCGAAATGATTGCTGAGTTCATGCCTCGAATTCGCAATGCTGAACCGTCGTTAAGAGGTAGCTCATCTTCCCACCAAGGTTCGCGAGGGGATGTGGGGCAGCCATACTTCATCCCAAACTGCTCATGGTAGTTCTTAAGCGGTTGGAACATGAGCGGTCCGTCTAGTTTGCCAGTCAATTTCTCATGCAGATCGTCGTCCAGCTTCTTCGACTTCCGAAGCATTTCATAAGTATCTAGAAGGATTGACATATCCTTCTGAACTGATTGGTCAATATCGTGATTCCCAGGAACAGACCACACATAACCTGGGTCACAGCCGAGAATCTCTGCGAGCTTTTTAAGCCAGGTGCGCGCGGTCTCGTATTCCTCCACCTTTCCACCGAAAGCGATGTCACCGCTGATCAGTATTCCATCGACGTGGTCAATGTGATCCATCAATTTTTCTATGTCCTGCTCGAGCGCATGCCGGAGACTGGCGTCCAGATCATATTTACTCTCGCCTGAAAAATTTTTCACAAAGTGAATGTCCGAGAGATGCAAGAAAATGAGCTCGTCGTGATCTTGGCCTTCGAGTGTCATCTAATTTCACGTTCCCTTTAGGTAAAAATGATCGCTGGAGATTGCGTATTGTCGGGTCCCAGTTTGGCGTCAAGGATCACCAACTAGCGCGATAGAGAAAAGCAAAACAGCCCCGCACGCAGCAACTTTTGAGTTTACTCCATGGAAGGCAATACAAGCCAATCTTGAACAAGGTCGACGTTGTGATTACCGTTCCATTTGAGAAATTTTCTGAACGCATCCCACCTGCGGGATTGGCTGCGGCAGAATAGAGGGCGGTTTTCAAAATGGCTTCCCATCGTGAATGTCCGTTGCCAGCCCGGGATGATTCACCGCATCACGTGGTGGACGTCCACATGCCCAGTCCGCGATATTGGCAACCGCACGCAATTCAATGTCGCGGCGGACAGACTCTACTGCCGAGCCCAAATGCGGGGTAAACAACGTTGCCGGATGTTCCAGCAGGCGTGATGGAATGTCCTTCGGGCGTCCTGGAATGGACAAGTCTTCACATTCAAAGACGTCCGCGGCGTATCCCCCCAGCCGCCCACTCTCCAGGGCGCGGATTACAGCGGCTTCATCCACAACTGAGCCGCGCGCGGGATTAATCAGCAGGGCGAGAAGAATCTCCAGCGGTTTGGAGCGAAGCGCAAGAAAAAGGCCGCGACATTCGCGGCCTTTCTCATTGACCAACTATTCCCTAGCGACGGCCTTTTTTCTTGGCCGTCTTTTTCTTGCCGCCCTTTTTCTTTGCGGCTTTCTTTTTGCCGGCAGACTTTTTCTTGGCTGCTGGCTTTTTCTTGGCCGCTTTCTTTTTCGCGGCAGGTTTTTTCTTGGCTGCCGGCTTCTTCTTCGCCGCGGGCTTTTTCTTTCCGCCTCCGCCTCCGCCGCTCTTGCGCGCCGGAGCAGGTGCGCTCACTGGGGCTGGAGCTTCTCCGCCCGTTGACTCCTCAGCGCCGCCACCGCCTTCGGCGCCAATCGACTCTTCCTCTTCTTCTTCGTAATCCTCTTCAGTTGAGCCGCTACCGTAACCGCCGGTTTCGCCGTAGTCGTCTTCCATATCGTCCTCGTGTCTTGCTTTGAGGGTCTCATCGTAAAAGCTCATGTTTCCTCCAGAAAATTAAGGCCGCCCAGCGCAACTACAACCGCGCAAAATTAACAGGCGCGGATTATACCAAGTCGGATGAATTGCGTGTCAACATTCGCGCATCCAGTGTGCAACCTGCGGCGCGAATAATCAAGTTTCACTGGTTTCCGGCGTGGAGAGATTCTTTCTGGCCTGGCGCTGCCGCTCTGGATTTTGGCTTTGCCGCTGTCTGGACGCTCTTTTTGCGCCGCCGGGCGGGCGCTTTGTCCGCCTCTCCAGGAGCCAGCGGCTTATAAATTACCAGAACGCGACCATGGCGTAAGCCGTTTGTTTTCAATCCATTCCAGCGTCTCAGCCGGTCTGGCGGCACGCCAAAGTCTTCCGCCACCGTCAGCACCGTATCGCCCGTGTGGGTCTTGTAATGGGAAGCATACCGGGAATAGACAATCTTGCCGTTAGCGCCTGAACCGTTCACAGGGATCACCAGCCTGGCCTCCGCCGCAAGCGGGGCGCTTTCTAAATTATTGGCTTGGGCAATGGCCCTTTCCGTCGTGCGGTACTTGCGTGCGATTCCAGCCAGCGTGTCTCCTGGCTGTACCTTGTAGTATCGCCAGGCCACGCGCTTCTCCACGGGGATCGCGGTGATTGCCGCCTCATACTTCTCTTTTGCCCCCTCAGGCAGGCGCAGATCGAATGCCTGGTCTTTCGGTGTGGTGCGGCGCAACAGGCTGGGGTTTAAATCCACCATCTGCTCCACCGGCACGTCCACGCACTCCGCCACCAGCCGCAGATCAACCGGATAATCCACCTTCACCACGTCATACTTCAATGGTGGATCGGGCTGCACGGCGTCCAGCCCATACTGTGCCGGGTTTTTCGACATAATGGTCATGGCCAGGATGATCGGCACGTAATTCTTGGTCTCAGCCGGCAGCACGTTGCGCTTATAAAGCTCCCAGAAATCCGCATAGCCCGTTCTGCGGACCGCCTGCTGCACATTTCCCGGTCCTGAGTTGTACGCCGCCATGGCCAGATACCAGTCGCCAAACTGGTTGTAGAGATCGTGCAGATGCCTTGCCGCTGCCCGCGTGGCTTTTTCCGGGTCCTGCCGATCATCCACCCACCAGCTACGCCTCAATCCGTAGCCAACGCCCCGGCTGGCCATAAACTGCCACATACCCCGGGCGCGGGCGCGCGAAAGCGCCAGCGGCTTGAATCCAGACTCGGCCTGCGCCATATAAATCAGGTCCTGGGGAACGCCTTCTTCCCGGAAAATGCGGAAGATCATCTCGCGATAGCGTCCTGAGCGCACCCATGCTCCCTCAAAAACGCTGCGCCCATGAGTGGAAAAGTAGTTGATGTAGCCGGCCACATACTCGTTGATCATCAGCGGCAGGTCGGAGCGCGTATTTTTCAGGTCGGCTTCGGCTTTGGCGATCACATTCGCATCGGCCGGAAACGTTACTTGGTTCGCCTCATCAATCGGGGCAGGCTCGGGCTGCTGTTCGGCAAAACCATCGCCTTCTTTGAAGGCGACGATTTCCAGTTTGTTGATTTCTTCGGTGATCTTGTCGAATTCCTGCTGTAGTCGCTCGTCTGACTTGATGTCCACCGGGCCCTGCATCAGCACGTCCACGGCGTGGTTAAAGTCCTGCTTGGCTGCATCCAGATGGCCGGCTTTGTAGTCTTCCTGGCCGGCGGCGTAAGCTTTTTCTGCGTCCGCAATGATTTCCAGGACCGGATCGGGCTTTTCTGGCTGTGGTGTTTGCGCCGGCGCGGGCGTTTGCTGCTTCTGGGCGGCAGGGACGCTTGGGGAACCCGCCCCCGCCTCCTGGATGCTCGGCGCCATCGCCTGCGCTACGGGTTGCGCCGACTTCTTTGTGTCTTTGCTTTCGCAAGCCACCAGCAGCATTAGTCCGGCGCCCAAAACAATCAAACTTAAACGCTTCACGCAGAATTTCATATCAACGGGGTTTCCCTATCATAATCTTTCTGTTGGACGAGTCTGGCCCTGACGCGGCAGCAGGCAAGCCAATTGCTCCATTGTGACACGACCGGCGATAAAAGGCCCCAGAAACAACCGGGCCACAGGTTACGTTGGACGAATGAACCACATCAGTCGCCAGTTTCGATTCCATATTACTGGCCGTGCAAAATTACCTTTCTTAGTTCCCGAAGAACGGGCTTGTACGAAACTCAAATGAGTGCGTTGGCGATCTGAGTCAGCCGATTTTGAGTCAATCAAGGAAGCGTTCTGTTGTCCAGATTTCAGAGTCACGACCTGGGCACTTTGCACCGATCATCGGTTCCGTCGTTTGCCAAATTGATTCCGGGTTGGCATTGCTGCAGAAAGCCCTGGGGTACGGAGGGAAGTCCCGCCGCGTCGGCTCTTACACACTACAGGCTGCGATTGCGGCCGTTCATGCGCAGGCGGAATCGGTGGCCGTGACTGCTGGCGGCAGATTGTTGCGACCGATTGCTGCGAATTCAACCTTCGCCAGTTGTACAGCTTAATCGTGCCGTGGCCATTGCCATGCGCGATGGTCCAGCGACCGGTCTGGCGCTTATCGACGCGCTGTTGGAACATGGCGAATTGACAAATTATTATCTGGCGCATTCAGCCCGTGCGGATATGTGCCGCAGGCTCGGCAGGACCGCTGAGGCCCGGACGTCATATGAGAAGGCTCTGGCGCTGACCCAACAGGAACCAGAGCGGCAATTCCTGCAGGAGCGGATTCGGCAGTTGAAATAAAAAAAACTCGTTAGAAGCCGATGCGGATATTCGTCGCTGCGCGGAGAATGGATCACGAGTGACTGTGAACTCGGTGCGTCAGGCTTCTTGCCACGGAAAAGGTCGCACACGGATTCGATGGCAGGATGCTGATAGTCCAGGTCAGGCTCAAAGTGCAGTTTCTGTTTTGGACCCCATCTTCGGCCGCATTGTCCACCCCTGGGCCGATAGTACATCCACCGCTATGCCGATTTGTCGCCGCGTGAACTGGCGCTTGCGTTCGTTCCAAGCATAGGTGCGCTCGACCGCGTCATCGAACGTCGTCACCGATTCATGCTTTACGACCCAATGTACGGTAGACAGCAGTTCCAGTCCGAATGGAGACTCGAAACCCTCCACCAGGGTCGCGACCTTGTCGAAACGCGCGCGAGAATCCACATGTTTTGAAAGGAAGGCTGCGGCGTCCTCAACAGCTCCCGGTACAAGACTTAACTGCTTGTCCGGGGCATCGCCGCCATCGGCATACCCCGAAATCAGATGTCCCTCGATGGCATGCAACACATGGCGAAGGTTCTCTGCGTAGGGACCGTATGGTGCTTGCGTAAATCGAAGCCGCAGTGGCTCGCCCGCTTCTTGCATGAAGTACATGAGCTTATGCACTTCCAGCAGCGAAACGTAAGGATCGAGAAGGCCGGCCAAGTAGCGGTGAACCAACTCCACGAGTGCGGCTCGACCGGCTGTCATTTTAGGCACCGAACGGATATGTGCCATAGCACCAGTGGCCGGAGCCCCTTTGGGCTCGTAAACCACCATGCGAACATCGCCAAGCTTCGTTGCGGTGTCCTCGATATACGGTCTCACGGTCGCCCAATCGAGTCCACCTAATCCGCTGCCGAGCGGCGGAATGGCAATTGACCGGATGCCGCGATCGCGAACCTCTTCTACCAACGCCTTCAAACCGGTCTGAATATCCTCGATCCGGCTCTTGCCACGCCAATGACGCTTGGTCGGAAAGTTAATGATGTAGCGTGGCGGTGAGAGTCTTCCTGTTTCGAACACCAGCATTCGCCCGGGCTGGACTTCATTGCGCTGGCAAGCTGCCGCGTAGAATTTGAAGTTGTCGGGATAGGCGTCCTTGAATTGTAAGGCGATCCCACGACCCATGACCCCGACGCAATTCACCGTGTTGACGAGCGCCTCCGATTCGTCCTTTAGAATGTCGCCGCTACAGAATTCGATCATGGGGCCTCTCTCCATTATTTTAGTAGTACCAGTTCGGGCAAATCTCAACATTTGGCTGGCGGCCACCAACTGGTAACGTGTTGAACACCTGCTGATATTGAATCCTCGAACGAACTCCAATCCGCTCGACGAGTTGAAGGGGGAAACTTTGTTCCAGCAAGAACTCGGCCTGCTTGCGTTCCTTACAATTCTGCCACTGTCGCGCCTGGACGGCATCCCAATCGATCTCGTCGAGCTGCGACAAATCGGAGCGATCTTCAAAATAATACGAACCTGCGTTCGACAACGTAAACGCCCAACGCCGTCCTGCTTGGTTCGCCCAATCAACAACTGCATGTAGATCGGCTTCAAGATGAATGATCGGGTCTTGCCCGCCGCGGTAGACGAGGTCGGGATGGTTGCCCTGATACATCAGGTAAAGCATGACTGAGCGCGGACAAAAGTAAAATGGCACGCAATCGCCAACGTGTAGATTCGGATGGCTGCTCAGAGTAAGCTCAGTGAGCCGCCGTTGCTTGATGTTGTCCATGCCAATAGTGGTTCCCGGCGGCGCCCTGCGCACCACCTCAGCATCGCACCAAAAGCAGCCATCCGCCACAATGGATGGCAATCGATCCACGTGGACGATATGGTAAATCTTTGGATGCGTAGGAGGGGACATGCTCACAAGACCCTGACATTTGCGATGCGATTCTGTTCAAGAATAGCTGTGAGATTGGTTTCGGCAACATCGTTCGCAAACGCACTATCGCGGAAGACCACACTTTCTCCAGCAGGTGCGAATTCGTTATGCCTAGCGGCGACTCCGATGGCGAGGGGCTCGATTTCGTCGCCGCCAATGTTCTTTCCCATACTGCGATGACCAAGCGCAAAGCATAGCTCTAAAGCCTGGAAGAAGTAAAATTTCTAGGACGATTTGTCAGGGCAGACGCATCTTAATTTTCTGGTGATAAAGATTACTACTGCGGTTCTTCTCAGGCAGTTTGGCAAGCCAATTTTCAAATTCCATGGACGGTCAACCCAGAAATTCTATTCTCGACAGGCCACAGGGTGACAGAATTGGTTCGCCAAACTTGTACATTCGGGCATTTTGCGGCTCCGGAATAGGGTTTGACCGTTCCCCAGAATTTAGATGCGTCTGCCCTGGACGATTTGTCGAATTCCGGTCTGCCGTTCGTCTATACAGTGAAGGCAGGCAACCGGCCCGCCCAAAGACTAAAGAATAAAGACCGTTACAGGAAAAAGGAGAAATCATGCCGCAGTATCTGGTTGCTAACTACCTCCCCGACGACTTCGACCCGTCCACCGTAACCGAAGCGATGATCGAGGAGATCCACGCGCTCAACCGCGAAATGATTGCTGCCGGCGCGAGGAAGTTCGCCTGCGGCATTTCCCCGGTCGCCAACGCGAAGACGCTGCGGAAGCAGCCCAACGGCAAGGTACTTGTCACCGACGGACCGTACACCGAGACCAAGGAGCACATGGGCGGTTTCTGGATACTGGAAGCCGCCGATCTGGATGAGGCACTCGCATGGGCGAAGAAGGCTACCATCGCCTGCGATGTGCCCGGCGAGGTGCGCGAGCTTCTTTTCTACCCGGCTCCTGAACAAGGACCCGGCGGAAGCAAGTAAACAACCCGGCCACTGCGGCCTCGGAGCACGCGCCGTAGTGACAAGATGAACGCGCCGGCGCGAAGCTACGCCGCTGGCTCCCATCCAGAGTTAAGTTAAAAGGAATCAAATGAGAAATCTAATCTACGCAATCAATATTACGCTGGATGGCTGCTGCGACCACACCAAACAGTTTGTCGATGAAGAACAGCTTGAATATTTTACTCGCCTCACGCGAGAGGCTGACCTGCAGGTCTTTGGGCGTAAAACCTATCAATTGATGGTTCCCTATTGGCCTGAAGTCCTCAAAAGCCAGTCTGAGACAAAAGCAGATACCGAATTTGCCCGGGCATTTGACTCCGTCAACAAAATTGTTTTTTCCCGAACACTCAACAGCGCTGAAGATAAAAATACGAGAATTGTTCGTACGAACCTTCGCGACGAAATACTTAGATTGAAACAAGAACAAGGCAAAAATATTTTGGTCGGTGGTGTAGATATTCCTTCACAACTTATCGAGCTTGGTCTGGTTGACGAATATCGTTTTGTCGTTGGCCCAATCCTTGCCGGAGAAGGCAGACGGTTATTGGAAGGCGTTAGCCTGCAGGAGAAATTGCAATTAAAACTTGTTGAGTCAAAGATTTTCAAATCAGGATGCGTCGCGCTCCGTTACTTGAAACAGTGACAGAAAAATCTGCGACGACGGTGCTGCTGCCTACCACCAGGAGGGAGAAGACCGATGAGATACATCTGTTTTGGGATACATCGAGCCAGGAAAGTTCGAAAACATGTCTGAGAGCGAGCGCAACACCGTGCTCGACGAATGCTTTGAGCCAACGACCATCTGCGCGCCAACGGACATGCGGGCGTTGACCCTGTACTGGAAAAACGGCAAAGTGGCGACCACCGATGATTCCGCACAAGTCAGGACTTCCGGCGGCCCTTTCGACACGGCCTTGCCGGAAGTCCGCAAACATTGCGCGCGATTACCAGGTCAGGCGCAAACCGAACTGGAACTGGCGCGGATCAAACGCTGCCGTCGGCGCTCCTGCCTGGGTGTAAAGTGTGTTCACGTCGGCAACGTTGAAGCGGTTGATCAGATTGAACATGTCGACTATCCCTTCCAGCTTAAATCGCTCGGTAAAGCTGTAGGTGCGGCCAATGCGCATGTCGGTAAAGACCGTCATCGGGCGGATTCCCGCGTTCCGTCCCAGATTGCCATCCAGGCTGCCGGTGAAAATGCCATCCAGCGGATTGCTGTCCACAAAGCACGGCACCTGGAACGCCCCTGTTGGTGAAGCCTTGGAAGGCACCGTGGGGAAGCCGCACGCGTTCGTCGCCGTACCCACCGGCACCGCATTTGGACGGTCCGTAGAGGTGCTGAAGTTGAAGTTCTGGTCCGTCGCCGTCACGATGTTATAGGGTCGGCCGGAGCTGAATTCGATGATCGGGGCCACGGTGAAATCGCTGAAGATCTTGCCCCAGAAGCCCGTGCCGACTTTGCCGCTCTGATAAACGCCGCTGAAAACGAACCGGTGCCGCTGATCGAACGTTGAGTTGGAACGCTCCTGTTCCGGCTGCAGGTCGTCCTGCGGTGAAAGCAGCGTTTGCAGGTCAGTGGAATCGTCGATCGCATGGGACCACGTGTATGAGGCCAGGAATTCATAGTGGTTCTTCATGCGCTTGCGCAGGTTCAACGTCATTCCGTTGTACACGGAGCTGCCATTTGAGAAGTTACCCACCATGTCACTGAAAGGCACCGTGGTGCCCAGGCCCAGGTTGTATTGTCCTGCGACAAGGTTGGCCAGTCCCATGCACGGCGCAAACGCTGTCGTGAGCGACGGGTTGATTCCTGAAGGCCGGAAGAAGCTCAGCAGCGCGGGCGGCACAAAAGCGCCCGCGGGACCGATTCCGCAGGTAGCAATCGACAATGGATTGGAGAATAACGGCTGAGAATTGGCCACGGCAAAAGCGTTCGCCCGTTCCCAGTTTTCCACCAGCGCCTTCGGATTCGCCGGATTCACGTTAATCGGCCGGTTAAGATGGTGCCCGCCGGTGAAGTTATAAGTCGCGCTGACCGCGAAATTATGTCCCAGATCGTGCTCAATGGAGAGCCCGGCCTGTACGGCGTATCCATACTGGAAGTTCTTTCCCGTGGGGAAACCGAATGGCTGGGAGATCAGCGGCACGCCCGCGCCAAGATATGCCTGGTTGGTGAAGAGCGAGGGCGCGTTGGGAGCTGCATTAAAGCGCTGCTGACCGGGCTGGTAATTCAAGCCGGTTGCAAAACCCGCCGGCGTGCAATTTGCGTTGCCCAGGCTGCCTTGAAAGGTATTCGTCGCATTCAGGTTGATCGGTGAAGGGCTGGAAGCGCCGTTGCACGGGCTTCCGCCGAACAGAATGAATTGCGGCGCCTGGCTGCCGTCAGCCACGTCGGAATCAAACGCCAGCGCCAGCAGCGGATGATCATAGAAGATGCCATAAGACGAGCGGATCACCGTCTTGCCGTCGCCCTTCGGGTCCCAGGCCAGGCCGACGCGCGGCGCAACGTTGTTGTTGTCACGCGGAATGCCCTGGGTGATATTCAGCGCGTCCTGCGCCCCCTGTGACAGCGCATTCACCGCCGGGAATACCGGCGTGATCTCGTAGTCATAACGGACGCCATAATTCAGCGTTAGATTGTTGCGCAGACGCCATGAATCCTGGGCAAAGAATCCCATTGTGTTAATGCTGAACGAATCATGCGGGTTCCCAACGCCCTGGATAAACACCTGCGGAATTCCCAGGCCATACGACTGCACCGCTGAAAAGTTGGGGAAGGTCGCAAAGGCCGGACTGAGCGATGACCCGCTCAATTCGCCAAAGTTGTAGATACCGCCAAAGTTCACCGTGAAGTCGGCAGTCACCGGCAGGTGGTTAATGTCGGCGCCGAACTTGAAGCTGTGGCGTCCTTTAATGAGCGAAAAATTATCGCTGATCTGGTGCCGTTGTTCCACGCGATTCACGAACGAAAACGGCTCGCGCCCGAAAAATGCTACGCCGGGAATATTAACGGCAACGTCTCCGCCGCCCGGGCCGCGGGAAAAGTTATAAAGCAGCCCGCGCCGCGAATACTGATAGCGCGCTTCGTTGATCTTGTCATTGCCCAGGATCCACGTGTCCTGCGCGCCGATGCTTCCATCATGATAGTTCTGCGTGGAAGTCCGGGAGAAAGCGTTCTGTCCGAAATCCTGGTTCTGCGCGTTTACCTGGATACCCGTCACGTCGCTCGGGCTGAGTGCGCCGCGCACCATCAGAGTGTTGTTGGCGTTGAACTTGTGGTCCAGCCGCAGAGAGTAAACGTCCGTCGCTTCAGAAACCGGATAATTGCCGATCTGGCTCAGCAAGTTATGAAACGAAGCCGGCAGGGGTGAGCCTGAAGTTGGAAAGAAACCCAGTGCGCTTAGCGCCCCCGGTGTTCCGCCCAATGCCACGCCTGAGCCGCCGGCAGCAAGCTGCGCATAGGTTGCCGTCAGCAGATTAACCGGGGCGCCCGCCAGAAACGTCGCCTGGGCCGGCGTAACCAGCGATCCGGACGGAAGGCCAAAGCTCGCCGCGTTGGCCAGCGGTACCAGGCCAAAATTGTTTGCCCCGATTGTAGAGAACCCCGTTTCCTGCCGCCGCGTGGTCTCAAACGAGAAGAAATAGAATGTGTTGTCCTTCTTCAGCTTGCCGCCAAACGCCAGTCCGGCCTGGACGCGGGTGTATGCCGGGTCAGGCGTGTTGGTGAACGGGTTCTGTGCCTGGAAATCGCGATTGCGTAGATAGCCGAAGGCGCTGCCATGGAAATCGTTCGTCCCCGACTTGGTGATAATATTCACCACGCCGCCGGAAGCGCGTCCGTATTCCGCTTCATAACCGTTGGTGATGATCTGGAATTCCTGCACGCCCTCCTGTGACAGTGTGGAGCGTATTCCGTTGACCGAATTGTCCACCGCGTCCATGCCATCTACGTTCACGGCATTAGACCGCGCGCGCTGTCCGCCAAAGTTCAGTCCGGATGTGGGCGCGGCTCCAATGCTGGGTGCCACGTCGCGCTGCACTTGTGAGTTGGTCAATGAGAAGTTGACGTAGTTGCGTCCGTTGATCGGCAGATTGTCAATGCGCTGCTGCCCAATCGTGGTGCTGGTCGAGGTCTTCGCCGTTTCCACCAGCAGCGGCTCGCCCGTTACCGTCACCTCGGTCTCCGCTGTCGGCAATCGCAAGATCACGGGATAATCGGCGGCCTGGCCCACCGTCAGGCCCACGTCCCTGGCTATCAGCTTGGCAAAACCTTTGGCTTCCACCGTCATGGTGTAATGGCCGGGCGGCAGTGAGAGCAGGGTAAAGTACCCGGCGTCATTGCTCTGGGCTGACCGTTCAAAATTTCTGGCGGCGTCGCGCACCGTGATGGTTGCGTTCTGGACGACCGCCCCGTTGGGGTCCTTCACCGTTCCGCGCAGATCGGCGGTAGCGGCGGTCTGCGAAAACGCTGGGCTCGCCAAAACCACTACGTACAGCACACATGCAATTCGCTGAACAATCTTCATTTCCTGATGCCCCCTTGCCCCAATGCGGCACACAGATGGATTTCTTGCGCAGTAGGGGCAGATGGTGCGCTTTTACCATTCTGGCCGCACAAACGCAATAAGATTTAACAATGAGTACCCTGGTGTGCTTCTCTGGTGTGCTTCTGATGGTTCCTTTCCCTTTACAATGCGGGTACATCCTTCATAAACTAGGCGCACACTTCCCCGAAAGTCTTTAGGAATCCCCGTAGACTTGGGATTTGGTTGGCATTTCAGCCCCTTTCGCCTTTCAGGCGGGAACAGGTCTTGTTGGACGTTGTAGCGTGATAAAGACAAAGACGCAGAGCAAAAACTACGTGAACGCGTTTGCCAGCGCTGTGGCCGCGCTCAGCCGCGCCGGAGAAGATCTTACCTCCCGCGTGCTGGAGATGCTGGTCAGTGACTTTGACGCCGTCCGCGCCGAACTCTGGCTGTGGGACGCTTCCTCCGGTTCCTGCTACCTGACTCATGCCGAAGGCCTGAAGGCAACGCATCGCCTTGATTACGCCGCTGCCGGCGCCGGGGCCGTGGGTAAGATCGCGCACAACAAAACCACCATCGAAAACATTGTTCTCTCCACCTTCGGCGGCGATGACCAGGAATTTTCCCGCGAAACCGGCCTCACTCATATTTCCGGTTACCCGCTTCTCGCCGCTGGCCAGCTTGCCGGTGTACTGACCATCTTCACCACGGGAGAAGTTTCAGAAGACTTGCTTTTGTGGTGGCGCTTGTATTCGGAAATGAGCGCCGCCAAACTCAATAACGTCCTGGCCACCCAGGAAAAAGACAAACGCATCAATCAGCTCTCGCTTCTCTTCGAAGCCACGCGCATGCTCAACTCCACCCTCGACCTGCCGGAGTTGCTGGAGCTGATCCTGAAAATCGCGCGCACTGAAGTCAAAGCCGAGCGCGGCACGGTCTTTCTCGCGGACAGCAAACGCAAAGAATTGTGGTCGATTGCCGCTTCCGGACTCGACCACCAGGAGATCCGTATCCCTTTTGGCAAAGGCATTGCCGGCGCGGTCGCGGTTTCGGGCGAATTGATCAATACCGAAGACGCCTATACGCTGGAATCTTTTGATCCCAGCTTTGACCAGCGGCTGAATTACCGCACCAAGTCGCTGCTCAGTCTTCCCATTAAGCATCATTCCGGTGAAATCGTGGGTGTGCTGCAACTGCTGAACGCGCAAAGCGGAACATTCTCTCCCGACGACGTGGGCTTCCTCAACAAGCTCTCCGGACACATGGCCATGGCGCTGGAAAATGCCCAGATGCACCGTGACACCATGGAGAAGCAGCGCATGGAGCGCGAGCTCTCTCTGGCCCGCAGCATCCAGCACCGCCTGCTCCCGGAGTCTCCACCCGTGGTGCCCGGCTACGATATCGCCGTGCTCAGCGATTTTTGCTTCGACGTCGCCGCCGACTATTACGACTTCATCAATCTGGGCCCGCAGTCATTACTTCTAGTCAGTGCTGAAGTCGAAGGCAAAGGCGTTTCTTCCGCGTTGATCATGGCCAATCTTCAGGCCACCTTGCGCGCCCTGGTCATGCATCTCCACTCGCTTGAGGTACTGGCATTTTCGCTCAATGAGATGCTTTACTCCTATACCAAAGCCGGCAAGCACCTCAGCGTTTTTCTTGGCCTGGTTGATACTCGCCGCAACGTCCTGCAATACGTCAATGCCGGACACGTGCCCCCAATCCTGGTGCGCGGCCGCACCGGCGAAGTGAAATTGCTGGAAGAAGGCGGTACCGTCATCGGCCTTTTCCCGCAGGTGGATTTCACCCGCGGATCGGTCAAGCTCGAAAAAGACGACGTGCTGGTCTGCTCCACTGACGGAATCCTTCACATTTCCGATGATCAGAAACATGAATACGGCGCCAAACGGCTGACCGACTTCGTACGCCGCCATCGCGACCGCTCCGCTCAGGGAATCGCCGATGCCGTCCTGGCCGAGGTCTCAGCCTATTCCACCGCCAGCATGAATGATGATGACAAAGTGCTCATCGTCGTAAAAGTCACGGCCGACAAAGAGGTCCCGCCTGAAGAAGCAAAAAAGAATCAGTGACCTTTGCACGGCGTGATCAGTGAAAATCCGTTTGATCAGTGTTATCAGTGGTTATGTTTTGGTTTCCTCTATCACCAATTCCTGATCTTTCCCTATGTAGCTTTTTCTGCGGAACCAATCCTCCATCGCCGCTTTCAATTTCCCCAGCGGCACCCGCGTTCCAATCCTCATCTCTCCATCTGCCACCGGAAGCGTGTCGTCAAAAATGGAATCGTTCGTAAAACTGCGCATGGAAAAATTGTCGAGCCACTTTATGGGACACCGTACCAGTTTCCCATTCACCGCGTACTGCACCAGGATGTGGCGTGAATACATGAATTCTGCCTTTTCGTCTCTTCTTCTGTTTGGTTTGCCTGAGAGGATATTACCCCGATGGTTCTAAGGCAATTTCTGCTTTTTCGGCCTAACCGCTTCCACGTATCTGGACCACAAGTTGCTTCGCTGACGGTGCAAAAAGATGCTAACTTATTGCAAGATATAGCACATTCTCTGACAGGTTCCGTTGCTCGAATCGCCCCATATTCCGATCCAGAGTTGCTGAAAACACAGGCCTTAGCACTGCGTACATGCACTTGAGTAACGGGCGCTTTCGCAACGTTGGGTGCATCCTAGACACTAATACACGTACTACAGAAGTGAAGGGATCCCCCAAATGACGGAACGCCACGCAAATACCGATTCTAACGAACTGGTAAGCCATCTTAAAGAACTCACGACCGCCCTGACCGCTGTCCACGAAGATCTGTACTGGCTGGCAATGCAGGCTCCAAACGCGAATGACAAGTCGGCTGTCCCTGCCGCCGAACTAGCCGAACTCAATGTAAACATGCTTGCCGAACTGAAGCTCGCGGTCGACGATATGCGGCTTCTGCTCTGGCAATACATTGAAACCGCCTCTGAAATCGATCCTCAGCGCATGCAGGAGGGCATGGATACGCAACGGCTGCATCGCGTTACCAAGTTCCTGGCGCTTCTCCGCAAGCGGCTTGTGCCCGCCAATAACGAACAGCCGGTCTCCTTTATCGAGCGCATCAATGCCGCGGTAACCGAGCACCTGGGCCGCAACAAAGCCGCCTGACTCGCGGCCGCCTGAGGCGATGTCGGGTCGACATCCAAATTACTGTTTCCAATAGACGCAAGAGACGCCGGATTTTCCGGCGTCTCTTTTTACTTGAATTCAGAATGCCTTGCTTGCTCAACCTTTCTTCACGCCCGGGCCTGCCGCGCGGATATTCGCCGGCACGTCGAATTTCTCAAAATTTTTGGCAAAGCGCGCAGCCAGATCGGCTGCGGTTTTGTCATACGCGGCTTTGTTTTTCCATGCGTCGCGTGGCCGCAGGAACTCCGCCGGAACGCCAGGGACGGACTTTGGTATTGTCAACCCAAACGCCGGATCAGTTTCAAATTCCACCTTGTCCAGTGAGCCTTCAATCGCGGCATTAACCATCGCGCGCGTGTAAGGCAGCTTCATGCGTGAACCCACGCCATAAGGCCCGCCAAACCAGCCGGTATTCACCAGCCAGCATTGTGATTCGTGTTCCTGCATTCGGCGTCCCAGCATTTCCGCATAAACCTTGGGCCGCAGCGGAAAGAACGGCGCTCCAAACAAGGTGGAAAAATCCGGCTGGGGTTCTTCTACACCAGCTTCAGTTCCCGCTACTTTGGCCGTGTAGCCGGAAAGAAAGTGATACATCGCTTGGTCCGTGCTCAGCTTGGAGATCGGGGGCAGCACGCCAAAAGCATCAGCAGTCAGGAAGATCACGTTCTTCGGATGTCCGCCGATTCCCGGAATCACGGCGCCTTCAATAAAGTCCACAGGATAGGCGCAGCGAGTGTTCTCCGTAAGACTGTCATCGTTGTAATTTGGAATATGTGTTTCCGGATCAAGCGGTACGTTTTCCAGCACCGAGCCAAACCGTATGGCGTTCCAGATCTGCGGCTCGCTTTCCTTGGAGAGCTTGATGCACTTGGCATAGCAGCCGCCTTCAAAGTTGAAGATGCCAGTCGGGCTCCAGCCGTGCTCGTCATCGCCAATCAGCAATCGCTCAGGATCGGCCGAAAGCGTGGTCTTACCGGTGCCGGAAAGTCCAAAGAACAGAGCTGTCTCACCGTTCTTGCCGACGTTGGCCGAGCAATGCATGGGAAAGACATTTTTTTGCGGCAGCAGGAAGTTCATGATGCCGAAAATCGATTTCTTCATCTCGCCGGCATATTTTGTGCCGCCAATCAGAATGATTTTGCGGGTAAAGCTCACCAAAATGAACGCTTCTGAGCGCGTGCCGTCGCGTTGCGGATCAGAAACGAATTCAGGCGCGGAGACAATCGTAAATTCAGCGCGATGCGTCTTCAGCTCTTCTTCAGTAGGACGCACAAACAGGGCTCGGGCAAAAAGGCTGTGCCACGCATATTCATTAATTACCCGGATAGGCAGCCGGTACTGGGAATCGGCGCCTGCATACAGGTCCTGCACAAACAGCTCTTTGCCACGCAAGTACGCCACAACCCGGTCAAACAGCGCGTCAAACTTCTCTGGATCAATAGGCTGGTTCACTGCGCCCCAATTGACCAGCTCGGCGGTGATGGAGTCTTTTACCGTGAACTTGTCTTTGGGCGTGCGTCCCGTATATTTGCCGGTGTATCCAACCAGGGCTCCATTGTCCGCCAGCAACCCTTCTCCGCGGCGCACTGCCTGCTCTACAAGCACGCCTGAATGAAGATTGCGATGAACCTTGTCGCTGTTGAGAAGTGTTTCCAGGGCTGAGGCTGTATCAATGGCTGGCAAAGTCGACATAGCGGAAAAGTCTCCTGTTCTGTTGGGGCCAGAGGGCTGGTCGCAAGCAGCGGGTTTTTAGCGGCCTAACGGCTAGGCTGTTTTAATCAGCGCGTCCTGGGGCGCGCCAACTTCCTTCAGGACTGCATTCAAATGTCCGAGCGACTCATCCACCGTCAGCGTGTACATCTCCCGTCCGTGCTCATACGTGCCGGATTCAATCGCTGTCTTCAAAAAATGCCCGGCAATCTGGATGGCCAGCGGATCGGTGATGACCCGGCCGGTGCGCTCCTTGTACTCCACCCATGTTGGATGCGGCAACGCAATCCATACGGGACGCCCGCTGGCAAGAAACTTTATGTCGACAGCGTCGGCGTGCCGGGTCGCAATCGCGACGATCAGGGCCTGGTAAATACAGTGGAGTTTTTCTCCGGTCCAGCGGTCGGTGGCGTGAAAGTCCTCGTACATGCTATCTAAAAATATATCGGAGCCTCTCCAGATCGGCAAATATTAAGCCAGATACCGGTTGCCGGGATGTGACGCTAATCACAGTGCGATCAGCTGTTTAGCTTGGGTATCCCTATTTGTTGCCACGGGGCGCCTCGCAGAGCGATGCCATCGATCTCGATCATCCTGAGCGACGCCGAACGAGCTCATACCGTCGCAAGGAGCGCGCCAGTCTTTATAATCGTCCTGCCCGATATGAACACCATGCAGGCAGTCTGGATCTCGAACTATGGCGGACCCGAAGCGCTGGAAATCCGCACCGTTGGGAAACCTCTCATCAACGATGAACAGGTTCTTGTCCGTGTCCGCGCATCGTCGCTCAACCGCGCTGACCTGCTTCAGCGCCAGGGAAAATATCCGCCTCCGCCAGGATTCCCCGCAGAAATTCCCGGCATGGAATTTGCCGGAGAAGTTGCCGAGGTCGGCTCTTCCGTTACTCGCTGGAAACCCGGCCAGCGCGTTTTTGGCCTGATCGGTGGCGGAGCGCATGCTGAATACGTCGTCACACATGAGCACCTGCTCGCGGAAATTCCTGCCAACCTTGACTGGGCGCAGGCCGGCGCCGTGCCTGAAGTCTTCATCACCGCCCATGACGCTCTCTGGACCCAGACCAATCTGCGTCCCGGCGAAAGCGTCCTGATCCATGCCGTTGGCAGCGGCGTTGGCCTGGCTGCGGTGCAACTTTCCCGCGCGATCCAGGCGGTCCCGTATGGGACCTCGCGCACTGCCGACAAAATTGAGCAGGCAAAACATCTGGGCCTGGAAGCCGGTCTCGTCTTGCGCGACAACTTTGACGACCTGCCCGCCGCAGTGGAAAAGTGGACCGCCGGCAAGGGCATCAATGTGCTGCTCGATCTCGTCGGCGGCCCGTACGTCAAAGCCAGCCAAAAGGTAATGGCCCATAAAGGCCGCATGATTCTCGTCGGCACCGTCGCCGGCGGCAGCTATGAACTTGACGCTCGTTATGTGATGAGCAAACGCCTCCAGATTCGCGGAACCGTCCTGCGTGCCCGTTCTCTGGAAGAAAAAATTGCCGCCACCCGCCTCTTCGCTGCTGAAGTTGTGCCGCTGCTCGCCCGTGGCGTTCTCCGTCCCAACGTCGATAGCGCTTTTCCCATCTCGGAAATCGGCAAAGCCCACCAGCGCCTGGAATCGAATGAGACGTTTGGGAAGGTTGTGGTGGTGATGGAGTAGGAGTTCTTCGGTTCAGCGTTTCTCGTCCCTTACTTTGTGTTCCTTCGTGTCCTTTGTGGTTCAGGTTTTGGCTATGCGGGTGCTATAACAACCTTGCTTGAACCTTCTCGATACATCTTCCGCCCGCGAGCCCGGCCTGGATCTCATGCGCGCCATCGCTATCCTTTGGGTAATGCTGTGGCATATGCATTTTGCGCTTCACCCCGGCGTTTGGAGCCTTCCCGGACGCTATGGCTGGATGGGCGTCGATCTGTTTTTTGTCCTCAGCGGATACCTGATCGGCTCACAGCTTCTCCGTCCTTACATGCGCGGCAGCCAGCCCTCGATCGGAGGCTTTTACCTGCGGCGCGCCTTCCGCGTCCTGCCCGCCTACCTCACTGTGCTGCTGCTCTATTTCGCCATTCCCGTGTTTCGCGAAGCTCCCGGGCTATCGCCTGCCTGGCAGTTTCTTACCTTCACCGAAAATTTCCGCATCGACTATCTTCACGACCAGGCCTTTTCCCACGTCTGGTCTCTGTGCGTGGAAGAACATTTCTATCTGGTGCTCCCCCTGTTGATCTTGCTGCTGATGCGCCGACCCAGCTTCGGCAAAACCGTGGCCGTGATTCTGGGAATACTCTGTTTCGGTATCGCCATCCGCGCTTACATCTATCTCCATCATGTGGCGATCTTCCCCAGGGACGATGACGCTTTCGCCCTGGCGTATGTGGAAAAAATCTATTACCCCACGCACACCCGGCTCGACGGTCTGCTTGTCGGCGTGACCCTGGCGATCATCAAAACCTTTCGCCCCGCATGGTGGCAGCGCGCCATGTCTCACGGCTATCTCTTGCTTCTAGTCGGACTCGCGCTCTGTGCCTGGGCCATGTGGCTTTTCAATGACCGTCTCTCATTTTCAGCCTCCGTTATGGGTTTCCCGCTGCTGGCCGTTGGCCTTGGCCTACTAATTGCCTCCAGCATCGCTCCATCCAGCCCGCTGTCAAAAGTCCGCGGATTTGGCCTGATCGCTGCCCTGGCTTACAGCACCTACCTCACGCATAAAGAGATCATTCACCAGGTTCGCGTGCACTTGCCACGGCTGGTCGAATCCCGCGGGTGGTTCGCCCTGTTCGCTTACTTTGCCTTCAGCTTCCTGGCTGCTTTCGCGCTGTACCTGGCCATCGAACGGCCGTTCCTCCGTCTGCGGGAGCGCATTACGGCGAAATCGGCCAAAGTGGCCGCGACCGGCTGATAGCTGGTTGCCAATCCTCCTATCTTCCTGTAAAATTTAGCTTTAACCACACTGGCCTGAAGGCCCCTTCTGCGTCAGATATCTGGGAGTCAATCGAATGGCACAAGTTTGCGACATCTGCGGCAAAGGCCCGCAATTTGGAAACAAGATCAGCCACGCTCACAACGTGAGTCGCCGCCGCTGGAACGTGAACCTGCGTCCTGTGCGCGCCCGCGTGAACGGCGCCAACAAGCGCGTCCGCGTCTGTACCACCTGCCTCAAGTCCGGCAAGGTCGTGAAAGCCTCGGTCAGTAAAACGGCGTAAGCACCTATCTAAACCAGCATTGGAAGTCTAAAAGGCCTCCCCGCGAACGGGAGGCCTTATTCGTGTGGAGATCGCTAGAGTTTTTTGCTAATTTTCTCCGCACCGGCGGCTGAGAACTTCAGTCCTGAAGTGCACCGCCTGAATGCTGAGTGCTTACGGCTGAGTGCTTCTTCAGAACCGCAGCACGATTCCGCCGCCCGCCAGGATATTGTGATGGTGCAATCCGCTGGTGGTTCCCGCCAGCACGCTTCCCAGTCCAAAGTCAGGATCGCCGGTTACAAAGTCACGCACTTCAGCGCGAAAGCCTAGCAGTGGCAGTCCCGTCTTGAAGTCCAGGCCTCCGCCATATTGCACGGCTCCCTTGTTGGTCTTGGTTCCCGAATCCAGCGAGTAGCGCGCCCAGCCGCCGCCAAAACTCACCCACGGCGATATGGGAGCAATGGGCAAAACCTTCAGCCGCAGTCCTGGCGTAATGAACAAAGTGGAAAGATTATCCACCACCGTGCCGGGCGTGCTGGCCAGCGTGATCTTCTGGGAAGTAATGCCGGCTACAGGCAGTTCCAGGCTAAGCGAGGCCACATGGGCGTTCAACAGCCGCACCCCGAGCTCGCCTTCCAGAAAAAGATGGTGGTCGGTTTTCACCGTGTCGAAGGTCGCGGTTGAGGGGGGCAGAAAAGTCTCTTTAGTATCGGAAACGAACGATCCTCCCACCACAAACGCCGCGTCCGCTTTTTGCGCCAACGCGAACGTGGAGGCACAAAAAAATAGTGCTATCAAAATAGAAAAGCGCTTCATCGAAGCTCCTTTTGCTGGCATGAATTTTTGGTTGGCTCTGCACTCGTGAGATGCAGATTCCGCGGCCGGCGGAACAGAAAACCGTGCATGCCGGCAAAACGGTTGATGACGAAAGGACAAGTCCTGGCCGGCTGGCGAGGGGACCGGCGGCGGCCCCATCCAGCCAGCCCGCCATGCTGTATGACTCAGTTCTTGGTCTGGCGCGCTTCCAGAAATTCCTTCGAGAGCAGATAGATGGCGCACGTCAGCAGGATCGGCCCCCAGCTGAACCCACCAATCATCGACATCTGGCCCGGAATCGGCAGTCCATCTCCGAATTTCGTCCAGCCCTCGTTGAACTTCCCGTTGGCCAGCCAGAACCCGTCGAAGAATTCGATAAATACGCCTTGCAGCAGCAGAAAGCCCAGGAACTGGAATTTATTGAATTTGTGACCGTAGTAGACAGCGAGCGCAATAATCGCTCCGTAGCAGAAATTACTGGAGAAAATCCATTTGGCGGGCAACAGCGCGCCGTACAACGCTCCTCCGGTACCCCAATCGGGGAACATGCGGAAGCCGACAGCCCAGATTTTGTACGGCGAAAGCCACCAGTAATACGCGAAATACAACTTCATGGCGGAAAAAACTAGCGCAACAAACGTGCACCAGCGGATCAATAGTTTGTGCGTTCCGGGCGTCACGCCCACTGTATCCGGCATGGCTTCCCCGCCTTCCGCTGCCGGTTGCGTGAACAAATAGAGTCCGCTAAGGAACAGCGCCCCTGCCCACAAGGCGCTCTCCACCATGAACTCGTTTGAGGCAGGAGTGGACCAGCCGTTGGACTTGGCGTTCGCGACCCATAACAGGTTCAACAATTCAACTAGAGCGCCCTGGAACAGTAGAAAAGCCAGAAACTTATATTTCTTGTAAAGCATCACGAAGAAGGTCATCCCCAGCAGGAGCATTCCGTACCACAGCATGCGTGTGCCGTTCCATTTGGCGGCCAGCAAAGCTCCATAAAGGTCGGCGCCCTGTCCCCAGTCCGGAAACGGCCTCCACAGCTTCTCCCACTGCGTAACACCATGGAACCAAAGGCCTATGGTGGTCACAAATTTGTTGGCAGCATAACCCAGGGACACCGCGTAGCAGAGGTAGAGGACTAGCTTCTGTTTGGAACTCATGAGTTTCTCCTTGCAAAATGCCTTGTGGCTGATTGTGGAACCTGCCCCCAAATGTTTTAGATTTTAAGTTGAGAACAAATTGCCGGCTTCTTGTATCGCGCCAACAGCCCGGCTACAGGCGCTCCGGCATGGTTTCAAGAATTTCCGCCCGTTGCTGCCCGCTGGCGTTCCGGCGCCAGCGTATGCCAAAACCACTCAGCCACGGGGGGAATCGCCATCCACACGATGTTGATCAGGGTCAGGTGCGGCAAACCTTCCAGAACAACCCATCGCTTCTCGCACTTCTGCAGGCGATCAAAGACACTCTTCTCGTACTTCATTGGGAAAATAGCGTCGGCCGAAGCCTGCAGCACCATCATCGGTGTGCGAATCTCTTCCACCGGGCACGCCAATTTGGTCTTGGCCAGAGAACGCATCACCTTGCACGTGTACGCTATCACCGCAAGGGGATCTCGCTTAAAATAATCTATCGAGAGTTCGCCGTCTTTGAGGACTTGCTGGCTGAAATTCAGATAGAAAGTCAGGGGAACGCTGTAATTCTGATAGAGCTTAAAAACGAACCTGACGAAAGGTATCATCCAGGCAGGCGGCCGGAACTGCGACAAAATCAGGTTGTCGCGCCCGTTCAGGTCTGCGATGTTGTGACACATTGCTGAGCTAATCACCTCGCCTTTCGCTGCGGCATAGAACGTAGTGATGCCGCCCTGGCTCGATCCCGCCAGACCCACACGCGTGTTGAACCGCTTTTTTGCATACCGGCATACCTCCAGTGCGTCATCCGCCAGTTCATCGATGGTGAAGGAGCCGCGGGGAGGGATGCTATATCCATGTCCGCGTGGGTCCATCCCGATCACATGGAAGCCTTCGAGGTGGAGCTTATACAGAAATTCCAGGTAGCACAGAGCGTAGGCCGCCGTCCCAGGAACAAATACAACGCAAGGACTACCCGCTGGGGCCTCAAAGATCACAATGCGCAGGCGGGCGCCGTTCGACTCCACCCAGTCGTACTCGAGCTTCTTCATGTCAATGTAGTCCAGGCCCATGTTTTTCCGCGATTGGGCCAGGAACGCATCAATGACACTCTGAGGAGCCAGGGGCTTATATTGATAACGATAGCTGAGGAGATACCAAGCTGCATGCAGGATGATCAAAACATATACCACTGCAGCAACGACCCACCAGGCGTGCATAGGGCCTCCGGAAAATTGCTAAGGGAAATTCCACGTTATGATAGCTTGCTTGCATCCATTGTCAATCTAATTCATGGTTTCGCGTGAACTATGCCAGCGCAATCACGTCAATCTCCACCGCGACGTCCTTCGGCAGGCGAGCTACTTCGACCGTGGAGCGTGCCGGAGGCGCATTCTTGCAGATTTTTCCGTACACCTCGTTCATCTGTCCGAACTCCGCCATGTTCTTCAAAAACACGGTGGTTTTCACCACTTTTTCCCAGTTGCTGCCCGCGGCCTGCAGTACGGCGGAAAGGTTTTTCAACACTTGCTCCGTTTGCGCTTCGATTCCACCGCTAATGATATTACCCGTGGCGGGATCGAGCGCCACTTGGCCGGAGATAAACACAAAACCATTGGCCTTGATTGCCTGGGAATACGGCCCAATGGCTTTGGGCGCGTTGGGGGTGGAAACCACATCTCGGGTGAAGCCGCTCATGAATTGCCCTCCAGAAAAAAAACCTGCCGCTGATTTTCGCCGATCAGAGCTGATAAGACAAATCGGAACGGAACTACGCAAACCGATGAATGGTATTTTTCATCTGCATTTATCTGCGCAAATCTGCGGCAAGAAGTTCTTTGCGCCCTTCGCGGTAAATTGCTTTGGCTAAGCACTGACTGCTAATTGCTGAGCCTGATCCCGGCTC
>DASXCL010000168.1:0-9477 GCA_036491195.1 Candidatus Angelobacter sp.
ATAGCCGCCTGGCGATGGCCTTCAGCGTGCCGGTCGCAAGCGTTTGTCTCGTCTGCAAAGCTTGGTGAAACGTGCGCCCCAACACGGCGCGGATGTTTATACACTTCCGGTTGGGACTGGCCCTGCACGCTCGTAATTGACGATAATGACGCCTTTCGAGGTGACTGTGCTCTCCGTCACCTTGAAGGCCGCCGGGATGGTGCCATCGGCGAACAATCGTTTTCCACCGCCCAACGTTATCGGAAATATCTTCAGCCAGAACGCATCGACCAGATCATGCTTGAGGAGCGTCTGAATGAGATTTGCGCTTCCATAAACGTGCAAATCCGGCCCTATCTGATTTTGTTTAATTCTGGTTTTGTTTAATTTACGCGTGTCCCCGGATGGGGTTACTCGTACGCCAGCGCGTCAATCGGGTCCTTCTGCGCGGCCTTAAACGCCGGATAGATGGCTCCCAGCATCGCGCCGCCAATGGCGATCAGCGTGGCATAGATGCCCCACTTCAGCGTAATCGGCATCACGCGCAATGTCGGAAACTGATGCACCAGCCCGGCCCGGCCCACGCTGCTGATGATGAATCCCACCAGGATTCCTGCCACTGCCAGCAGCAGCGTCTCTCTCAAAATCACCCGGACAACGTAGGACTTGGACGCGCCCAGCGATTTCAGTATTCCAATCTCCCGCGTCCGTTCCATCACGGCTGTGTACATCGACTGGAAAATCACGATGAACCCGATAATCACGGCAATCCCGATTACGATCCTGATAAACAAGTTCAGTCCCGGGATCTTATCCACCGAGGTTGCCGCCAGCCATTGGCTGGTGGAAAGGATGTTATAACTCTCCATCCCGGGAATCTTCTTGAGTTGCTGCACCACCGCGTCGGCATTCAAGGGATCGTCCAGCTTCACGTAAAACATTGAAGCTTTGTTCTGCGTGCCGGTCAGGTCCTGCATGGTGGTGATGGGAATAAAACGGCGCGCGCCGCGGCCGTGTGGCACCACGCCGCAGACTTTAAACGCATGATTCAGTACCGTGACGGTATCTCCAACATGCACCTTGCTGCCCGCGGCAAACAGATCGTCCACGATCATGTCGTCCGGCCCCGTAAACGGGCCGCCTTCCAGGTAGCGCATGGGACCGCCCACCGCCTGGAATGATTCCAGGTCAGTGCCGTAGATGATTTCAATATTTGTGGTCGAAATCACCTGCAACACCACGGGCGAAACGGCCACCACGTGTGGCTGCTTGCGCAGGATATCGGCCACGCGCATGGGCACGGGAGCGCCGCCGAACGCGGCAAGATTGGACGATCCCGGAGGACGCACCGTAAGGTCCGCGCCAATTCCCACCTGGCGCGCCTTGTTGTCGTCCAGAATTCCCAGCGCCAGCCCAACGATCATCAGGATCAGCGTGACTTCCACGGCGACGGCAATGATGCTGATGATGGATCGTATGGGGCGGTGGACCAGGTTGGCCACAATCATCTTGTTCATAGAATTATTTTAAGACTGCGATAGCGGTTCCAGCGCTTGCTTCTGGCTTACTTCCTTCACTGGGGCGGCTTCTTGCTCTCTCCTTCGGGAATCGCGGCGGCGGAAGACTTGGTATCCACGTTGATCAATTGCGATCCCGGCGGCTGCGTCAACACAAACTGCTCATCGGTAAGAGGCACATTCACGTCCATCTTCACGATGGAAAGCGTAATGCCATAGCCTTCGATCGGCCGCTGGATGGAGACGATGGCGGGAAACATGATGCCCGAATATTCGCCGAAATTTTCATAGCGCGCAAACGTCACCAGCCGGCCCTGGCGATCGTAGATCGATTGCTCATGCGGCAGAAGATCGGTCCGGCTGAATACAACTTTGCGGGAAAGAAAATAGCCGTTGCTGTCCTTGTCGATCACCACCACGGTGTATGCCAGCTGTTCCGCGTCTTTGTGGCTCTTTGGGTCTTTCACGATCTCCGTTGTGCTTTCCAGCACCGCGATTTCTTTTTCCGGATCGATCGGTTTCAACAACAGCGCGTCAGAGATGTGTTGCGGGCGAAGGTTATAGAGCGGCCGCGGTGAAGGCTTTACCGGCTGCTTGTTGGAACCCACAATGAACTGGCTCTTCGGCGGGATGGCCAGTTCAAACGTCTGGCCGTTGCTCACCATGTCAATCATCGTGTTGCGCACCACGGGGACCAGCACTCGCATGCGCAGCATGTCCGGCTTGCGCACCAGCACGTAGCCCGCCACCTGCGGATTGTCGGTTACTTTTTCTTTCTTTTGTTCGAGAACTGAGGTGTCAATGTCAACTGTCGCTTTCAGCGTTTTGAGTTTTTCGGCGTTCGTATTGATGGCTTCAACCAGTTGCTCCAGCGTGGCGTCTTTGAGCGCGGCCGTGCTGGTGCGCATCTTCACCGGGTGCGACGAGCGGAAGCCGCAGCCACTGAGCGGCAAAAGAACTAAAAAGGATAAGAGAATAATTTTACGCAAATGAAAGCACATCCGTTCGGTCTTACACCTGTAATTTGGATGCTCTTAGTATAGCGGAAGGCGGGTTGCCTCAACCGCTGCGGCGCCACGGCAAATCATGACATTCTGCGGCACTCTGGCCCTGTTTTACCGGTTCACGGGCTGCGCCAATGCCCTGCGATAGGCTTTGACGTTGACCGCATGCTCGGAATCCGTCCGCGCAAACCGGTGATGACCCTGGTTATCGCTCACGAAGAACAAATAATCGGTCTCGGCTGGATGCATCGCCGCCTGCAAAGAAGCCTTCCCTGGGTTGGAAATGGGTCCCGGCGGCAGCCCGGCGCTGTGGTAAGTGTTATACGGCGAATCAAAGTGTAGATCGGACTGGTGAATCACGCCGTCATAGCGGTTATTGAGCAGCGCGGCATAAATCACGGAAGGATCGGTGGCCAGCACCATGTGTTTTTGTAGACGGTTATAAAAAACGCTGGCGACCTCCGGCCGCTCTTCCGGCGCGCCAGTCTCTTTTTCCACGATGCTTGCCATGGTCACGACGGAGTGAAAGTTCTGGTTCAGTCCCAGGTCCTTGGCCGCCTGGCGGAAACGCCGCACCATGGCGGCTGCCATGTCATGTAGTGACTGGGTCCGCGTGAAGTGGTACGTGTCCGGAAACAGGTAGCCTTCCAGGCTCGGCGCCTGCGGATCAATATCTTTCACCAGCGCGGTATCCGTGCGGGCGACCTTCAGGAAATCGTCGCGCTTGCCCAGATGCGCTTCTTCAATCGCCGTAGCGATATCAAACATGTTGTAGCCTTCCGGCACCACCAGCGTCTGGAAGTAAATATCGCCATGGGCAATTCGGTCATAAACCTCGCGCGTGGTAGCGCGATGATCAAAGGCATACTCGCCGGCTTTGAGCGGCTTGCGGCCGTGTAAATAATGCCAGGCCAGAAATGCATACTGGCTGCGGATGATTCCGGCATTCGCCAGACCGGCCGCAATGTGCCGCGCCGAAGAGCCCGGCTTCAGCTGCACCAGTTTTTGCTGCGTTGGACCGGCCGGCAGCAACAGTCCGTAAGCCAGCAGCGCGCCGGCCAGCACCAGCAATCCAACAATCGTTCTGAAAAGAAATTTCAGCATGAATCGGTCTGGTTTACTTCTCTGGGTTACTTCTCTATGTTTTGCTTCTCTATATTCTAAGGGCGAATCCCGCGCCGTGCCGCAGTCTTCGCTATCGTTGAACCATCACGAATGGACAATGAACTGCTGGCCTTTCAACCAAATTGGAAGTAGGTAACTGGGTAGAAGTTGGCCTGTCCGTCGCTAGATCGCGCTTCTGGACTGCATGAAGCTTTGCAGGATCAGCACCGCTGCCATGCGGTCCACCGCCTGGGTCCGCCTCTTGAGGCTCACCTCGTTTTCGCGCAGCAGGCGGTTGGCCTCTGCCGACGTGAGTCTCTCGTCCCACAGATGAACGGGAAGCTGAAAGCGTTTGCGCAGTTCTTCCGCGAACTCAGCCACTTTCTGCGACTGCGTTCCTTCCTGTCCGCTCATGCGCAGCGGGTTTCCCAGCACGATTTCTTTCACCTGATACTCGCGTATGGTCCGCTCCAGGCGGCCAAAGTCGGCGCGGTTGTTCTTCCGCTGCAGCGTCTCCAGCCCTTGCGCCGTGATGCCCAGCGGGTCGGTCACGGCCAGTCCCATGCGCCGGCTGCCGTAATCGATGGCCAGAATGCGCCCGGAAAGTTCCACGCCGCGATTATACGGGTTCCTGCATCTCACCTAAACGTATGGCTTCTAATCGCGTTATTCCTCCCGGGCCTAAACAACTCATGCCGGAGGAAGCCCCGGACAATCATCTGGCCGAAAAAGAGCTGGAACAAAGAAAAGAACGCAAGCTCAACACTGCGCTGCATGCCGGGGCGGTGGCACAGGTGATTGTTGCGACCGTCGTAATTTTGGCGGTTTGCTACTTCGCCAGGCTGGTCCTGATCACGTTGCTGGTATCCATACTGCTGGCCTTCATGCTGGAGCCGCTGGTAAGTTTGCTGGAAAAATTTCGCATGCCCCGATCGGCAGGAGCATTCCTGGCAGTCCTGCTGATGGTCGCGGCTATCTATGCGGGCAGTTATTTCCTTTACGGCCGCGCCATGAGCTTCGTTCACGAACTGCCCAAATATTCAGAGAGGATCCGCGCCCATCTGGCAAACTTCCGCCAGCAGACCAGCGACCTGGAAAAAACCACGCAGCAGGTCCTTCCCCCGGAAAAGACCGGCAGGAACGCCATGCCGGTAACCGTGGAAAACCAGAACACTCCGGGCATGGTTACGCAAAACCTCGGCGCTGTAACCGAAGTGGTACTCACTCTTTTCTTCATCCCGTTTCTCACTTACTTCATGCTGAGCTGGCGGGAACATGCCCGCACCAAGTCCGTGCAGCTGTTTCGCCCCGAATACCGCAGCACCGCATACGTCACCCTGGGGCACATCTCGGCCATGATGAAAAGTTTTATTGCCGGCAACTTCGCCATCGGCCTTTTCATGAGCATTTGCAGCGTGGTGATCTTTGGCTTTCTTGGCGTTCCCTATTTTTATTTTCTGGGATTCATCAGCGGCTTTCTCAGCCTCATGCCCTACCTGGGGATCGCAATGGCCATGCTGCCGCCGCTCGCCGCCGGCTTCGGGGTCATGAGCGATACTCGCCTGCTCATGGTCGGCGCCACAGTCCTCGGTCTTCACCTGCTTGCCATAAACGTCCTCTATCCCAAGGTATTGGGCAGCCGCCTGCAACTGAATCCGCTGGTGGTAACCATCTCCCTGCTGATCTGGGGCTTCGTCTGGGGCGCTATGGGACTGATTCTGGCCGTCCCCATCATGGCCGCCGTCAAAATCGTATGCGACCACGTGACTTCTCTGCGGCCGATTGGCGACTGGATGGGAGAGTAGTGTTTCCCGAGCGCAGCGTTCTCAATGTGGCGACATGAGACCGGCAGTCAGTCAGGCCTAAGTGCCGACAAAGTTTCCCACGTTATCCGAGACTCCACGGATGGATTCGATGGATTCTGTCCGCCATTTTTCCCCAGCCCGCCCTGCTTTGGCTTGCTGGCGTGGATCAGCGGTTGGGGTAGGTGGAAAAATAATCGCAAGCCCTGCCGGGCAGGGTGGCATATTCGGGCTTTGTATCATCCAGTTTCCTACGCAAGCCCCGACCATCCTGTCGTTCTGGATATTATTAGAGGCGAAACAATCGGGGAGGAAAACGATGAAGCTCTTAAAGATTACCTTGGCACTGTGTCTGTTTGCAGGTCTGGCTGCGGCGGAAGACCGGATGCCGGCTAAAACCGTTCGTGTGGTGGGAACCTCGGAGGTCAAAGTTGTTCCGGACCGCGCCGTAATCGAGGTCGGCGTGGAAAAGCAGGCCCCCAGCGCCAGTGTGGCCAAGCACGCTGAAGATGCCGCAGCGCGACGGATACTCGTCGCCCTTCGCGGCAACGGGATCGACGAGAAGGACATACAGACCACTTTTTTATCGCTACAGCCGCAGTCCGGCTACGTCAAAAAGGTGCGGGTGTCTTACTTTGTTGCCCAGCAAACCCTGACCGTTACGGTCCGAGACATCACAAAATTGGACACGTTGCTGGAAACGCTGATCAAGGCCGGCGGCAACCGGATTGACTCGATTGGCTACGAGACGAGCGAGCTGCGAAAGTATCGCGACCAGGCGCGTGATATGGCGGTGAAGGCAGCGCGCGAAAAAGCTGAAGCGCTGGCCAAAGCGCTTGGGCAGGAGATCGGCAAAGCACAGTCGATTGAGGAGGTACCGGAACCAGAAAACGCATATTTCATGGCGAATGCCTCTCTCGGAATAGCGGACAAAACCCGGTCGGCCGGGCCTTCAGTAGCTGTGGGCCAGAAGACAATTTCTGCTTCGGTGATGGTGTCATTTGAGCTGAATTGAGCGGCGGAAATTTATTCTGCATGAAATCGCCACTCTCGGCGTTCTTCCCAAGAGGCGGGGCCGAGCCTCGTCTGGCTGTTTGCTGACGGCTGATTGCTGATTGCTGCCGTGATTTCATGTATCCTTATTTTTCTTTCAATTGCAGGCGAGGAGAATCAATGAAGGCAAGGACTTTTTCGGCCTTATTCGGCTTCATCACGTTTTTAGGGGTCGCGATGGCCGGCTTTTTGAGCGGGTGTGCCAGCGGCCACAAACAGTTTGCTTATGTGGCGGGCCCAGGCACCAATGAGGTTTTTGAGTTTCGCGTACAGAGCAATGGCTTGCTGGTGCCGCTGGGATCGCCGACTTTTGCGGTCGGGTCTAATCCTGATGCGCTCACCCCGCATACTTCTGGCGACTTCCTCTATACGGCCGACTTCTCCGGCAATGATGTGACCCTGCTGGACATCAACGCCAGCAACGGAAACCTTTCCGTCCCGGTGAGCACCAGCATTGTGCAACCCAACAACCCGCCCAACATTTTTACCACCGACGTGGGGCCGGTTGCAGTGGCCATGTCACCCACCTCGCCATTTCTGTTCACGGCCAACCAGACGGCGGGCACGATCAGCGCGTTTACCGTGGATCCCGGCGCCGGCGGGCTTACGCTGATCGGAAATTTCCCGATTACCACGCCCTCGCACCCGGCGTCGCTGGCCGTTTCGCCCAAAGGCGATTTTCTTTGGGTCGTGAATGGGGCGGAAGGAACGGTGGCGGCATTTGCGATCGGAAGCAATGGAGCGCTTTCAGCGTCGGGAGCGCCGGTTTCCCTGGGCGCGGGCGCTACGCCGGGCGCGATTGCCGCGGAGCATTCCGGCCGCTTCCTTTACATAACCGACACAGCCCACAACGCGGTGCTGGGCTTTGCCATCCAGAGTGGCGGAGCGCTGACGGCGATCAATGGCTCGCCTTTTGTCGCGGGAGCGGCGCCCACTGGCCTTGGCATCGATCCGCAGGGAGCGCTGCTGTATGTCGCTAATAGCGGCTCCAACAACGTATCCGCGTTTGCCATTGACTCTGCGTCAGGAGCTCTGGGCGTGATCAGCGGATCTCCGTTTGCCACCGGTGGCGTTGGACCTTCCGCGGTGGCCGTGGATTCCACTACTTCATTTGTTTACGTGACCGACCAGACGAGCCATGACATTGCGGCCTTCAACATCTTTTCCAACGGCGCGCTTAAGGCGATGACGGGTTCGCCCTTTGGCGTGGCCACGGCCGCAACCGCGATCACCGTGGTAAGCCGCTGAAGCAGATCGTCGGCAAGATGTTGATCCCGCAGCGCTTCGCCGTCCCGCGCCGCCGTGGGTGCAGTTACAGCCATGCACTTCCGGTGCTTGTGCGCGGTTTTAAAACCGTGTTAAACAAGCGGGTACGATGGAGTCGGTGTATCAGGACGAAGCGGCTGTCAGCGAGGTGCAACTTACGCCGCAGGACCAGTTGCGCCTGCAATGGCGGCAGCAGCCGGGATTCATTTCGCTTCTCCGGCAGAAAAATGTCATCGACCAGAACGCTGAACTTCTGCCCTTCGCTTCCACCGCCGGTCTTTCCGGCTGGATTTCACCCGGACTCTTCGCCTTGCAGGGACTGGTTCTGATCGCGTTTATTGCCGCTGGCCTCAACTGGCAGCTCACGCGGCATTCAGGCAAGCTGGAAGATGAGATCACGGCTTTGCAGTCGAGCGCGCAGACGGAAGTCAAGCGCCAGGAAGAAATCATGGACGCCACGCAGGCGGAGATCAGAAGAATTTCACACTCCGCCAATACGAGCTTCCAGCTTCATATTTCCAAAGCGCCGCTGACGCGCGAACAGGCATTGACTGCGCTCAATAGTTCGCTGGAAGAGTCGCGCAACTCTGAGGAACAGTACAAGCAGAACATGGCCGCGCGCGAACGCAATCTCCGCGCCCGGCAGAGCGCGCTGGCCATCGCAAATTCCGGCAGTCCATTGATTTTTTCTTTGGCGCTGCTGATGGCCGCGGGCCTGTTCAGCAAAGGCGCACAGAAGCAGTTTCCCCGCAATCGCCATGCGCGGAACCTGGCTGACTACTATCTTTACTTCATCACCGCTGAAGGCTTTTGGCCGAACCTGGTCCTGCTGGGATTCTTGTTTGTCGCGTTCAGCGGCAGCGATTACGGCCTGAGTGGATTGTTTTCGAGCGTTGGCCCGCTCTTCTGGGTGGTCTTCTGGATCGGCTTTTATTTTCTGCTGCTGCGTTTTTTCGTGATGGTGGCCCGCGACCTTTACAAGGCCATGCAGTCCCGCCCGCCCGCCAATGAATGGGACTTCAACAACCGAATCCTTCTCGGCGTTCACAACAGCTTTTTTATAGTCTTTGCCGGACTGGAAGCTGTGTTCCTTGTGCTGTGTTATGCGCTTTATTTTCTGCAGAGCCACGCAGCGTAGCCGCGACCGTGATACTCACGATCCTACGAACGGCAACTTTCTTGCGCTCTTTTCTTTGTTCTTCTGTGCCCTCTGTGGTTAAATCTCTCTTCCGCGGCACCTTGCGCTTATGAATGCAGAAGTCGCGAGAACAGTTTCTTCCTTTTTCTTTGTGTTCCTTCGTGTCCTTTGTGGTTAAGTTAAATCTCTTCCGCCGCCTGTTGCAGCAACTCCCACGCCTCCCGCACATCGTTCCACGTGGTTTCCAGGTTTCCGATCGCCAGCCGCAGCGTCAGCTTTCCGTTCAGCACCGTGCTGGCAATGAACACGCGGCCAGAAGCGTTGACCTTCTCCATAATCGCGCGGTTCTCGTCGTCGGAACCCTTGTAACGGAAGCATACGACTGAAAGCGGCACTGGAGCCACGCGCTCGAACTTTGGATGCGCGTCCACCAGCGCGGCAAAATCCTGCGCCCACTGGATGTGCGAACGCAGCATGGCTTCCACGCGCTCGCGTCCGAAGTAGCGCATTACAAACCACAGCTTCAGCGCGCGGAAACGATGGCCCAGCGGAACGCCGTAATCCATCAGGTTGTGCGCCCGCGGATCGTCCTGGGTCTTCAGGTAGTCGGGCGT
>DASXCL010000169.1:0-5525 GCA_036491195.1 Candidatus Angelobacter sp.
GCGAATTTCCTTTCCCATCACGGACAAAGAAAAATCATTGCGGCCGGCGCCGGTTGTGCCGGCAACGCCATCAATTGCCGAGCCCCGGGTCATGGACGGCATGTGCTTCACTGCGCTCACCGCGCGGGCATCGCGTGCCATAATCTCTTTCCCCAAAGTTTCATTTACGATTGGGTGCTGCGGCAGCAAAACCACGGTTCCCTTCGGTCGCAGAATTCCTGCTTTCTCGTGCGCAATTTCAGGCAGCGTATTGCCGAGAAAATTCTGGTGATCGAAATCGATATCCGTAATCACGGAAATCAGCGGATCCACAATATTGGTGGCGTCGAGGCGACCGCCCAAGCCCACCTCCAGCACTGCCACATCTATGCCGGCACTGGCAAAGTATTCAAAGGCCATGGCTGTCAGCATCTCAAAGAAGCTAGGGTGCCATGGCATTTCGCCAGTCTTGACCAAGTTATATGCGCAACTTTCAACGCGCTCAAAGATGACAGAAAACTCAGCGTCGCTGATAGGTTCCTGATTGATCTGAATGCGCTCATTGACCCGCAGCAGGTGCGGAGAGGTATAGAGGCCCGTGCGATATCCCGCGGTTTGCACAATGCTCGCTAGCGTGGCGGCGGTGGAACCTTTGCCGTTGGTTCCCGCGATCAGTACGCTTTGCAGCTTGCGTTGCGGATTGCCCAAGGCATCCGCCAGCCGCCGCATGTGGGCAAGATCGAACTTGCGGTTCGACGCCAGCTCATGACCAAGAGCAAGCAGCTTTTCTATGGCAGATTCGTAGGAAGCTGGCACAGCTCAGGCCGCCTTTGGCGTCATGAAATCAAGGGCACGGGTAATGTAAGATTTCATGTCTTTGCGGTGGACCACCGCGTCCAGCATGCCATGTTGCAGGAGAAACTCGCTCGTCTGAAACCCTTCCGGAAGTTTCTGGCGGATGGTTTGCTCAATCACGCGCGGTCCGGCAAACCCGATCAGTGCGCCCGGCTCAGCGATATTCAGATCACCCAGCATGGCGTAAGAGGCCGACACGCCGCCTGTGGTGGGATCCGTCAGCACGGACACATACGGCACACGCGCTGTATCGAGCCGCGCCAGCGCGGCGGAAATCTTGGCCATCTGCATCAGGCTGATCACCCCTTCCTGCATGCGCGCGCCGGAGGAGGCTGACACCACGATGATCGGCTTATGTTCAAGGCGTGCACGTTCGATGGAGCGCGTAATTATCTCCCCCACGACCGCGCCCATACTGCCGCCGATGAAGCCAAACTCCATTACGTTGAGAATGACTGGTCTGCCGTTCAGTTTTCCCGTAGCCGCAATCAAGGCATCCTTCAAGCCCGTCTTCTGCTGTCCTTCCTGTAAACGGCGCTTATACGGCCGGGTGTCGGAAAAATTCAGCGGGTCCACAGCTTCGAGGCTTTCACCGAATGTTTCAATACCATCCTCATCGAGAAGCAGCAAAACTCGCGTCCTGGCATCGATACGAAAATGGTAGTCGCACTTGGTGCAGACGTTCAGGTTGTCCTCGAGTTCTTTTTTCCAGATGATCTGCCGGCAGCCTTCGCACTTGACCCACAGGCCTTCCGTACGAACGCGCTTCTCCTCGTTCGCCTGGATCTCACTGGACTCTCGCTTAAACCACGCCAAAGATACTCACCTTTCGTGCGACTGTTAACCGCAGCTGGAGCCTGATTTCTCCACCCTCTAATATTCGATGCCGCGTTGCGCCATCACGCCTTTTTCATAGGCATGTTTTACCTGTTTCATTTCCGTGACCGTATCGGCCAATTCAATGATTGTCGGATGCGCGTTCCTTCCCGTCAAGATTACGTGCACCCTGGCGGGTTTCTGCTTTAGAGTCTCCACCACCTTGGCCGGGTCGAGCATGCCATAGGTAATGGCGTAATTAATCTCGTCGAGCACCACCAGGTCCCATTTGCCGGACATGATGGCTTCATGCGCTTCCTGCCACGCCGATTCCACCATGCGGATGTCTTCAGGGTCGGTTTCCGCGCCGCCCACTTTCACAAAGCCGCGCCCCATCTGCTTCATCACAAAATTGTCGCCAAAGGCTTTCACGGCATCGAGCTCTCCGTAATGCCATGATCCTTTCAGGAATTGCAGCATCAACACCTTCATGCCATTGCCCACCGCGCGCAACGCCGTCCCCATGGCCGCGGTGGTTTTGCCCTTGCCCGGCCCGGTGTTTACGATGATGAGTCCCTGATGAACGTCACCCATATTAGTGGCCGGTATGGTACGGATGGCCTTTCAGGATTGTAAATGCCCGGTAGATTTGCTCCAGCAGAACTACCCGCGCCAGCTCATGCGCCAGGGTCATCTTGCCGAAAGAAAGGATCAGGTCCGCTGCACCCCGGGCCTGGTCGCTAAACCCATCGGCCGGTCCGACGGCAAAAAACAGGTTCTGCGTTCCACGGTCCTGCTGGTCGCGCAGCAGGTTGGCAAACTCTTCTGAAGTAAACTGCCTCCCACGGCCATCCAACAGGATAAGCACCGGCGCGCTGCGGCCTGTAGTGTCTGCGGCCAACTCCAGCAAAGCCGCTTCGCTGTTCATCTCGTGCGATTCGGCGCCCACATAGCGCGAGATGCGCTTCAGATATTCGTCGGTGAGCGCGCGAATCGCTACTTCTTTGGTCTTGCCTATCCAGGCGATCTGCAGCTTCACGTCGATTTCCGCGTTTTCTTTTTAGTATGGGTACGGCCCCTGGTGCGAGAAACTTTGCGCGGCGACGGCGCTCTCTTTGTTGCTGTCACCTTCTTAGGGATCTTTTTCTTTCCTGCCGGCTGCCTCTTTGCCGCAGGTCTCTTTGCCAAGTCTGCTGGGCTCAACTTTCGCGCTGACTTCCACAACCGCTCCAGGTCATAGAATTTCCGCGCCCGCTCAGAGAATATGTGCAGAACAAAGTCCACATAATCCAGCAGCACCCATTCTGCCTGGGTGTAACCTTCAACGCTATTGGGGCGCTGGCCTACTTCTTCCATCTGTTTCTGGACGTCATCGGCGATCGCCTGGATCTGCCGCGGGTTGGTGCCGGAGCAGACGACAAAGTAGTCAGTAAAAGCTCCGCTGCTCTTGTCCATTTCCAGAATTACGACATCTTCGCCCTTCTTGCCTTCAATGGCCTTGACCGCCCGTGCAACCTGCTGCCTGGTCTGTGAACTCATCCGTTCTTATGGCTCCTGCCCGTAGGCCCATGATGCCGAGCCTCTTGAAAAGATAGCACTTTGTCTGGATCAGCGCCGGTACTTTCCCTGCTGCTGGAACCGCTATAGAGATTCTCTTTCTTGATGTATTCCGCCACCAGCGGCGGTACGTAGCGGCTGAGCTGTTTCACCGATTTGCCCGCGGCCGCACGAATCTGGGTGGAAGAAACCTTCTCCCGCACCTCGCCGAGCAGATGGATAGTCGCGCCCATCAAGGCGATGGTCCCATCAGCCTGCTGCTGGCGCATCGTTCGCAGCATCAGGTCGGTCGTCCGGAGCGATGCCGGCAGCGCGCGGCCTACATCGGCCAGCGAATAGCCGGGACGGCTGACGACGATGAACTCGACTTGGCTCAGCAACTCTTCGGGCTGCCGCCAGCTGGCGATGTCCTTGAATGCGTCAATGCCGATCAGGAAATACAGCTTGTCAGTTTTCTTCAGAGCGCTCTTCAGCCGCCGGACAGTGTTGATGGAATAGTTTGGCTGGCCCGTATGCGCGTCAAGCAATGACGGGACAAACCGGGGATCGTCTGCAGTGGCCAGCGCCAGCATGGCGAATCGATGTTGGAAATCCGTGAGCTTGCGCTTCTGCTTGTGCGGCGGTAGATCAGCGGGCGCAAAGTACACTCGCCCCAGGCCGTATTTCTCCGCTGCGGCGCGCGCTACCGCTACGTGGCCAAGATGTACAGGGTCGAAGGTGCCGCCAAAAAGAGCTATCTTCATGCGGTTATCGAGTCTGCCTTAGCTTAAAGGCCCTCTGTTTGGAGACGCGCTTGATGCGCTCCGCCTTCTTCTTGTCCTTGCGGCTTGAAACAGCTTTCTTCCTGGCCGGAGGATGCTCTTGCGCGTAAGCGCCGGCGCGAATCTGAGCCACCATCTTGCCGAGCGCATACTTCAGTTCCGGAATGCCTTTGCCGGTGACCGCGGAAATCTCATACATCAGCAGCTTCAACTTCTTGCAATGTTTGGCCAGTTTGGCCAGCTTCTCAGGATTGGCGACGTCTATTTTTGACGCCACCACGATCATGGGCTTCTCTTCCAGGTCGGCGCCAAAACTCTTCAACTCACCCATGATGACCTTGAAGTCGGCAACCGGATCGGGCCGGCCGCTGGCGTCAGAGACATCGATCATGTGGGCCAGAACGCGCGTACGTTCAATATGCCGAAGAAACTGGATTCCAAGCCCCGTGCCGGTGTGTGCGCCTTCGATCAGACCGGGAATATCGGCCACAACGTAGCTATCTTCGTGCGGCATCTCGCCGATCGTTACCACGCCCAAGTTAGGCTGAAGCGTGGTGAAAGGATAGTCGGCAATCTTGGGCTTAGCGGCTGAGATGCGCGAAACCAGCGTTGATTTGCCGACGTTGGGATAGCCGACCAGCCCAACATCCGCCAGCAGTTTGAGTTCCAGCCGCAGGACTCTCTCTTGTCCGGGGAATCCCTGCTCATGCTCCTGGGGGGCTTGGTGCGTGCTGGTGGCAAAATGTTGATTCCCCCGTCCACCCCGCCCAGCCTGGGCGACAACGATGCGTTCGTCAGGCTGGGAGAAATCATGGATCCTCTCGCCTGTCTCATTGTCATAGACAATGGTCCCGACCGGGACTTTGAGGACCACACTTTCGCCGTCGCGACCGGTGCAGTTGGAGCCTTCGCCGTGGCGTCCGCGCTCGCCTTTGTATTCCGGGTTAAAGCGGAAGTGGACGAGCGTGTTATGCCGCTCGCTGGATTCCATCACAATGTCGCCGCCGCGGCCGCCGTCCCCGCCAGAGGGGCCGCCGCGCGGAACAAACTTTTCCCGGCGAAAGGCCATGCATCCGTTGCCACCGTCGCCGGCCTTAATCCGAATGATCGCTTCATCAATAAACATGCTGTCTATATTGATTGTACAGGCCACGGAGGGGATTCGCCGTAGGCTCGGAGCTCAACCGGCGCGACAACGTAGCGTTCTACGATTGCTTTTGAGCAGCCATGCGGCGCTTCATCTCTTCCGGCGATACATCTTCCAGATGAACGGCGACCGTCCATTTGTGCCCGAATGGATCTTCAATGGTGCCAGTGCGATCACCATAAAATTGATCGGCCACGGGCTTCTTGATCGTCGCGCCGAGTGCGACCGCCCGCTCCACGGTCTTGTCCACATCGTCGACGTAAAGCAAAAGGCCCACCGGCGAATTGCCCAGGGTCTTTGGGCTGACAACGTCCATCTCCGGAAATTCGTCCGCG
The DNA here is from genome assembly GCA_036491195.1 of Candidatus Angelobacter sp. Classification (GTDB taxonomy): domain Bacteria; phylum Acidobacteriota; class Terriglobia; order Terriglobales; family Acidobacteriaceae; genus Angelobacter. Next base: position 5,451 of record DASXCL010000169.1, read on the forward strand.
AGCATGACGTGTGAGTCGCCGAATTTGAGCTCTGCATGGCCGATCCTTCCGTCCGGCTGCGGCATTCGCACTGTC
>DASXCL010000170.1:0-13611 GCA_036491195.1 Candidatus Angelobacter sp.
GACCTGCTGTGCCGCGCGTATTTGGAACCGGAAGATGAAATCGTAATCGTGGTCCCGACCTTCGCCATGTATGAGGTCTTCGCTCAAATGGAGAACGCAAAGGTGGTCCGCATACCGACGGGACCTGAGTTCACCTTCCCCATGCAGCGGGTGCTCGATGCCTTGACCGACAAGACCAGGATCGTCGTGATGTGCAACCCTAATAATCCGACGGGCGTGGACGTGGCCCGCACCGAGATTCTTCAAGTAATTCAAGCCGCGCCAGACGCTGCCATTCTGTTGGACGAAGCATATTTTGATTTCTACGGCCAGACCATGCTGGACCAGATTGGCAAGCTGCCCAATCTGTTCATCGCGCGCACGTTTTCCAAAGCCTTTGGGCTGGCTGGTCTGAGGCTGGGCGTGATCGCCGGCGACCAGGAACAAATGTCAGTGTTGCGACGGATGGCCTCGCCTTTCAACGTGAATGCGTTCGCCATGGAGTGCATGGCGGAAGCTCTGGCCGACCGCGAGTTCGTTGCCAACTATGTTTCTCAAGTCAAGGCGAGCCGCGAATGGCTGCGGCATGAGCTGGAGCAGCTGCACTTCAAGTGCTGGCCCAGTCACGGAAACTTTATTCTCTGCCGTTTCGGCGACGAGAAAACGGCCATTCTGGAGGCCCTGCGCGCGCGTGGCATCTCATTGCGCGACCGTCCGGATTGTGCAGGCTGCGTGCGCATCACCGTCGGGACACAGCAGGAGATGGAACGCCTTGTCGCGGAACTGAAGCGGGTACTGTCGCAGCTTTCTGCCGCCAACCAGGTGACCCGATGAGGAAGGCCTCGTTGCGCCGCGTTACCACTGAGACGCAGATCCAGCTCGCATTGACTCTTGAAGGCCGCGGCCGTTATGAAGTTTCCACCGGCATCCGCTTTCTCGACCACATGCTGGAACTCTTCGCCCGCCACGGGGCGTTCGACCTGAAGCTGAAGGCCACCGGCGATCTGGACGTGGATCAGCACCACACGGTGGAGGATGTCGGTATCGCATTGGGCGAAGCATTCCACAAGGCGCTCGGCGATAAGCGCGGCATCATGCGCGCCGGATACTTTCTGATGCCGATGGATGAAACCCTTGGACTGGCAGCCATCGACTTCAGCGGCCGTGCCGCCGCGGTGGTGAACACACAGGTCAGGACGCGGCTGGTGGGCGATCTGCAGTCGGAACTTGTGTACGACTTCTTTGAAGGCTTTGCCCGCGGCGCCCGCGCCAACGTTCATCTCAAGACCGTCTATGGACGGTCCAATCATCATAAGATTGAAGCGCTGTTCAAGGCTTTTGCCAGGGCCCTGCGCGTTGCGTGTTCACGCGACCGGCAGCTGGCGAAAATGCTGCCCAGCACCAAGGGCCTTCTATGATCGCGATTGTCGATTACGGCGCCGGCAACATCAGCTCAGTCCGGAAGGCGCTAGCACATCTTGGCGCGGACGCGCAGGTAACTTCCGATCCTGCCGTGATCGCCGCCGCGCAGAAAATCATCGTGCCGGGCGTGGGCCACTTCAGCCGCTGCCAATTCCTGAATGAGCACTTGCGTGTTTCCGTGCTTGACGCCATCAAGACCGGCAAACCATTCCTTGGCATATGTGTGGGTATGCAGTGGCTGTTTGAAGGCAGCACCGAAGCGCCGGAAACGGCTGGCGCCGCGCTCTTCGCTGGAGAATGCTCGCGGTTCCCTTCCTCGGTCAAAGTTCCACATGTCGGCTGGAACCAGCTTGAGGTCGGCTCGGGTTCGCGCCTGCTTGATGGCGTGAGCAGCGGCGCATTTGTCTATTACACGCACTCCTATCGCGCCCCGGTAGTGGCTGAGACTGCGGCCTGCACAAATTATGGCGGAGTATTTTCGGCTGCGGTGGAGCGCGACAACGTTTTCGGCGTGCAGTTTCACCCGGAAAAATCCGCCGCAACAGGCTTGAAGATCCTGGAGAACTTTTGTGGCTTCTGAGCCGCTCCACCCCAGCAAGCCAAACCCCGGCTTGCCGGGGGCCCCGTGGCTGGCCAAACGGATCATCGCCTGCCTTGATGTCGACGCAGGACGCGTGGTTAAGGGAATCCAATTCCAGCAACTGCGGGATGCCGGCGATCCCGCTGAACTGGCTCGCGCCCACGCGGCTGCCGGAGCCGACGAGATTGTCCTGCTTGACATCACGGCCACTTCCGATGGCCGCAAAACGCTGGTGGAAACGGTCCGCCGTGCTGCCGCGGAACTTTTTGTGCCGTTCACCGTTGGCGGCGGCGTACGAACGCTGGAAGATGCTGCCCGGCTTTTTGACGCGGGCGCCGACAAAGTCAGCATCAACTCCGCGGCGGTCGCCAATCCGGAGCTGATCGGCGCAATCGCAAGCCGTTTCGGATCACAGGCGGTGATTGTCGCCATTGATGCGCGGCGGGGCGCCAGCCCGGCAGAGGCGGCGGAGGTATTCGTCTCAGGCGGTCGGACTGGGACGGGCGTAAAGGCGCTGGCCTGGGCGCGCGAGGCCGAACGGCGCGGCGCGGGTGAGATCCTTCTGACGTCGATGGACCGCGACGGCACAGGCGCAGGCTTTGATTGCGAACTCACCGCCGTAATCGCCAGTTCGGTTTCCATCCCCGTGATCGCCTCCGGCGGTGCGGGCAAAGCGGAACACTTTACTGAGGTGTTTTCGGCGGGAAGGGCCGATGCGGCACTAGCTGCTTCGATCTTCCATTTTGCAAACCAGCATTTTGGAAGTGATCATTTCGGCACGAATGCCGTAGCGGAACTCAAGCAGACGCTTCTTAGCGCCGGCATTCCCATGAGGTGGCCGTGCTGATTCCATCCATTGATCTTATGGGGGGCAAAATTGTCCAGCTTGTGCAGGGCGAGAAGAAAGCTCTGGAATTCGACGACTTCGATTACTGGATCGAGCGCTTCTCCGCCTACCCTCTTGTTCAACTCATCGATCTGGACGCCGCCATGGGGCGCGGCAGCAATCATGAATTGATTGCCATGATCTGTAAACGGCTTCCCTGCCAGACAGGCGGCGGCATTCGTGACGTTGCGCGCGGCCGCGAACTTCTGGCACTTGGCGCGCGGCGCGTGATCTTGGGCTCGGCACTGCTCAAAGATGGCGCGATCAATGCTGCGCTGGCGGCAGAGGCAGAAAAAGCTCTGGGAATAAACCATCTCACCTTTGCCATCGACTCCCGTAAAGGCAAAGTCGCAGTACAAGGCTGGACGGAAACCACTGGCGTTGACCCGGCAAATATGATTCGCGCTCTCGATCCCTATTGCAGCGCTTTTCTTTACACCCACATTGATACCGAGGGCACAATGACCGGCTTTCCGATCACTGTTGCGCGAGAATTGGCGGGCCTCACGAAAAGGCAGTTGATCGTGGCTGGGGGCATTCGCTCCCGGGCTGAGGTTGACGAACTGGATGCAATCGGCGTGGACGCCGTGGTCGGCATGGCGATTTATACCGGCGCGATGCAATAGCCTTTACAGCCATCCAGCACACATGGGCTCGGATATTTCGAGCTAACTCTTCTTCCCGCGATAAAGACCGGCAATCGCGAACGTGTAGGGGGTCCAACTCACATCGCGGAAACCGGCGGATTCCATGCGCGTGAGCATCTCTTGCGGGGCGGGAAATTTGTGGACCGAGGCCGGAAGATATTCATAGGGGCCGCGCACGCCGGAAATCATTGTGCCGATCCGCGGAAGTACCCTGCGAAAATAAAAGCCGTAAACTTTACCGAGCAAGCCTCCCGGCTCGCTGAAATCAAGGATGCCCATTTCACCTTGCGGCTTGAGCACGCGAAAGATCTCGCGCAGACCGGCATCATAGTTCGCCAGATTGCGGAACCCGAAGGAAGAGACCACCAGGTCCATGCTGTTGTCAGCCAGTGGAAGGCGCAAAGCATCTGCTTCGACGGGATGGATTTTCTTTGCATTGAACTTTTCCAGGCCATGCTGCAGCATCTGGTGGGAGAAGTCGAGTGCCAGTACCGCGGCCGTGCTTTTCTGGCGCGTGGCGACTGCACGCATGGCCACAGACATGTCGCCGGTGCCGGCGCAGAGATCGAGTACGCGGGTGTCGCTGCGCGACAGGATGTGCTTAAACGTGCGTGCAGTACGCCGCCACCACAAGCGATCCACATTCATCGAGAGGACGTGGTTGAGAAAGTCGTAACGCGGGGCAATCTCGTCAAACATTTGCCGCACGGCATGGGAGGCGGAGCGCTCGTCTGAAGTTCCAGCGGGCGTGGCGCCGCGAACAACGCCCTCAAAATCGCCGGGGGATGGCTTGGCCGGATTGACGATGGTGGTTTTGGCTTGCTCAGGCATGGTTTTTGATCAACTCCACGGCTGCGCGGACGATGCTCATTGGCACATCGCTTGAGATCTTTACCTTCCCAATCTTCTGCGGAAGGACAAAATGCACAGCGCCCGCCACGGTCTTCTTATCCGCGACGAGCCGATCCATGACTTTCTGAACGTCGCATACCACCGGAGGCAACGGCCCATAGGCACGCGTCGCCGCGGTAATGCGTTCCGCCGTCTCAGCTTTGCACAAGGCCACCTCGCGAGCGATGGCCGCTGCCGCAATCATGCCCCAGGCCACGGCCTCACCATGCAAAAAGTGCGAGTACTCGGTAGCCGATTCCAATGCATGTCCAATCGTGTGGCCGAAATTGAGGATGCGGCGCAGTCCGGACTCCTTTTCGTCGGCCGAAACCACGTCAGCCTTTACGCGGATAGAATCGGCAATCACACGCTGCATGGCGCGGCGATCGCGGCCGAGAATTTTCTTTACATTCCGTTCCATGTAATCGAACAAATCACGGTCGCGAATCACTCCGCACTTAAGAGACTCAAACAGGCCGGAACGAAATTCGCGCTCCGCTAAGGTTCCCAGAATTTGCGGATCGACCAACACGGCCTTTGGCTGATGAAAAGAGCCAACCAGGTTCTTGCCGGCGCGCAGGTTTACGCCGGTCTTGCCGCCGATGCTGGCGTCCACCTGGGCAACGACGGTGGTGGGGATCTGGACCACCGGAATGCCGCGCATAAAAACTGCGGCAACAAAACCTGCGCAGTCACCCACCACACCGCCGCCAAACGCCACCAAGAGCGATTTGCGGTCGGCCTTGGCGTCAACCAGACTTTCGGCCAATTGCTCCACTGTGTGAAGGCGCTTGGCCGGCTCTCCGTCATGCATCTCCAGGACTTCATAAGGAAGACGGGCATCGCGCAGGGATTTTTCCAGGACGTCACCCCAGTGGCGGCGCACATTCGGCGACGTAATAACGAATATGCGACTGCCGGCCGATGGCAACACACGACGAACCTCGCGCCCGGCACGGCGTAACAGCCCGGCCCCGACGATAACGTCGTAGCCGTTAGGTTTCGTTCTCACGCGTATCTTTTGCACGTAAGGTGATGATAAACGATCACCGCAGATAAATGGGCCGTGCGCGCATCGTCTCGACCAGCCGAATGGCAATATTGTTCCGTAACGCCCGCATGGTGAAGATCAATTCCTCTGTTACCATTTCGGCTGCATGAAAAAACCCCCTGCACAGGCGGATTTCATTGTCGTTGGAGCCGGTGTGGCCGGACTGCGCGCGGCAATCGCCCTGGCTGAAGCCGGCAAGGTGCTGGTGCTGGCCAAGCAGGAGATCACCGAATCCGCCACACAATACGCCCAGGGTGGAATCGCCGTCGCGTTGAGCGATGAAGACGAGATCAGCCTTCACCTGCAAGATACCATCAACGCGGGCGACGGGATCGTGAACGTGGATGCCGCGCATGTTCTGGTGGAGGAAGGGCCTGACCGTATCCAGGAGCTGATCGACTGGGGAACGCAATTTGACCGCAAGGGCACCCGGCTTACGTTTACGCGGGAAGCGGCGCACAGCCGCGATCGCATCCTCCATGCCCACGGAGATTCCACGGGACGCGAGATTGGCCGGGCGCTGTACGCAAAGGCTTCCACGCTCAAAAATATTTCATTCTCAGAATTTGAATTCACCGCCCGCCTCTGTGTGGCATCAGGCAGAGTAACGGGTGTAAGCCTTATCTCCAGCGCTGGGGAAACGCACGCCGTGACAGGCGGTGCGGTTCTGCTAGCCACCGGAGGTGCGGGCCACGTTTACAGCAACACCACCAATCCTGCCGTGGCCACGGCTGACGGCGTCGCGATGGCCTTCCGCGCCGGAGCCGAAATCAGCGATATGGAGTTCGTGCAGTTTCATCCCACGGCGCTCTACGTCAAAGGCGCTCCGCGATTTCTGCTCTCAGAGGCATTGCGCGGCGAAGGCGCGGTGTTGCGCAACTCCGAACTGCATCGCTTCATGGCCAAGTATCACGAGGCCGGCGAACTTGCGCCCCGCGATGTGGTGGCCCGTGCCATCGCGCATGAACTGGAAGTTTGCCGCTTGAAAGAGCCGGTCGTCTATCTGGACCTAACGCACCTGAAGGCGGACCATATCAGGGCACGCTTTCCGCGCATTTACGAAACCTGCCTCAAATATAACGTGGACATCGCGGTTGACCAGGTACCGGTGCGCCCAGCGGCGCATTATCTGATGGGAGGCGTCCGCACCGATCTTGAGGGGCGCAGCAGCGTGCCCGGACTCTACGCGGCAGGCGAAGCTGCTTGTACCGGGGTACATGGGGCCAACAGATTAGCCAGCAATTCCCTGCTGGAAGGGCTGGTTTTTGGCGCACGGGCCGGCCAGGCCATGGCTCGGGAATTGAAACCCGTGACCAGGGCGGCAGACAACCCGGAACAGCCGGAAGCCGGCGGATCAAACACTGACGCGGAATCCTTCATCCATAACATCCAGCAGCTCATGTGGGACAAAGTCGGAATTGTGCGTTCGCGTCAAAGTTTGGCCGAAGCGATCCAACTGCTGCAATCAGCCGGTCAGGAGCTTCCTCCCGCCACGTCCCGGCGCAAAGGCGAGGCCCGGAACATCCACACGGCAGCACAGTTAATCGCGCGTTCAGCGCTGGCCCGGCTGGAAAGCCGCGGCGCACATTACCGCACGGACTATCCTGAGCACGAGGATTCCAAATTCAAAAAGCATTCAATCGTAGGCGAAAAAGGTGTGCGTTTCGTCTGACGGAAGGTAAACCCGTCCAAAAACTAAGAGGGCCAGGGGTTTCCCCGTGGCCCTCCACCAGATTGGAGAGTAGCGCTAATAATGAATCTGATCGTCTCACGTTGAATATCGGTCTTCAAGTTACTCTTGGTCACTCCGCGTAGAAAAGGCCACCAGCGTGCCGAACTTGTCAACAGCAAACCTTTCGCTGCTCCGGCTCCAAAGCCAGCTAATTAAATGAAATCGAGAGCAAATATTTTTTGCAAAACCTCTATTTATTGGCCACCCTCCGTACCCTTATTAGAGTAGCGCCAAAAAATCTTTGGGATTTGTGTATCAGCCAGGGAAATAAATCTGCCGGTTCTTTGTTTAGTGTTTAGTCGTATAGGGCTCCGCGCAAACTGTTGAAAAGGATGGACATGACTAACTCTACCGAGCCGGCTGCTCGCTGGTACGTAGCTGAACTGACAGAGGAAGTTACCCTGGAAGGCGATCCGCGAAACGTCGTCCATAAGAAGACGCGTGTAATCTTCGCCGACTCGCCGCAAGACGCCTACGAAAAGGCCCTCAGCATGATCACAGAGCATGAAGTGGGCTATATCAACCAACACCACAAAGCCATCCGTACCCGCTTCTGGGGATTGCGCGAGTTGACTCTCTCCAACGAGGACATGGACCGGGTAGGAATGCTGCCGAAGAGCCGGACAGGCATCGCACGGCGCCGCAATTCGACCGGACTCTCTCCGGAACAGCAGTTCGCTCTGCTGATATCGCTTACGCCCGGGGCCCTTCCGAACTAGGTTCGTCCTTTTTCGGAAACAATACTGAGGCCAATACTGAAAATCCAAGCACGCCGGCAACCACCACCAGCGCTACCCAGGTTGGAACGTGGTATTTTTCCGGCAACAGCATCTTTGCGCCGATAAAGATGAGCACCACCGACAAGCCATAATTCAGATAATGAAAGAGCTTCATGAGTCCGGCCAGGGCAAAGTACATGGAACGAAGGCCGAGAATCGCGAAGACATTTGACGTGTAAACGATGAACGGATCCCGGGTAATGGCGAGAATGGCGGGGATCGAGTCAGTAGCGAAGAGAATATCGGTGGTCTCCACCACCAGGAGAACGACGAACAACGGCGTGGCAAAAAATTTTCCGTTGCGCCACACAAAAAAACTCTTCTGCTCATACGATTCCGTGAGCGGCAGAAAGCGACGGCTAAACTTCAGAACGACATTGCGGGAAGGGTCCTGCTGCTCGTCGCCTTCGCGCATCAGTTTGAAGCCGGTCCAGATCAGAAAGACGCCGAAGGCGTAAAGGACCCAGTGGAAGCGCTGAACCAGCGCCACCCCAGCGCCAATGAAAATGCCCCGCATGATCAAGGCGCCGATGATCCCCCAAAAAAGAACTGTCTTTTCTTCCTCGGGAGGGACCTTAAAATATGCGAACAAAAGTATGAAAACAAACAAATTGTCGACGCTGAGAGCTTCTTCAAGCAAGTACCCTGTCACAAACTCCAGCGATTTGGTTGCGCCCAGCCACTGGTGGACAAGCACCGCGAAAGCCGCCGCCAATCCAATCCAAAAGGCGCTCATGAGCAAGGCCTGCCTGAAAGGAACAGCCTGGCGCTTGCGGCTCACGACCTTGAGGTCGAGGAACAGCAACAGAAGAATTGCCGCATTGAAAACAATCCAGAAGCCTATGCGCATGGGGAACTTAGCGCAATCGTTCGCGCTTGCCGCGCAAGCGACTTCACCGCACGCGCTGTGAATTTTTTCATGCTGCCGATTATATCGGGCCAGCACGAGCCTGATTTTTGGCTTATCCGGCGCAGGTTAAGCTGCCTCATTCCTTTTATGATGGCGTCTTTTGTGGCGGCACGGAAGGAGGATTGTTACCCATGCCGTTCAAGAGCCGGATGGTTTCCAGGATGACGTCACCGCTGATCTTCAAGCTGTCGACGCTGAGCTTGTCCACCGTGTCCTGGGTGGTGTGGTGATAGCTGTTGTTATAGCCGTAATCGAGGTCGATGATATCCGCGACAGGCATACCGGCTTGCGAAAAAGGAATATGGTCATCTTCCACGGAAGTAACTGAAGCAAAAAAGTGCGACTGGTATCCCAGGCGGGTCGCCGCCTGGAGCACGATATCTTCCAGCCAGCCTGTGGAATTGTCGTCGCGGAAGATTTCAAGGTCGGCATCACCGATCATATCGGCCAGCAGGAAGGCCTTCACCTTCTTGCTGGCGCCATCATCCTGTAATTTCTTTGCCAGGTGACGGCTGCCCCAAAGAGCGTCATTCGTGTGCCATTGCCTGGTGAAGGATTCTTCACCGTCGAGGAAAGCCAGCCAGATGCTATAGCCTTCCAGCTTCTTGCCGCGGAGCTGGTCAGCAATAGCAAGCAGCAAAGCAGAGGTGCACGCGCCGTCATTGGCGCCCACAAAAGGCGTGTTGCGCAGCCAGTAATTCGTTTCGTAATGCGATCCGATAATGATGATGCCGTCTTTCGATCCAGGAAACTTGGCGACGATATTGCGCATGGGCATCTGGCCGGCAGAGGTCCCTGAGACAAATGCATCCTCTTCGACCTGGTCGCCCTTGAGTTTGCCCTTGATATAGCTGCGAACCTGGTCCAGCGCCTTGCTGCCGTCCCATCGGGGGCCGAACGCGACAATCTCCCTGGTGTACTGCATGGCGCGCGCCGCATCAACATGCAGAGCGGGCCCAACGGGTTCAATTGGCCTGGCCGGAGACGGTGAGCTCTGCGAAGGATTTCTGCTCACTTCGGAACCTGCCGCAGCAATTTCCTTTTTGGCATCGCAGCCGAGCACGACTGCGGTGGAGAGTAAAACCAGGCAAACACTGCGTCGCAGATACAAGATCACGCCGGCGCTCCTTTTGCCGAACAAGATTTGTACGTCCCCGCCGGCGGTGGAAACCTGCAGGAGGCACGTTACCAGTTTACTTTAAGTCTTGTTGTTTACGCTTTTCCGCGCGCTTGCGCCGTTGCCTGGGGTGAACCAGCCAGACGATGCCGATGCTCCCGATATAGAGCAGGACCATGGGCGCCGCGTAAATGCTCATGTTCATGATGTCAGTGGTCGGGGTGAGAATCGCGGCAATAACGAAGAAGATCAGTACCGCGCCGCGGATGTGCTTGAACAGGAATTTGGCGCTCACCACGCCCATGGCGCCGGCAAAGCCGAGCACGATCGGCAACTCAAAGACAAGAGCGAGGCCAAGAATGATGGTGAGGAAAAGATCCGTGTACTCGGTGATGGAGATCATCGGTTTCAGGTTGCTGCCCCCCTGGCCGATCAAAAAGTCCATGGCTACGGGAAACACGACCTTGTATCCAAAGAATCCGCCGCTCAGGAACAAGCCGACGGAAAGGAACAGGAACGGCAGAAGAAACTTTTTTTCATTCCGATACAGTCCGGGCGAAATAAATCCCCACACCTGATAGAGCAGAAAAGGACAGGCAATGAAGATTCCCACGATCAGACCGATCTTGAGCTGGATATTGAAGGTATCAGTAGGGTTTAAATAGACTAGGCTGGTATCGAAATGGTGGGCAGCCAACGCCTTCTGAATGGGCGCCACCATCTTGCCGATCACGGTCTCAACGTAATACCATCCCGCGCCGACACACAGGGCCACGGCGATCAACGATTTAAAGACCCGTTTGCGCAGTTCTTCCAGATGCTCCAACAAACTCATGGAGCCCATCTTGCGTAATTCTTTTTCTACAGTTGGGTCCGGTTCTGCAACAAGATCAGGCATCGTAGTCCCGCGGTATTGTGTCCTTCATGCGCTCGCTCAACCGGTTCAGGGCGCCTTGAATTGATAGATCTTCATCGGCGGAGATCTTGGCGATCTCCGGTTCAAGATGTTTGCGAGGGTCAATATCTTCCAGTTCGAGTTTGCGTATCTCTTCCTGAAACTGGCCTTGAAAATGATTGCTGGCTTTCTTGAATTCAGCCATGAACTTGCCCATTTGCCGGGCAATTTCCGGCAGTCGTTTGGGGCCGAAGAGGAGCAGGGCCAGCACGACCAGGAAGAACATTTCTGAGAAGCCAAGGTTCATACAGGTGAGTCTTATGATACCGCAGGTTTTCTTAAAATAGGAACCGCATTTTTATTAACTTTTCCAATCAAAAAAGTTCCGCAGCCCGCACGGGGGAATGAGCATCTTACAGAGGTACGGAAGTGCGCCAATTGCGGGAGCGCAACGGGTTACGGAAGGACTACTGCGGGACGAAATGCAGGTAAAGTCCTGAGGGTAAAAGGTGTTATACTGAGCTCAGTTTCCGCAATCGGAGCCTAAGTTTAGCGGCCGAGGAATTTTCATGTCTCGTGGATCAAGTCGTTCACTTTTTTTCATCCTTCTTGTTATTGTCACCTGCGGTTTTCTGGGATCTGCCGCTTTCAGCCAGAGAGGAAACTCCACCTCTCCTATTGCAACGGGCGCTTCGGACAACGATGTCCGAGACAGCCTGCGCCAGTTCTCTGAGATCTACGACCTGGTGGAAAAGAATTACGCGGAGCCGGTGAACCCCGACAAAGCGATTTACAACGGCGCAATCCCGGGCATGCTGCACGTGCTTGACCCGCACTCAAACTTTTTCGATCCCAAGTCGTATTCGCTGCTGCGCGAAGAGCAGAGCGGCAAATATTACGGCGTGGGCATGCAGATTGCCCCGCGCAACAACAAGATCATTGTGGTAGCGCCCTTTGCCGGAACGCCTGCGTATAAGGCGGGACTGCGTCCGGGCGATGTGATTATTGCAGTGGATGCCAAAGCCACGGACAACATGAGCGTGAGCGACGTTGCCGATCTCCTCAAGGGCCCCAAGGGTACCAACGTCCACATTTCGATCCTGCGTGAGAGCAATGAGAAGCCGCTTGAGTTCAACGTGATTCGCGACGAGATTCCGCGCAACAGCGTTGACCTGAAATTCATGATTCGGCCCGGCATCGGCTACATGCACGTAACGGCGTTCAATGAAACCACGGAACAGGAAGTGGAAGACGCGCTACAGGGGTTTGGCGACCTGAAAGGGCTGGTACTTGACCTTCGTGGCAATCCCGGCGGACTGCTGAATGAAGGCGTGGGCGTAGCAGACAAATTTCTGAAGAAGGGACAGGTCATTGTTTCGCATCGCGGACGCAGCTCACCGGAAAAGATGTATAAAGCAGCGCACGGCAACGGCGGAAAAGATTATCCGCTGGTTGTGCTGGTAAACCGTGGCACGGCGTCAGCAGCGGAGATTGTTTCGGGCGCCATTCAGGACCATGATCGTGGATTGATCGTGGGCGAAGTGACTTTCGGCAAGGGGCTGGTCCAGACCGTGTATCCGCTCTCAGAGAACACCGGGTTGGCGCTGACCACAGCCAAGTATTACACGCCGAGCGGACGCCTGATCCAGCGCGACTACAACGGCGTTTCTCTCTACGATTATTATTACGCGCGGGAGCAGGAAGATAATCCGAACAACAACGCTAACACGAACACGACAACGCCCTCCAAGGAAGTAAAGCTGACGGACAGCGGGCGCACTATGTTCGGCGGCGGCGGCATTACTCCGGACACAAAAGTGAAGCCGTTCAAGACCACGCACTTTGAAGATTCCCTGCTGGTGAAATACGCGTTCTTCAATTTCGCCGAGCATTACCTGGCCAACCGCCATGTAGACAAGAATTTTGAAGTGACCGATGCGGTGATGCAGGAGTTTCGCAAATTTCTGGACGCGCAGAAGATCCCGTATACGGAAGCCGACCTGACTGAAGGCACGGACTACATCAAGTCCAGCATCAAAACGGAGCTTTTCATCTCCGAATTCGGACAGGAAGAAGGTTTGCGGGTGAGAGCGGAGAACGATCCGCAGGTCATCACGGCCCTCAATCAGCTGCCCAAAGCCCGGGAACTGGCGGAAAACGCCAGAAAGATCGTGGCCCAGCGCGCAGCAGCACAGCAGTCCAACCGCTAAGAAGCTTCTAATTGAAGATAAGGCCCGTCAGGAAAATGACGGGCCTTTTTCTTTGTGCCTATCTTCGCGGTGATATCCGTTAGAAAGGCGCTGTTCGCATTAATCCAGAGCTAAGTAACTTTTGTTGAGCCATCCGGCAGCAACTCTGTTTATCAATTAGTACATCCCAGTACACGAGTTGTTACGCGACTCGGAGTTCGACCCCATGAAAAGCCTTCTGGTTGTTGCCTTTTGCCTGTTCGCTTCACTCACCGGTTTTAGCCAAAGTTTCAACACAAAAAGTTATCCGGTTGGATTGGAACCGATGCAACTCATTACCGCCGATTTCAACGGCGACCATATCCCTGATCTGGCTACGGCCAATTTCGCGTCCAACACTGTTTCCATTCTTATCAACAACGGCGATGGAACTTTTCGTCCGCAGCTTCAATTCGCCACCGGTCAGTCGCCGATTGGCATAGCCGCAGTGGACTGGAACAAGGATGGAAAGATGGACCTTGTCGTGGTAAACG
>DASXCL010000171.1:0-5933 GCA_036491195.1 Candidatus Angelobacter sp.
CACAATTGCGCGAATGGACGAGGCGCATTGAGCAATGGTCAACCAGATTGAAAGCCATTTACATTTACTTTGATAATGACCAGGCAGGTTACGCGGCGCACAATGCGCTGGAGTTGAAAAAGATGGTCTTTGGCCGGTCGCGCGAAACCAAACGCCCGGCGGCCTGAGGCCATCGGCCAAATCGTCGCCTCAAAGAGATGCCAAATTCAACCCCTGAAAAAGGGCGGCAAATTAAACTTGGAATAAATTCTTCTCTACCGGGTTATTCAGCTAAATTTGTTGCAGACGAAATTTCTTGAGCGGGCGGGGGAACTACTTGCGGAAGACGGTTGCCGTCACATTATTTTTCTATCTGGCGGTAGCCGCTTGGGCGCAGGAAGCTAATCCTGGCCGTCCCACGGTCTCCACGCCGGCCACACTCACGCCCGTGGGCTATCTGCAATTTGAAACCGGCGTACTGGGCGCGGAGCACTCTCCTGATCTGCCCAACCAGATTAGCTTCAATGAAGTGATGAAGTTCTCGGTGAACCAGCGCGTGGAGTTGCTTCTGCAAACGCAGCCTTTCGCCCATTCCGATCTTGGGCCTCTCAGATCAAATGATTCTGGCGACATATCGGCGGGCCTTCAGGCAGTGCTGCTTGCCGGCACTAAGAAACGTCCGACTGTTTCAGTAAGTTATTTCCGGCGCGTTTTTGGCGGCACTGCTCCTGATCTCGACATCGGCTCCAATCGTCAATCGGCAATCTTTCTGGTTTCCACAGATGTAGTTGGATTCCACATTGATACCAATGCTCTCTTTAATGAGCAGATTCAGGACGCGCGGCATCGCGCCCAATTCGGTCAGACGCTTTCGATCGCGCACAGCCTGCGGGGTAAATTTGGTTTGGGAGGCGAGCTCTGGCATTTCACGCAGCCATTTCAAAACGGACATGCGGCGGGTTTTCTGTTTGGACCAACCTATGCGCCTCGGCCAAACCTGGTTTTTGATGTGGGATTTAATCGCGGTCTTACTTCGACCAGCACACGGTGGGAATTTTTTACGGGATTTACTTATCTGCTGCCGAAGAAGCTGCTTAGCTCCCGCTAGCTTTTCGGCTTGCCTGCCACATCCAGCCTCGCGGTTGCCCGCTGCAATGCCGCCTGAGCTTCAGCATTGCCTTCCGGCCCGGCCTTCTGCAATTCCGCTTCGGCTTTTCGCTTTGCCGCCTCGGCGCGCGCGGTATCTATCTCTTCTGCTTTTTCCGCGGTTTCTGCCAGAATCGTAACTTTGGTCTGTAGGACTTCAGCAAACCCCCATGCCACGGCGACGCGTTTCGTCTGGTTGCCCATGCGATAAGTAAGTTCCCCGGCAGCCAGTTCACTGATAAGCGGAGCGTGGCCCGGCAGCACGCCAAGATACCCGGTTTTGCCGGGAATCTCAATGTAGTCGACGGCCTCATTCACCACCAGCCGTTCCGGCGTCACGATTTCGAGTTGAATGGTCTCTGCCATTGCTTACGCTGCTGCTCCGGACTTCATCTTCTCCGCCGCTTCCAGCACTTCTTCAATCGCGCCCTTCATGTAGAAGGCCTGCTCCGGAATTTCATCGTGCTTGCCCTCGATGATTTCCTTAAAGCTACGCACCGTGTCAGCCACCTTCACAAACCGGCCTTGCATGCCCGTAAACTGTGAAGCCACAAAGAAGGGCTGAGACAGAAACTTCTGCACCTTGCGCGCGCGGGAAACCGTGAGCTTGTCTTCTTCGCTGAGTTCTTCAATTCCCAGAATCGCGATGATGTCCTGCAGATCGGTGTAACGCTGCAGAATTCTCTTCACGCCTTGCGCCACATCGTAATGTTCCTGACCCACGATGTGCGGATCAAGAATGCGCGAAGTCGATTGCAGCGGATCAACCGCAGGATAAATTCCAATCGCCGTCAGCGGACGCGAAAGCACCGTCGTCGCATCCAGATGGGCGAAGGTCGTCGCTGGGGCAGGATCGGTCAGATCGTCGGCGGGCACGTAAATTGCCTGCACTGAGGTGATCGATCCGCGCTTGGTTGAGGTGATGCGCTCCTGCAACTCGCCCATTTCCGTGGCCAGGTTCGGCTGGTAACCCACGGCGGAAGGCATGCGGCCCAGCAGCGCGGACACTTCTGATCCTGCCTGGGTGAACCGGAAAATATTATCGATAAAGAGCAGCGTATCTGCGCCTTCTTCATCACGGAAATATTCAGCAACAGTAAGACCAGTCAGCGCCACACGCAAGCGCGCTCCGGGCGGCTCCGTCATCTGCCCGTAGATCAAAGCCGCTTTTGATTCCGCGGCTACGCCCGGCTTGATTACGCCGGACTCAGTCATTTCCAGCCACAGATCATTGCCTTCACGGGTACGCTCTCCCACGCCGGCAAACACGGAATATCCGCCGTGGTGCTTGGCTACGTTGTTGATCAGTTCCATGATCACAACTGTCTTGCCTACGCCAGCGCCGCCGAATAGGCCGATCTTTCCGCCCTTCAAGAAGGGCTGGATCAGGTCGATGACCTTCACTCCGGTCTCAAACATTTCGGCTTTGGTCGCCTGCTCATCGAACGAGGGCGCCAGCCGATGGATGGGCAGCCGCTTGGCCGCCTTTATCGGGCCCAACTGGTCTACCGGCTCGCCGATGACGTTCATCACGCGGCCCAGCGTTTCCTTTCCCACCGGTACCGAGATGGGACCGCCGAGATCGTGGGCGTTCATGCCGCGCACCATGCCGTCCGTGGCCTGCATTGCGACGGTGCGCACGCGGCCTTCGCCCAGATGCTGCTGCACTTCCAGAACCACGTCAATCGGTTCCGGCACTTTGAAGCCTTCACTCGTCACGCGCAGCGCCTGGTAAATCGGCGGAAGACTGCCTTCAGAAAATTCCACGTCAACCGCGGGTCCCGCGATCTGTATCACTTTGCCTATGTTTTGAGTAGCCATAATGACCTTTAAATAGCAATTAGCAGCTAGCAATTAGCAGCTAGCAAAATCTGAACTCTTTTCTGCAATCCCGAATCCCGCATTTTTTGCGGGTGAGGGATCGCTACGTTCTTCCAAGCACCCTCCCACCAACTTACAACTCAAAAATTCTTCGCGGCGATAGCGATCCCTCGCTCTGCTCGGGAGTCCCACTTTACTGCGCTGCGGCCGCGCCGCTCACAATCTCAATAATCTCTTAGGTGATTTTCGCCTGGCGGGCCCGGTTCATGGCCAGCGTGAGCGAATCAATCATGTCAGACGCGTTGCTGGTGGCCGAATCCATGGCTGTCATGCGCGCCGCGTGCTCTGCGGCTTCTGATTCCAGCATGGCCCGGAACAGTTGCACGGAAATATATCGCGGCAGCAGATCACGGAACAGCACATCTGGAGGCTGCTCGTAAATGTAATCCACTTGCGCCGTGCCAAAGCCTGCAGCTTTCTTGTCCATTTCGCTGGTATCAGTTCCGCGGACGCCAACTCCGGCATGCTTGGCCGCTTCCAGCCGTTGCTTAAGCTGTTCTTCCGTGGTCTCTTCGGTCATCTCGTGTACTTGTTCGCCGATGGCGCGTATCGGAAGCACGTCGTCCACCACCAGCCGTTGCGCAATTACCGACTTGAACTCGTTATAAACGATGTAAACCGAATCAACTTTCGTTTCAGTATAAAGACGGACGACCCGCTCGGCGATCTCGCGCGCGCTGGCGAACTGCGCCCGATTCATCAGGCCCACATATTCGCCGACGATCTGGATCGGCCCTTTGCGGTTCTCCGCTTTCTCTGTCGCCAGAGGATAGCGACGACGGAAATAGTCGCGCGATTTCCGGCCTACACTCAGCACATCGATATTCTTGTCTTTCTTGATGTCAATGAATTTGGCTGCGGCTTTCAGGATGTTGGAATTGAACGCTCCGGCAAGCCCTTTCTCGCCTGAGACCACGATCAGCAGCGTTGTTTTTTCCTCGCGACGGACCAGCAGCGGGTGCAGCGCTTCTCCGGTCTGGGGATCATAAACGTCCGCGCGGGTCACGAGCGACTTCAGGACATTGGTCAGCATCTGCGCGTAAGGCCGCGCCGCCAGTGCCCGTTCCTGCGCGCGCCGCAGCTTGGCCGCCGAGACCATCTGCATGGCCTTGGTGATCTGCCGCGTGTTGCGCACGCTGCGGATTCGCCGCCGGATGTCTAAAAGGTTCGCCATATACTTGCTTTTAATGATCTCCCAAAAACTTCGTAAGTTCAGGTCCTTCGGCTCGCGCTTCACGCTCGCTCGGGATTTCGGCAGCGGGACTCCCGCTTCGCTAACGTCCGCTGGTCGCCTCAACCTTGGCTGCGGCTTTCTCCGACTGCCGCTCGGCAACAAAACGCTGCTTGAACTCCTTCAGCGTCTTCTCGATTTCCGCCTTCATCGCGTCGTCGATCGCCTTCTTCTCCATGATCGTATCCAGCAGCTTGGGATTCATCGACTCAACATATTTGTTCAGCTCTTCAGAGAACGCGCGCACGTGCTCGACTTCCAGGTCGTCCAGGAAGCCGTTGGTTCCGGCATAGATGATCATGATCTGCTTGCCGAATGAAAGCGGCTGGTACTGGTCCTGCTTTAGAATTTCCACCAGGCGTTTGCCACGATTGAGCTGCGCCTGTGTGGCTTTGTCCAGATCGGAACCAAACTGCGCAAAAGCCGCTAGTTCGCGATACTGCGCCAGTTCCAGCTTCAACGTGCCGGCTACCTGCCGCATGGCCTTGATCTGCGCCGAACCGCCGACGCGGCTTACCGAGATGCCGACGTTCACTGCGGGGCGCACGCCGGAGTTGAACAAGTCGGTTTCGAGGAAGATCTGGCCGTCGGTGATGGAAATAACGTTCGTCGGAATGTAAGCGGAAACGTCGCCTGCCTGCGTTTCGATAACGGGAAGCGCGGTGAGTGAACCGCCGCCCTTCTTGTCTGACATTTTCGCCGCGCGCTCCAGCAGACGCGAATGGAGATAGAACACGTCCCCGGGATACGCTTCACGTCCCGGCGGGCGGCGCAGCAACAATGAAATTTCGCGGTACGCAGCGGCGTGCTTGGAAAGATCGTCATAAATCACCAGCGCGTGCTTGCCGCTATCGCGGAAGTATTCGCCCATGGCGCAGGCCGCGTACGGCGCAAGATAAAGCATTGGCGCAGGCTCGGAAGCGGAAGCCGCTACCACGATTGTGTAATCCATGGCGCCATTGTCTTCCAACACCTTGACGACTTGAGCGATCGACGAACGCTTTTGCCCAATCGCATTGTAAATGCAAATAAGGTTGTTGCCCTTGCTGTTGATGATCGTATCCAGAGCGACGGCGGTCTTGCCGGTCTGGCGGTCGCCAATGATCAATTCACGCTGGCCGCGTCCCACAGGAATCATCGAGTCAATGGCCTTGATGCCGGTCGCCATGGGCTCACGCACTGGCTGGCGGTCAATCACGCCCGGAGCGATGCGCTCAATCGCAATCTGCTTGTTGGAAGCTATAGGTCCTTTGCCATCGATAGGCTGGCCCAGCGCGTTCACCACGCGGCCAATCATGCCCTCACCCACGGGGACTGACATGATGGTTCCGGTGCGCTTCACCTCGTCGCCTTCTTTGATTTCAGTGAATTCTCCCAGCAGCACCGCGCCTACCTGGTCTTCTTCCAGGTTCATAGCCAAGCCGGAAACGCCGTGCCCGAACTGGAGCAGTTCGCCAGCCATGACTTTGTCCAGCCCATGGATGCGGGCGATTCCGTCACCGAGCGAGATGATGGTGCCCACCTCATCCACAGAAACCTTGGATTCGTAATTTTCAATCTGCTCGCGGATGAGCTTTGTTATTTCGTCTGCTTTTATCTGAGCCATAAATCCTTTTTTCTTTGTTCCTTACGCTGTCGCCAGTTCCTGCCGCATACGCTGCAACCGGCCATGCACTGATCCGTCATAAATCGTGCT
>DASXCL010000172.1:0-6588 GCA_036491195.1 Candidatus Angelobacter sp.
TCGAAAGACGACATTGTCACTGCGGAGATGGGCATCCCCATAAACAAAGAGATCCGGCTTTTAATGCACGCCAAGGATGTCGGGCATTCGTTCTACGTACGTGAATTGCGCATTCAACAGGATTTCGTTCCCGGCCTCGACTTGCAGCTGCATTTCACGGCCACCAAAGTTGGGCGGTATGAGATTGTTTGTACGCAGCTTTGCGGCCTCGGCCACTACAACATGAAAGCCTATTTGAATGTAATGTCGCAACCGGATTACGATGCCTGGATCAAGCAGGAGGCTTCGTTGCAGTAGGTTTGAACGCATTGCAGAAACTGGAAGCACGGCTTGAGTCGTGCCGCGAACTGGTTCCGAACGGTTAGGGGCTTTAAACCCAGGTGAGGTAATGACAAATGTCTGAGGTTTCCGCGCACGCTGCGCACCACGCGCCACCGCAGGGTTTTATCCGCAAGAACGTATTCAGCGTTGACCACAAGGTGATCGGTAAACAGTATTACGGGCTCGGACTGCTGGCAGTCGTTATCGGAATGGTCCTTTCCTGGTTGATGCGCATTCACCTGGTATGGCCGAATGCCGCGATTCCGCTCTTGGACAAGCTCTCGCCAAACGGTGCACCCGGCGGAATTATCACTCCCGAGTATTACCTTCAACTCATGACCATGCACGGTACGCTCATGGTCTTCTTTGTACTCACAAACGTGCCCTTCGCCGGCTTCGGAAACTATTTTCTGCCTATACAGATTGGCGCGGAAGACATGGCTTTCCCCCGCTTTAACATGATGTCCTTCTGGGTGACGTTTGTCGGATTCTGCGTTCTGGTCGCCGCATTCTTCGTCGGCGATGGGCCGCCGCTTTCCGGTTGGACCGCATATGCTCCCCTGAATGCAATTCCAGGCACGGGACCGGGACAAGCAGTTGGACAGACGCTTTGGGCGGTTTCCATCGCCATCTTCTGCATCGGCCAACTCCTTGGCTCCTTGAATTTCATCACGACCACTCTCGATCTTCGCGCCAAGGGAATGACACTGATGCGCATGCCGATTTGCACCTGGGCATGGTTCATTACTTCATGCATCGGACTACTGGCGTTCGCAGTTCTGCTTCCCGCCTGCATTCTGTTGATCCTGGATCGCGTGGCGGGCACCAGCTTCTTCGTTCCATCGAACCTGGTCGTGAGCGACCGATTGATCACTGAGCACTCCGGCGGGTCGCCGCTGCTCTGGCAGCACCTATTCTGGTTCTTCGGCCATCCCGAGGTTTACATTGCCATTCTTCCCGCCGCTGGAATTATTTCGCACATCCTGATCAACAGCTACCGGCGGCCGTTGCTCAGCCACAAGGTCGTCATCTATTGCATGATGGCCATCGGCTTTCTCAGCTACATGGTTTGGGGACACCACATGTTCCTGAGCGGAATGAATCCCTTCTCGGCGCTGGTGTTCTCCTTTCCGACCCTCGTGATCACCATTCCAGCCACCATCCTGACTCTGATTTGGATCGGCAGCCTTTACGGTTCTAACTTGCAGATCACCAGCGCATCGCTATTCGCCCTGGGGTTCGTCTCAATGTTCGTGACCGGTGGCATCAGCGGTTTTTTTCTTGCGCAGCCATCCATTGACGTGTATCTGCATGGCACCTACTTTGTCGTCGGGCATTTCCACATGGTGATGGGCGTTGCCGCCATTTTCGGAATGTTTGCCGGCACGTATTTCTGGGCTCCCAAGATGTTCGGGCGGATGATGAACGAAAAGCTTGGGATGATTCACTTCTGGGGAACGTTTGTTGGCACGTACTGCATCTTTATGCCCTTTCACTACCTCGGCCTGGTCGGAAATGTACGCCGCTACTCCGCATTCGTTGACGACTACCTGGCGCCGCTGATGCCGGTGCATAAGTTCATTTCGATTGCCGCGCTCTTAACCGGCGCGGTGCAACTGATCTTCCTCTACAACCTGATTTACAGCCGTTTCAAGGGCAAGCCCGCTCCGGACAATCCCTGGAATGCGACTTCGCTGGAGTGGAGTATTCCTTCGCCGCCGCCGTGGAACAATTTCGGTGGTAAACATCCGATCGTCTATCACGACCCTTATCAATACGGCATTGAAGGATCGACCGGCGATTTCGTCATGCAGGATTCGCCAGAGGAGATACAAACCGTGCGTGACGATGAGAAGCTACCCTAAGGAACGCTATGGCGACCATATTGCAAGCACCACCGATGGCTCCCCCTTCACGGGGAAGTCGCCGCGTGAAGCCCGATTACTCGGAAGCTCCCAGCACTGGCGTATGGGTAGGGTTGGCTGCCATCAGCATGACCTTCGCCGCTTTCACCAGCGCCATGGTGGTGCGCCAGGGATCGGCCAGCGACTGGCGGCATTTCGCGTTTCCAACGATCCTCTACTTCAACACGCTGACCCTGATCGCCAGCAGCTTTACGCTGCAGATCGCGCGTCGGCGATTCGCACAAATCAATCGCGCCGCGGCTGATGCCACCGCTGCGTTGCGCGCGCTTTACGGAACCCTCGTGCTTGGGGGAGTTTTCGTCGTCGGGCAATATCTGGCGTGGCAACAGTTAAGAGCGGAGGGTCTTTATCTTTCTTCCGCCCCCAGCACTTCGTTTTTTTATATTTTTACCGTGCTGCACGCTTTGCATGTAATCGGCGGATTGTTCGGGCTTGTGTATGTCATCAGCAAACTTCATCGTTCGGTTCTGCGGCGGAACACGCTTGATGCGGCTTCGCGCTACTGGCATTTCATGGCTGTTCTGTGGATTTATCTGTTAGTGCTCTTACTGATTCGGATATGAACCTAGAGTTACCGAGAACGTCCCAGGAGACACATCAATGGAAACGGTGATCGGTGTATTCTCGTCCCGTGAGCGCGCGGAAGAGGCCGTGGGCGCGCTGCTCAAGCAACATGTGCCGGAAGATGCGATCGTATTCCTGAGCCGTTCGGAATCTGAAGCCAAGACTGTTGGCAAGCAGCTCGGGGCCAGCCTTGGGGGATTTATGGGCCTGGCGACAGGGGCTTCGGCAGGCGTGGCCGCAGCTACCTTGCTTATTCCTGGCATCGGGCCGGTATTTGCTCTGGGATTTGGAGCGGCGGCCCTGCTGGGGCTAGCGGGCGCCGGCACAGGCGCTGCCGTCGGCGGAAAAATCGCAGACTCGGATAAGGCGTTGAAGCCTACCCCTGACGCCAAAGCGGCTGAAGACGTGGCCTTTTTTCACGAAGTTCTGAAAGCGGGGCGCTCTCTGATCGTGGTGCGTACCGATTCAGCAGAAACCGCAACCAACGCCTGCAGCATCCTCGACAGGCTTGGCATGGGCTTGCGCGGGCAGGTGCCGGTGAAAACCCAGGTTTCTGGGCGCGAAGTGGACGACGTTTCCGTCATCGAAGTCAGTGGACGTATAACAATCGGAGACGGTAGCGTGGCCGTGCGCGAAAGGATCAGCCAGGCCCTTGAAAAAGGCATCAAGAAAATTTTGCTTGATCTGCATGGTGTCGGCTACGTTGACAGCTCCGGGCTGGGAGAACTGGTTCGTACCTATACCAGCGTTCGCGGACAAGGCGGCCAGATGAAGCTGGTCAACCCCAGCCAGCGGGTTAAGGATCTGCTGCAGATGACCCGTCTGTCCGCGGTCTTCGATATACAGTCGGACGAAGCCAGTGCGCTGCAATCTTTTGGCGCGCGTAGATGATGAAGAGGCCTCAGGAGGCAAGGTGAGCGAAGCACACTTGACGGTCGGCAATTCACCGGATTTGGAAATCCAGGAAGCTCCGGCATTTGCTATTTCCCACAAAAAGCTGGTGATGTGGCTGTTCATCATTTCTGATGCCATCACCTTCGGCGCCCTGCTCTTTGCCTACGGCTATCTGCGCAACGCCACTCCCGACTGGCCACGTCCTTTCGAAACTTCCAGCGTCGTGAACGCGTACGTTATGACTTTCATCCTGGTCAGCAGCAGCCTGACCATGCTGATTGCCATGCGCGCCGCTCGTGCCGGCGACAAACCCCGAGCTATTACCTGGAGCTTCATCACTGTTGTGGGCGGACTGATTTTTGCTTTGCTCCACATTAAAGAGTGGCTGGGGCTGATTGGCGAAGGTCTGCGGTTATTCAGCAATCCCTGGGGATCCAACCTCTTCGGCGCAGCATTCTTCAGCATTACCGGACTGCACCTTACACATGTGGTGGCAGGCTGCATTGCCATCACCGTTGTCACTCTTGGCTACAAGCGCGGCCGATACGACCAGGGAGATCTTGAGATTTGGGGCCTGTACTGGCACTTCGTTGATCTGGTGTGGATGTTTGTTGTCCCGTTTGTGTACCTGCTAAACATCAAGCAATAGGCAAGGAGCGCTATGAACCCGGCGGAAAAGCAGAGCGACAATCTTACGATGTATCTGCTGGTCTATGTCGTCATTCTGGCAATTTCAGGACTGCAGATTCTGATCGCCTACGAGCACATCGATGCCTACCGCATTTTTATCAGGATGTTGCTGCTGGCCATCATTCAAGCCGGATTAGCCATTACTTTCTTCATGCACATGCGGTCCGAAAAGAGAACGCTGGCGCTGTTCCTACTTCCCGCAGCTGTATTCGTATTGACGATGATGAATATGATCTGGTCGGACAGTTTCCGGCTTTTGAATATGCGCCCCTTTGCGCATTGAGCCGGGACACGATAATGTGGTGTCAGAAACTATGTTGAAGCGGACAAAATACGCACTGTTGCTGACTGGCGTGCTGCTGTTTGCGATTCCGGCGTTGCCACAGAGTTGCGCACTTTGTTATACGCAGGCGGCGGCGAGCGGGGCTCGATTCATCCACTCGTTACGCGACGGCATCCTGGTTTTAATGGTGCCGCCGATGTTCATGTCGGTGGGAATTACCTGGCTGGCCTACAGCAAGAGAAACCAGTTCAGGTCCGGCGAGTCCGATGAAGTTGAAAGTGAAGACGACAACCTTGAGTGATGAACCGAAGAGCCTGATGAGCAGTGCAATTTCGAGGCTGCGGGATTATTACATCCTGACCAAGCCCGAAGTGAACCTGCTGATTCTAATGACGACGTCGGCAGGATATTACCTCGGCCTGCGCGGGCCATTTCATCTTCCTGGATTAATCAACACATTAGTCGGGACCCTGCTGGTGGCAAGCGGCACCGCAACACTGAATCAATGGATGGAGATTCCGTGGGACGGACGGATGCGCCGTACAGCTAATCGTCCTTTGCCATCGGGAAGAATCAGCGCTCGCGAGGCCTTCATCTTTGGCGCGTTCCTGAGCATCAGCGGGGGGCTGTACCTCGCGTTCCTGGTGAACAGGCTCTCTTCCCTGCTCGCCATTTCTACCTTTTTGAGTTACCTGCTGGTCTACACGCCGCTCAAGCGCCGCACACCGCTATGTACTTTGCTGGGCGCATTTCCCGGCGCCATGCCTACGTTGATCGGATGGGCAGGCGCGGCCGCAACCATCAACCTGCAAGCCATGTTTCTTTTTGCGGTCCTGTTCCTGTGGCAGTTCCCGCACTTCCTGGCAATCGCTCTGATGTACCGAGAAGACTACGACCGGGCCGGATACAGAATGCTGCCGCGCTTCGATCTCGATTCTCGCTTCACTCGGACTGAGATTCTCGCTTTCACCGGCGCCTTAATTGTGACGACCATGCTGCCGGCCCTGGCGCATCCCGGCACGCTTTACCTGGGATCCATGATCCTGGCTGGAGCGTTTCTCCTCTACCATGCGATCCGACTGGCACAGGGGGCCTCCAGGGTACTCGCCAGTCGCCTGCTGCATGCTTCCGTCATCTATCTTCCCGTGGTACTCGCAATTATGGCGCTGGCTAAGCGCTGAAGTCCGGTTAGTTCCTGCCGCCAAATCGACGTTACTCACGTCACTTGCCTTCCGGGAATCATGAATTAGCATTCAAAGAGCAAGCCACCAGCACCAGTTGTTGCAACCCGGATCCGAGGCATTTGTGAGAAGACTTTTCCCGGCCGCTTTGTTGGCCACCATATTTTCGGCTGCGTGCGCCCAGTCGCAAACTTATCAGTCCATTACCGTCACCAATGGCGGCACTATAAGTGGCACGGTCAAGTGGGAAGGCCCATTGCCGCATGTTCCAACCCTCGCCATCAACAAAGATCCGCAGATCTGTGACCCTGAGTCGCATAAAACCCGCGATCTTGAGCGCATTCTGATAAGTCCACAGGGCGGAGTCGCCAACGCCGTTATTTATCTCAAGGATATTTCAGCCGGCAAGAGCATGGATATTCCGCCGCAACGACAGTTTTTGGACCAGCGCAATTGTCGCTATGAACCACACATCCTCCTGGTTCCGGCGGATGCCACGCTGCAGATGAAAAGCTCTGACGCGACTCTGCACACGGTGCACATGGACGGAGCCGCAACTTATAACTTGCCATTTCCTTTTCCCAATCAGGTAATTTCGCGGCAGATGTCGACGCCCGGCCTAGTCAACTTGAAGTGCAACGGCGGACATACCTGGATGAACGCGGAACTATTTGTGGTTCCCCATCCTTACTATGCGGTGACCGACGCGAACGGCAGGTTTGAGTTATCG
>DASXCL010000173.1:0-7571 GCA_036491195.1 Candidatus Angelobacter sp.
CCCGATTAAACGCAGAGGTGCTGGCCTGGACTCAGGCGGCCAATCTCCAGAAAGTTCGCATTCAATGGAAGTTCGACCGCACCAAGGCGAGAGAAAAATTCCGATATAGTCCTTTAATCATGCGGTCGGAGAACTAGTATGGTTTTTCCAAGCGCATCATTCTTAACGAATGATCGAGCGTCCTCATCGGTCGACCCGCTGAGTTTGCATCAGAAGGTTCGAACGGAAAGATGACCAAAAACCAAAACTTAGAAAAAATTAACTTTATGATAAACAAAAAATTGAATTTAAAATATCTGCAACTCTATTCCTTCCTAGGCTTAATCTATTGAGCGCTTAATTTTAATTCTAGAGACCTATTTCATCAGTTTGTCCGATAGCCAAGGCGCTGCCAGTCTAGCACACGTCAGGCTGATGATTCAGTCCAGTAAACATCATCATTTCAGCAGCTTGCGCAATGATTCACAAATGGACCAAAGATGAACTCCGAACTATTGACATGCTAAGACCTGTGGTGCCAGATTAACAACCGGAAAATGTGCGAAACGCGCCCAGTGACGGCAAGCCTTAACTGGGTGTAAGTTCGGCCAACTCTTCTCGATTGCTTGTGTGGTCTTCGCGAGTACACTTTTTGCGGGTCGAAATTATGCCACCAGGCTCGGAGCTAAAAGGGTAGGTTCGGTCTGTCCCGGCCAAGCCGGATCGCTAGCAGTGAAATGTGAAATGTTGCTAACACCGTTAGGGCTGGAGTACCTCCGCATTAAGACAATGCGGGCACCGTGGGAGTTTGGGGAATCAAGAAAAGGGACGAAACAGTTTATGCCACATCCAATTGATTTCACAGCGGGCACTATTGGTGCTGACGGTTGTTTAGCACGGAGATGTTTCCTGAGAATGTTCAGCAACGCGAAGTTGCGAATCCATTCCATGCGCCGGGTACTCTCAGTATCCGACTACGCCTTCAACTCATCCCTGCCAATTGCTTTTTTGATCGGATTGCTGTTTCTGCTGGCGCGGCCTCTGCCAGCGCAGAGTGTTGGGAACCGCATTCCGTCAACCAAGGCTTTCGATGCGGGCTGCAGTTCCGCTGAGCTTGAGGGAATCAGCTTGCTCGGTAAGTCGGTTCCGAGTCCAGCGCGTACTGATCCGGAGTGGGCAAGGATAATCGTGGACCCGACACAAATCGGGCTCAACCAGCCGCTGCAACTGGTTGAGGGGTTCGTGACCCGGCCCCCTGATTTCATTTCGGGCAACGACTATCAAGCCACTGCGGAGGTCGCCGAGGAGGACCTCGCCTGGACTCACTATAGCCATGATTTCACGTTCAAGCTGACCCCCGACTCGCCCACCTATGATTACGTGCTCTCCTATCATACGAACCCGGATGGAACAGTTGCTTTACAGCCTGACATGGAAGTCGAGTGGGACAATGCCAGCCTCATGGACGAGCAGGAAGGTTTCCAGAGGATTTGGGGCGCCGTGCCCGAGTTCGTGTGGCCAAGTCCTGGAGATCGTATCTGGGTCCTGGGGCACTGGATTTTCGATTGTGGCCATAACGGGAATAGCGATCCCCGGTTTGTAAGCTACGACACCGAGATTCACCCGCCGCAGGCACTGGTGATCCAACGTCTGTTCCATACGGCTCTGGATTCATTTCCCCGGCAGCGAACTTCCGAGCCCAGCTATCCGGATCCGGAAAGCTATTTGCCCGTAACAGGCGTGCCGCAACCCGGGGCCACAACCGCGCCTACCCAGGTGCCAGTTACTGAAGCGGATATATTTGTAAGCGGAAACGGTGGCGGCGCAAATGACCTCTGCAGCCTGGTGGCCGCAAGCCCAGCCTATACGGATTCTAACAGCGTTATCTTCGGCGATGGCTATACCACTTGCGGCAGCGGCCACACTGTCCCCTGGGATCCCGTGAACGACCGCAATTACGTGTTCGATATCTACCCGCCCGTCACCGACTATACGCTGCCCGACACAAGTGGCGCCTCCACCATCGTCAATGGGTTTACCGTCTACCCTTCGACCGTATTTCCTCCTACGCCCGACGCTTCGCTGCAATACCGCGTGGTCGATCATGACAGCGAGATTCCGGCGCACACTTGTGGTGGCACCGATGCTAGCAATTGCTTGACCGTGATCCCAATCATCTGCCTGGTTGACAACACCACGCCACCACCAAATCAGTCGGAGACGAGTTGTCCCCCCGTGCCAGCCCGCCCCACCAGGCTGCGCGTCATTCTGCCCTTCAAAGGGGGGATTGCGAACTACTTTGCCAAGAGCATCCTGCTCGGCTGGGATGATGTCCCCAACCCAAACATCTGCGGCGATGGCGGTTGCAACATCGGCGTGAGCACTTTCAAGGTGCGGCTGCACAAATTCACGATTAACGAAAACGGAACGGGTCCTTTGAACAGTGGCGACTGGCGACTCTTCCTGAACGTGAACGGCCAGTGGCGTTATATGAGCCCATTTTTTGACACGAATAATGGAATCAATGCTTTCGACGGCGGCGACAACGCGTGCAGCGGTGAAGCGCTCACGGATAATGGCGATGATGATTGCTTCCAATTCGACAATACGCCGTTCATCGTGAATACGGCCCATGACGCGACCATCCACGTGGCCGTTGGCGGGTTCATAGCCCGCGATGTGGAAGCGAGCGGCAAGCAAGCCTTCATGTGCCGCAACTTTCCAGGAGGTTGCGACCCAAGGATCACTTTAGGTTCATTCCTGGATCTGGGCATCAGCAATGACGATCGCATCGGCACCTACGAATTCGATCTCAAAGCCACCGGCAATTACCTTCCGCCAAACCCCGATACTCCTACAACGCAGTTCGGCTGCACGATCACCACGATTTTTGGCTGCAACATCCAATACACAACGACTTTCACCGTGGAGACAGTCTCGACCGGAAACCCGCCCAGCAGCGCAGATCCCATAGTGGGTAATCCCAGCTTCTCGGGCAGCAATGGAACCTTCATCACGTTCGTCACTCCGGTGACCCTGTCGCTGGTTATGAACAGTCCGGGAACTAACTTCCAGTACAGATTCCACAAGCAGGGAGCCCCGCTGCCCATATTCGCCTCAAGCCTGCCGTTTCCTGTGCATTGAACCTCGGCGGATCTCGGCGGTGCCTCTTTTGTGGATGTGCATCTCGATGGATCCGACGGCGCTGCTGGGGATGGCCCATACGATCTTCAGTTCTCGGCCGAGGCGGATTCGCATTTGCTTGAGGTGAGGCATACCAAGACGCTGATCCTCGACAACACGCCTCCGGTGACCACATTCGTTCAGCCTTTAGCCAGCGCCCAATACGGGCACAGTGACACCCTGACGCTCAATTACAGCGAGTCTGACGGGGCTGGTTCGGGGGTCAATGCTGGCACGGTCGCCGCTAGTCTCGGCAGTCAGTCCGCCTTGCAGTTTTGCAGCAGCACGACCTGCCTCAACTCTGGGCAGCCTGTGTTTCTCGAGTCGATGCCGCTGGGCACACACACCTTCTCGGTGGCAAGCGCCGACAATCTGGGGAATGCCGGGACGAACTCGGTCACCTTCACCATCACCGTCACGCCCGCCAGCCTGCTCGGAGACGTCAACAATCTGGTGGCGCTTGGTTGCATCGATAACATCAGCCAATCGCTTAACGCAAAGATCGGCGCGGCAAACAGCCTCATTTCCAAAGGTCAGAGGCAGGCAGCCATCGACACCTTGACAGCACTGATCAATGAGGTGCAAGCGCAGGCCGGCAAGCATATCTCCACCAGCTGTCATGATCCCAGCGGGCGGCCATTCAGCCCGGTCCAGTTGCTGATTGGGGATGCACAGTATCTGCAGGCGACCGTGGCCAGCCAAGTCAACGCGAATCCCATCATGGGAGCCATACTGAGCTTGGCAGAACAGAAAGCACCTTCTCGGCTGAGATTGAGCTTTTGAACACGGAAGCGATAATGCGCAGCTTTTTCGATTTTGTCACATCCAGTGCTGGGAGCTTCGTTGGGGCGAGCTAGCGCGGCTGGGAAACGCGCCTGAGATAGAGGGGCCGCGCGGATCAGAAACAGGAGGAGGCAATCCTATTGATGTTGTAGATAAAACGTTCCACCATGACGTTAGACGGTCTTTAGACTCACCTGGCGCTTGCCGAGGTCATTGATGACTGTAAATGAAGCCCGGGTTTGCAAGCTTCAAAGATTTGTGTCGCCCTATGGGGCTCGTTCGCTTCGCCTAGCTTACCCACCCTTCCGGCTTCGTATGCCTACCCCAACACCCGAAAACCGCGCGCGTTGGGGGCCCCCGGTCGCTCGCCTCAGGGTGGGCTAACTTCGCGTCGCGCCTCCGGCGCTGACTTGGGACAAAGATACACTCAACTCGCCTTTGGAGTTTTATAATCTGCAATCACCGGCATAAATCTGCGACGAAAAGCCTTTCCTGCGGTGAAGAGTTTCTCCGCAAACTCTGAAGTCGTTCCCCTGACGCATGCCGCGTTTGCTAAATTAACTGCGTTGTTCCGACAAGCTCTTAATTGATTTCAAGCTTTCTTGAAACTCCGTGGGTTTCTTCGGGTATCTGTCGCGGTATTCGTCAAACAGGATCGTCTCAAATCTGCATATGCTGCATCACCACTTTGCCGTCGCCATACTTGCGCACATTGCCACGCTCCGAATCGGCGCAGACAAGCCCTGCATCAGCCGCGCAAACTCATCCAGGTTCAGCGATTGCGCTCCGTCGGACAACGCACGCTCCGGACATGGATGCACTTCGATGATTAATCCATCGGCGCCGATGGCCAGAGCCGCGCGGCTGGCTGGGGCAATCAGTTCGCGCTTGCCGGTTCCATGCGATGGATCGGCCAGAACGGGCAGATGGGAGAGTTCGCGCACCAGCGCCACGGCGGCGAGATCGAGTGTGTTGCGGGTCATCTCGCTTTCAAAGGTCTTGATGCCGCGTTCACAGAGCACAACGTTGTCATTGCCGCCGGACAGCAGATATTCCGCCGCCAGCAGCCACTCTTTTACGCTGGCGGAAGGACCGCGTTTGAGCAGGATAGGCTTCCTGGCCTTGGCGAGCTGGCGCAGCAGGTCATAGTTCTGCATGTTACGCGCGCCTACCTGGAGCATGTCCGCATGGTCACAGATGAGCTGAATGTCATTGGTGCTCATCACCTCGGTGACCACGGGCAGGCCCACTTCTTCGCGGACTTCACGCAGCAAGCGCAGCGCCTCAACGCCGAGGCCCTGGAAATCATAGGGCGAAGTGCGCGGCTTGTAAGCTCCGCCGCGCAGCAGCGTGGCCCCGGCGGCCTTGACGGCGCGCGCCGTGGAGAAAAGCTGCTCGCGCGATTCCACCGAGCATGGTCCGGCAATCACCACAGCATCTTCACCGCCGATGATGACGCCGCCAACGTCAACCTGCGTGCGCCCACTCTTGACCATTTTGCTGACCAGCTTGAATGGGTGCGCAATGGGCACAACATCTTCTACGCCCGGCGCTGCTTTGAGAGCTTCCAGGGCCATGCGTGACCCGCCTGAGCCGACCGCGGCCACAATGGCGCGCTCCGCGCCGCGCGTTACATGCGGCTGAAAACCGCACTCGATCACTCGTTCAATTACATGTTGAAGTTCCGCTTCCGACGAACCCGCTGCCATATTGATCACCATTGGAGTAACCCCTTTTGCAAATAGCTGTTAGCCATTAGCTCTTGGCCTTTAGCAAAAACGGATCACGCAACTCCGAACTAAAGGCTAAGGGCTAAGAGCTAAAGGCTTGTTTTCTGCTCCTCCATGCGCTGCGTGCCCAGACGGCGCGTTTCACGAATGATTCCGGAGAAGATGTCCGTTACGCTCTGCTGATCGAGCGGGCCGGTATTTTTTTCCACCACGCGGGCCAGCACCTGGCGTTCTCGATTGCCGTCATAAGCCGGCAAGCCCGAAGCGACTTTGATCGAAGCGATTTCACAGGCGATGGCTGCACGCTGGTTAAGCAGGCGAAGCAACTCGGTATCGAGCGCATCAATCTGGCGGCGCCAGTGATCGAGCGTTTTCTCGCCGGTAACGGTTGTCTGGTCGGTTGGCTGATCGGTTTGCTGATTCACGACGGCAAAGCTCCCTGAAAGCAAAAGCCGCGACCCCTGGGGATCGCGGCTTGCGGTAATTTATGATGACTAGCTTCTTATTGCATTGTCAGCACAGATCCGCGTCGCCGCTACCCGTAAAGTGGTAGCGGTAAGTAAACGCGAAAGTAAATCGGCTGGCGTGCATGCTCAACGGATAGTAGTCTAGATTTTCAGCTGTTGTCAAGAAAGTTAATGTAAAGCAGCTTCTAGCCCTTAGCTCTTAGCCTTTAGCTCTTGAATGTTGTGTGACACCGCTTTGGCTAAAGGCTAACCGCTAAAGGCTAACGGCTAAAGGCTAAACATGAGCAAAACCACTGATTCTAAAGATGCGGCAGCAGCCCAGCAAAAGACGGAGTGGCAGGCCTATGTGGAAGATTTCCGCCGCGCCGGCCATCAGACCGTCGATTGGATTGCCGAGTACCTGAGCAACGTGGCGGAAATGCCGGTACTGGCCCGGACAAAGCCGGGCGAATTGCTGGACGCTCTGCCGAAGTCGGCGCCGGAAAAAGGCGAGCCTTTTGATGCCATCCTGCGCGACTTTGATCGGCTGGTGATGCCGGCAGTCACGCAATGGAACCATCCGAGATTCTTTGCCTACTTTGCCTGCACCGGTTCCACGCCGGCAATCCTGGGGGAGATGCTGGCGGCCGCACTCAACACCAACGGCCTGCACTGGAAAACGTCGCCGGCAGTGGCGGAGCTGGAGCAGCGCGCGCTGGATTGGCTGCGGCAGTGGATCGGCGTGCCTGAAGGATGGTTTGGGATTGTCTATGACACGGCTTCCACCAGCAGCATGCATGCGATTGTCTGCGCGCGCGAACTAGTCGATCCCGAGGCGCGGACGGCGGGAAGCCGCAACGATCTGGTGCTATACACGTCAGACCAGTCGCACATGTCGATTGAGAAAGGGGCGATTGCCGTGGGCGTGGGCCAGAAGAACATCCGCAAGGTGGCGTCGGACGCGGAATTTCGCATGCGCGCCGACGCTCTGGCAAAGATGGTCGAAGAAGACAAGCGTGCAGGCAAGCGGCCGTTCTGCGTGGTTGCGACCGTTGGCACAACTTCTTCCACCAGCATTGATCCAGTGCCGCAGATTGCTGACGTTGCGGAGAAGCACGGCCTGTGGCTGCATGTGGATTGCGCTTACGCGGGCGCAGCGGCGATCCTGCCGGAACAGCGGCACATTATGGCCGGAGTGGAACGGGCGCACTCTCTGGTGTTCAACGCCCATAAGTGGCTGCTTACGCCGATTGACCTGAGCGCGTTCTACACGCGAAGACCGGACATTCTGCGGCGCGCGTTTTCGCTGACGCCCGACTACCTGAAGACCCAGGACGATCCGCGGGCGCACAACCTGATGGATTACGGCGTTCCGCTGGGCCATCGTTTCCGCGCGCTGAAGCTGTGGTTTGTAATGCGCTACTTCGGACGCGAGCGCGTGGAAGCCATG
>DASXCL010000174.1:0-86869 GCA_036491195.1 Candidatus Angelobacter sp.
ACGTCTCAATTGCCGCTGTTCCTGCTTGGACAATTGGACTCTAAACCCTTTCGCTTCCTTCATGCCCAAGCTATAAAACCAAATACATTCTCTGCCAAGTACCTAATCGTATTACCATTTACGCGGTCACGGTACTAGTAATGAAAGCAGTCAGCCGCCAAGTGCGGCATAAAGGGCTTGGATTCGTTTGAATATTTTCAGAAAACTCCCGTAAACACTCTCCTTGGCCCCAAATGCAGTTTGATTATCAGCTACATGCTCTGCCGTCGGTAGAAGCTCAGGCATGATGGCCAAAATATGGTCTGGATGTTTCTCGATTTTCTCTAGAATTAAACCGAGGAAGCAGCTTGCAGCATCGGACTTCCAAGTTGGCTCAAAGGCTTCAGCAGCAATGGCATCTCGAAAACCAAGCATGTAATACTGAAAAGGAACTCGTGGCATCCGCCGCAAGTCTTCCGTCGTTGCAAGTGCATTGCTTTTGAAATACCTCTGCACTTCTTCATTTGTTTTGCCGGAAAACTTCTGATAGGCATGGTTTTGATCGAGGTCGGCTGGATAGTTACCCCAATCTTGCTCGGTCGGAACGCGGCGGCGGCGAACCTCGGCTCGAATGTCCCTTCTCCGCAGACGCTTCATGGCCCTATTTTCAACCCGGCGGAGATCTAAACGCCAGAGCTAAGTCACAACAAAAAACCGGGCATTGCCGCCCGGCCTTCACTAACCAAAAGAGGAGAGAAGAGGCTACTCTTTTGATGGAGCAATTTCTTTGTGCAGTTCCAGAGCCGGCTCAACAAAAACCTTGGTTCCCGCCGGAGGCTGAAATAGGGATGCATCAGGCTCATTGCGCTTGATGTCGGTCAGCCGATACGTGCTATCGCCCAGGCGTGGATCGGAATGCTTTCTCAGCACCATGGTGTGCAGTTCTGGCGAGAACCATGTTTCTGTCACGATTTCAATGGGCCGTTCATTGCCGATCTGGCCCGCGGGAATCGTTATCGTTTCACGCTTGCCCTGGGCTGACACGCCTTCAATCGTCTGCGTTCCCAGATCTTCATGCTTTACCTGTTCATTGCTTTCTTTGCTCTGCTGGATCTCCCGCACGCCCTGCGTCGTAACAAAAACCTTATCTTTCACACTGCGCTCACGCGCCGTGCGCAGCTCAATGATCTGCGGCTTTTCTTTCCAGCTGCCTTCGCTGCGTACCACCTTCGTGGCTTCGCCTCCGGGGGTGAAGATGTACTGCGTATGCGTGGCGGGATCGTTGATAAACACCGTCTTTGGACTATCCACCTGCATGGTGCCGATGCGGTGCAGATCGGTCTCGCGTCGCGTGCGGCCCTGGCTGTCGCGCGCCACAAAAGACGAGGTCTTATTCACAATCCTGTTGCCGTCGGCCAGTACTTGCGTGCTTTCCGTGGTCGCCGTGGCTGTGTAGGGCGCGGCGGTCACCACTTCGCCCGCGCCGGCCATTTCAGCAGAGAAGAATTCAATTTTGCCTTCCGGCAGGCGCTCACCCTGCATCATTCCGAACGGCGCCATCATGGTGATGGGTTCATCCTGGGTGAATGTGAATGTACGCACTTTTTCCTTCGGTGCGGACTCCTGCGCGGCTGCGCTTCCTGCCATCATCAATGCACTGAGCAGCAAAACAGCAATTCGATTCATAGATAACTCTCCTTAAAATTTTGTTACTGCACTAATCTCACGGCGTAGGGCGTTCCGTCCTGGCTCACAACAAAGTCGACCATAAATTTCCGCGCTCCTGAATCCGGACTGACCGGCGCACCCATCTGCCATAACGCGCTCGCGGGTAATTGAACACGCACGATGCTCAACTCGTCGGCGGGAACGGTCGGATCGTATCCCGGCAAAGCCAGAAACTGGCGGCGCGAAGCCGTGATGTTGTTCGTGGCTTTCGGCTTCACGTGCTTTGTCACCGATCGAGGTACGCTTGGGACCGCCTTGGCCACCGTCGCTGCTTCTGGAGTTTTTACTGGGATAGCCGTTGGTTGTTCCCGAACGATTCCTTTTGCCGGCACTTGATGCGGCGAGAGCGAGCCCAAAGACATCAGGCCAATCACCACTAGCAAACCTGCCGCTATCGTGCCGACGCTAACCCGGCGTACCAGTCTGCGCCGCGCATGATGTTTACGGAATACCGCCGCCAGTCCAGTTCCAACTTCAGCCGGCGCGCCGCGATGGGACGAGGCCGCTAGCCCGCGCAGAGCCTCGCTTAGCCGCGCATCTGATTTCAAATCTCTGGATTGTGGATCTATTTCACGCATTTTTGACAGCTCAATTTCATTTTCAACATCGCTCGCGCCCGATGCAGACGCGAAGCCACCGTTCCCGGCGAGCATTCCAGCAGCGCCGCTGCATCGGCATAGCTCATTTCTTCCAGGTCACATAGCGCAACCACTTCACGGTATTGTTCCGGCAATGCCGACACGGCTTTGCGCAGAAACTCCAGTAGCTCAGAGTTGCTGAGTTCGGAAAGAACATCCAGATCGCTGGTAAACCCGGAATCTCCTGTATCCAGCCATTCCTCTTCAATTGGAAGGTCCAGCCGCGACCGCTGCATCACACGCCGTGTCAGGTTGCGCGCAATGCCGAACAGATAGCCGCCCAGCGGGCCTTTCTCCACTTGATATCCCTTCGGGTTTCCGATCAGCAGCATAAAAACTTCCTGCGTCACTTCTTCTGCCGTTGCTGTATTCCCGCTCATGTGCAGCGCAAAACGGTAAATCGGCCCCTGGTAGCGCTCATACAGAGCGGTGAATGCCGTCTCATTCCCTTTGGCGAGCTGCCGGAGCAGCTCCTGAACTTCGACTGGCGATTCTGCCATGGCTCTGCTGGGCGCTGCCCTCGCTCCTGTTATCCATTGCTCGAATTGGGCAAATCGTTCCATTATTTTTCGGAGGGATTCGAAGGCGTCCGCCAAACCGCTGCCTTCAGAACATGAGACGCGTGGCTCCGCTTTCGGTTATCTGGATGCACAACGAAGTCTTAGCCAATCTCTTCGGAGCAGGTACGCTTTCCAGAGATTGCAAGGCATGGGACGGAGACTTGGTTTTCGGATGGCGCCGGATTATCAGTCAGCGGTTGCGTTGGGACACGTGTCCCGGGACGTTTTCTTATCCTTTCGTTGGAAGTCGCTCAGGAGGTGCAGCCTTGGCGGGAGCGGGATTTCCCGGAAGTCGGTTATTCCGCGCTCAATCGAGATTATGTGGATTTAACCACGTTCAACCGTGGGCGGCAGATACTTAAGTCAAACTGCCCATGCAAAGGCTCTTAATTTCCTGATATGCAATGCCGCCTGGGGCTTTTAAGAATGGTGTACGATTTTCAGAAGTACGATGAGCGTTCGAAAAAACGCGGGGCCGCAAAACTCGACCCGCGTGCTGTTCCGATTTTAGATGGTCACTTCATCCTGCTCCGATAGTTACTTTTCCTGGCGCCAAGTGAGATAAGCGTCCAGACGCTGCAGGAATGCTTCATGGGCCACAACTAGCCCTTCAACATTTCCTGAGTCAACCATTCGCTTAAACAAAGCCAATTGTGCCTGCAACCCAAAAGGATCCGCCTGAGCGCTGCTCAGGACTGCGGTGGTTTTTGGGTTCTGGGCTAATAACTGCCTCAGGGTACTGTGAAGTGCTTCATAACGCCGTGCTGCAAGCTCCTGGTAAGGTTTCGGGTCAAGGCTTTTCTTCGTCAACTGCGCAGATTCTTTCGCAAGGTCGCCGGCCGGGACAGATCGAGTAATTGCAGCCAGCCGGGAAAGAACATCGGCTTGCGTCTTGAGGACGTAGCGGATTGTCTCAGGAAGTGAGCGGCGTTCCGCTGCGATGGCGAAGCCGCTTACCGGGCCGCCGTTGCCGACTTCAGTAAAGCGCACAACGGCACGTGAGCCTTCGGTTCCAGCGAATTGGCCCAGGCTCAAGCCCAGCCAGCGATTTTCCCCCGGTGCCATCTTCGGGATAACAATACGCCCGGATTTTTCCAGCCTGACGATCTGGCTGCCAATGTGCACAACGCCGCCGGCAAAAGACCGCATGTGTTGCGGATCTACGGAGTACTGGAGATTAATGGTGCGGGTTACTCTCTCAATGTTATGGATGATGGCGTAAAACTCCGTTCCCGCCGTTCCCGTGCCAATGGTTGTCTGCAGGTTGCGTTGGGCCTTGTTGTTATCCTGCAGAATCAGCGGATCAGCCGGTCCCGGTGAATTGCCAACCAACGACGGAGGAATAAAGGCATCGCCCGGTGCGGTGATTTGCACCGCGAGACAAAGGTGCGTGGAGGCCGTTGGCGCCACTGACCAGGAAAGTGCAGGTGTGATCTGGGTGAGATCAGTGGCGGCAAAGGAAACAGTTTCACTGCCCAAATCAGCAAAAGGAACACCTAGCCCGAAGTCAGCGAAGAGAAAATCCACTGTAACACTGGTCGCTGGGACCGTGGGAGCTGCCGGCGCGCGGCGCGAGACTCGGGCAAACGCAAAATTCGAGCCACCCCGATCTGGCGGATCGCCCAGGACCCAGTCATTCACCGGCGACTCCGGCGTGGTGGTTGATTGGTTCCAAACATCGCTGGTTTCGTAAAACACCGGATTGGTGGAAGGCTCGCTTCCCGTGTCATGGTTCGTGGCACTGTTGGTCCAATCGCGCACAAAGAAGTCTGTGGGAAGAACATCTGTGGCTTCATAGACGTTGATTCCCGCGGCTGCTCCGGTTACTCCGGGCGGCGGGGTGAAGGACGACCACGCGGCATAGCGCCGGCCGGAAATAGCGGTGCCTCCGTTGTAGTCTCCGTATTTAGGGCAGCCGCCGCCCGTGAGGCATGACTCGGTTCCCGGGCAGCCCCCTGCGCTGAAATCGCAACGTGCATGAGAGTCGCCGGCCACAGGCGGACTATGCCCGCAAACGCCGGCAAGCTGCGGCTGGATCGAACAGCTTTCAGAATCAGTGGTGGAACGCGGAGCACAGAGCCAGTTGGAACAGTGAGGATCGTTGACCTGAGAAATATCCGCCTCAGAACCGGCTACAAGACTTCCGCCTTTGACGGCAGCGCTGCCACCGAAATAACGGGTCAGGTCATTGTTGGCGGCGGTGGCATTCCGGCGATCGTACCAATTCACGTAGGCTACACCGCCGTACGTTGAGATCCATGGCATAAAGCGTCGCGCCACAGGGGCGCCATTGACCTGGACTGAGCGAGGGAACGTTGCGCCGCCATTCATGGAATCCGCGACCATGATGTTCTCATTTCCGGCGCCAGAGGAGTTGGCCCACGCGACATAAATGTGACTAGGGTTCAAATCGTCTGCGGCGACCGTGGGGCTGCTGAGAATGTTGCCATTGTTGCAACGATCCAGGCCAGGCATGGGACACGGAACCGAAGTAAAAGCCGCTACCGTCACCGGAAAGCCGGCTTGCGGATTCAACCCGCTGTCACAGGCGCTGAATTTGTGCAGCATAATGTTGCCGCCGCTACGGTAGACGACATAAACGAAACTGTCTCCACCAACATTGACACGGGAAAAATCACCCGCCGCATCCACCGTGGTCTGTGCGGACCAGGTGCTGCCGCCATCGCTGGAGCAGACGATTCGTGCAGTGAGAGATACACTGGAGAAGTTTCTCCACACTAGGTACACGCGGTCCTTGGAGCTGGCAGAAAGCGCGATACGGTCTGCGGCGATGTGTTCCTGGTCAGGCGTGGTGCACGAGGTAGGCGTGCTACTGGGGCACACTACAGCATTGCTGAGAAATGAAAATGTGTGGCCATTGTCAGTGGAGATGGAAAGGCTATCAGTTGCGCCGTCGGGCGGCGTTCCTCCGGTCTCGCCCGTGGGAAATCCAATCCACGCATAATAAAAGGCCCCG
The DNA here is from genome assembly GCA_036491195.1 of Candidatus Angelobacter sp. Classification (GTDB taxonomy): domain Bacteria; phylum Acidobacteriota; class Terriglobia; order Terriglobales; family Acidobacteriaceae; genus Angelobacter. The sequence goes on from DASXCL010000174.1 coordinate 5,883, forward strand.
CTCTTGCCGACTGCCAGGGAAGGATCGCCATCACAGCCGTGAAAAATGCAGGGCGTCCCACCATCGGTAGTAAAAGTCAGGCCGCCGTCATCCGAGTGGGAGTGGCCGCTGTTGGCAGCTACCACCACATGCTGTCCATCGTCGGAAACCGCGACTTCCAACTCGCCAACCCCATTCTGTACGTGGGCTGTGCCCGGCGAAGACTTGCCGCCTCCCCGCTGCGGTGTGGGCCCGACCTTCGACTCGTCAGTTTTGTTGGAGGAAGACCCAATAGGAATAGAGCTTTGGGATTTGCTGCGCGCAGCCGAAATTGACTTTGCAATACTCTGCAAGTCACTCTGTGCGGTTTTGGGGTCGCCAGCCTTGACTGCTGCCCCTTGCGCGATTTTGAGAGCTGCCTGGGCAAGCTTTGAGTCTGCATCCGGTGCAAGCACGGTTTCAAAGCGCACAACCTGCGTATCTACCGCGATGGCCGTAGTTACAAAGGTGGAGATTGCATTTACCGGTGCCTCTGTCTCTCCGGGATTGGGAAGATTGGCCTTCCGTTCGCGATGAATCGCGGGCCAGTCGGCAATTACCACTAACTGCGGTTGTTCTTGTTCTTCAAGAGCAATCTGAACCAAGCGTGCTACGGCGTCAGCATGGCTGCGCCGCTGCTCCCATGAGACCGCAATACGGGCCTCAGCACTGATGAGCTGCTCTGCTGACTCCGGCTTTTCGCCTTGCTTTGGTTTGGCAGCTCTCTCATGTTGCAGTGGATACGCGATTTCCACCGCGTTGCGCGTGCGGTTGGCAATGAACCATGGCGCTGGAAAAGAAACCGTAACCCCTTTAGTGATTTCAACTTGCCTGGGCTGTTCAGGTTGACCGCTGAACGATAATGCCATGGTTATAGGCAACAGGAATGCTAGCAATTTTGCGGCGCTGATTTGCCGACCAACATGCCATGCGTGGCTCATGCTTCACCTCTGAAAAGAGAATTGACTGTCGACATTTGGCCCAGTGATTATGTTGATACTACTCCAGGTAGTGGCAGTGACCCTCAGAGCGTTACAGATAAATTTTTAGGCCAAACCGAACCTGACTGCTGACCCTGCAAGGGGACTAGTGATGGCAAGCGTCTGCCGTATGATAGAGTTTTTGCGGCGAGCGGGAGGATCAAGCCATGAACGTGGAAGCGCAGGTAACCTGGACCGACGGCGAGCGATTTGTCGCCAACGCGAGCAGTGGCCACGCCATCGTGATTGACTCTGATCGCCAGCGTAACACCGCCGCGGGGCCCATGGAAATGGTCCTGATGGGCCTGTGCGCCTGCACGGCCACGGACGTTGTGAGCATCCTGCGCAAGAAGCGCGAGCCGTTTTCCGGCATTCATGTTCGCGCCGAGGCGGTACGAGCCACTGAATCGCCCACGGTCTATACTTCGATCAAACTCATCTATACGGTTTCCGGCCAGGTTTCACGCAAGTCGGTTGAAGACGCGGTCAGGCTGTCTGAAGAAAAGTATTGCGGGGTTTCGGCGATGCTTAAATGCACGGCCAAGATCGTTACGGAAGTGCATCTTTCCGGGACCGCGGAAATCACGGGTCCGGCAGTGAAATAGTGAAACGTTGCGGATGTAGAAAGAATCTAATCTGGAAATGGGGGAGGAGTTCTTTTCATGTCGCAAAAAAAGGTTGTGGTTTACAGCCAGCCCGGTTGACCGCCGTGCTCATGGGCTGAGTCCTACCTTTCGGAGAAAGGTATCAAATTCCAAGTGAAAGACGTGAGTTCCGACCAGCAGGCGGTTTTTGAGCTGGTGCGCACCTACAAAAGCCGTTCCACGCCGACCATTGTCGTCGACGAAAAAGTCATGATCGGTTTTGACCCTGAGCGCCTGGACCAGATGCTTGCAGAGTAAACCCGCCATCGAACCATCGTTAAGCCCCGTGCCGGCGCAGAAACATCCGTGGCGGGGCTATTTCTTTATCGCTTCAGCCACATTCTGCTGGGGAGCTGCGGTTGTAGTCGGCAAGGCCATTTTTGACGGCAGCGTTTTCGCCGGTCACGCTTTGATCTCTCCCATGGTGCTCACCCAGGCGCGGACCAGCTTTACCGTCCTGGTTTTTGGTCCCGTGTTGCTGTTGTGGTTTGGCCGGCGCATTTTCTCCATAAGTCGTGCTGACCTGGCGATATGTGCTCTGGTGGGCACGTTGGGCGTGGCCTGTTCCAATTATTTCTATTATCTCGCGGTGCAGAAATCGACAGTACCGCTGGCGATCACGGTGCAATACACCGCGCCCATCTGGGTGCTGCTGTATATGGTTGCGCGGGGCAGGGAACGAGCGACATTCCAGCGTACGGCGGCTGCTCTGGTCGCAATGCTGGGAACGGGGCTGGCGATTGGAGTTTTCCAGGCGGGCGTCAAATTCAGCGCGATCGCCGTTACCTCAGCCCTGCTGGCGTCTTTTGGCTATGCCTTCTACAACATTGGCGGGCAGGGCCTTGTCACGCGAAACCATCAGTTCACAGTGATGTTTTATGTTCTGCTGAGCGCGGCGCTGTTGTGGCTCTTTGTGAATCCACCGTGGAAAGTGATGGCGCAGCATTTCAGCGGCCGGCAGTGGGAATTCCTGTTCGTCTTTGCCTGCCTCTCCATGGTGCTGCCTTACATGCTTTATCTCAGCGGATTGAAATACCTTGATCCCACGCGCGCCGTGATCACCAGTTGCCTGGAGCCGGTTTTTGCCATTCTGTTTGCCTGGCTCTTTATCCACGAAACCTTGCGTCCTTTGCAGGTCGCGGGGATTGTCGCCGTGCTCGCCGCGACCGTCATGGTCCAGGTGAAATCGCGGGCTGTGCCTCTTCCTGAGACGGTCTAAAAAAGGCGGCCTGCCAGAGGCCGCCTTCATGCGAAGCACTGAGGAATTTAGAAGTACGAGCTCTGGTTCAACCACTGCACGCGCGTTACCGTTGTGGTGGCGTGGGCGCCGGTCAATGAACCCGGGCTGATCGTGGTGGAAGGAAACCACGGCGGAGCAAAACCATTCTGCGCAAAACGGCGATCAAAGAAAACGTTTCGCGTGGTGGTATTAATGTTCTTGATCTGGTTTTGAATGCGCCCGCCGACGATCGTGAGCGTATTGATCGGGTTTCCAATATTGGTCAGGCCACCCGTGCCGTTGGCGGAAATCGTAGCCAGCGAGGCGTCAATCTCAAGGTTCCCGTTTGCCTGCTTGTTATTGAGTTGAATATCGCCGGTTGCCGTGAAGATTCCCAGAGCCTGATGCGTATCGTTACCGGGTATCAGGGTGTCCGCGGGCTGGCCAGGGATTTGGTTCTGCGTCTGCGTGACGGGCTCGGTGGTGTAGAGGACATCGCCGGTGATGGCCACGTTCGACGCCGCTGTAATTGTTACGTCACTTCCATTCTGGATGGCCGGCAAACCTTGTCCTGGCCCGGAAAGCGAAGTAATGCTGCCATTGTCATACAGCATCGTTGCCGGACTGGAGGTGTTGGTCACGGGATCGATGATCTTGGGAAAACCCGTGATATTCAGCGTGCTGCCACCTGAAACGACTGTGGTCACATTGTTCCCGGGGTCCACCGTCACCGTTGTGGTGACCGCCGGACTGCCCTGCTTGATCTGATAGATCTGCTGTGCAGAACCGTTCGGGCCGGTTGCAGTGGAAAGAACGACCGTCGAGTTGCCCTCGATGTAAATGCCACCACCTGTGAAGGTCGGGGTGCCGTCCTGGATGCTATAGGGCAGGAAGACGCCGGAGCTTGCTCCTGAGGAGGGATAGGAGTTTCCGTGGACGTCCTTTACCGCGCTATGCAAATCGCTCTTCGTCACAGGATTGCTGGCAACGCCCTTTCCGTCCAGCACTGCCTGCTCCTGGTTGTAATCATTCGGCGGCAATGGAACTGACGGTTGTCCCATGTTGAACCCCGCCTGAAATGTGGGTGCGATGGTTTGATTTCCCTTTTTGTCAGAAACTGCACCCACTGAATCGCAACCACTGTTGAACGAAAAGCCTGCGGTTGGCGAGCCGCTGCCGACCGTGTCGGTAAAGATATAATTCCCGCCGGTTCCGAAGGTCCACGCGCCATTGGTAAAGGCCGGCCCGGAAATCGTCCCCGGAACCAGCGTTCCGCCAGTACATACGTTCCACTGGTCAATGAACATTCCCCAGGCGGCGAAGCTGGTCTTGGAATTTACGGGAACCAGCGTCGCATTGACCGTGACGCTGCCCCGGTCAGTCAAAGTCGTGGACTGGGTGCCTTGTGCCTGACCGATCGATTGCAGCGTGTAGTTATAGATGTACTTGTAGCCTGTCACCGGTCCAGTGGGCGCAGCACAGGTTCCTCCGCCACCCAGCACCGTGCAACCCACCAGCGGGTCTAACAGGAATGTGCCTGTGACTTTATAACTGCCCGGCCATGAGGATGCAGCGGATCCCTGACCTGTAAACTTTGTGAAATTCTGGCCGTAGGTATTTTGAATCATCGTCTGAATAGCCCCATCGGTACCAGGCGGGATGGGCTGCTGCGTGATGCCGAAGGATGCTGGAATGGCGGCAACGACCCCGTCCACCATTGCCGTCCGGGCTGCGTTTAAGCCGGAGTCAGCTGCATAGAACGAACCGCGGAAATTGCGGTAGTAGCCGTTGATCAGCATGTCCGAACGCACAGAAAACACCATAGCCAGACTCAAGCCGGTAAGCAGCATAAGGAGCAGCAATGTCGTGATGAGTGCGACTCCGCGCTCGTTCCTCGGTTGCCGTCGTCTCAATTGCGAAGATTTACTCGTATCACGTCTCACAATGCCTCCTTAGTCGTTCATGCTGAGGTTTCGCGGGTTGATGACCACGGAAACGCTTTCAATTTTGTAGGCCCCGCCATCAAACGTATTTCGGAAATTACTTGACACGTCCGCTGCTGTACGTCCGATCATCGAGATGCGAACGGAGCGAATCAGGCTCCAGTCCGAATAGCTCGTGTTATCGAAGTTGTAGGTATTATCCGTTGTGCCGTTCCAGAGGGCGGCGCCGACCTTAAACCCAATAATCTGCTCGGCCAGCACAGTCGCCTGCCCGCCTTGAGTTCGAGTCAGCTTTGGATTGGTGGGATCGGAAGCATCCACCCAATAAGTTATCGGGGCAATCTTCAAAACCCAGTCTGTGTTGCAGAATTGTGAGCCCAATTTATTGCTGGGCGTGGTGGCAATTCCAAGTGGGTCGTTCGGGTTCGTCCCATCATCGGGAGTTACTGGAATGTGCGCGAGTTTTACTTTGCCGCCGGTCACCTGACCGTCACTCGTCAAAACCGCTGTCGTCATCTGCGATCCGTCACTCTTAACGACCAGAATTTCGTCGCCAGTATGAAAGTCTGCAGCCAGCTGGGCCAAGGTTGTCGTGCCAGTGGGCATTACAAACAAGCTGCTGGCGGACGCGCCTAATCCTATGCAATTCGCTCCAATGTCCTGGGGATTCGAGGGCGGCGTATTCTGGTCGATCGCGATAACGTTAAGCCTGTCAAAGCAGCCGGGGCCGTACGAACTGGTGGCGGCGTTGTAGCAGCCGGTTCCCGGTGCGCTGTTGATAACGGTGATCCCGATAGGCCAGGACGGAATGTTGACGCCCTGATAATAGCCCGTGCCGGCGTTCACCACGTCGATCTGCATCTGCGCCACGCCGTTGCGCATGGAGAGGTTCAGTCCAGTTTGATTCTGCTGCGCGGTGAATAGCGGAACATGCATTTTCACCAGCGCTACTGCGGCGCCACCTATCACCATGAACACTGCCATGGCGACCATTAATTCCACTAGTGAAAAGCCTGTCCGCAATTTGTGCCGTGCGGTGACGGCTGCTCGTGCGTTCCTGATTTTCATGGCCTTTACCTCACCATACTGGCTTGGAATGTTGCTGGCTTCGTCCCATTCTGCAATGACACCAGGACGGTAAAACGTCGAACGCCCGCAGGCATGCCCGCTGGACTCTGCTCGATCACCCAGCGTCGCGAAAATGAAATCATGTCCGCGGTTGCCGCGGGCGCGCTTGCTGTTTTGGTTATAGCGATGCTTCCATCCGGCGCGTGCGTAGTAGTGTTGTATTGGGGATTGCCGTTGGCATCTCTTCCCAAAACTGTTTCAACCATATTTCCGTCGCCGGCAGAGATCCGAACCTGGTCAAAGTAATCTACGACTTCAGGAGGAAGTCCGTTAGCCGTAACGGTCGCAGTGGTATCGGCCGTCAAACTGCCGGCGGTGTTTCCACCGGTGACGGCAATGGCTGGATCGTTGTAAGGATAGCGGTTCAAATCATCCAGCTTCTCGGAAGCCAACAGCGCCTCCGTGCTCATATAGCGGGACGTGGTTGAATTGCCAGCCAATTGGGCCAGCAGGGCTGCAACCCCGAGCAGGCCAATGGCCAGAATGGCGATTGCAATCGTGGTCTCGATTAACGTGAATCCGCCCTGCCGGCGGGTATTACGGCGTAACTTTGACATTGCCATAACTCGATACCGTGATGGTTTCAGTATTTCCACCATAAGTTAAAGTTAGAGTTGTTGTGCCGGCTGTCGCCGTCACAATCCCGCTTGGGCGAAATTGCAGCGTTGTGTCCGCCCCCAGCATGATCGGGATTCCTGAGCCGGAAAGCGGAATTGCGCAGGCAATAGCGCCTGTTGAGCAGTAATTGGTGTAAGTCCCGGTTCTGTTCGGATCGCTTTGGACCTGGGACGTAGACGTCGCTTTGTTGAGCACTACCTGATATGCGTAGCCTGAAGAAATGGCCTGGAACCTGGCCGACTGGATTAGCCCAGTGACCGAGGCTACCGCGCTGTGGAGACGATACGTGCCCATGACGTTACCGATCAACGGTACCGCCATCGCTGTCATAAGGACCGCAATCAAGAGGGTGAAGATCAACTCAAGTAGGGTGAAGCCTTTAACACTCCTCTTGCGTCCTTTGTGAATCGGACCGCGGTGAAGCCAAATCGGGCTGCACGTCATTCCATTTCTCCAATCCCACTGTCGCCACCGAGGCTGTGAGCGGATGCCAGCTAGTGTTGTAGTGCACCGGGCTCAGTGCTTCAACTTACTAAAGGACGTCCAGCGGTCAGCGGCAGGCCAGCGGCGACGGTACTTTAAATACTGTCTAAACTACTGATTCAGAAGATCTTTGTATTTCACCTTACCGGGGATTCGCGCCGCATCTTCGGCACCGGGAGGAGTTAGGACTTTAGAGGACTCTAACGGTACAAAAGTCTGGTCTTAAACTCCAAAAATTACTCAGAGCGGCCGTACCCCGGGTCGCAACCGTGATAAGCGCCACGACAATGAGGTTGCTTCCAGAACGGTTTAATCGAAGTTCCCTGTAGAATAGGAGAGCCATGAATTTCCCACGCCTAACTCTTTTTTGCCTGCTCAGCCTGCTTCTGCCAGTTGGGGCATTTGCGGGGAAAAAGCCTGCGGTATCCGAACAAAAGACTGCTTCGGTAAACCTCACCGTGATCCGCGACGCAAACGGCAAGGCTGTTAAAAACGCGGAAGTGGTTCTTCATCTGATCGACATCCACGGCAAGCCGAGACAGGAAGGGATGGAACTGAAGACGCATGAAGATGGAAAGGCGGAAGCGTCCGGCATTCCTTACGGCAAGGTTCGCATTCAGGTCATAGCTCCGGGGTTCAAGACCTTCGGGCAGGATTTCAACGTCGATCAGCCCAATCTGGAACTTACCATCAAATTGCAGAAACCATCTGAGCAGCTTTCCATTTACAAATGATTTCCCGCCATTGCCGTGGTGACAGATTGGGGCCCGCAATTGCGCTTGAAGGGCGATAGCGCGAACGCGGGGCCGGGCGGTCAGTTCCTTGACATTACCGCGAAGGAATGTCATTTCTAGTAGCTTTATCAAATGCGCATCTCGAAGAGAGCAGGCAACTTCTTTTGAAAGTCAGGGTCTTTTTTCACGGCAAATGTTTTGACGGAACGGCTTCGGCGGCTTTGTTTTCCCGCTTTTACCGCGAGCGCATCCGGTCTGGCGTCGATTTTCAGTTTACCGGCCTGGTCCATCGCGCCGGTGCGCTGTTCGACGAGCAGGATTTTGACGGCGACGAGAACGCCATTGTCGATTTCAAGTATTCTCCCTCGCCCCGGATCACCTGGTGGTTTGACCACCACCAGAGCGCCTTTCTTACGCCGCAGGATGCCGAGCACTATCGCACGGGCGATAAGAGCCAGAAGTTTTTTGATCCGGAGTACAAGTCCTGCACCAAGTTTCTGGCCCAGATAGCCGAGCGGAAATTTGGTTTTGATCCGCGGCCCGTGGAAGAGCTGATCCATTGGGCTGACATTATTGACGGCGCCCAGTTCAAGAGTCCGCAGGAAGCCGTCGAGATGGCGGAGCCCGCCATGAAGTTGACGATGGCCATTGAGTCCACGAACGATCATGATTTTCTTCCCCGGCTCATTCCATATCTGGTAAGTGAGCCGCTTGCGCGGGTTCTTGAGGAACCATTCGTCGCCGCGGTTGTTCCGCCGCTGCTGGAGCGTCACCGCAAATCCATTGACATCCTGCGCCAGCGGTCGAAGTGCAAGCAAGGCACTATTTACTTCGATATCAGTGACCAGGACCTGGAAGGCTACAACAAGTTCATCCCTTACTATCTGCATCCGGAATCGGTTTACAGCGTGGGGCTGAGCAGCAGCAGCTTCCGCGTGAAGGTGGCCGTGGGATCCAATCCCTGGACCAACCGGCAGAACATGGTCAATCTCGCCAAAATCTGTGAGCGGTATGGCGGCGGCGGCCATGCCCGTGTTGGCGCCATCTCTTTTCCGCCAGACAAAGGCGACCTGGCGCGGACGGCTGCGGCAGAAATCGTTGCGGAACTGCGTGCGGCTGAGATGGCTGCCGTCAAATGACCTGCTGCGCAAGCGCGCCAGAAGCAGTGGCCATTTCCAGCCTGGACTTTGAGGATTAAGGTTGATCTTAACCCGCTTCTAATTCCCATATCCGGGAAGATAGCATTGGATTGTCGCAAGGGCATTGATGCAGAGTAGATGCTCCGTTACCCTCGGAAGAGTCCTCACCGGCGGGTGGAGAATCTAGAAATTTAATCTGGAGAACAAGAGCGGATGCAGAACATACATCGGTGTCTGAGTATTGTGATGGTTCTTGGCCTGTCACTGGCAGGGACGGCCCAGCAAGGCACCCCCAAAAAACTAGAAAAGCCACGAGCCAGCGTTGCCAGTACCGCCCCGAAGCTCACCAAAGAGCAGAAATTTGTCATTGATACCGTGCAGATGGCAGTTGCCTTGCCTGAGCCGGACCCGCAGGACAGGCTGCGAATCCTCTCCAGTGCGGCAGACGTGGTTTTGCCCATCGATAAGAAGATGGCCACGAATCTGTGGCACGAGGGTGCACGGATAGAAACAGAACTGGTGCGCATTGGTCAAACGCCGGCTATTTCCATGATGTCGAGTGGGCAGGTGGACTGCGCCGCCGCACTGAACTTTGTAGAGAACATGCCGGAGAACGCCGCGTTGCGGGCCGAGCAATCCTTGATTGGCGCAATTACCAGCTGTCCCAGACAGGCGCTGGACCCTGTATCCCGCAAGCTGGATGCGGCAATGGAGAAAGGCGTGATTGCCGCGCGGGCGCTCATGGCCACCATGGCGGCGCAGGGCCAGGGATCGGCATGGTCACAGCAGCATTTCGACAAAATGTTTGGCGCGTTACCGGATCCCCAGCACAATGACCCTGAGGCTGAGAATCTTGCCGCCATGTACGCGCAGATGTCGCCTTCCGTGGCCAAGGACGTGGCCGCCAGGGCCGGACTTCGGCTTCTGACATGGCTAGGCAAGATTGAGGATTCTCCGCTGCGTACGCTTTCGATCCGCATTACCACCGGCGCCATGCAGCAGGCTCTTGGAAATGAGGTTTACCAGAAGACCCTTCAATCCGATGTGGTAGCCAACACAACAGTGCAAAATGCCGGCCAGGAACGCGAGATCGAGCGGCCGGAGACGGAAAACGTCTCAATCCTTGCCGCCATGGACAACCGGGGAACAGACCAGTCAGAACGTCTCCGCGGCCTGCCGCCGACCCAGAGAGCGCGTGAAGCCGCTGCCAACGGATTTGCCGCAGGCACAGGTGGTGACAAGCAGCAGGCGAGCAAGTATTTCGACATGGCGTTCAGCGCGGCGGACGAAGTCTGGGACGCGCGCACTCCGGAAATGAATGCTGCGGCCGTTGTCCAGGAGATCAGTGAGGCGGCTGCCCAGGTGGATTCATTGAACGCTCTCACTCGGGCGCAAAAACTCCGCGATAGCTCAGCCCAGGCCATTGCCATGCTGGCTGTTGCACGGGTAGTGGCCAGTAATGGCGTTACCCGATAAAAAAAATCATACTTTCACAAGATCTGACGCAACCACCGTTGTCAGGCGGGTTAATACGTTGGTACGCTATCAAAATCTCAAATTTTTGAATCAGGATCTCCAGTTGGTCCATATCGTTAATGTCCAATGCCCAAAGTGTATGCGTAAGTTCAGAACTGTCCCATCCGTCGTGGAACACGCGGGGGGCTGGGTCTATTGCTCGGTTTGTGGCACTCGCATGAATATTTCCGATCCCCAACCGATCAGCAGTCTCTCGAAAGATCGCGCCACTAAAGCTGGATAACTACGCCCGCCAGCCTGCTCGCAGTGGCTCTTTGCGCCTGTCTCGGGTCGCGATGGCCGGCGTGAAGTAGCGTAAAGATACGGCGGAAGCACACATATGTAATTTGGCCCAAAGTTACCTCGCCAGGTCCTTTTCCGGTTGTAACGAGTGCGGTAAAACACTAAGCTTGCGTCAAAGTCCCAGAGAGGCGCAAATGTTTCACCTCAGATTCCGGCTGGCGATCTGTTTTATCATTGTTTCCACGTGCATGTGCCGGGGACAACGCATGGTTGCGAATGAACAGTCGCCCCGACAGGCCGTCATAGAGATGCTTTCCGGCGGCGAAGCGCCTTTCAAGAAACATCTGACGGTTGAGATGCAGAGCAGACTTCAAAACATGATGAAGAGCTCGCCGGATAACGCTCCTAGTCCGCTGCAGGTCTTAACCGGAGCAACGCCTCCCGGAAGCAATAAGTTGCAGTCCTTTGATATTGGGCCAATTCTGTTCTCATTCAATAATCCTCAGGAACACGAGCGTTACGAGATCTTTATTGACAGCGACGAACAGCACGGCGATCAGGACTTGATGGGACTCTCTTTGCATCTGATGCGGAATGGGGTGGAAAGTGAGATACCGGCCGGCATGAAGTTCGTTGTAAACATGAAACGGCAGCAGGGGACCTGGCGATTGAACGCGGTCACGCTGAACGCGACGCTGCCGGTAGGCGATCCGCGAATCCTGGATAAATCATGGTGGGGACCTGCGGTCGCAGCCGCTACCGGGCCCACCGACGATCCTGCAAGCTCGACCGTAGTGGTGGAAGAACGTTCCAAAATGACGCCACTGCGGGCCGTGCGGATGATCGGAATGGCGGAAAGCATCTACGCGGAGAAACATCCCGGGCTGGGATTTACCTGCGCTATTTCCGATTTGGTCAATATCGGCCGAGGCATGGATGAAGAAGGCATGTACAAGTTCATGGACGCCGATTTTGCGGATGGAATCTATAACGGCTACCGCTTCACGCTCAGCGGATGCGATCGCAAGCCGGCCCGGATGTTCCGCGTTACGGCTGAGCCAATCGGGGGCAGGGGCAAGGCGTATTGCTCAGATAACACAAGCAGCCTGCGTGCCTCGGAAGATGGACGCGGCGCGACCTGCCTGACCTCCGGAAAAATCGCTCGCAAATAAACGGAGGGCCGCCCTCCGCTCCCGTCATTTTGTCGCCCATCTGCCTGCTGGTCAGGACTTCTGTACTTGCAGATGGTTTTCCACCGAGAACACTCCAGGCACACCATTAGCGCGCAGATATGCGGCGTCTTTGTCCGCCTGTGAATTCACTATGCCTTCCAGCGTAACGTGGCCGTTCTTCACCACGATATGGATTGGCGGCACCGATCCCATGGAATACTGGAAAAGCCGCTCGTCGTTAAAGATCGCGTGCGCCACCTGGCGGCGGATCCGGTCATCGTTGGGCGAAGCCGGCAAGACCTCGATCCGATTGTCCACGCTCTCCACGCCCTCGATTTTCTTGACTACTTTCTCGGCCGAGTCCTTCAGAACGGCATTAACGACCTGTCCGGTCAGCGTGACCTTGCCTCCATCCACCTTGTACTGCAGATTGTCAAAGATGGTGAGTTGCGGCAGCAGGACCAGTTCGTGAAAGACCTCGCGCGTGATGCGGTCCTGCATGCGCTGGGGCCCTGTCGCCGTCTGGGCGCTGGAGGGCTCTTGCGCCGGCGTTATTCCGGCCATGGCGATACACAGCAACGCTGCAATGGACCAACCAAAAACTTTCTTCATTTGATCCTCCTCCTGTAGCAAGTATTTCTGAAATCTTAGATGCAGGCTCAGATGGACGCGATTTTGCCATGCGCCGGACGCCCGCAGCTATGAACAACGCGACGTTGCAACGTGGTTTTTGAGTCGTTCCGGATACAAAGTCCAGCGCGAGTGGCTAAGCCAAAAAATGCGTGAGGTACGGCGATCTGTTAGCGCCATGTCTAAGGTTAACTACAGCTTGTTCCGGCTTTCGCGATCAGTACAATCGTCATCAATCTCCCCCCTGCTTGCTCAAAATGCATGTGCGAATCCCTCGCCATATCAACAAAATTACTGAAGTACTGTTGTCAAGGATGAGAAACCCCTTAAGAATGGGCAGGTATGTTGGGCTGATGGCTGCCGATTCAGATGGCCACAGCCAGCGATTCGAGTACGAGGAGAAAACCTAAATGAAAAAATACTCTAAACTTTTTGCGCTGGGAATGATGGCATTGTCCACCGCAGCATTCGCCGGAACGACAGCGACCGGTACCAACGCAGTTTCGCCGACTCTGCAGATTTCGGCGACCGTTCAGAGCGCCGTTCAGTTGACGCTCAGCACCGGCACAGCGGCCGTGACCCATTGCGCCGTTACGCCCGGCGGAGGCACCGATTACGCAATGAACTTCGGCACGGTGGATGCACTAGGCATCAGCGCTGGCGGCTGCAACAAGTTTGCCCCGACAACTCCGGGAACCACCAATGCCATCTACTGGTCGGATTACAACCTGAACCCGGTGTTCACCAGCCAGTCAGTAACAACCAACACCATCACGGCCCAGGTGACAACTGATTTCGCCGCGCCGAACAATCTTCAGATCGTGCGTGACAGTGCGAACTCCAGCACCGTACCGGCCGGCGTTGCTTCATTTGTTCCCGTAAGCACGGCGAGCGCTGACACGATCGTGACGAATGCGGCCAGCGGTTCTACGCAGACGCGTTTCATCGGTGTGGGCGTGCTACCCACGAATGCAGCTGGATCGACCGGCGCCAAAACGGCCACAGTTACTTTTACTTTGACAGTTCAGTAGTCCGCGGCATCCTCCTCGGAAAGTTGTCGCAGTTTGCCCTGTCTGTAGTTAGGGATGATGAGAGTACTAGATCATGAAGACGTTCGACCCACACTCGTTCCCGCCATCAAGTCCGGCGGGAACGTGTGCCGGGCGTGGCGCGGACCTTCATATCGGTCCCTCATCATTCTTTCTTTTGCGCTGATGTTGCTGTCCACATTGGCAATCGCACAAAATGGCGTTTTCACTCTTTCCTCTGCTCCCGGCGGCATCGCCTTTACCGTGGGCGGCGGAGGCAGCACTTACTCAAGCCAATTCGGAACAATGAATGCGCTGGGGATCGGCACGCCCTCGGCCGGGGTTACCGTAATTCCCCTCAGCAACGGGGCGCTTTATTTCACGCAGTATCGATTGACCGTTGCGGGCCTTCCTAATCCTCATCGGGCCGCCGTGACGGCGTTTGTAAACTCCAATTTCACGCATCCGCTGGCATTGATAGCCGAGAGTTGCCCGAGCACTGCAACCTGCACGTCATCGGGGAGTTATGGCGCCATATCCACAATTGCCGGCGCGCCGACTCAAGTCATTCCCGCTCCAGGGATCACCGATCAGACCATAACTGCTGGCTTGGCAATCTTTGTGCCAGATAATAATGGCGCTTCAGCTTTTACAGGCGTCGATACGGCGCGAATCACCCTGACCGCTACAGATACGACGAATAATAAAGTTTTCGGGTCCGCGGAGATTCGGCTGGATACTCCAACGGGCGAGACTGTCCAGAACGCCGTTCGGCTCACGCTGGCCGGCGCCACCGGGGGGCTGGCCATCACGCCATCCGCCGATTTCGCCATGAACTTTGGCAACGTCAATGGCCTGGGATTTGGGCCGGGCGCCGGATTAACGACAGTAGCCGGCGCCGGCGGAGTAGTTTATTCCACGCCGTATCTTCTTCAGCCCGCCTTTACGGATTTTGCTTCAACCACGGCGACGATTAAGACCTTCGTCAGCTCAAATTTTGCGCACTCCAGCATTCTGGTGTTGCGCGACGCCGCCAGCAGTCCGGGCCCGTATACCGACATCGGGATTACGTCCGGTACGTCCACTCAAATCACCAGCGCCGCCGCCGACCGCAGCTCGATCACGCGGTTTCTTGGATTATTTGTCTCCAACGCCAATGGCGCGACGGCCTTTACCGGAAGCGATTCCGCCACATTGACTTTCACGTTGACGGTGCCCTGATGACGATGAATCGAAGCCGCGAAGTTTTGTGCAGCCTGCTCTGCGGGCTGTTTTGTCTTGCTGTCTTGGCCGGTCATGCCCGCGCCCAGTCGCTGGGGCTAGCTCCCGCGCAGGTGGTGGAAGAGTTCAAGCCCGGCGTTCCTTTCGAGTTCGACCTTTCCACGGTCAATTCCGGCGACACGCCGGTGGACATGCATGTTGAGATCACCGATTTCTGGTATGACGAGAAGAACGAGAAAGTTTTTTCTTTACCCGGGACTTCGCCGCGCTCAGCGGCCAACTGGATTCAGTTTGTGCCCAACCACTTTGAAGTGGGCGCGCATGGGTCGCAAAAAATGAAGGCCATCGTTACGCCGCCGGCCGATGCCCGGGGCGGATATTACGCCGTCCTCTTTGTGCAATCCAAAGCGCAGCTCTCGTTTCCCAAGGGCGACGGGCAGGGTGTTTCCACCAGCATGCGGATCGGATGCCTGGTGCTGCTGCGGGCGGCAAGCACGGAAGAATACAAGATTGAACTAAGCGACGTTAAAGTGACTCCGCCAGCGGAAACCCATGGGCTGAGCGTGGATT
Source organism: Candidatus Angelobacter sp. (assembly GCA_036491195.1). Classification (GTDB taxonomy): domain Bacteria; phylum Acidobacteriota; class Terriglobia; order Terriglobales; family Acidobacteriaceae; genus Angelobacter. Next base: position 21,168 of record DASXCL010000174.1, read on the forward strand.
TTGACCTGTTGAACGCCAGCAACACCCACGTGTTTCCCCGGGCGCGGGTCGCAGTGCTGGATACGAATCGGAAGATGGTGGCCAAGGCCGAAAGCGACGAAAAGCGTTTTCTGCCCGGCCAGAAAAACTCAATGCACGTGGAATGGGCGGGCAAACTTCCGGCAGGGAATTACACCGCCCTGCTTACGGTGGCTTACGGTGAAGACCGGATCGAGACGCAGCAAATTGCGTTCAGCGTAGCAGAGTAGATATTGAGATTGTGAGAATACAACGGCACATAACGATGATGGTCGCGCTGCTGGCCAGCGTGCTGTCGCTGTGTGCCGTGGCTCCGGCACAAATCACTGACGGCAACGGCATGCCGTCTCTGGTTGAGGTTTACTGGCAGTGGTCACGGACGATTATGGCCCCGGCTTTGACCAACATTATCGTGCTTGACCAGGACATTGCGCGGGTTGAGGTTGTGGGCGACGGCCTTCAGATCTTTGGCCTGGCGCGCGGCGAAACCGTAGTGCTCGGCTACCTTCATGAGAAGCCGGTCAGCATTCGAGTGCGGGTCGTGCAGCGGCCGGCCATCACGCTGCCGCCTTCGGCGCTGCGCCGCCAGGACGAGATGGCGCAGGGAAGCTTCGGTTCGACCGTTCAACTCGCCAATTCAGGCGGACTGACGACAACGTCGGTGGTCAATAACTTTAACTGGATGCAGCCCGCCGGCGCCCAGGGCCGCGTTACTATCGATACGCAAGTGGAAGACAACAATTTTCAGGGCGGTCACGCGTTCAACATTCGGCATGGAAGCATTGATTACCGCAGTCCGGGCATGGATGTGACGCTGCTCGATAACCTAGTGAGCCTTACCGACAACGGATTTGAACGCCACTTCAGCCCGTTCGCGTATTCTGATTCCGTTGAGTTGCGCGGCGCCGGGCTCACGCTGCGCCATGGCCAGAACCAGTACATGTTTTTTGGCGGCGCCACAATTCCGTTTTACTTCCTGACGCTGGGCAACACGCGTGACATTGGCGGCTTTTCTTTCCAGCGCAAGCAGTCAAAAAACCTGAATCTGTTTGCCACCACCAGCTACATCAATTCTCCGGTGGACTTGCTGAATCCGGCGGGTGGACGCCAGGAAGACTGGATGCAGACGGCCGGTTTTGGATACTCGCCAACCGATAAATGGAACATACAGGGTACGGGCGGCGTGAGCACGCATGGCGGACTGGGCCGCGGCGAAATCAATTACATCAGCCGTCGCTTTACGTTCTTTGCGGCCGGCGGCGCGTCCTCGGTTTTATTTCCGCTGAACCGGGTGCAATCCCTGTTTTCGGGAACAACATCGGCGAAGGCCGGAATTACGCTGAGTTCGAGCGACCGCTTTACGGAATCGCTCGTCTATCAGCACACTATTACACAGCCGTTTGGCAGCATCCTTCATGCCGGCAACTCGGACTATCTGGCTCCGTCGATTTCGTGGCGAATCAATCCGAAGGACAACGTGAGTTTCAACTACACTTTCAGCCGCAATGAAGGCGGCTTTGCCAACCAGGCCGCAACGGGCAACCGGTTCGATACCAACTGGCGCCACCAACTGAAACCGCGCATCTTGAATGCCATGGAAGTGACGGCCGGATCGCTGCAAGACCCGTTGCAGCTGAACTCAGAAGACGAGTTCTCTTTTCGCGACTCGGTTTCATTTCTGATCAAAGGTGGCAGCATGTCAGTGGGATTCGAGCAGGACCGTCGCAATCCCTCGCTGGTGAACAAGCTAGGATCTGAATTGGAGCTGTTATCGCCGGCTTTGCAAACGTTGTTCCTGCAGGACCCGATTTCGTTTGTGCAGTCGAGCAGCCTGCCGCCGGAGGTGAAGGCGCTTCTGGATGCGCAAGTCCCCATCAGCACGTCGGTTTCGGCGTCAGCGCAGATGCGTCTGGGGAAGAAGCTCAACGTCAACCCGAATTTCTCTTTCGCGCGCGCGGCCACCGGCAAAACCGACTCCTGGACGCCATTTATCGGGTATTCATTGCAGTATCAGCTCCGGCCATCGCTTGAGTTCAATTCTGGCATGACCAACATCTGGGTGCTGGGCAGCACCGCAAACACGGTCCAGCGCACCACCGTCATGTACTTCGGATTCAACAAGCGTTTCAGCGCCATGCCGGCCGCGCTGATACCTTCACGCCACGCGGGTCGCATCATCGAAGGCCGCGTGTTCCGCGACAATAATGTGAATGGGACGTTCAACTTCGGCGAGCAGGGCTTAGTCGGCCTGCGGGTGCGGCTCGACGATGGAGAAGTCACTGAGACAGACGAGCAGGGCCGCTACAAATTTACTGACGTCGGCCAGAGTGAGCATACAGTATCCCTGGCTCTGACCCAGTTTTCTGAACCGGTCCGCATGACAACGAAAAACCGGGCTGCCGTGGACCTGATCCGGCAGCATATCGGCGTGGTGGATTTTGGCGTTGTCGATTTTGCCCGCATTACCGGAAGCGTGTTCAACGACCTGCGTTTTGAGGGCGCGCGGCCGGCGGATGCGAAGGGGCTGGGCGGCGTTCATCTGATGCTGGATGACGGGAGGCGCCGGCGGACCATTGTCGCGCAGGACACCGGCGACTTTGAGGTTGACGATGTGGCCCCTGGCGACTACATGATGAGCGTGGATTCAACCACACTGCCCGCGAATTATTCTGTTCCGGCGGAAAGCTTCACTTTGCACGTAACGCCGATTTCAACTACGGTGCAGAACATTCCAGCGCGGGCCATTCGATCAATCGCCGGCAGAGTTTTTCTGAAAGTGCTGGCGGAGCCGGCTACGCAACCGGCCGATTCCGGTAAGTTGAAAATCAGCGGCGTGCCTGCCGGATCAGTGCGGAGCCAGCGCGGCGGCCAGGCGGGCGGCAGGTCAAACCAGGCGGGACGCGGACAGGCGCAGGGAAGCACGGGCGCCGCAAGCGGCGGAGACTACAATCTGGTGCCGCTCGCAGGCGTTCAGATTACCGCTGGATTCGGCATTGCCAAGACCGACGAAAATGGAAACTTCCTGCTGCGCGATCTGCCTGCGGGCGATCTAACCGTGACGCTTGTCCCCGTGAAAGAATTGCCGGAAGGGATGAAGCTGCCATCGGGACAGGTTAAAATGCCGCCCGAACCAATCCAGGTGCAGGGCGCGACGATTGTGATCAGCAATCCGGAGCTGTCACCTTATCTGGTGGACGCACCGAAAAACCAATAAGAGTCTGATTTTCAGAGCAGCTTATTTCAAAACAAGCGTGGTCAAATGCACGGGCTGAAGCGCCGCGCCCTGCCCCTGTGTATTTACCAGCATGGGCCGCACTTCTTCGGTGATGGAGAGTTCTTCCTTACGCGGCGCAAGGTTGTACGCAACAGAGTCTTCGTCACGGTCTCTGTCTTTGCGGTCGTGGTGGGGCGCAACCACAGGAACAACAATTACCCGGATGTGCAGCTCAGCCTGTGTATTGCCGCTCGTCCGGGCTTGCTGCGCGGACATAGGCAGGCCCAGTGTTGCCAGTGCGATTGCGGCGCACAAGAGCTTGAGGGGCCGCATCCGGGAGAGAGTACAAATGTATATGCGCATATCTTCCTTCCACCACTGTGATACTTATCTGCCCAACTGCGTTGTGCCTTAAAGCAAGAAATCCTGGGTTCGGAACGGAATGGCGGGACGAGACAAAACCCGGGAAAGTCAACCATCATAGGCTAAAAACGAAATTTGACGCTGGACGTAATCCCCGGTCCAGCGCAACCGGCAATTCGAATCACTTCGGGGATCGGGAAACATGAGAAATACCAAAGCGGAAATTTGACTTGCGTGTCTTCGTGTTGATGCTTGGTTATGAAGATGAGAGAAATTTCATCGAGCCAGGATTATGCGAAGCGGTGTTCATTTCCGAACAGCTATTTGCGTTAGCGAACACCTGTTAGATGGCTCCTCGGCGGCGAACTAGTCGATTGTTATATTGTTTTCATAGGGTTAGATCGCAGATCAGTTCGGCACAAAAAGTGCGATTTGTCCCTGATGCACCCTTGGAAGCAAGTCTTCGGCAATTGGCGACACTGCCCTCGATTGGGAGTTGGGTATGCGTGAACTGAGGAAAGCAGCTTTTTCGGTCGGCATAGGAATGGTCCTATTTCTTCTTACAGGTTTTGGCCCTAAGAACAGGACGGTTTCTCCGGGCGGCGGCGAAAGTGACGCCATGGCGCAGCATATCGCCATGCTTAAATCAGGCAAGCCGCAGCAGAAAGCGGCGGCCGCATACTGGCTGGGCCAGCAGCGCTCCGCTGCCGCAGGCGCAGTGGACCGGCTTCTGGAATTTCTGGGCGATGCCACCGAAGTGGACGCCAAACAGTACCGCCAGCATCCACTGGAGAAAATGACGCTGGGCGAAGAAGTGGCCGCGGCCCTGGTGAACATTGGGCATCCTTCAGTTGAGCCGTTGATCCGCGTATTAAAGACCTCACCACAGGCGGAGGCGCGCAAGAATGCCGCCTGGGCGCTGGGCGCCCTGCACGATACCGGAGCTACCAGCAGCGAAATATAAAATCAGCACTGATTTCAATGACACAATGAGCGAAGAGGCGACAAGTGTGCCAATCGGGCGGCAAGCTGTGAAATCTTCAAAGTCGATTCCATAAGCTGGTGATTACATGGGAACTTTTCTTCAAGATCTTCGATATGCCCTGCGCATGCTGCGCAAGGGGCCCGCTTTCACTGCCGTAGCGGTGATAACTCTGGCTCTGGGGATTGGCGCAAACACCGCGATCTTCAGCCTGGAAAACGCAGTTATGCTCAAGATGCTGCCGGTCAAGAATCCCGGTGAGTTGGTGGTCGTGGGCGACCCTACCGAAGTCCATGGCCGGCACATGGGCGATCCGCAAGTCAATGAATTTTCGTATCCGCTCTACCGGGATATTCGAGACGGAAGCAGCGTCTTTACCGGGATGCTCGCTTCCGGCGAAGCGCACCGGCAGCGCGTCACTGGGGATTCCATCGGCGAAATTTCCGGCAACGCTACCGGAGTTTTGGTCAGCGGCAATTACTTTTCTGTGCTTGGCGTGAACGCGCTTTACGGACGAGTGATCACACCTGACGACGATTCTGCTCCGGGCGCGCATCCGGTATTGGTCGTCAGTTACGGCTTTTGGAAAAATAAGCTGGGTGAAAACCCCAGCATTGTTGGCCAGACCCTGCGGATCAACAACTATCCATTCACCGTGATAGGCGTTTCGCCGCCAGGATTCTACGGCGACACGGTGGGCGACGCGCAAGATTTCTGGGCTCCCGTGACAATGCAGGAGCAGTTGATCAACGGCCGCAAGTGGATGGAAGACTACAACGCCAGCTGGTTGCACGTGATTGCCCGCTTGAAGCCGGGAGTCACGGTGGAGAAGGCCGCGGCAAACGTGGACCTGATACTTCAACAGTTGGTTAACGGGCCGCTCAAAGCAAAACTCGAGAAGGACGATCTTGCCAACCTGAAGGCCGACAAGGTCCCGGTGAGCGCAGGCGGAGGCGGTTTCTCTGACTTGCGTGGCGACTTCCAGCAACCGCTTTTGCTGCTGATGATCATCGTGGCGCTGGTATTGGTCATTGCGTGCGTGAACGTGGCTAACCTGCTGCTGGCGCGAGCTTCCTCGCGCAGAAAGGAATTTGCCGTGAGAGTGGCGATCGGGGCCGCGCCCGGCCGTATCGTTCGCCAGCTTTTGACGGAAAGCATTCTTCTGGCTTTTGCAGGTGGAGCGCTGGGCGTCTTGCTGGCGCGTTGGGGCACTTACGCACTGTTAAAACTGAGCGGAAACGATGATCTGGAAGCCTCGCCCGATTTGCGGGTATTTCTTTTTACCGCCGCAGTTTGCATTCTTACCGGCGTGCTGTTTGGATTGATACCTGCATTGCGTTCACGCCGCGTGGCCGTAGCTCTTACGCTGAAATCCGGCTCGCAAAATGGAAGCAGCGCCAATTCCGGCTGGAATTGGGGAAAATTGCTGGTGACAGGCCAGGTTGCCGTGTCGTTGCTGGTGCTGTTTGTTGCGGGGCTGCTGGTGCATAGCCTGCAAAATATGCGCAACGTGGACCTGGGCTACAACCGTGAGCATCTGCTACTTCTCTCCACAGATCCGTTGGCCGCGGGGTATAACAACAACGCAAGGATTGGGAGCTTTGCCAATCAACTGGCCGAGCAAATAAGCAGTCTGCCCGGAGTCCGCGCCGTGACGAGTTCCAAGAATGGCTTGTTCAGCGGAAGCGAATCAGGAAACAGCATCAAGGTGGAGGGATACACATCAAAGAACGATCCTGACCTGCAGGCCGCCTTTGACGAGGTGGCCCCGAACTATTTCCGCGGGGTGGGAATTCCCATGCTTCTGGGCCGTGATATTGGCCTTCAAGATACTGAAACCTCGCCTAGAGTCGCAGTGATCAATGAAACCATGGCGCGGTTTTATTTTGGCCAGACGAATCCAATCGGCAGAAAATTCATTGTTGAAGATCCAGGATCTAAGGGACCAGTAGAGATCGTGGGTGTTGCGCGAGATGCGCGTGACCACAAACTCAAAGGGAAAGTTGATAGGCGGTTTTACGTTCCCCTGTCGCAATCAATGGGCCAAATTCCCGTAGTAAATTTTGTGGTACGGACGGTGGGAAATCCCGTCGCCGTGGCCGAGGCCGTGCGCAAACAGCTCAAGAACCTGGACGCGAATATCCCGGTGAATAATATTCGCTCACTCAATGAACTCACGGAGCGGGCCATTGGCGACCAGGTCCTCATTGCCCGCCTCTCCAGCTTTTTTGCCGGCCTTGCGCTGCTTTTGGCGGCGATTGGGCTGTACGGAATCCTCTCATATTCGGTGGCTGGACGGACCCGTGAAATCGGCGTGAGAATGGCGCTGGGAGCGCAGCGGGGCAGCGTGTTGAAAATGATTTTGCAGGAAGCAGGGAGACTCGTTCTACTAGGCATCGTAATCGGAATACCATCGGCGCTGCTGGCGAGCCGTCTTTTTTCGTCGATGCTGTTTGGGCTCAAAGGCACAGATCCGGTTTCTATGCTGCTGGTGATTGCAGTGCTTCTGGCCATCGCCCTGCTGGCCAGCTACATTCCGGCACGCCGGGCTACAAAAGTCGATCCGATGATCGCTTTGCGGTACGAATAGGCCCGCATCATACGAATAGGCCCGCATCATCTGATAAGGATGGCAGCTACGCGGTCATGAGAAAATAAGAGAATAACTTTCCACGGTTTCGACAAAGGAAACATGATCCAACTTCGCAACGTAGAAAAAACCATCAAGAGCCAGGCAGGCACAATGTGGCTGCTTCGCCGCATCAACATCGACATAAAAGAAGGCGAGTTTGTCACCATCATGGGCCCTTCCGGCGCGGGGAAAACCACGCTGCTCAGCATCATCGGCATGCTGGACGACGGCTGGGCCGGCGACTATGTTTTTGCCGAGCAGCTGGTGCACAAGCTGGACCGCAAGAAGCGTGCGGAACTGAACCGCAGGTTTGTGGGCTTTGTGTTCCAGAGCTATCACCTGCTGGACAACCTGACGGTGCAGGAAAATATCGATGTCCCACTTTCTTACCGCGACATTCCGCGAGCGCAGAGGGCGTCAATGGTGGCGGACATTCTGGACCGCTTCCAGATCGTCGGGAAGAAAGATCTGTATCCCAACCAGCTTTCGGGCGGACAGCAGCAGTTGGTGGGAGTGGCGCGCGCCGTGGCCGGCAATCCAAAACTGATCCTGGCCGACGAACCCACCGGCAATCTCCATTCCGGCCAGGCCAAGGAGATCATGGAGCTGTTCCGCAAGCTGAACCAGCAGGGAACTACTATTATTCAGGTAACGCACTCCGAATCGAATGCGTCGTTTGGTAACCGCATTATTCAGTTGAAGGATGGCTGGATCGTGTCGGATTCGGCGGTTCCTGGCAGCGCAACCGCGTAAGAAAGCAGGAGAAGTTTGGTGTCGACCAGAGCGCAGGAGTTCGTGAGCACGGCAGCGGCAAAGTCTGAGCCAGTGCGTATCCTTATTGCCGACGATCAGGCTGACGTCCGTGAAGCCTTGCGCCTGCTGCTCAAAGCCGAAGGCTTTGCCACCGAAACAGTCAGCAGCCCGGGCTCCGCGCTGGAAGCGGTGCAGACGAACGAGTTTGACGTCTTGCTGATGGACCTCAACTACCAAAGGGATACCACCTCAGGACAGGAAGGCATTGACCTGCTTTCCCGCGTACAGCAGGCGGACAGCAAGCTGCCTATCATCGTAATGACCGCCTGGGGCAGCGTGGAGCTGGCCGTGGAAGCCATGCGGCGCGGCGCGCGTGACTTCATCCAGAAGCCCTGGGACAACCACCGGCTGCTGACGATCATTCGCACCCAGGTTGATTTATACCGCATCATGCGGCGCGCTGAGCGGCTGGAAGCGGAAAACAGTTTGCTGCGAGCGCAGAACCGTCCGATCTTCATTGCGGAATCCAAGGCTATGGAGCCGCTGCTGACGCTGCTGAGCCGCATCGGGCCCAGCGACGCCAACGTTTTGATCACCGGCGAGCATGGCACGGGCAAAGAAGTTGTGGCGCAGACGCTGCATGCACTGTCCTCGCGCAGTGGACGCCCCATGATCACCGTGAACACCGGCGGCCTGCCGGAAGGCACGTTTGAAAGCGAACTTTTCGGCCACGTGAAAGGCGCATTTACTGACGCGCGCGCCGACCGCGTCGGCCGCTTTGAACTCGCCGACCGCGGCACGCTCTTCCTCGACGAAATCGCCAATGTCCCGCTCAAGCAGCAGGCCAAACTCCTGCGCGTGCTGGAGACCGGCGAGATGGAGCGCGTGGGCTCATCCAAGACGCATAAGGTCGATGTCCGCGTAATCTCCGCCACCAACGCCGACCTGAAGCTGGAAAGCGCGGAAGGCCGTTTCCGCTCCGACTTGTTGTTTCGACTCAACACGGTTGAGCTGCCTATTCCGCCGCTGCGCGAACGCAAAGAAGACATTCCGCTGCTGGCGGCACACTTTCTGAAACTCTATGCGCAACGCTATCGCAAACCGGTGAAAGGATTTGAGCCTTCAGCGCTGCAAAAAATGCTGGACCATCCCTGGCCAGGAAACGTGAGAGAATTAGACCATTCAATAGAACGCGCTATCCTGATGAGCACCAGCGACCAGATTCAGCCGCCCGATCTCGGCCTGGACAGCGAGCGGGCCGGTTCGGGCAAGATTGAAGACCTGAGCCTGGAAGAAGTTGAAAACCTTCTCATCAAAAAGGCCCTGGCGCGCCATTCCGGTAATATCAGCCATGCGGCGGACGCGCTCGGGTTGAGCCGAAGCGCGCTCTATCGTCGCATGCAAAAGTATGGCGTCTGATCCGCGTTCTAAAAAATCGGCCGGCAGCCTCGCCGCCAAACCGCCAAGACACCGGACCAAGCTGAATTTTGACACTCGCATCCTGCTGATGACTTTGATGATCAGCCTGCCCGGCGCAATCGTCGCCGAACTTTTTCTCTGGCTGGGCGACCACTCGCTGGAACTCAAATGGACCGTCACGCTCTTCATCGTGCTGGCTTGGATGATCGGCAGCTCTATGCTTCATGGCCAGGTCATTCGCCCCATGCAGACTCTTTCCAACATGGTGGCCGCGATCCGTGAAGAAGATTTCTCTTTCCGCCTACGCGGCGGAGGCCGTGAAGACTCGCTCGCCGACCTGATCTACGAAATCAACTCGCTGGCTATCCGCCTGCAACAGCAGAAAATAAGCGCGCTGGAAGCCACCGCGCTGCTCAAAAAAGTGATGATGGAAATCGACGTCGCCGTCTTCACCTTCGACCAGCAACAGCGTCTCCGCATCGTCAATCGCGCCGGCGAGCAGCTCATGGGACGCATCGCTCCGCGCATGCTTGGCCTCACCGCGGAAGAACTTGGGCTGCAGGAATTTCTCCAGTCGCCCGGCCCGCAGACCGTGCAGATGACGTTTCCCGGCAAGCACGGCCGCTGGGCCATCAGCCACACGCAGTTCCGTGAGAACGGCGTGCCGCACCAACTGCTCATCGTCTCCGATCTCAGCCGCGCCCTGCGTGAAGAAGAGCGCCAGGCCTGGCAGCGACTGATCCGCGTGCTGGGCCATGAGTTGAACAACTCGCTCGCGCCTATCAAATCCATCGCCGGCACTCTGGGCTCGCTCACCGTGCGCGCCGCGCTGCCTGAAGACATCGCCCAGGACATGCAGCAGGGCCTTCGCGTGATTGAGAACCGGGTTGAATCACTCAATCGCTTCATGCAGGCTTATACCCGGCTGGCGCGCATGCCCGCGCCCACACGCAGCCGCATCGATATTGGCCCCATGGTGCTGCGGGCCGCATCGCTCGAGCGCCGCTTGCAGATCGCCACGCTCGATGGGCCCCCGGTGACCATTGACGCCGATCCTGACCAGATCGAGCAGGTGCTGATCAACCTGATCCGCAATGCCGTCGACGCCTCGCTTGACCCGACGCTCAAACATCCCGGCACCGTGGAAGTGGGCTGGCGCACCAACGCGCGCAGCGTTGAAGTCTTCATCCGCGACCAGGGCCCCGGCCTGCTCAACAGCGACAACCTTTTTGTCCCGTTCTTCACCACCAAGCACGGCGGCAGCGGCATCGGTCTGATCCTGAGCCGCCAGATCGCCGAGGCCCACGGCGGCGTGCTGCAACTCGCCAACCGCACTGACCGGACAGGTTGTGAAGCCGTGCTCGCATTGCCGATCACGTATGACGGGGCGGGTGGGTAGGCCTCCTGCCGCAGATTTCCGCGATCCAGCCTCGATTGACGTAGAATTCGCGCTCTCCATGCTCGTGTGGCACCGGCGCCCTCGCCGGTGGCTTTTCTCCTTTCCGATCTGCCGCCATCCTCGTGTAGCACAGCCGCCCTCGGCTGTGGCTTTTCGATCTCTCGACCTTGGCTGCTCTCCGTGTCTCAGTGCCTCCGTGGTGAGATTTTGATTTTGTTTGTTCCGATCAGTGTCATCCGTGTTCATCAGTGGTAAGGTTTTGTTTTTCCGACCCTGGCTGCTCTCCGTGTCTCAGTGCCTCCGTGGTGAGATTTTGATTTTGTTTGTTCCGATCAGTGTCATCCGTGTTGATCCGTGGTAAGGTTTTGGTTTCCAATTTTGGCATTTCCGGCAATTTTGGCAATCTCGCTCTTCAGCTCAATCACTTCCAGCGGACACTCTTCCCAGTTATGCTCCCAGCACACAATCAAGTCGGAGCCGTTCGGATCGTGTCCATGCCGCAGGAAATTCCTGCTCTCCTGTTCCAGTTCAATTCTTACGCGTTGCAGCTTGTCCTTTCCCACCATCCGCAGGGCCTCAATATCAGGAAACTCCGCTTGCACCCGCAATACCAGAAAGCCCAGCCGGTCCGCGATCGCTCCAAACAGAAAGAGCACCCCAAACTCGTTGGTCGGCGCAAATACCAGCGCCCCGCAGTGTATCGGCGCACCGTATGTGGGCTGGCCCGGCATGGATTGCGCAAACGGTCCCGCGTACGTCAGCGGGCTGGCCGGCTGTGGTTCGCGCGTATCATGCACCAGCGCCAGCACGTCTTTCCATTCCTCCGCCAGTCCACTCCCCTCGGCAAATCTTTTCAGTCCGCCCGGCACAAAGTTCCAGCTCACAAACCGAGTTTTGAGCGGTCTCACGCTGTATTGGCTCAGCTTTCCGTATTCTTTCATCGTCGGCAGTTTTTTCAGGCGCCTGGCTACCCGCGCCCAGTCATGGAACAAATTCTCCATGTCCACTTTCCTGTTGCCAGACGCTCGTTCCAGTTTGCATTCGCGCAGAGCTTGTTTAAGCGTCCCAAAGTTCTTGCTCAAGTCGCGGCGGCTTACTCCGCCGTGGGTCATCAATTCCTCGCGTGTCGGTACGCGCCCCAGGTTCGTCGCGCACTTCAGGACGGCTGCAATTACCTCTTCTTTAGTCATGTTTTCTCCATTAAAAAAGCCACCCAGTGGGTGGCTCCGATTCAAAATGAGTCCTTTGAAATTACTTTTTCCGAATGACTTACAAATCAGTGTCATCGGTGTTGATCAGTGGTGAGGTTGCTTATTTTCCGATCTCCTTGCGTGTTCCGCAGCCTGCCCTGAGCGAGCCCTCAGGCGAGTCGAACGGGTGTCCTCTGTGGTCAAAGCTTTTGGTTTTCCGATCAGCGTTTATCCGTGTTGATCCGTGGGTAAGGTCTTGGTTTTCCGATCATCCGATCACGCGCGATCACCCGATCTCCCGATCTCTCCACCCTCCGTGTTCCGCAGCCTGCCCTGAGCGAGCGCTCAGGCGAGTCGAACGGGTGTCCTTTGTGGTTAGAAGGTTTTGCTTTTGCTGCAAAATGCTGAGTGCTGATGGCTGAGTGCAACTATCAGAAATAAAAAGCCACCTGCAAGGTGGCTGAGATTCGAATTTTGGTTTTAGAAAAAGGACTGTGGAGCGCAGGCGTCCCGCCTGCGTTTTATGATTTGGATTTTGGTTTTCTGGGCTCGAGGCTATGGCTAAGTGCCAAAGGCCTTCAGGTTTGTTGGCTAATTGCCAGTTGCCAATTGCTAGCTGCTCCAGCACACACTTCTTCCTCACACTCTGGCAGCGGTGGCAGATGTTCAGCTCTAAAGCTCAGTTTTCCCCAGCGCTTTAGTCCACCAGAGGCCGCGGAAGCTGGGACCCAAACGGTAGGCCACAGTCCACAGGGTTGCTGGCCTTTAACGGGATTTCCCCGCCCGACGCCGCTCTCGGTCGTTCTCTTACTCTGCGAATTATAGGCGAAAGGCGAATATCTGTCAACAAAAATCGTTCATTAATATGCACAAAGACATAGTAAATATAACAATATAGAAGACAACAAATCTGTTGCCAACAAATTTGTTGTTTGATAATATTCTTTCGTATGGACGCCAAACTAAAACGTTCAACAGGAAACTGGGCTGTTGGCGACAAATTCTGGGACCGCGAAGTCGAACGAGAGCTGTTTGAGGAGCGCATCGACGAGGGTGCTCACTTGCTCTTGGTTGCGCCCCGACGCATCGGCAAGACTAGCCTTTTGAAAGAATCTGCCCGGCGCCTGAGTGAGCGCTATCTGTGCTTGTATGTTGATTTGCAGAAGGCACAGTCTGCAGCCGACGCGATCGTCGAGTTGAGTTTAGCTGCTCACCCTTATAAGCCATTGTGGGACAAGGCAAAAGGCATTTTTCAGAACGTGTTGCGCGAAAATGTGGAGTCGATAAAGATACAAGAGTTAGGAATAACCTTACGCAGCGGTTTAACATCCGGTGATTGGGCTTCTAAGGGCGACAAGCTTTTTGAGATTTTAGCTTCCTACGAAAAGCCAGTTGTACTCCTCTTCGATGAGCTCCCTATCCTCGTAAACCGGCTTCTGAAAGGGCCGGACTATCAGATAACGCCAGAGCGTCGCCAGACTGCGGACGAATTTCTCTCATGGCTCAGAGCAAATGCAATTCGCCATCAAGGAGTCATTCGAATTGTCATTGCTGGCTCAATCGGGCTTGAACCAGTCGCGAGACAAGCTGGTCTTAGTGCCACGCTGAATAACCTGACACCATTTCATCTTGGGCCTTGGGATCCAGCCATTGCAGCCGATTGCCTTCGGGCACTGGCAAACGAATACAGCCTAAAAATCGACGAGTCCGCCATCGAGGAGATGATTTCACTACTCGGAGTTTGCATCCCTCATCACATTCAAATGTTCTTTGATTATGTCTATCAAGCCGCCCGCCTTCAACGGACCGACCATGTTTCGCGCGAACTCGTCGGGGAAGTATATAACCGTTCAATGCTTGGGACTCGTGGACACATGGAGCTTTCACATCTTGAAGAGCGTCTTCGCATGGTTTTGGGACCAAAGGTGGACTTATTGGCGCTTGATCTACTCACCGAGACGGCTGTAATGGGCACATTGGGTGCCGACGTTGCAACTTCATTAGCACGAGAACATTTTAATGCTGATTGGGAACCAAATCTCCGAGAGGTTCTCAGCATACTGGAGCATGATGGATACTTGGAAAGCCGTTCAGGGTCCTATGTATTCGTGTCTCGGTTATTGAAAGATTGGTGGAATGCCCGGTTTGGATTCACATACGTTCCACTCTCAAAACGGAAATAGAATCATGAGCTCACCTCATATCACTTACAACCCTGGCATTCTCGGCGATGAAGAACTCGCGCGCTCGTTTGTTGTTCGTCAACAATCGCTCGAATTGATTTTGGAAACGCTGCGAGAAAACGCGGCGTCGGCAGCTGCCAATCGTCATCTCATAATGATTGGCCCCCGCGGAATCGGCAAGACAATGTTAGTGCGTCGTGCAGCGGCAGCAGTTCGATCGAATCCAGAGTACAGCTCTAAATGGTACCCGCTTGTTTTTGGGGAAGAGAGCTATCCAGTCAGCAGTCCGGGGGAATTCTGGCTTGAGGCGTTGTTTCATCTTGGCGATCAAACAGGTGAACTTAGCTTTCAGAAAACGTTGGAAGAGCTACGCGATGAGCGCAACGACAGCCGGTTGCGCGACCGGGCGCTAGCCCAGCTCTTGGATTTTGCCGATCAGCAGGGGAAACGGATCCTGTTGGTAGTAGAGAATCTAAATACGCTGATCGGTGAACAGATGCCTCCAGATGCAGCATGGGATCTCCGCCATACCCTGCTGAACGAGCCTCGATTAATGTTGCTCGGGACAGCAACGAATCGGTTTGATGAAGTCGAGAATATCGGTCATGCCTGGTTTGAAATGTTTTCCGTTCACCAACTGCAGCCTTTGACAATTGATGAATGCGGCGAGCTCTGGCGAGCAGTCACAGGAGAGTCACTGGCTTCAAGTCCACTCAAGGCGGTGCGAATTCTAACCGGAGGAAATCCAAGGTTATTGAAGATCTTGGCGGGTTTCGCGGCCAACCACTCCTTTCGTCAACTAATGGAGCAACTGGTACACCTCATCGATGACCATACAGAGTACTTCAAAGGCCATCTCGACAGCCTCGCAGTCAAAGAGCGGAGAGTCTTTGTTGCACTGTTGGAGCGTTGGGATCCGGTGTCAGCAGCAGATCTTGCCCGGCAGACTCGGCTTAGTGTAAATGAAGTCAGTGCTCTTCTCGGCCGTCTGAGCGCACGAGGTGCCGTTGAAGTAGCGCCGCAAAAGGCTCGCCGGAGGCTATATCAAGCGTCAGAGCGACTCTACAATATTTACTACTTGATGAGACGGCGCGGCCATCCAGAGGGGCGCGTCCAGGCGGCTGTGCAGTTCATGATTACTTTTTATGAGCGTGAAGAGTTGGTAACACGGCTTGCCGATCTGGCACGGGAAGCATGTGCCCTGCCTGAGGAGATCCGAAAGGACCATCATTGTGCATATAGAGAAGTATTACGCAAGGTACAACGCATAACACCGCAAGTTGTTGGTTCTACGCCTCCCGAATTCTTTCAGACTTCCGACGCAAAACGAACACGGGAAATCGGTGTCACTGGCTTGCTCGAAGAAGCACATTCGCTGTATCACAAAGACAAATTACAAGAATCCGAGAAACTATATCGTCGCGCACTGGAATTAGATGAAAGTAACGCTGGGGTGTGGGGAGGACTCGCTGGTGTCTTATACGAAGATCCAGCGAGATGCTCCGAGGCGGAGCAGGCGGCTCGGAGGGCCCTGGAATTGGCGCCAAGCGATGCGATTTGGCACAACTTAGGATTGATCCTAGGTCGTCAAGGACGCTGGCTGGAAGCAGAAGGGGCATTTTCAAAGGCTACCACCCTCGATCCTAAATATGCTCCCAGCTGGGATCGGCTCGCGCGAGCTCAGGCCATGCTTGGGAGGTTTCAAGAAGCGGAGCGATCATGTCGGAAGGCAATCGAATTGGAGCCAACCGAGGGTCGCTATTGGAATAATCTTGCCGGTCCTCTGTGGGAAATGAAACAAGTGCATGAAGCCGAACAAGCTTTCCGCAAGTCAATAAAGTTGAATCCTGCGAGCCGCGCGCCGTGGCAGGGATTAGGCCATTTACTGCTTGAGACGGGGCCGCCAGATGAAGCAGAAAGAATTTGGACTGAGGCCCTGAGACTTTATGGCGATGAGCTTGCTTCTTGCGCAGTGCATCTCTTGGAGTTGCAACTGGCGCGTGGCGTAGATCCTCGTCTGCTTGTCCGCGACGCGGACAGATGGATCGATCGATCAAAGGAGCGGCCCACCACCTTAGCAGTAATGTCGAGATTCCTAGTAACAGCGAAACTCAAAACATACTTGAATAAGGCGGAGGAGTGGGCCCGAGAGGCTTTTGTGATCCAACAAGATTCTGACACTGCGGAAGCGCTATCGTTAGTACTGGCGGAATTGCTGAAATGGGAGGAAGCGATTGACGGCAGCAAATCGCTACTGGACGCAGCGGTCGATGATCAGAATGCGAGACTGGTTTCCACAGAACTCTTGATCCGCGCCGCTGCGGCAGGATGGGGAAAAAAGGCCCTCGATACATTGCAGCATTCCAAGGGCTTGGCTGCTTTGGAGCCTTTAGCCGTTGGGCTTCAAATATATCTTGGGGAAGCTCCAGTCGTGGCTAAAGAAATCTCTGAGATCGGACAGGATGTAGCTGATCGTATTCGCAAGTACAGCTCTGAAGCGAAGCAAATAAAACAAGACTCCACATCGTGATTCCTTAGCTCATCACCCACGGTGGGTGATCATATTTCCACGAACACGCCAAAATTTGCCATCGCATCCAGCTAAAAGAAATCGCGATACCCCTTACGGACACCCCAGCGGCCCAAACGCCGTCGCCTCTTTTGTCAGCGCCTTCGTATTCGGATAGCTGAACACGCTGTTGATGGCCGTGGAAGCAAGCAGAGATATTTTGTCCTTAGGTTCCATCATTGCCTGGCTCCCCGGTCTTGCGCCGCTATTCATGGTGAGAAATTGCAGAGGGTGTTATGCTCAGGTTTTCACGTGAAAACAATGGAAAAACCAGAAGAAGAGTACCTGCTTGAACTCTGGGAACGCAATATTTGTCCATTTTGCGGAAATTTCATACCCGAGGGGACCCGTGTTGGCCGGGGTAAAAAGCGGCTTGGTGGCTTTTGCAGCTTAGATTGCTTGGCCCGATATTATGAACGCGAACTCGCTGATCGAGCCGTCTTGCTCTCTGCCGCTTTTAAACGTCATCAGACCTCTTGATTCTGCCCTTTTCGGATTGTTTATGCGAACAAGGGTGCCCGAGACAATTATTTTCTTGTTTCATTCGCCATGCTAAGCTAGAACGGTGTGGAAATCCGCGCAGTATCTGGGGGAGTAGAGGTTTTTGCTCAGCCGCTTTTCGGCGCTTTATGAGCGATAGAGCAGGCTAACCTCGATTGCACAGCAACTCATGCTGCTCCAGGCGGTAATTGAATGATATCCTCAACGAAAATTATGAGCGGTAAAAGGAGCCGAGGGAATAATCTCCCAGCCCGGCATCTTACAAGAACACTCAAACTTGACCAGGAGTCCTGAAAAATGCCTACGCCAGAAGTGCAGGGCAAGCTGACACTGTTTCCGCACCCGTTAGATGAGCGAGCGGAGACGAGTAGGATAAAGGGGATGCTGCCTTCTCAAGAAATTAGGGATTTAATAGCCAAAGGCTATGTCCAAGCTTTTCCAGAAATCACTGAGCAGCAGATACAGCCCGCCAGTCTGGATCTGAGGCTTGGGGATGTCGGTTATCGAGTGCAGGCGAGTTTCGTTCCTCGTAACTCTACTGTAGAGCAGGGAATTGCGGACGCGGGCTTGGTCATGAGCCGAATAGACCTCACTCGGACCACGGTTCTTGAGAAGCGCTGTGTTTACATCATCCCATTGCTGGAGCACCTCCATCTTCCAGAAGAAATTTCTGCCCGGGCGAATCCCAAGAGCAGCACTGGTCGACTGGACATTTTTACCCGGCTCATTACCGATTATGGTGAAGAATTTGAGAAAGTTAGACCGGGCTATAAAGGTAGGCTATATGTCGAGATTGCGTCTCGTACATTTACGGTGGTAGTCCGGGCGGGGATGACGCTAAATCAACTTCGCTTTCTTCGCGGCAACCCGAAGCCATCCGATACTGCGACCGCCGCGCTTCAGAAGAGCTTTTTGGAGAGGGAGAAAGCGCTTATTTATGGCGAAGAGGGGAACCCCGCCAAAGCCCGCATAGCCAAGGACAGCATTGAGCTCTCAGTGAATTTGCAAGGTGCGGATTCCTCCGAAATAGTGGCGTACAAAGCGAAACGGAATGCGCCCATCATTGACTTAGCGAACATCAACTACTATGACGCCAAGGACTTCTGGGAGATCGGTTACGAATTGGGAAGGAAGGGATTGATCCTGGAGGCTGGGGATTTTTATATTCTCGCTTCAAAGGAGAAAGTCAGCGTTCCGCAAGACTGGGCCGCAGAAATGGTGTCTATGGATCAGGACATGGGCGAGTTTCGCATCCACTATGCGGGCTTTTTCGACCCCGGATTTGGCTACGGTGCAGGAGATGTAAAAGGAACACGCGCAGTTCTCGAAGTGCGAGCGCATGAAGTTCCATTCCTCATCGAACACGGCCAAAGAATGGGGCGCCTCCAGTACATCCCTTTGCGCTCTCGCCCGGACAAAATTTACGGAACTGGCATCGGGTCTTCTTATCAGCGCCAAGGACTGGCACTAAGCAAGCATTTCAAAAAACTATAGGTGCATCGATACCGGGCTCTTCCAGCATATCCCAAAAGTTTCGGTTGCCGAGACGATGAATCCCGAGGTTGAATCTTGTTGCCGCGGCCATTCCACAACAACAGCGGAGCCAAACGACCCTTGATTCAGCTTAAATACCGCATCCCTTCCATGCACGTACGCGAGACAAGGATCAGGGCATGACTTTTAGTTGGACCGTCAAGCAAGAAAAGAGATATTTGTCGCTGACGTGTCCGCCATTCCAACCCGCGCCGTAACACCGTGACCTAGGCGATTCCGGCTTATCGTCTCTCCCCCTACGGGCAGCTCAACGGCCCAAACGCCGTCGCCCCTTTTGTCAGCGCCTTGGTATTCGGATAGCTGAAGGCGCTGTTGATGGCCGTGGAAGTCGTCTTCTGTTCGAACCATTGCAGCAGCGCTTCAGTCTGCGGATGGTACGTTCTGCCGGAAACGTTCACCGGGAACATTGGGTCGGAGAGAACTTCCACCGGGTCGCCGGTCTCAAGATTGTCCTGGCAGGTGCCGGGTTCGTTGGGATACTGCCACGCGGGAACCATGTTGTTGACGAACGGGTCATTAATGGCTTCGGAAATTTCATGGCTGAGCGCGGTCACGTCCTGGAATCCGCTGAAGATGCCGGGAGAAATCCAGCTGGCAAAGGCAAAGACCCAGCGCGATTCCTTGGTCGCCGTCTCAGAGAAGTACGTGTGGAAGCCCAGCACGCAGCAATCGCCCACGCCGCCCGAAAGGTTCAGCGAGAAGAGATATGTATTCGGGAACAGCGCGACGTTCAGAGCGCCTGTGGTGAAGCGTCCGGCTTTGATTTCATTGGTCACGATGTTGAAAATCTGCTGATTGAAAAACTGGTCCAGCAGAAAGACCACTGTGTGGCCGTCACTGGCCTGGCTGGAAAAATATGTCTGCACCTTCATGGTTGTGCCATCCACATTGACGGTGACAAAGCGCGGCACCGTGATGGTAAGGCTCTGCACGATGCTGGCCGGACGCAACGCCGTGTGCCAGCCCGGCAGCATCTTGCGGATGAATTCGGCGCGCTGCACCGCGTCGGCAAACTGAATGCTTGCGCCGGTGGAGTAATTGGAAGCCTGAAAGTTAGGCGAATTGAGCGTCGGAGTCACAAAAGCCGTGACCGGGACAGTGGTGAAGGTGGTCAGGTTTGCGTTTTGCAGCTTGAGCGACACAGCAACGATGTGAGCGGGAATGCTGGTGGCGGCGCTATTCCACGGCGCGGCGCCCATCATGATAAAGTGCCAGGTTTTGCTGCGGCTGATGAACGATCCATTGAAGTTCGGTACGGTGATAACGTTCGGCAGCGAGAAGTCGATGGTTTGCGCGTTGCCCGCCAGCGCCGCCCCCGCCAGCGCCGGCGACGTTGCGCTGTGAAAGTCCGGCTGCCCATGAAGGGAAAGCGGCGCCAGCCGCAGATATTTGGGCTTGGGTGTGGTGGTCGCGGGAAGGTCTTTGACGGAAGCAATGTCAGGCAGGCTTTGGGCAAATCCGCAAACCGCAATGAAGGAAATCAGCAGGACCGAAAAAGAAAGGACAAGTCGACGGGACATATGAACTCCGGGGCCGAAAAACCAGGGCCGAAAAACCAGCAACTAGACGCAACGCAAGTTGTGTCTGGTTTCAAACAAAATAGATGCAGAAAACCGGCTGGACGAAAGCCGGTTCTGATAACGGCATATGTCCGGCCTATGCGCGGCTCTTGCGCGCCGGGCCTTAGTCTTTCTTTCTTGAACGCGATATGATGTTCTTTAGCCCAGCATGGAACAAGATCTGACAATTCTTAAAGATGACATGGTCGCCTTTATTGAAGGACATGGCTTGCGCCGGTTCAGCGCCTATGTGAGCGATGAAGTCGCCAACGTGCCCTGGTCGGCTGATGAAGACCATCCCGACGCATGGAAAGACTTTGTCGAGTTGGCCAAGGCTTCTAACGTGAGCTTTGTCACCATGAATCACGTTGCGCTGGATAAAGAAGACGTGGACCTGCTGATCAACCGGCTTCAGGAAATCGAGTACATGAATGAAGAAGACCTGGAGGAGGCCGGCTGGTTGCGCAGCTTTGTCGGCAAAGTCGGTTATTTGCAGCTGGGTTTTCCCTGCCAGGGCGTGATGTTCCTCTACGAAATTTCCACGCCATGGTATGAGACCTACCAGCGCCTGGAAACCGCGGCCGACGATTACGACGGCATCCTGATCGACGATACCGACTCGGACGACGAGTAAATGAATATCCGCTGGTCGTTCTCGACGCCCGATCCCGCGCTGGTCGAAAGCCTTCGCCGCGAAGCCCAAGTCTCTCCGATTCTTGCCCGGCTGCTGGCGTTGCGCGGCGTTACCGCGGCCACGGCGGCAAATTTCCTCTCGCCATCACTGGACCAGATGCACTCGCCCTATCTCATGCGCGGAATGGCCGCCGCTGTCGAGCGCCTGAGCGCGGCCATCGCCAACCAAGAAGGCATTTTGATCTATGGCGACTATGACGTTGACGGAACCACGGCCGTCGTCATCCTGAAAACCGCGATTGAGCTGTGCGGCGGCGCCCCCGATTTCCACGTCCCGCACCGCATTAAAGAAGGTTACGGCATCAAGGACGACGTGATTGAGCGGGCCGCTGCGGCGGGGATCAAAGTCGTGATCAGCGTGGATACCGGCATTCGCGCTTTTCAGGCGGCTGAAACCGCGCACCGGGTTGGCATTGATCTGATCGTTACCGACCATCACTTGCCGGAAGCGCATGAAGGCGTGCCGAATGCCTGGGCGGTGCTGAACCCCAACCAGCTTGGCTGCGACTATCCCTGCAAAGAGCTGTGCGGCGCGGGCGTTGCTTTCAAGATTGCGCAGGCACTATTTGCGAAATTCAAGGACCAGGTCGACCAGGCCAGGCTGATTCCGTCGTTTCTGAAGATGGTGGCCATCGCCACCATCGCGGACGCGGTGCCGCTGGTCGGAGAAAACCGCACTATCGCCCGTCTGGGTCTGGAAGGCTTGCGGCGTCCCGTGAATGGAGGACTTAAAGCGTTGATGGAGGTTTCCGGGCTAAATGGTGAACGCGCCGTGGCTGCCGGAGATGTCGGCTTCCGCCTGGGTCCGCGCATCAACGCCGCCGGACGCATGGATATCGCCCGCGACGTGATTGAGCTTTTTACCTGCAAAGACCAGGGCCGCTGCAAGGAAATTGCGGAAAAACTGAACCAGCTGAATCTTGAGCGTCAAGCGGAAGAGCAGCGCATCGTGACGGAAATCGATGCTCAACTTGCCGCCGCGCCCGACCTCACAGACAAATTCTGTATGGTCTTTGACGGCGACGGCTGGCATCGCGGCGTGGTAGGGATCGTGGCGTCGCGGGTCGTGGAAAAAACCGGCCGGCCAGCGCTGGTGATCGCCAAGGAAGGCGAGGAAGCCCACGGTTCCGGACGTTCAATTTCAGCTTTCCATCTGCTGGACGCTCTTGAATCCTGCCATGACCTGTTCACCCGCTTCGGCGGACATGCCCATGCAGTTGGTTTTGCCATGCCCAGCAAAGATGTTTCAGAGTTAAAGCATAGGTTGAATGTTTACGCTCAAGCGCGACTCAAGCCGGAAGATTTTCTGCCGGAAGTCCATATCGATCTCGAAGTGCCTCTGAGCGCCGTAACGCCGGAGCTGCTGGCAAGTCTGGGACGTCTTGAGCCATTTGGCCATGGCAATCCGGAGCCGGTGTTTGCCAGCCATGGAGTGAGCCTGCTGTTGCCGCCAAGAATCCTCAAGGAAAAACACCTCAAGCTGCGCCTTAATCAGCGGCTGCCGGATGCCAAAGCAAGCTACAACTATGAAGCTGTGGGATGGCGCATGGCGGAACGGCTACAAACTGAATCGCTTCAGCCGGGCGACAATCTGGATGTGGCTTTTACCGTCGGCCTGAATTTTCATCCCGACTTCGGCGGTCTGGAGTTGACTCTGGAAGATTTTAGAAAATCGGTTCCAGCCGCGATTTCCGTTTGCGGCTGAAATAGCAATGGCATTATAGTCCCGCTATGCCCGAACCTTTTATCTTTTGTTCAAAGTGCGGAGCCCGGAATCCGGGAACAGCTCAATTCTGTCAAAACTGTAGCGCCGGACTTTCCGCTGGTCTGGCGCAAACCCAACCGGCCGCGGCGGCCCCGGCCTATGCCGCGACGCCTGTCATTTATGCCGGCTCCTCCACGAAATACGGCGGCTTCTGGATCCGTTTGCTGGCGTATCTGCTTGATCACATTGTCCTGAGTGCTGTTGGGGTTCCTCTATTTGTAATCTTCGCTTTACCGGCCGCTATTCGAGTAGCACATGAAGCCGAGCGGAACCAGGAACCCTCGCCGGAGCTTGTTATCGCGATTCTAGGTTCGATCTTCATCTTCGTCGTTATCGCCCTAGCTGGGCAGTGGCTCTATGAATCCCTGATGACGAGTTCTTCATGGCAGGGAACTTTGGGCAAACGCATTCTGTCTCTTAAAGTGACCGATGAAGCCGGCAATCGGATTAGTTTTGGCCGTGCCGCGGGGCGGTTTTTTGCCAAGATCCTGTCGTCGATGTTTTTCTGCATTGGGTTCATCATGATCGGATTCACTGAGCGCAAACGCGGACTCCATGACATGATCGCCGGAACCTTGGTGATGCGATACTAAGCGGCGCTGAGGCGCGCGGCCAGAAGCCTTTCTGTCCTTGGTCATTTACCATTAGGGCAGATGCCTCTTGATCCCAAACGGCTGAGAAAAATGTTCGCCGCCAGCGCGGCGCTCGTATTTGTGGTCGCCCTTGGCTTCTATCTTCGCGGCATATTTAAGCGTGGGCCCGATATTCCCAAAGTCAACAACAACATTTCCAAAGACGTTTTGCAAAGCGGCATTGGCTACAGCTATTCGAAAACTGAAGGTGGAAAAACCATTTTCACTATTCACGCTGCCAGCGTGCAGCAGTTCAAGGAAGGCGGCCGCGCCGCGCTCCATGACGTAAGCATCATCGTTTACGGGCGCAACCAGGACCGCTCAGACCAGATTTACGGCGCTGATTTTGCTTACGATCCGGTCGCTAAAGTGGTCACTGCAGAAGGTGAAGTCCGGATCGACCTTGAGGCCAATTCCGCCGCTGCCGTTCCATCAGGCGAGCCGGCGGCTGAGACGCGAAACCTGATCCACGTAAAGACCAGCGGCCTGACCTTTAATGAGAACACCGGGATTGCCCAGACTAAAGCTGCCATCGAGTTCCGCGTGCCTGAAGGCAGCGGGTCGGCGGTTGGCGCCACGTATGACTCGCATGGCGGAGTGCTAATGCTCAGATCCGCCGTGAAACTCACGAGCACCGGTAAACGCAAAGCGACAATCACAGGACAGAGCGCGACGATTACCAAGAACCCGAGCAAGGTCGTCATGCAGTTTGCGCGCCTCGAAGAACCCGAGCGCACCATCTCCGCCGACAAAGTGACCGTGTTCCTGCGCGATGACAATAACATTGACCGTGCCGTGGCTTCAGGCAATCTGCATGCGCTGCAGACCGGCGCAAAGGGGTTTGAAGTCAACGCTCCGGAAGGCGACCTGGAGATGGGCGAAGCAAATCAGGCGCGCCGAGGATCGCTTTCCGGCGGGGTTACGTTTGCCAACAAAGGCGATTCGCCGGCGGAAGGCAGCGCGGGCAAGATTATGCTCACCTTTGGCGCCGTCAATCGGCTTACCCGGGCACGAGCGCAGGAATCAGTCCGGCTGAAACAGGGACCGCCAGGGAAGACGCAGGAGCTTCATGCTCCCGCAGTGGATCTCTACGTGAAGAATGGACGGACCCTGGAGAAAGCTGTTACCTCAGAAGGGACGGCGGAAATAGTGCGCGAGCAGGCTCCGGGTAAAACGACCATCAGCGCAGGGCATTTTGAAACGACCTTTAATGACAAGAACCGCCCCGTCTCACTTTACGGTACGCCTGACGCGAAGATCGTTGATTCCGCTCCGGGCAAGCCTGACCGAATTCTTGCCTCTAGAGAACTCACGGCAAAGTTCGATGATAAGGGCGAGATTATTTCCGCAGAACAGATCGGCGACTTTCATTACCAGGAGGGAACGCAAACGGCCTCTGCGGAGCGCGCCAAATATGCCGCTTCCGAGGAAACCATTCTGCTCTCCGGCTCGCCGCGCGTGCTGGACGCAACCCAGCTCGTCACGCTCACCGCGGACAGCATTCAGCTCAACCGCAAAACCCGTAATGCGTTTGCCAGGGACAATGTAAAGACCACCTACTCCAAGCTCAGCACCCAGCCGAGCGGGGCCATGCTGGGATCGGCCGACCCAATCCACGTTACCGGATCAACTGTGGCCTTTAACTCTGAAACGGGTGTGGGAAAGTACTCCAAGGCACGACTTTGGCAAGGTCCCAACATTGTGGAAGCGCCCACCATCAGCTTTGACCGTTCACATCGCAGCCTTCAGGCCCAGGGTGGTCAGGAGGGGCATGTTGCATCGGTTTTTGTGCAAAAGGACAAGAATGGAAAGTTAACCCCCGTGAATGTCACCTCAGACAGGCTCTCTTACGTCGATTCCGAGCGCAAGGCGGTCTTCAGCGGCCATGTTATTGTCCGCGCTCAGGAGACATCCATCACCTCAGATACAGTGCAGGTGATCCTTCTGCCCAAGAAGGGGCAAGCTGAAAATCAGAGTGCCAGCCAGTTGGAACGTATTGAAGCGCAAGGGGATATAAAAATCGAGCAGACGGGCCGCAAGGCTCAGGGAAGCAAGCTGGTTTACACGGCGGCGGACGAAAAAATGGTGCTCACTGGTACGCCAGCAAAACCGCCTAGCATTTTTGATGCCGAACGGGGTCAAATCTCAGGTGATTCGTTGACTTTTTTTACCCACGATGGTAGGGTGCTCGTAGGTGGAGGCGAAACCTCCTCCCAAATCAAAATTCCAAACAGGATTCCAGACGCGAGCAAGAAGTAGATGCAGACCTTGGCCACGGACGAAATCGCGAAATCGTACCGCGGGCGCAGGGTGGTGAACGGCGTCAGTCTTCACATCAATCAGGCTGAAGTGGTAGGGCTGCTGGGGCCCAACGGCGCAGGCAAAACCACAACTTTTTATATGACCGTCGGCCTCGTGCCGCCCGATAGCGGACGCATTCTGGTCGACGGGCAGGACATTTCCGATGTCCCCATGTACTTGCGGGCACGCAACTACGGAATCAGTTATCTGCCGCAGGAACCGTCGGTTTTTCGCAAGCTTACCGTCGAAGAGAACATCATGGCTGTGCTGGAAGTGCAGCCCATCTCCTGGCAGGAGCGGCGGCGCAAGCGTGACCAGTTGATTGACGAACTGGGGCTTGGGCACATCCGCAACAACATGGGTTATGCGCTCTCTGGCGGTGAACGGCGGAGGGTGGAAATCGCGCGGGCGCTGTGCATTGCGCCGAAATTTATCCTTTTGGACGAACCGTTTTCGGGCATTGACCCGATTGCCGTGCTCGACTTGCAGAAGATCATTTTCGATTTGAAGGGAAGCGGCATCGGCGTTTTGATTACTGACCACAATGTGCGCGAAACGCTTTCCGTCACGGACCGCGCTTATATCATTAATGAGGGCCGCATTTTCCGCACCGGCACGCCAGAGCAGCTCGGTAACGATCCTGAGGTAAAGAGAGTCTATCTGGGAGAGAGTTTTTCGTTTGTGTAAGGCGGGTGAGCGAACGGCGAGTGCCGTTCAGCACGAGCCCGGCGCGAGGGCGAAGCAAATCCTTCGCGAGGCGAAGGAAGTTTACGGGGCCCTTAAAGAAACGCCAGTTTAGCGTTTGTGTAGCGTATTAAAAGATCTTGAATTACGACGGTACTCTTTTGGGCCACGGCCCAGCATGTAATAGTAGAATTTAATCAAAGAAGCAGGGATGGTCTTACTCCAGCACAAACTGAACTTGAGGGTCTCGCAGAAGCAGATCCTTACTCCTGGGCTGGTCCAGATGGTGAGCGTGCTCGCGCTCAACAAACTGGAGCTCAAGGAGATGATCAACACGGAAATGGTGGAGAACCCCGTGCTGGAGGAGCTTGATTCCTCCGTCCCTCTGTTGGACGAGGTGGCCGGGCGCGAAGAGGCACACGAGCGCCAGGACGCAAAAGACATCAAGGAAAAGGACGAAACCGGTCCCGAGGCCGAGAAAAAAGATCCGTTCGACGAGATCGATTTTGGATCGTTCTTTCGCGACTATCTCGATCCCGGCTACCGCAACTCCGCCGATCTGGAAGAGATCGACCGGCCATCGTTTGAGAATTTTCTCTCCAAGCCTGGAACGTTGACTGACCATCTTGTTTGGCAATTGGGGTCTGTCACCGTGCGTCCTGCGGTGTATGCGGCCGCGGAGCTGGTCATCGGCAATCTGAATGAAGAAGGCTATCTTACTGCCTCCGATGATGAATTAATGGGTGTATCGCAATCCCAGGGAACGGTTGAACCAGCAGTGGAATCCGCCCTTTCCGTTGACGAGCCGGGGCCCGCCGGCGAACCTTCTCATCTCGAATTAGTGGTGTCCCATGAGCCGGCGCCTGACGCCGTCGCGGCGGAAAAGAGCAACGGTTTGGCTCCTGTGCTGCAATTCACGCGTGACGACCTGCGGGAAGCGATCGCGCTCATCCAGCATTTCGATCCCGTCGGCGTGGCGGCGCGTGATCTGCGTGAATGCCTGATGGCCCAGCTCGACTACCTGCTCAAGACGCGCGACATGGAAGGCTCCGACGATCCGGAAAACGATCAGGTGGTGGAAGATGCTCTGAAGATCGTGGACAAACAGCTCCACTTCCTGCAAAACAAGCAGTATAAGGAAATTGCCAAGGCCATTACCCGCCCCATGGAAGCCGTGATTCAGGCGCATGAGTTCATTCGCACGCTCGATCCCAAGCCCGGGCTCCGCTATAACAAGGTCGAGCCCAAGCTGATCGAACCGGACGTCGCCTTTGTGAAACATGGCGATGAATATCTGGTCCTGATGAACGATGAAGACCTGCCGCAGCTCCGCGTCAGCCCGACCTATCGCAAGATGTTGAACCAGAACGGCGGCGTGGAAAAGGACGTTAAATCGTACGTGAAGGAGCGCTATAAATCTGCCGTGCAGTTGATCAAGAACATTGAGCAGAGGCGGCAGACGATCTTGAAAGTCTGTTACGCCATCATCGGCCGGCAGCACGAGTTTCTTGACCATGGAATTGACATGCTCAAGCCCATGATGATCAAGGAAGTTGCGGAAGAAATTGGCGTTCATCCTTCCACGGTCAGCCGGGCGGTCGCCAGCAAGTATGTGCATACGGCGCAGGGCGTATTTGAGCTGCGTTTCTTCTTCTCAGAGAGTGTGCAGGGGCCGGAGGGCGCGGGCACGTCTCTGTTGATCCTGAAACGGCGCGTAAAAAAATTGATTGAAGAAGAAGACCCCGCACACCCGCTGACCGACGACCAGATCACGCGCGTTCTGCAATCTCAGGGCATCCAGGTCACGCGGCGCACGGTGGCCAAATATCGCGAAGATATGAAGATCCCCAGCACGCATCAAAGGAGGACAAAGAGCTAAACCGGGAAGCGAGGCCCCATCCGAGCCTGCGCTTTCGGGCAGACGACATAAAAAAGCCGCCTGTACCCATGCCGCACCTCCCAGGCACTCGTCAGGCGACTCTTCTGTTACATCCAATTTAGGAGGGGAGTCAATGAACGTCGAATACACTGGCCGGCAGTTTGAAATCACTCCTATCACCCGCAGGCAGGTCGAAGGCGGGCTGGCAAAAATCCAAAAACTTTTAGGCAGCAATTTTGAGACGCATGTGATTTTATCCACGGAGAAGCGTCGTCATATAGCGGAGATCACCATCACGGTGCGCAATCATGCGCCGATTGTGGGGCTTTCTGAGGCCCCGGAAATGTCTGTTGCGATTGGAGGAGCGCTGGACAAGATTGAACGCCAGGCGGTGAAATACAAGACGCGCTGGAAGAGCAAGAAACGCCAGGCGCGCAAGAAAATGGAATTGACTGTAGAATCGCAACGGGAAACCAGCGTCGCCATTGCGGTGAATGGCGATCTGACTACGGCTGTTCCGGTGAAAGTCCATAGTTTTCCCAGTGTGGTGAAAGTCACTGAGACATATGTGGTCAGAAGTTCTGATTCCGTCTCTTATAAGCCATTGACGCTGGAAGAGGCGGTGAAAGAAGCCGAATTTCGCGATCGCGAGGTCTTTGTCTTCCGCGACCTGGAAGGCCGTGTCAAAGTCCTGCATCGAAAGCGCGACGGCAAGATGGAGCTGATCGAAGCGCCGTAGGATTTCTGTCGCTTCGCCTGAAACATACCCGCTGAGCGCACAAGCCCAGCGGGTTTTGTATTCACATTGAATTGCAGCATCCTTACAAGAAGCAAATCGGGGAGCGTGAATGTTGCTCCCCGATTGTCCTCTGGAGCGGGATAAGGTAGATAGCCTGTGTAACGGACCTTCTTACGCCGCTGGACGCTTTTGTTTGACGCCTGAGCTGATCAACTCGATCATCGCGCGGTTGAAGGCCGGGATATCGTCAGGTTTGCGGGCCGTAACCAGGTTGCCGTCCGTGACGGCTTCTTTATCCACCCATTCTG
This sequence comes from Candidatus Angelobacter sp., assembly GCA_036491195.1. Lineage (GTDB taxonomy): Bacteria > Acidobacteriota > Terriglobia > Terriglobales > Acidobacteriaceae > Angelobacter. The sequence goes on from DASXCL010000174.1 coordinate 50,505, forward strand.
CTCCGGCGTTACGAATATCTGTTTTGAGCGACGGCCATGAAGCGATCTTGCGTCCGCGTGCCACGCCCGCTTCGATGATCGTCCATGGGCCGTGGCAGATTGCCGCCACAGGTTTATTGGCGTCAAAAAATGATTTCACGAAAGCAACGGCCTTCGGCTCCATTCTCAGTTTGTCTGGATTGATGACGCCGCCGGGAAGCAGGAGCGCGTCAAAGTCGTCTGCCTCCGCGCTATCCACCGTCAGATCGGCCGGAACCTCCTTGCCCCACTTCGTCATGTCCCAGCCTTTGACCGGGCCCTGCTTGAGCGATACCACTTTCGTTTCGGCGCCGGCTTTGTCCAGGGCTTCGCGCGGTTGCAGTAGCTCCACCTGTTCGAAGCCGTCAGTTACTAAAATTGCCACTTTCTTGCCTCTCAGATTTTCGTTTGCCATTTTGCAATTCCTTTCAAAGAATATGAGTACCTGACGCCGAGAAAAAAAACGGCGTCGTCTGTTGTGGGGAGACTCGATTAAGCCGCGGCCTTCGCTCCATTCGCCCATGGGTCAAGCACAACTTTCGTGCAGTGGTCCTGCTTGTCGCGAAAAACCTTGTACATCTCCGGCGCCTTGTCAATCGGCACGCGGTGACTGACAACAAAGCTGGGATCGATCTTGCCGCCCTGAATCAATTCCAGCAGCGGTTTCATGTAGCGCATCATATGTGTCTGGCCGGTTTTCATGGTGAGGCCTTTGTTCACGTACGCGCCCATCGGCATCTTGTCGATGAATCCGCCGTACACTCCTGGCACCGACACCGTCCCACCCTTGCGGCACGCCATAATCGCCTGGCGCAATACTCCAGGACGGTCAGGCTGTAGCTTCAGGGCCTGCTTGGTCCGGTCGATGGCCCACATCGGTCCGGCGTAGTGCGCTTCCATCCCCACGGCATCCATGCAGGCGTCCGGGCCAATGTTGCCGGTCATGTCCTTCAGAAGCTGCACGATATCATCCACTTCTGCGTAATTGATGGTTTCCGCACCTGCCTCTTCTGCCAGCTGTAATCGATAGTCAAACCGGTCAATCGCAATCACGCGTTCGGCGTCCAGCAGGAAGGCGCTTCGAATCGCGAATTGGCCCACTGGGCCGCAACCCCAAATGGCCACAGTATCGCCGGGCTTGATGTTGCAGTTTTCCGCGCCCATATAGCCGGTGGGAAAGATGTCTGAAAGAAAAACTACTTGCTCGTCGGGAATACCGTCAGGGATTTTCAACGGGCCCACGTCGGCGAACGGTACTCGAGCGTACTGTGCCTGGCCTCCGGCGTATCCGCCCAGCATGTGGGTATAGCCGAACAGCCCCGATGGCGAATAGCCCATGAGTTTTTCGGCGATCCAGTAATTGGGGTTTGAGTTATCGCAGCAGGACCATAATTGCTGCTGGCAGAAAAAGCATTTTCCACAGGCGATGGTGAAGGGCACAACCACGCGGTCGCCAACTTTCAGTTTTGCGCGGTCAACTCCGCCGCCTATTTCCACAACTTCGCCCATAAACTCATGGCCCATGATGTCGCCTTGCTCCATGGTGGGCATCAGGCCGTTGTATAAGTGAAGGTCAGAACCACAGATACATGTGCTGGTAATGCGCACGATTGCGTCACGAGGATTAAGGATTTTGGGATCGGGCACCGTTTCGACGGTCATCTTTTCCGTGCCCATCCAGCAAACTGCTTTCATGAGACCCTCCTTCTGGCTCCTGGAATTTCGGTTATTTTTGAGTCGCCCCTGATGGGATCGTCGGGATTGATCATGCGGGCAATGGCTGCCACGCCCGAGCGAGGTCCATAGGTCTGGCCCTCGACGGTAGGTATTTCGCCGGTTTCGACCAGGGCCTTCAGTCGTCGCAGGTCCTGGCGCATCATGAAGCTCGGATTTTTGCCCAGAATTTTGGCAAGAGCGCCGCCGATCGCACCCGCAGGTGGCTGGTAGACAGTGACAACGGTAATAATGGTTCCGCGGTTTGCCGGGGCATTCCGGAACTTGACAATGCCATCGACATAAATTTCTGAGTCGGGCAGGGACCGCCAGGCAATCACATCGTCTTTGCGGTCAAACGCAATTTCCGCGTCCCAGCTGATTCGTTTGCCCAAAGGGCCAATAGCAGTCCACCTGGAACGGCTTTCACCCAGAAGAGTGACGGATTCAAGATGGCGCATGAATAATGGCAGGTTTTCAAACTTACTCCAGAACTGATACGCCTCTTCCGGCGTACAGTTCAGAAGGATACTGCTGCGGGCGATCAGCTCCCGCTGGCGCGCGCCGGCTTTTGCGCCGGCAAAAGAAAGCAGCCCGCCGGCAGCCGCTATGGCAGCGCCGGACTTCGACCGTTTAGACAAGCCTATCAAGGTAAGCGCGCCCCCGGTAATCAGCGCACTCCACCGGAGTGCAGTGGCTGTCCGATGGTAGCGGCCTTGAGCATTCTTTAAGTGAATGCGTGCAGCTTCGCTCATAACAACACGACCTTTCCTTGGGATATTCGTTCTGATGCGATGCGAAAAAGCAAGGTGCACTCGACGCGAGGTTTTTCGCGGAGCTCACGACAAAAATCATTCGCAGCAGAGAGAGTCACCGCGAAAGCAGAGCGGCTTCCGCTGCTCGAGGTAATCTGTCGTGAACAGCTGACCATCGACATGCGATCAGAGGATTCCAGCCCACGCTAATTCAAGCGCTCTCGCTTGAGAGAACGCGCCTGTGAAAATCCGCTCCTCTGACCGAGGTATAATCTAATTTCCAGCATGAGCTATCAGGTACTAGCGCGAAAATATCGCCCACAACGTTTTTCCGAGGTGATTGGGCAGGAACACGTGACCCGCACCCTGAAAAATGCCATTGAGCAGCAGCGTATCGCACATGGTTATATCTTCAGCGGGCACCGCGGCATCGGCAAGACCACGATTGCGCGCATCCTCGCCATGGCCCTGAATTGCCGCTCCACGGACAATCCGAACCCCGAACCTTGTGGAGTATGCGAGTCCTGCGTGGAGGTCCGGGCAGGAAATTCGGTGGATGTGATTGAAATTGATGCGGCGACCAATCGCGGCATTGACGAGATCCGCGAATTGCGCGACGCCGCCCGCTATCGTCCGGCGCGCGATCGCTACAAGATTTACATCCTGGATGAAGCGCACCAGATTACCGATGCGGCGTTCAATGCGCTGCTCAAGACGCTGGAAGAGCCTCCGCCGCACATCATCTTCATGATGGCCACCACGCAGGCTGAGGACATTCCCCAGACCATCCGCTCACGCTGCCAGCATTTCAGTTTTCACGCGGTCAAGTTCGATGAGATCGTCCGCCAACTCGGGTCGATTGCCGCCCAGGAAAACATTCAGACGGACGATAAAGCCCTGGCCGTGCTGGCTGAGGCGGGCGATGGCTCCATGCGCGATGCGCTCTCCATCATGGACCAGGCTATTGCCTGTTGCGGTACCAAACTTAGTGGGGAACTCATACGCGGTCTTGTCGGGAATGTCGGCTCAGAAGTTTTTGAAGACCTTATGGGCACTGTGGCCCGCAGCTCAAGCGAAGAAGCTTTGCGGCTGCTGGACCGCCTGATGATCGAAGGACACAACCCTGCACACTTTGCCCGGCAGTTAGTTCGCTTTCTGCGGAATGCGGTCGTGGCCAAAGTGGCGGGTGACGATTCCTCGCTGCTTCAGATTTCATCGGACGAGCGCGCCCGGGCCGGTCGGGTTGCAGCCCAGTTTTCTGAAGAGGACCTTGCCCGATTTCTTCAGATCATGCTCCGCACGTTTGACGAACTTGGCTACCGCCAGGAGCAGAGATTTCATCTCGAACTGGGCGTGCTGAAGCTGGTGCACGCGCAGCGCATACTTCCACTGGAACAGATTCTGAGCCAGGCCGGCGGGGAAACGCAAAAAGCTACTGAAGCACAAAGGACGCCGGCATTGCGAACTTCTCCCGTCGTGGCTTCACAGTCAGCGCAGGCTCTCGGCGGACCCGCGCCAAGGCAGCAGAGCCCCGTATCGCCGTTTGAAGCGGACCGCGCCCGCAAAGGCCGCAGTTTCGATCCGGAAATGTCTGCCGCGCCAGCGGCAGTGGAGGCCCAAACTTCCGCAACGGCCACAGCAGTCGCGGTGGAAGAACCGCACACTACGGAAGATCCGGGCACGATTCTGGGGCACGTTGTCGTTGCCTTAGAGAACACTCCCGGAGGTGATAATCTGGCGTCGACTCTCGCCGAAGGCGCTGCTGCGATTCAGGGTAACGAACTGGTAATAACGGTGGCACGTCCGCAATCGGTGATTCCGTTCATAATGAATCCCGAACAGAGGCAGATAGCCAGTGCGGCTGCTACCTCAGCAGCCGGCCGGCCGTTAAAAGTTACTATTGTCGGCGGGGCGAAGCCAGACGCAAACGGTTCGGCGGCGGCAGTTGTGCGGCCGCGCAATGGCGCGAGCGCCCGCAGCCGCGCCGCAGAAGACCCGATCGTGCAGCGCATGCGCGAAAAATTTGGCGCAGAGATTCGCACGGTGATCGATCATCGCGAGAAAAACTAGGAGACTCTATGGGCGGATTTAACACACGCCAGTTTCAGGAAATGCTGGAAAACGCACAGAAACAGGCCCAGGACCTGCAACATAAGATGAAGCAGACGGTGGTCGAGGCTTCTTCTGGCGGCGGTACCGTCACCATCAGGATGAACGGGCAGAAACAGGTGCTGGAAACCAGGATCGATCCGGAGGCGGTCAAAGCCGGCGACGTAGAGATGCTCCAGGACCTGGTAACGGCGGCGGTCAATGCCGCGGGCCAAAAAGTGGATGAGGCAATGCAATCCACCGTGGGCGGAATGCTGGGCGGAATGGGACTTCCGGGAATCTAGAGGCATCTGTGTCAAAGTTCGCCGAGCCAATGGCTCGACTGATCGATGAATTAAAAAAACTTCCGGGCGTGGGCGGCAAGAGCGCCCAGCGTCTGGCGTTCCATATTTTGCGTTCCAGTACGGAAGATGCCGACGGCCTGGCTGCGGCCATCCGCAACCTTAAAGAAGAACTTCATCTTTGTTCCGTATGCAGCAATATTACTGACGTTGATCCATGCAGTTATTGCACCAGCGCCACCCGCAATCAGCGTCTGGTGTGCGTGGTGGAAGAGCCAACCAACATTGCTTCCATTGAGAAGGCCCGTTTTTACAACGGGGTCTATCACGTGCTGCATGGCGCAATTTCTCCGTTGCATGGCGTAGGTCCGGAACAGCTGCGGATAGCTTCACTGCTGAAGAGAATTGAGAGCGGCAGCCTGGATGAAGTCATCATCGCCACCAATCCCACTATCGAAGGCGAAGCCACCGCAGTTCATCTCACAGGCTTGTTAAAGCGGCCGGGCGTGAAAATCACGCGCATCGCCACCGGCATTCCCGCCGGCAGTGACATTGAGTATGCTGATGAAGTCACCATGCTCAAGGCGATGGAAGGCAGACGAGAGCTTTAACCACAAAGGACACGAACGAACACAAAGGAGAATAAGAAGCGGGATCATCCCCGGCTGCCCCCTTCGTGCTCTTTGTGGTTAAAGGGTTTTGCCTTTGTTGTGCAGCGCTAGTTTCTCAATTTGGCCAGCAAATCCTGCGGATGGACAGGTTTTGCCAGGATCTCAAATTCATGGCCCTGGCCCCGGGCTTTTTCCAGCAAATCGGCCGTTGCAGCTTGGCCGGAGAAGAGAAGGATCTTGCAGCCTGGCAGGACCTGGCGAATGCGGATCGCGGCTTCAATGCCGTTCATGTCCGGCATAATGACATCGCTGATGATCAAATCTGGCTTAATTTCGCGTGCGCGATCCACGGCCGCAGTTCCGGTATAGACGGCTGAGGCGTCAAATCCGTTCTGATTGAGGATAATCGCCAGGGTATCGGCAATCACGCGCTCGTCGTCCACCACCAGGACACGGGGTTTGGAAGGCTGGCCATTGGATGTCAATTGGAAACTCCTCTAACGGTAAAGATCAGATATCGCCCAGAATCGATTATAACGTGTTGCAACCGGCCACTCCGCCAGTAACAGAGATGCTGGATTTACGGAAAAAGTGGGCCGGACCGGGCCAACCCCGCGCTTTCATGGCAGCTTCTCACCCGTAGGTGGATCAACATGGAGGGTAATTCAGTGATGCGCAGGGCAGCCACGCTAGTTCTGTTCGTACTGGTTGCGATGGCAATGGCCTTTGCCCAGAACCCCGCGGGCACCAGCAACACCCCTTCCAACACACCACAAACGCAGAATCCAGCCAATTCCAGCAATCCAACGGCGCAAAAGCCTGCGACCTCACCTGCCGACCTGCCGCAGGGCAATGCCGCGCAGCCGTCAAACGGGAACCAGGCGGGACCGCAGAGCGTGTCTCCTGCAAACTCAACCGCTGTGATCGACGAAGTGGGCGCTGGAACAGAGATTCACGCGACGCTCGACACGCCATTATCCACCAGGACTTCAAAGGCTGGCGACCGCTTTACCTCTACTATCAGTGATCCGGTGCGTGCCAATAATGGCGCCGTGGTTATTCCCACCGGCGCTCGCGTTGAGGGAGAAGTTGCAGAAGCCGAGGAAGGCAAGACCGACGCCGCCCTTCATGGCAAAGGAAAACTCAGCCTCCGCTTTCGTGACGTGGTGCTGCCCAGTGGGCAGACGCTCCCGCTCACCGCGACCCTGGTTTCAGTGCATGATACCGGCGGAAAAAACAACAAAAAAGCCGATGAAGAGGGCCAGATACAACCCGGCACGCGCAACAAGGATGCAGCCAGGGACATGGGCATCGGCGCAGGCATTGGCGCCACTGCAGGACTGGTTTTTGGGAGTCCAATCAAGGGCCTGGCGATCGGTGCGCTTGCCGGAGGCGGTTATGTCGTTTCCACCAAAGGCAAGGACGTAAATCTGCCAGCGCAGGCCGGAATGTTGATCCGTGTGGACCAGCCTCTAAGCTGGAACGGAACTTCTTCGCCATTGCAAAGATAGCCAACCCGATAAACAGGCAGGAAGGCCGCAGCGGATGCGGCGGTTTTGTTTCTGTGGGGCGGCCAAGCTGACCTTAGCGGCTGCGCCTCGCTTTGTGCGTTCTCTTGCGGCGCAAACGTGCGGCTTCTCTGCGCTTCTTGCGTTGCCGCAATATTTTTCTCTGCCGGACGACTTCCTCTTCAGAGAACATGGTACGCCGGCAGCCCTTCAGCCCGCAGTAGCACGGCGCCTTTTCGCCCGGATCGCCGTCAAAAAGATTGTAGTCATAAGTCAGCTCTTCGCCGGCCTCGATGTCGCGCAATGCGATGATCCAGATCCGGTTGTCGATCTGGTCGGTTTCGCAATTGGGATCACAGGTGTGATTCACAAAGGCCGCCATGCCGAACCCATCGATGATGGTGTCGCCATCGTCCATGGCGAAAAGATACGTTACCTCTGTATCCGCATACATGCCTTCGCAGGCTTTGGCTTTCAGCCGAGGGCCGGTGTATTCAAGTACGCGGGTACCTTTTCTCACGGGAGCTGTGGTGTAAACGCCGGCTCCGTGCAGGGAAGAGGATTTTACAATCAAGGTCATTTCGAAGCTCGCAGGCACACTATTTTGTTTTTGACTGGCGTTGCACGGCCCTTTGCAACGTCTTATCCAGCGCCGCTTTCGCAACCTGGTAATCCTGCGGATTGATCTTGCCCTGCAGCCGGTCTGATTCCAACTGGAAGACCTCTTCTTTCATGGCTTCCATCAGCATCGCGGGCCTATCCTGCGGCTGCACCGGCCCTCCCGCGCCGGCCGGCACGTTTTGATTTGAGGTATAGACGAATACCGCTCCAGCCGCCAAAAAAAGAGACAGCACCCCCAGAAAAAGCCATTGCCCGGAGTGCAAAGGATCGGGCCGTTCATTGGGGAGTCCAAGACCGCCGCCCGGCCCGGCGGGTTCTCCGCGTCCTCCGCGCCCATTTGAAGTGTCTGCCCTTTGTTCTGGTTCGCGCGGCATCTCTCCTTTGCCGGAAATCTCAAACGCCACTCTTTGTTGCGCCGTGACATTCCTGGCGATGAAGAAGTTCACGCTCTTAAACTGTGGATTGGTCTGGGCTTTGTAGACCGTATTGTCGCCGGCGCTGAACTTGATGGTGTCAGGGGCGGCAATCATCAGGGTATTCGTAGGCAGGTCGGAGTGAGGATCGACTGCCAGTTTTCCCGAATAAGGGGCCGTATAGATGATGTGAAATTGTGTTTGTCCCGGACGTATGGGAAAAACGAACGCATACTTGTTCTTTTCACTGGTTGGAATCACCGCTGTCTTCAGTTGCGTCTTGCCTGACTGCACGCTGGATTCGGTGATCTTTGCGCCTTCGGGCAAAAAGAACTCGAGCGTGTGCTCTCCGGCGAGCGTGCGCGGCGGTGTCGATTGATTGCCCACGGTAAAGACTTCCTCGCCATTCAGCGTCGCTCCATCCTCGCTGGTTTGCAGCGCCATTGCATGGTCAAGAATGCTGATCTCTTTTACGGTTGTGCTGGAGTCAAAAACACGCACCGCCACCGGAACGCGTCCGGGCAAACCTGCTTGCGTGTACGTTACGCCCTGGTGCTGCACCCAGACGATGTAGGGCTGCTGCGCGGGGGGGACGTTAAAGCTGAATTCCCCCTTGGAATTGGTCTTGGTCTTGCCCACGTCCTCCATGCCATTGCCGATCTTCTTGAGCGTAACGTCGTCGCCGACAGAAGGCTTGTTGGTGGTGCTGTTCTGGACCACGCCCTTCAACGTGTCTGCCGGCGCGGAGAGCGAGCAGACCAAGAGCAGTATAAGGATGGCGAGTTGCTTCAATGGAATGGGCTCCTTCAGGCTTTTACAGTCTCCAGCATTTCAATTTCTGCCAGGATGCGGGCTGCCTCGGCTTCCAGGCCCAGACGCATGCCGTCATAGTCGGCCTGGGTGAACTTGCCTGATTTGAATTCGAAATTCAGGTCGCGCAGGTTTTCATAGACGACTTCCTTGCGCTCGTAAAGGTAGCTCACCCGCGTCTTGACCACACCGGTGTCAGTATCGCGGCTGGGAAAAAAAACGTAGTTCAGGGTGCCGGCTGCAAACAGGCAGCATATGATCCAGATGATGTAGTTGAAAGTGGCCGGATTCATAGTTCCGTCTCCTTGCGGGCGCGCGCGCGCAACGCTTCAAGGTCTGGAGCAAGATTGAGGTCCGCTGCGGCAACCGGCGCAGAACGCAGCTTCCAACTGCGGATCAGCACCAGCACCAGAAGTAGCCCCAGTCCTAGACCGGCGGCGGGCAGCACCCAGGCCAGCAGTTCAAAGCCGTGGGTCGAGGGCTCCACCACCGCGGTAACACCCCAGTTGGTGCGAAACCAGTTCAGCACGGATTCGTCATTGCTGGTCTTTTGGACCCCTGCCCTGAGCTGACGAATCATCTGGTCAGAATTCGGGCAGCCGACGTGGTTGCACTTCAACAACATCTGCGCGCAACTGCACGTGCACATGATCTTGCCGCCCAGGTTCTGGAATCGCGCTTCCTGGTTGTCCGCTCCCATGAGCAGCACCAACGCGCAGGGAAGCAGCAGCGCTTTGAATAGCTTCTTCACTTACCTACCCCAACTGCGGGCTGCATGCTCTGCTTCTCCATGTTTGCCATCGCGACCGCGGCGGCCGGAACTGGCACACTGAAGGGCGCGGAGTTTGGCACCAGCGCCATCCCTGTGCCCATTACGATCACTAAAACACCGATCCAGATCCAATTGACCAGCGGATTGATAATGATCTTGATAATGGGATGGCCGGTATCAAGATTTCTGCCTTCGTACACCACGTAAAGGTCTTCACGCAGCGTGGAGTGATTGGCGACGATGTGAACCGGTTGTCCGCCGCTGGCCTTAAAGAATCGCTCTTCGGGATTTAGCTGGGTCAGGAATTTTCCATCTTTATAGACGTCCAGCAGGGCGGCCTGGGATGAATAATTGGCGTTGTCGTCGTCGGTGTATTCTTGACCCACGACCGTGTAGCTGCCGATCTTGACCTTGTCGCCTTTGCCGATTTCCTGTTCTTTGTCCTGGTTAAAGGCGGCTCCAGCCAGCCCAATCACAACCAGCACCACGCCAAAATGGACGATATAACCGCCGTACCGGCGCATGTTGCGGCGCGTGAGCTGATAGATTCCGGCGAGCAGGTTCGTCTGCAGCTTGTTTTTCCAGACAATGCCGCCGCGAATGAACTCAGAACCAACGGTGGTGATGACCAGCGTGCCCAGGCAAAACGCCATCATTGCGTAAATCTGGCCCATGTCCGTCCAGAAGTGAACGCCGTTCTTGATCAGAAGCGCGGCCACGACGATCTCAACTAGTAACGCTGCCGTGGCCGGGATGGCGAAGTTACGCTTGACGCTCCCCACTGAAGTGTTTCGCCAAGCCAATAAAGGCCCTACACCTGTCAGGAAGATCAAGAACAACCCGATCGGCACCATTACTTTGTTATAGAAGGGAGCGCCCAGGTTCATTTTGACGTCGCGCACCGCTTCAGAAAGGATGGGGAACAGCGTTCCGCAGAGCACGGCAAAAGTCGCGCCCAGCAGCAGCAGGTTGTTGAACAGGAAACTGGATTCGCGCGAAACCAGCGATTCCAGCTTATTTTCGGAGCGCAGATGGTCCCGGTTCTTGATGTAGAAGACCATGCAAACCGTGAAAATAACCGCTAAAAGACCGGTAAACCATGACCCAATGCTGGATTGCGCGAACGCATGAACGGAACTGACCATGCCGGAGCGCGTCAGCATGGTTCCCAGAATCGAAAGCATGAAGGTGATGAAAATCAGCCAGACGTTCCATACCTTCATCATGCCGCGCTTTTCCTGCATCATCACGGAATGCAGAAAAGCGGTCGTGGAGAGCCAGGGAAGCAGGGAAGCGTTCTCTACCGGGTCCCAGCCCCAGTAGCCGCCCCAGCCAAGGACCGCGTAAGCCCAGTGCGCGCCCAGCGAGATTCCGAAAGTAAGGAACAGCCACGCCACCATGGTCCAGCGGCGGGTAATGTGAATCCATTTTTCGCCAGGATAGCGCATGATGAGCGCGGCCAGCGCAAAAGCAAACGGGACAGAGACGCCGACGTATCCGAGATACAGCATCGGGGGATGGATCACCATTTCCGGATACTGCAACAAGGGATTGAGGCCGTTGCCGTCGGCAGCCAGGCGGTCCATCATGCCAAATGGATTAGCGACAAAATTCACCAGAATCAGGAAGAAAACCTGGATGCCCGCCAGTACCATGGAGGCCATGGCGACCAGCCGCTGGTCCACCTTGTGGCGCAGCCGCAGCACAAAGCCATAGGCTGAGAGCAGCAGCGCCCAAAAAAGGATTGAACCTTCCTGACCCGACCACAAGACGGCAAACTTGTACGCTGGCGGCAAGGCGCGATTGGAGTGGTGGAGAATGTAGGCGACGGAAAAGTCATCCTTCAGCGCGGCATAAACCAGCGCGCCGGCGGCAATGAGCACGGCAGCAAAAGAGGCCATGCCGGCACGCCGCGCCGTCTCGGCCAGCCGATAGCCGATGGCGTCTTTGCGCACCGCTGCGATGACTCCCACCACAAAACAGTAGAGAGCCAGCGCCAGAGCGAATAAAAGACAGAAGTCCCCTAATAATGGCATTGGATGCAGCTTATTACTCTTTCATTTCTACTGCAATCAGTCAATTAGACGGAAGCCTTACAATTTAACGCTATTTTGGCCAAGGAGATTAAGTCTTCAGGATCACAAGGTTTAACCCGGAAGAGGACGTTCAAGCCGGCATATTCGGCATCGGCGTCGGGAAGCCCGCTGATTACGATGATAGGGATCTCCTGGTTGAAGGTACGCAACTGGCGGACAAATTCCACGCCGTCCATGTCCGGCATCAGGTGGTCGGTGATGACCAGCCCGATTTTTGCCCGTCCCAGGTCACTGCGCAGCAGGGCCAGAGCGCTCTGCGCCTTGGTGGCGACATGGCTTTCGATCTCGGCCTTGCGCAGTACCAGCTCGCGGATCGTGAGCTGGGGAATGTTGTCATCGAGCAGAAGGGCCTGTTTCATGCGGGTTATGCGCTTTTGTCCCTCTGAAATTTTGCCAGGACTTCCGCTTCGGCCCGAGACCAGTCTTCATCGTGAAAACCTTCCTGGCGGCCGCGTAGCTCAAAAAGCTCATAGGCGCGGATACGAATCTGCTCAACAATTGCGGGCCCCGTCGCCCGCGCTTGAGTCTGTTTTGTGCTGCTCCCCTCGTGGGAGACGCCACCCTGGCTGATCGGCGTGACGGTGGAGACCTTTTGGGCCGGCGTTTTCTTGCTCGATGTGCTATTGCGGGTTCTTCCCGGAGTCTTTTCTGCCATACTGCTGAAACCTCTCTTCAAGCTCTCATTCGACGAATGCGGCGTTACATCGATTATAGAGAATCTGGAACTGGTTTGGGGGCGGCCTGGCGATAAAAACTGCATTAATTTATTTCCTGCACTTAAATTGTTCCAAGAAGTCGAGACAAACGTGCGCAGGTTGCGCCCTTTTCTCTTGTCGAGCCGTATGCCACAGAGGTACCATCGCACCGCATGGCGCGACGGGTAAGAACGACAGTGACGGTCCGGGAAGATGATCCCGTTCCAGCGCGCCGCAGCAGCAAGAAGAAAAAGCAGACCAATGTGGTGGTAGTGATCCTGCTCGTGTTGCTGGTTCTATTCCTGATTAGTCGTACCAGCCAACGGCCCGGCCGGTTTCCGAATCAATCGCCAGCCGGCGCCCCGCATCGCTGAGTAAAACAAGGAACAGTTTTCTCGAACTTCGGCGCTGGACATTTCCTCCGGTTCTCCTCCAGAGGAACCTCGTGCCCAGATCGCGTTGGCAATCGCGTTTCCGTCAAACTGCGAACGGAAACCGTGCGCTTTTTTTTGACCGGCTGGGCTGCGCATCGGACTGCTGATTCGCGTGCGTAAGCAGCGATCAGCCCGTTGCTCCAGTACCTTAGAGCTTTGTTATACTGCATATGCCCCGCACAAACAGAGTGGCGCTATCGTCTAGGGGTTAGGACGTGAGATTCTCAATCTTAAAACCCGGGTTCGATTCCCGGTAGCGCTACCAAACCTCTTTATAGTCTCCTTCGTTTGCATCCACCGAAAAGCAAGCAAGCTGACTGTCTCAGACGCCTTATATAATTCAGAGTCACGATAAAAGTATCGGCTGTTGTGGATTTAATGGAGGGTTTTCGCATGAAAATGTCTTTTGCTTCTTTGATCGCGGCAGGTCTCTTAATCACGGCCCTAGCTCTGGCCGCACCTAAGAGTGGCTATCATTTGCTGAACAAATATCCTTTTCCAGCCGCAGAAGGCAGTACGCGGGAATACTTTGACTACATCACGGTCGATTCCGCTGCCCGGCGGGTTTATTTGTCCCATGGAACTGAGATAAAAGTCATTGACGCGGATACAGGCAAGCTCGTCGCGAACATTACTGGCTTGAAGCAGGACCATGGAGTCGCTTTGGCACATGAGTTCAATCGCGGCTTTATCAGCGATGGCGGCGCTGGCAAGGTGGTCATATTCGACTTGAAGACCTTGAAGCCGATCGGAGAGGCTAAAGCGGACAAGGACGCGGATTCCATCGTTTACGATCCGGCATCAAAACGTGTTTTCGTCATGAATGGAGACCCAAACAGCTCGACGGTGATCGATGCGAAGAGTGGAACTGCTGCGGGCACTATCAACCTCGGTGGAGCGCCCGAGTTCGCCGTCGCCGATGGCAAGGGAACTGTTTATGTGAATCTGGAAGACAAGAATGAAGTGGTCGCTATTGATTCGCAGAAACTCACCGTTAAATCCCGCTGGCCAGTTGCGCCTGCCGGAGGCCCAACGGCCCTGGCGCTTGATCAGGCGCACCGCAGGCTATTCAGTGCGGGGAGAAATCCTCAGATGCTGGTGGTGATGGACGCCGATAATGGGCACGTAATCCAATCGTTCCCCATCTCAGCAGGCGTCGATGCCGCTGCTTATGAGCCTGAGACGGGACTTGTGTTCGCTTCCACTCGTGAAGGCATGATTCATGTCTTCCATGAAGACTCGCCGGATAAATTCAGCGAGGTGGAAACCGTCAAGACCGAGTTCGGAGCTAAAACAATGGGATTAGATAACAAGACGCACCATCTCTTCGTGGATACTGCTGATTTTGGTCCGCCCTCTCAGCCGACCGCAGAGCGGCCCCGTCCGCAACGAACGGCGATCCCCGGTACATTCCGCGTATTGGTCTATGGAAAATGAGCGATCTAGCCGCAAAATCGAAAGTTTCTGAGCTGGGGAGCGCGCGTTTCAGCGCACAAATGCAATTTCAGGCAATGTTTATGCGGCTATTACGCTCGTGTTCTGAAAGCATTAATTATTTCAGGGCATTTCCCAAATCGACCTCAGATTGTGGCATACAGGATGGGCATTTTGAGGGCCTTGCGGGGCTGATCTTCGCTTAGAATCCATGCACATAGCCGCTACTGCGGCATGGAGAGGCAGATGAAAGCGAAGATCATGCTGGGAATTTTAGTTGTGGCACTGGGAACGGCGTTTGGAGTAGCGGCACGGTCAAACAGTCCCATCCCGCCCTGCCTGCCTGACACAACCTGCATACCGAAATAAAAGCTGCGGGCCTGACGCTTTGGGGCCGCGGAAAGGAAAAGGTTCTGCGGCCCATGAAAAACTACCTAAGCACTGTAGATCTGGCGATGTGGATGACACTGATCGCTGGCGAGGTCGTTCTTTGCCTCTGCATGTTGAAGAAGCGTTTCTTTAACCGGCTGCGCTGGTTTTCAGTGTTTGTTTTTGCTTCCACCGCTGGGGATCTGACGCTTTTCGCAATCGCGTTCTCGTTCAGTTATCGGGCGTATTATTACGCTTTCTATACAAGCGGTTGCATCAACTCAATTCTGGCATTTTTGACTCTCATCGAATGCGGGCGACAGGTGCTGCCGGGACTCAACCTGCCGCAAAGGGAAAAAGCTTTCGCCTGGTTGCTTGCTGCCCTTGGGGCCGTGGTCATCTTCGCCACCCAATGGCCTCTACCGTCTGTTGCGAACGAAAAAAGGATTGAGGTTGGGGCCTTCTTCGCGGTTGGAGTGGTTTTCATCTTTATCGCCGCGTATTCGCGCTACCTGGGACTCTATTGGTCGCGGCTGTTGGCTGGGATAACCGCCACTCTCGGCCTGCTATATCTGGTTGAAGGCGCAACCAGAGCGATGGCTGGCCATTACCCTCCAGCCCTAGCGTTACAAGTGCGTGAGATCAGCCAAATCGCCAATATTTTAGCGGTCGTCTCATGGATCGTCGTCATTCTCTCGCCCTGGGGCGAGCGGGAGATGACCGAGCAAGACCTGCTGAAGGTAGAAAGAGCTTTTGCCCGGATTGAGGCCAGCTTGGGCGCAGAAGGGGTCAAGACAGTATGACGCCCCTGAATATAGCCCGCGACATGCCGCTGGACGATCTGGTACTCCGGGTCTACCACCTTGAACTGTCGGAATGCCGGGATTGGGCTGAGTTCAAGGAAGGCGTCCGGCTCATGATGCACAATCTGGATGAAGTCCTGTCCGCGCTTGGCTGCGACCTGTCAGCGGAGCATAGAGTCCGCAGGACGGTTGACCGCGTGAAACTGAATGCGGTCCGCCTGAAAAACCTTTGTGCGGCAGCTCCGGAATCTTTTGACGATCCGGAAAGATGGCGAGAGGTGGCGGCCCACATTATTGTCAACTATGAGCAATTCCGCATTGAAGCCGGCTTGCTGTACCAGCTCGTGGTCCCGGGCAGCTTTGCGGTGCTTCGAGCAGCCTTATGAGAAGAAATGGTTAGATAAAAAAATGGATAAAGAAAGACGGAAAGAGCCACAAGTTTGCCCCGGAAGCGGAGACGCTCCGCTGGTCGCCAGCGTTGGCGCGCTCTTGCTTGATCTTCGCGACGCCCTCCGGCAAGCTGAACGCTGCCGGCTGGCCTTGAGACGTCTGGGCTATTCGAAGAAGCGATGGCAGGAGATCGTCATTGACATCGATCCGGAACTGAGGTTCGCCCTTCGTCCGCAGGTTCTGGACGCGATCATCACGCGCCTGCAAAGCGCTGGCGAACCGGTCAACAGGCAACTGCTGGTCCGCCTCCTGAACGCGCAGGGCGCGGGGATCTCGCAACGAATCCGGCAGTCCATTACGGTAAACTTGCGCGCCGGAAATCTCATTCTCTGCCAAGGGAACAAGATTGGCCTGCCGGGATGGAAGGATAAAGACGAACAAGAGCAAACCTGATTCAACCGTTGTGTTTCTGCCTCAAGTGCAACTGGAAATGATCTTCAAACCATATTCTTGCTTTGGTTTGCGGTTACGATTCGTGGTTGTCCGATCGCAAAACTTAGCCCCGCAATCGCCAATGCGAGCTTTACGCGACTGTGTTCAGCGAACAGCAGTGCGAAAGCTTGGTTTCCAGCGGATGCCAGAAGCTCTGCTCTTCGCGGCTTCGTTCGGTCGCCACCAGCAGCATCAGCGTTCCCTCGTCTTCAGGGACGTCTTCAATCCGATAGATAATGGGAAAAGCGAATTGGTTAATCAGGCCGCTGGGGCCGTAATGCACCACCGTGACGATGTCATCGCCAGCCAGAAGTCTGTAAGCGGTGTCAGGTTTTGCTTCCTGCTGCAAGATTTCATGCAGCATGCTCATGCTTACCATGTAACAAAGTTCCATATGGCGGAAATCCTTCCTGGCCGGCCGTAACGGCCTGGCCCCCGAAAGCCCATTTGTAACCGTCCACTTCGTATACTTAGTGCTCCGAGTGCTTCATCCGTTTCGGAGCAGCTTCCATCGATATACTCATGGTTTTAATTTGGGCAGATTACGATTTCATTGGACTTGTATTAAAAGGCTTAATTTTTAGGGGGTAAGAAGACAATAAGCCTTGTGCCTGTGGAATCAATAGGTTAGGGGGGACGCCCTCAGGCGGGCTAAAGGCTTTATGAGAAGAATTTAAACGGCGTTCCGTGCGGCTCGCATGAAAATTCAAAAAACCTCTCTCTCTAAAAACCATTGGAAGTAGTAGCACTACCGCTAATGCTAAGAAGCTGGTGTTTTCGAGGAAGAGTTGCCGCTAAAAATAACCATTAAATCAATGAGTTAAATGTTAGCGTCTTGAATTGTGCGTTCCGATGGTGGTACTACTTAGCCACGCTGTGCGTCTAAACCAAACAGAAATGATATGGTGTCCGTGTCCAATCCGATGAATCCCAGGAGTCCGGCTGCGGACCGAATACTGCGCGCAGCCAAGATGCTCATTGCCGAGTCGGGTTTTGAAAACACCAGCACCATTTCCATCGCGCGCCAGGCCCAGACCAGCGAGTCTCAGATCATCAAGCATTTCGGCAATAAGGAAGGGCTGCTGGAGGCCATCTTTGAAGACGGCTGGATGCATATAGCCCAAGCGTTTGGCGCGTTGGAATACATTCCCGCGCCGAGTTCGAAATTGCAGGCCCTGGTGGGATTGATCCTGACAAAGCTGGAAGAGGATGAACAACTCAAGCAATTATTCCTGCTTGAAGGCCGCAGAATCCGCAAGGAAGGCCACATGGTCTTGATGACACAGGGATTTCTTGGCCTGGTGAAGACGGCTGACAGATTGCTCAAGGAAATGCGCGACCTCGGCCAACTGCGCTCCGATCTTCATATTGAAGGCATGCGTTCAGCTCTGATCGGGATGATGGAAGGACTGCTGCGTGACCGGATGCTGGCCAGCCGCATTCCTTATTCAGCGTCCTTTAATGCAGAAGACATCCGCAAACTTTTCCTCCATGTGTTGCATTCGTTCTATGCAACGTCCGAACCGCTTTCCAGCCAGGCCAAACCAGCCTGACGCAAATTTAGTTTTCGCAAACAAACAATTCTGCAAATCAACTCGCGCTTCTTGATGGATCGTTCACGTTCTTGTTTCCGCGAACTGTTCGATTTCGAACGCTGCTTCTTCATTTCCGCACACTTCGACCAGGACGAACTGTCACGGAGTTGTCAGGAAGTTGTAAATACCGGTGCATGTGGGACGAGTGAACGCTACCGTGCATTCTCAATTGGCGTCTAATAACGCAGCCAAGCAATTCATTTGAAACTTTTTTGTGATTGGCATCGTCTTTGCAAGTAGGAAGCGCGAGTCCACGACAGGAGTCGAAAGCAGGAATCAGATCCACGGGGTTCAGGGAGTGTTCACGCCCACGGTTTAGGCGGCCCCAGGCGATGAACAGTCCCCGGAAAACGGCACGCATGCGCGCCTTTTCTGAACCCACGCGAAGAATTGTAGGCGATCGGCGAAGAATTGCAAGTTCGCCGCTGCTCGAAAAGGCCGCCCCTAACCGGTTCCCGACGCATTTCGGGAAAGAATTCAAGGAGCGGTAATGAAGTCCTCGTTATTTTCCAAAATCCTATTCGCAGCACTCGCATTTGCCCTGATAACCAGCGCCTTCGCGAGCGATTCCCACAAGAGCAGCTTTGAGATTTCAGCCCCAACCCAGGTGAATGGCACAACCCTGCCCGCCGGCGAATACACGGCCAAGTGGGAAGGCTCAGGGCCAAACGTGCAGGTAAGTATCATGCAGGGCAGAAAAGTGGTGGCCACCGTGTCCGCGCAGGTTGTCATGCTGGACCAGGCCGCATCCAATACGCAAGCCGAGATCAAAAACAGCTCGAACGGCGATCGCGAACTCAGCTCATTGCAATTTTCGGGAAAGAAAGTTTCCCTGGAACTGGGGACAGAATCGGCAAAATCCCAGACCAAGACTGACGCCACGAACTGACAAGAAGTTCGACTGCGCTCCCGGGAGCAGGCAACTGCTCCCTATCTTTGTGGCTCCAAGATATGAACAGAAATCAACCACCGGCAGAGACAGGAGTTGCGGACGGGAACACGCGGACTTTGCGTGACGTTGCGAGCGCAAGAACTACTCGCACTCCGGCGCTGCGGGTTGTACCAAACGGGTCATGTATACTTTTGGTCTGGCCGGGACATCAGCGGAGGAGCTTGACTATGCAATTTGACCTGCGGCAGTCGCTACGGATGGCTGTTGCTACCCTTTTGGTTGCACTCTTCATTGTTCCCACGGATGCGCTTGCACAAAGCCACGTGGTCAGCCCTGCGGACCTGCAAAAAGAAGCTGTTGCAGCGTCGCAGGCGAGGCAGCACAACATTGATTCCGTGCAACGTCTGTTGTCGACTCCGGCGGCCGAGAAGGCGCTGAAATCGGCAAAGATTGACACGCAACAGGTGAAAACCGCGGTTTCCACCCTCGACGATCAGGAACTGGCCCAACTGGCTGCACGGGCCAACAAAGCGCAAGCTGATTTTTCCGCCGGCACTCTCAGTGAGCGCGACCTGATCCTGATTATTCTAGGCATCGCGATTCTGGTGCTGATTATCGTGGCCGTTCGCTAGAACTGTTTTCATGGTACGAAATACGCCGCAGAGACTCTTGTGGATTTTGTGTCTCTGCGGCGTTGTCTTTGCCGCAACGCCCGGCGTCTGGCTGGACGTTCCGTTCATCAAACAGGAAAAAGACGGATGCGGCGCCGCCAGCATCGCCATGGTGATGCAATACTGGCGCAAACAACAGACAAGGCCGGTCGATCGAAGCGCGGATGCGGTTGAGATTCAGCGCGCACTCTATTCCAGCAAAGACCACGGCATTCGAGCTTCCGACCTGGAGCACTATTTCCGGCAAAACGGCTTCCAGACCTTTGCCTTCGCGGGTAAGTGGGAAGATCTAAAGCAGCATCTGGAGAAAGGCCGTCCGCTGATCGTTGCCCTGAAGCCTTCTGCCTTGGAGACGTCTCTGCATTACGTGGTGGTGGTCGGCATTGATCCCGCGCAGGACATCGTCTATCTGAATGACGCAGCGCAGCGCAAGCTGCTCAAACAAGAACGGGCCAGCTTTGAAAACCAGTGGAGCGCGGTCGGACACTGGACGCTGCTGGCATTGCCCAAGTGAACCGTTTTATAAAACGGCTTTTCCTCGTCCTGCTGTTCACGGAGCTCGCCTGTTGGCCGGGCTACGCACAAACTGATCCCACAACGGCGGCAAAACAGCTTTTCGAACAGGAACGCTGGCCTGAACTTGTTCAGCTTCTGGAAAATATTCCGCGCAAGTCAGCCGATCTCAACTATTACTATGGTATCGCCCTGGCGCATCTGGAGCGATGGGACGCGGCTGCCAAAGCGCTGATCGCCGGACAGGAGCGTGCGCCGCGGGACAAGCGTTTCCCCGTCGAGCTGGCGGGAGTGGCTTTCAAGCAAAAGAAGTACGGCGAGGCCAGAAGCGATCTGCATCGGGCGCTTCGGCTTGATCCGCATGATGAATATGCCAATGAGTTCCTGGCCACCATCTATTTTCTTGATGGAAACCTTGAAGCCGCATTGAAGTACTGGAACGTCACCGGGAAGCCTGAGATCGTGGAGGTGCGAAGCGACCCGGCGTTAAGGGTGCGTCCCGCGCTGCTCGATCATACATTTGCCATAGCGCCGGCATCTACGCTAACGCTGGACGAACTGCTCACCAGTGAAGCCCGCCTGAGCGGCCTGGAGATTTTTTCGACTTACAAGATTGAGCTGGCGGCGCGGCCCGACGGCAAGTATGACGCCATTCTTCGGGCGCAGGAACTGAATGGTTTTGGCAACAGCAAACTCCAGGCCCTGGTGCGCATCTTCAGCGGCGCGCTTTTCGAAGAGATCACGCCGGAATACTACAACCTGCATGGCTCAGGCACGAATATTATTTCGCTGGCCCGCTTTGACACCGACAAGCGTCGGGCGGTGGCCGCTATCAACGGCCCGCTAGCCGGAAATCCAAAATGGCGGTACCGCCTGGGTGCGGATTTCCGCAATGAAAACTGGACCGTGCAAACGTCGTTCACCGGTCCAAGCACGGTGCTGGGAGCGCTGAACCTGCGCCGGGAGAGTATCAGCGCGGAGATTTCACGTTTTGTGGGCGCGAACTTGAGCTGGTCAACCGGGCTGGAAATTTCCCACCGCGATTTTCGCAGCGTTGTTCCCGGCATCGCCCTGACGCCGGAGCTGCTGGCACAAGGCTATCAGGTAAAACAGACGGCACGCATCACCTACGAGCTGTGGCGGTCGCCGGAAAGACGCCTGACGATTTCCAGTGGCGCAACGTCACAAGCCGGACGCATCTGGTCGCAACCGGCCGAGTCTTTTGAAAAACTCCAGGGCCAGCTCGGCCTCAAGTGGTTTCCTGGCGAACGCGGCGATGACTACGAAACGCAATGGCAGGTTCGAGGTGGCAAGACTTTCGGCCAGTTGCCTTTTGATGAGCTATTCATGCTGGGCGCGGAACGCGATAACGATCTGCCGATGCGCGCGCACGTAGGCACGCGCCATGGAGAAAAGGGGAGCGCGCCGCTGGGGCGCAATTATTTTCTTTCCAACTGGGAGAGCGATAAGCACGTTTACTCGACCGGAATCGTGGCGGTAAAGCTGGGACCATTTCTGGATACGGGCAAAATGCTGGATTCATCTGCGAGTATCGGCCCGCAGAAATGGCTCTTTGATATCGGCCCGCAGGCGAAGGTGCGCGTGCTGGGCGTGGACGTGCTGCTGCTTTACGGAAAAGATCTGCGCACAGGGAGCAATGCGTTTTATACGAACGTTGCGTGGTAGGCGGTTGACAAAGACTGATTACAATATGCCGATGCGATCGCTCATCATCGGCGGGACAAGAAATCTGGGGCCGTCGATTGTTCACGCGCTGCTGCAGCGCGGGCATCAAGTAACAGTTTTCAATCGGGGGCAGACGCGCGACAATCTGCCAGAGGAAGTCGAGCGGTTGCGGGGTGATCGGACTGATCCGGAACAGTTGAAGAGCGCTTTGGGCGGCAGGGAGTTCGATCTGGTGGTCGACACTACGCTGTACACCGGCGCGGAAGCGGAAGCCGCGGTAGAGTTGTTTGCCGGCCATGTGGGCCGTTACATCTTTCTCAGTACCGGACAGGTTTATCTGGTGCGGACCGGCGTGAAGCGGCCGTTCAAGGAAGAAGACTATTTGGGGCCGGTGATGGACGAACCCTCAAAGTCGGATGTTTCCGATTACGAGAACTGGCTGTATGGTCACGACAAGCGCGCCGCGGAAGATGTTTTCGCACGAGCCTGGACAGAACACAAGTTTCCTTTCACCAGCCTGCGGCTGCCGATGGTGAACAGCGAACGCGACCATTACGACCGGATCTATGGATATTATCTCCGCCTACAGGATGGCGGCCCAATCCTGATTCCTGAGGGCGACGGGCTGCCCGTCCGGCATGTTTACGGAGACGATGTGGTGCGGGCCATTGGGCTGCTGGCGGAAAACGAATTGTGCAAGGGCCGCGCTTATAACATCGTCCAGGATGAAACCTTGTCGCTGACCCAGTTCCTGGAGTTGCTGGCGGGGTTGATACATC
Organism: Candidatus Angelobacter sp.; assembly: GCA_036491195.1. Lineage (GTDB taxonomy): Bacteria > Acidobacteriota > Terriglobia > Terriglobales > Acidobacteriaceae > Angelobacter. The sequence goes on from DASXCL010000174.1 coordinate 72,965, forward strand.
GTCCGGTGAAAATAGTTCGAATTCCACGGGAACAATTGACCCGCGAAGGTCTGTTGCCGCATTGTTCGCCGTTCAGCGGCCTGTGGATGTCTTCGCTCGAGAATGCACGAAGCAAAGCGGAGTTAAACATGGAGTACACACCTGTTTCGAACTACGTAAAAAAATTGGTGAGCTATTTTCAGGCTGTGCCTGCGCGCCAGATCGAAGGGTATGCGGAGAGGCGGCGCGAAATGGAATTGGCACAATCGAAATAAGCGGCATCCGCAAACATTCGCTTTTCGCAACATGCGTCAGCCATTGTCCGTGATTCCTGTAACCGGGTTTGATGCACCATTCATTTACAAGCCCGCGCACCAACTATTCATTATCTTTCCCCAACAGAACTTAACTGAAGTGGCGAGAGATTGCCTTGCGGCAAGGGTTTGCGCTGAGCAAGGGAAATCATTTGAACGTTAATGCCAAAAAACCAGGGCTTAACGGGAGGGCACATGAAGCTCATGAAGGCAATGCTGCTGGGAGCGGCGTTAATGGCGGGAAGCGCTACTTTGGCGGTGGCACAGAGCGTGGTCCCGGTGCAATGGGGATGGGGACAGCGCGACGATGATGACGGGCAGGCTTACAAGGACGGATTTCGCCGAGGACAGGAAGATGCGCGGCGCAATCGTCGGTTTGATCCAGACGATAGTGGGTGGCGCGAGCGTGACGACCGCCAAGCTTACCGCTCAGGATATGAGAGAGGATTTCAGCAGGTAGGCGGCTATCGTAACGACCGAGACGGCGATCGCGATCGCGGAGTCTGGGGCAGCGGCGGTTATGGCGTGAACTCGGCACGGCAGTACGGCTATCAGGATGGAATCAATGATGGCGCGCGCGACCGGCAAACCGGACACAGCGACCGTCCGACGCAAGGCGGGAACTATAAGCACGCCGATCACGGATACAATTCAAGCTTTGGCAATAAGAATTACTACAAACAGGCATATCGCCAGGCATACGAGAACGGATATCAACTGGGCTACAAAAGCGGCGGCGGCTGGCGCCGGTACTAAATTGACGCGAAATAAAAGCCATGCGGCGGACGCATGGCTTTTTTGTTGAAAAGGCGAACGCCGGCTCTTCGCTACCGGCTGATCTTTACCAGACTGTGCAGCGGTCAGCTTCTGGACGCACCATGGCCGAACCATCTTTGCAGCTGAATGCCTGCTTAAATTCCGGCAGGTTGGAAAGGGGACCGATCACACGATACTTTCCGATCGGGTGCGGATCGCCCTGGACCATGGTGCGCTGCGTTTCCGGACGGATCTCATCACCCCTCCATTGTCCCCAGGCGATGAAGAACTGCTGCTCCGGAGTGTAGCCGTCAATGGTGGGCTCGGGATGGGATTGCTGCGCTTTCTTGAATGCCAGGAACGCGATTTTTGCTCCGGCGAGATCGCCAATGCTTTCGCCCAGAACAAGTTTTCCGTTGTGATGGATGTTTGGCTCGATGAAATATCCGTCGAACTGGCGCACGACGCAGGAGGTGCGGTCGTCGAAGCGCTTTTTGTCTTCGGCGGTCCACCAGTTGTTCAGGCGGCCTTGCGCGTCGAACTGCGCGCCCTGATCGTCGAAACCGTGGCTGATTTCGTGGCCGATGACCACGCCGATGCCGCCATAGTTGATGGCGTCCGCGTTCTCCACGCTGAATGATGGTTGCTGGAGAATGCCCGCCGGGAACACAATTTCATTCAGCAGGGGATTGTAATAAGCGTTGGAGGTGGGCGGCGTCATGCCCCAGCGGCCGCGATCGGTGGGCTTGCCGATCTGCGCGTGGTCATCGTCAATGTTCCATTTGACGGCTGCTACGGTGTTGTCCCAGTAAGAATCGCGGACCATCTTGATGTTGCTGTAATCCTTCCACTTATCGGGATAGCCGATCTTGGGATTGAAGGTGGAGAGTTTCTCCAGCGCCTTCTTTTTCGTCTCAGGCCCCATCCAATCCAGGCCTTCGATGGTGTCATGCATGGCGGCAAGAATGTTTTTCACCATTTCCTGCGCGCGCGCCTTGGCTTCGGGCGGGAAATATTTCTCGACGTATTTCTTGCCCAGCGCCTCACCCAGAAGCTGATCAGTGCTTTCCGCGCAACGCTTCCAGCGCGGCTTGAGTTCAGTAGCGCCGTTCAGATACTTGCCGAAGAAGGCAAAGTTTTCGTTCACAAAGGGGTCGGAAAGCTGATCGGCGGCGGCGTGCAGGAACTGCCACTTCAAATAAGTTTTCCAGTCAGCCATCGGCGTTTCGCGGAGCTGACGATCGACTTCCTGAAAGAACTTCGGCTCGGTCACGTTCAGGTCCGCGCGAGCGAGCTTTGCGGTATTGAAGAATCCGTCCCAGTCAACCGTGGGCGCAAGTTTTTTCAGATCGGCAAAAGTAGTTTTGTGATCGGTAGCTTGCGGATCGCGCAGCGCGACGTTGTCGAGGGAGGCTTCCGCAAATTTCTTTTCCACCTGGAAGACCGTTTGTGCGGCAGCCTTGGCTTTGGCGTCATCGTAAGCGGCCAGCTTGAACATGTTGGCTACGTGGACCAGGTATTTCTCGCGCGCGTCAACGAAGCGCTGTTCGGTTTTCAGATAGTAGTCGCGGTCTGGCAGTCCCAGGCCGCTGGCGAAGACGTTGGCAATGGTCTGGGTGGGGTTGTGATTATCAGGGCTGGATTGCAGGCCGAACGGCGCAAATACAAAGAGTTCATGCAGGCGCTGGATCATATGCTGCAAATCTGCGGGAGTTTTCATGGCGTCAATCGCAGTCAGCATCGGCTTGGCCGGCGCAATACCGAGTTTATTGACGCGGGATTCATCCATGCAGGAGCCGTAATAGTCGCTGATGAGCTCTTCGACGCTGCCACGCGGCCAGTCGGTTTTGCGCGAGACGTCGTCAAGAATACCCTTCAGTTGTTCCTTGGCGTCTTCGCCGGCTTTCCAACGGCGGCTCCAATGCACCATGGACGGAGGAATGGGATTGTCGGCGCGCCACTTGCCGTTGGCAAACTCGAAGAAATCCGTGCAGGGATCCGCGTTCTTATCGATGTCGCCCACCTCAACGCCTTTCTGGGTGGGATTCTGAGCGAACAACGTGGTGGCGCAGACGGCGAGGAGAAGAAGCGAGAGTTTCAAGAAACGCATTTTTACCTTTTTCCAATCGGAAATATCGTCGAGGTTGAGCGCGGACCGGCAACTGTGCATCGACAAGCTTACACACTTAGACGGATGAATGCCGCCCATGGTCAACATGGGCGGCGAAATCCGGGGGCCAGCGTGCCATTACAGCGCGGCAGGAAGTTTTTCCAGCGAAACCGATCCTTTTTCCGTCCGCAGGCGCAACCGTGTTCCGCCCTGATTCACCGTGCCGCGGACACTGCGATCAAAGCTGCCGGTGGGCGATGCCATGGGAAAATCGGAATGGAAACTGGAGCGGCGCCCGCCTTCGTAATCCACGTCCAAACCGGCGCTGGCCGGCACACGCAGCAGGATACTGCCTTTGGTATTTTCCAGCGTTACCGAGTCGCCCAGGCTGCGCATGTCCACTTCGGCATCGGCTTTGTAGGACTTGATTTCCAGCGGCCCGCGCAGGTTCACGTTGCGCAGCTTCACGGTGTCCTTATAGGTATCAATGCGCACGGCCCCAGTAGTGGAATCGATTGCGATCGGCGATTTGTAGCTCTTGATGCGGATGTCACCGTCAATCGAAGCGACTTTGATATCAGGCTTGTAGCTTTCCACAGCGACATTGGTCCGCCGGGGAACGCGGATTTCCAGCTCGACAGCGGCAGTATAGTCATGGCCCGGCCAGCAGAACGTGCATTCCGGATATTTCACCTCGACGGCAACGTGGTTGCTGTCATTATGAAAATTGACCTGGGTGTTTTCCATCCACCATTTGCGATCGGCGTCGCTGCCGTCAAAGCGTTTGGTTACGTCTACGGAAACCTGGCTTGTGTCTGAGCCGGTAACGTGAATCGTTCCTTTGTAGTTGTCCACGTCCAGAGTGCCGCCGTTGGAAATTGTAAAGGTCTTCTGAAAATGCTCTGGCTGATCGCTGCCGCCGGCCGCAGCCTGGCTGCGCAGTCTGGGCGCGGCCAATGCAATCAAGCCGACAACCACGACTAATGCGAAGATCGTGCGTTGATTCTGAGGGGTCATATTCGCCTCCTGTCTTTTTGGGTCGATGGGCAAGACTTTCCCTGCCGATGGATACGTCAGAGATGCGTCTCTGGTTCCCTTAGACGACACGATAAGTGAAATGTCATCCTTGAGGCCCGGGTTTCAACAGCTTAGGCGCGGATCGAATCAGGCAGGAAGGCGAAAAGGGACGCCGCATCGGGCATCCCCCTCTTCGCGGAATCGCGTGTGATCTACATCGATTTCAGCAATGACAGCCAGCGTTCCCAGGCCTGATCGTGGGCCTTTTTGTTATCAGGATTCTTGTCGCTCGGATCTTCACCGGCGCGCATAAATCCATGTCCAGCGCCAGCATAGGTGACGGGATCAAACTTCTTGCCGGCCTTCTTCATCGCATCCGTGGTGGCGGGCAGCGTTGCGCCGATGCGCGCGTCGTTGCCGGCATAAAAGCCATAGACCGGGGCGGTAATAGACGAGACGTCGGCCGGGCCAGGGCCGTAGAAGACAAACGCTGCAGCCAGGTCCTTGCGATTGGTGGCGAAGCGGAATGACTGTCCGCCGCCCCAGCAGAATCCCACCACAGCCAGCTTGCCGTTGGCCGCAGGGATCTTCTTAGCGTAGTCGGCGGTGGCGTTCAGGTCAGCGGTGATCTGATCGGGACCAAGAGAGGAAATGGCTTTCCCGACATCCTGGCTGGAAAATTCGCTCGATCCGCCGCCTTTCGGCCCCATGCCGGAAAGAAGATCAGGAGCAATGGCAATGTATCCGTTGGCCGCCAGCTGGTCGGCCGCGCTGCGCGCCCAGTCAGTGAGACCAAAGATCTCATGGATCACGATCACTACTGGCGCTTTGGTTTTTACCTCCGGGTAAACGACAAACGCCTGCACGGTGCGGTTATCGTGCTTGATCTGCACCCACTCGCCATGCCGTGGCGATTTTTCCAGTTTTTGTTTGGCCCAATCCTGGGCATAGCCCGTGGACAGGCAAAGGAACAACGCAACGATGAGAGCCAGGGTTCGTTTCATGCGGAAAAGTGTAAACCGGTAAGTGGAAGGGGACAAGGGCGGATTGGGAGGGATAGCCGGGTTTACGCGCGCTTGCACCGCATCGGGAACAGAGAAGCCCGATTTGCGCGGATGAACGCGGATGGGAGCAAAACCTGCCGTGGAGTCACGGAGAAAACCGAAATCTTTGAAACACGGAAGAAATGAGGGAGCAGAGGGAGGGAATTCGCTGGAATCGCGCGGGATCGGAAAGAGCAGAACCTCGCCGCTGACAAATATGGATGACACGGATCAGGAGGCAGACCTTTCGCCGCAGATTTGCGCAGATGAGCGCAGAACTGCCACAGAGGCACATTTCGTAGTTTTCCAAGGAGAGGAAGCGTTGGTAAAATCATGATTGTTACTCCTCTCATTATGAAGAAGACTCAGTCGGCTCGTCCTATCTGGTCGCGGGCGAAGATTATCCTGGTTTCGGCTGGGGCGGGCGTCGCTGTGCTGGCAGGATCGCTGCTTACGCAGTGGCTGATCTATGACGACTGGCTTCATCGGACAGGGCCGCTTCGCATTGTGGGCACATGCATTGCCACGGCGCTAATGTTTACTTTTGCGCTGCGGTGGCAACTGGCGATCCGTGAAAGACAGCTCGAGATGGTGCGCCGCATGGAAATGATTCTGCAAATGAACGATCGCATTCGCAATGCGCTGCAGGCGATTGAATGCCTTACCTACGTGGCGCAACCAGAGGCCACGGACTCTGTCCGCCAGTCAGTGAATGTGATTGACAGCGTACTGAGGGAAGTGCTGGCCGAGTCCGGGCATCCACATGAGACAGCGCAGCCCAAGCCAGCCGACCCTTCCTTGCAAAGCACGCGGTCAAAGTCCGCTTAGCGAAAAGATCCTTTCGCCGCAGATTTGCGCAGAGGGACGCAGATCAGGAAAAATCAAAAGCTCACCACTGATTAACACGGATGACACTGATCAGAAAAGGCAGAACCAGCCTTGTTACAATAAGCGTTTACCCGATCACAGCTTTTACTAATTACTAAATACTAAGTACTGAGGACTGCATTTCATGCATCGTTGGTCACAACTTTTTATTCCCACGCTGCGCGAAGTCCCGGCGGACGCCGAAGTCGCCAGCCACAAATTCCTGGTCCGATCGGGGTACATACGGCAGCTGGGCGCCGGCATTTACTCCTACCTATTCATGGGCCAGCGGTCGATATTGAAGATCATCGACGTAATCCGCGAGGAGATGAACAGGATTGGGCAGGAATTTCTGCTGCCGGCGATTCATCCGCGTGAACTGTGGGAGCAAAGCGGGCGCTGGCAGGTGATGGGCGACAACATGTTTCGCCTGAAAGACCGCAAAGGCGCCGACCTGTGCCTGGGCATGACGCATGAAGAGGTCATGACCGATATCGCGCGCAAAGAGCTGCGCAGTTACAAACAGTTGCCGCAGATCTGGTACCAGATACAGAATAAGTTCAGGGACGAGCAGCGGCCGAAGTCGGGGTTGATACGGGTGCGGCAGTTCACGATGAAAGATTCGTACTCGTTCGATATCGACGCGGCCGGGCTGGATGTGAGCTATCAGAAGCATTACGAGGTCTATCGCAAGATATTTGATCGCTGCGGACTGAAGTATGCGGTGGTGGAAGCGCATTCGGGGGCGATGGGCGGATCGGCTTCGCATGAGTTTATGGTGATGACCGATGCCGGGGAAGACATGGTTGCGAGCTGTGAAAAATGCGGCTATGCCGCGAACCTGGAGAAGGCGACGTCACAGCTCGCGCCCGCTGAAGACCTGCCGGGCGACGATACGCCGGAGCCGGTCCACACGCCGGGGATGAAGACGATTGAAGAGGTGGCCAAGTTTCTGGGAGTGTCTCCGACGCAGAAGATCAAGACGCTGGCGCTGATGCAGGTTGAGCCGGACAAGAAGAATCCGGGCCAAGTGAAGACCAAGCCTGTGATTGTGCTCCTGCGCGGCGACCATTCACTGAACGAAGCCAAGCTGGTGACGGCGCTGGATGGCAAAGAGTTTCGTCCGATGCATGAAGAAGAAATTCAGCGGGTGTTTATGTCGCCTGCGGGATACCTGGGGCCGGTGAAAGTCCCGGCGCTGGCTGCGGGCGCGCAACAGCTTGGCAGCGTGACGCAGGCGATTATCCTGGATGCGCTGCCGCTGATGCTGGCGGACACCGCGCTGAAGGGCCGCAAAAATCTAGTCGCGGGCGCGAACAAAGAAAATTACCACTTGAAGAACGTGACGCCGCTGCGGGATTTTCATCCCACGGAGTGGGTGGACTTGCGCAATGTGGCGGCGGGTGAGGGTTGTCCGAATTGCGGCGGAGTGCTGGTGGTCGGCAGGGCGATGGAGATTGGGCACATCTTTAAGCTGGGAAACAAATATTCGAAATCGCTGAGCGCGACGGTGCTGGATAAAGACGGCAAAGAAGTCCCGCCGATTATGGGCTGTTATGGCATCGGCGTGGAGAGGATTTTGACGGCGGCGATTGAGCAGAACAATGATGCGGACGGGTTCTGGCTGCCGGCGCAGATTGCGCCGTTTGATGTGGTCGTCACGCCCACCAATGTGAAGGATTCGGCGATCATGGGGGCGGCTGAGGAGATCGCGCAAAAGCTGGAATTTGCGGGATTTAGCGTGCTGCTGGATGATCGCGACGAGCGTGCTGGAGTGAAATTTAAAGACGCTGATCTAGTGGGAATACCTTACCGGATCAATGTTGGTAAGAAGGTTACCGAAGGGATGGTCGAGGTGGTTTCACGCTCGACACGCAAATCGCAGGATGCTAACATCCCCGGCATCGAAACCACTTTCAAGCAACTGGTCCGGCCGTGAGTGTGGGCCTGAAGGAGGTTGCAGTTTGGATCTATGGGGAAAATAAAAGCGCTTATCGGATTGCTCGTAGTAGGCGGCGGATTTTACGTCGCCTGGAATATGATTCCACCTTATTTCAACAACTACCAGTTTCAGGACACGTTGGATGAGATCGCCCGGCGCAACAGCTACACCACTTCTACCGATGACGACGTCAAGAAAGTCGTTATCATCAAAGCTGCGGACGACAACATCAATCTGAAAGAAGATCAAATCAACATCACGCGGACCAGCAGTGGTATTGGCATCTCCGTCAAGTACCATATCCACATTGAGATGATTGTGCATCCGGTGGATTTGGACTTTACCGCCAATTCCATCAATAAACGGATATAATAGAGACGCAGCAAAACTTCTCAGCACCAGCGCAGGTAACGCTCTGGCCCGCCATGAGTCTGAGAGAAACATACGGCGGACTCCGCCCACTTGGACATGGCAATTAAAATAAAAATTCCTCGCGCAAAAGGCTTTCGCGGCAGCCTGAAGAACCCGTTTTTCCGTGCCGGACTGGCTGCTTTCCTCATCATTTCCGTGGTGATGTTCGGCGTTTTTTCGTACTACTACATCAAGTATCAGAAGATCGTCGACAAGCGCTTTTACGGCCCCATCTTCGCCAATTCCGCCAAGATTTATGCGCAGCCGCGCGAAATCCGCATCGGGCAGAAGGCCGATCCCAGAGAGATCTCCAACTACCTGCGCCATGCCGGCTACACCGAAGCCGGCGAGCAGGGCAAGTCGAAGTTTGGCGTCTACAAGGTGATGAAAGATGCCATTGAGATCAAGCCCGGCGAAGAATCGTATTACAACGCCGAAGGCGCGCTTGTCCGCGTCAAGGATGGCCGCGTCGAAAAGATCGCTTCTCTTGGCGACGCCGGCGATCTCACCGCTTACGAACTTGAGCCCCAGCTTGTCACCGGCCTGTTTGACGGACAGCTCCGCTCCAAGCGCCGCCTCGTCAAGTATGACGACATTCCCAAAGTCCTGGTCGATTCCGTTACATCGATTGAAGACCGCCGGTTCTTCCACCACAGCGGCGTGAACTATTGGCGTCTCCTGCAAGCCGGCTGGATCGACCTTCGCCAGGGCGGCAATCGACAGGGCGGCTCCACCATCACCATGCAGGTGGCGCGCGGCTTTTTTCTTAGCCCGGAAAAAAAATTCAAACGCAAACTTACTGAAATTCTGATCTCCATCGAACTGGAGCAGCGTTTCTCCAAGAAACAGATTTTTGAGCTCTACGCCAATCAGGTCGATATGGGGCAGCGCGGTTCGTTCACCATTACCGGCTTTGGTGAAGCCGCTCAAGCATATTTCGGCAAAGACCTGAAAGACATTACTCTGCCGGAAGCCGCCATGCTGGCTGGTCTGGTGCAGCGGCCTAGTTATCTATCGCCTTACCGGCATCCCGAGCGCGCACAGGAGCGCAGGAACCTTGTCCTGGAGGCCATGGTTGAAACTGGCGACATCACTCGCGATCAGGCCGACTCCGCCAAGGCCGCCCCTCTCAAACTCGCTCCCCAGAACGTTGAAGCCAGTGACGCTCCTTATTTTGTCGACCTCATCCGCGAACAACTGGTCACTAAATACGGTGAAGAAGACCTGAACGCGGACGGCTTCCGTATTTACACCACGCTCGATCCAGCTTTGCAGCAGGCTGCGGCGCAGTCGGTCGATCTTGGCCTGAAAGAAGTGGACGCACAGGTCAAGAAGCTGCGTACCAAGCGCGTGAAAGTCGGCAGGAACAAATTTGAAACCAAGGTCATGCCGGGGCCCATTCCTCAGGTGGCATTGATTGCGCTTGATCCCCACACCGGAGAAGTGCTGGCGCTGGTCGGCGGACGGAATTACGGTTTCAGCCAGTTGAACCATGCGGTTGCCAAGCGGCCTACCGGCTCGATTTTCAAGCCCTTTGTCTATGCCGCGGCCATCAATAACGCTGTTACCAATGAGCAGCCCATTTTTACTCCATCCAGTTTGGTGGACGACTCTCCCACCGCTTTCATCAACGGCGATGACGTTTACACTCCGCGGAATTACAAAGAAGAATATTACGGACAAGTAACCGCCCAGTTTGCTCTGGCGCACTCGCTTAACAACGCCACGGTCAAAGTCGCCGAAATGGTGGGCTACGACAAAGTAGCAAACCTGGCCAAGAACGCTGGTATGTCTTCAGTGCGCGCCACGCCGGCCATGGCGCTGGGATCGTATGATGCCACGCCCATGGACATGGCTTCCGCCTATACCATCTTCACTAACGACGGCCAACGCATTACGCCGACACTTGTCCGTTCCGTGCGCGACGCCAACGGCGACATCATCGATAACTTCCAGCCCCAGAAATCCCAGGTGCTGGACCCCCGCGTCGTGTACGTCATCACGGATATGCTTCAGGGTGTCATTAACAATGGCACGGCTGCCGGCCCGGCTGGTGTTCGCGCGCGCAAATTCACTGCCCCGGCCGCCGGAAAAACCGGCACCTCGCATGATGGCTGGTTTGCCGGCTTCACTTCCAACCTGCTCTGCATCGTCTGGGTGGGTTACGATGATTACAGTGATATTCACCTGAGCGGCGCATCCATTGCCTTGCCCATTTGGACCGAGTTTATGAAGCGCGCGGTCGATCTGCCGAATTATTCAGATACAAAACCGTTCGCTCCGCCCCAGGGTGTAGTCGAATTGACCCTGGACAAGGCTACCAACCAGATAGCCACCCCGTCCTGCCCGGACGACTATACTACGGCTTTTATCGACGGTACCCAGCCAACCCAGACCTGTGAGCAAACCGCCCACGGCAACGTTTTTCAGAGAATTTTTGGCATGGAGCCCAAGCCGACTCCTACCCCTCCGGCGTCTAATATAGGCAATGGGATCTCTGCTGCAAGTCCGGGGCAGCCCGCCACACCCCAGAATTCGTCCCAGGGCCAGGAGCCGGAAAAGAAGAAAAAAGGCTTCTGGGGCAAGATTTTTGGTGGTGGCAAAGACGACAATAAGGACGATAATAGACAAATCAAGCCTGCGGCCACCCCCAGTCCGGGCAATGACAGGCCGCACTAAGGAGGGCCCTATGGGTCGCTTCAGTCGCTTGCTAATGATGATCGGCCTGCTGGCGTTTTCTTTCTTGCCCTTGTGCGCCCAGGAACCTTCCGTTAGTGATTCCGCTTCACAATTGCGCGTGCCTCCGCCGCCGGCCAGCGCCGATCCGGCTGAACTGGAACAGCAGGGCGACCAACTCCGCGCGCAGAAGGCCTTTCTCGATTCCATCGATTACTATCGCGCGGCCATGATGGGAAATGAAAATGCCGTGCTTCACAACAAAATTGGCATGTGCCTGCTGCAACTCCAGCGTGACTCGGAAGCAAGAAAAGAATTTCAGCATGCCATCCGCGACAACAAAGAATACGCCGAGGCTCATAACAATCTGGGCGCGGTCTATTACAACATCCGCAAATATGGCGCCGCCATTAAAGAATATAAGAAGGCCATCAAACTCAATGATGAGAATGCCAGCTTCCACAGCAATCTGGGCGGAGCATACTTCTCGCAAAAAGATTTTGACCGCGCCGCCAAGGAATATCAGCGGGCCATCCAACTGGACCCTGAAATCTTCCAGCGTCAATCGGCTGCTTCCGCCATCTCGATTCGTTTAATCGGCTCCAATGATCTCGGCCACTTTCATTACGTCATGGCGCAAATGTATGGCCAGCATGGGGACCAGGCCCATTGCCGCTTCTACCTCAGCAAGGCCAATGAGGAAGGCTATCCTATCCGAGGCGCGCTCCGCGACAATGAGTTTGCCGGCCTGCGCAAGAACCCTGAGTTCGTCGCCTTCGTTCGTTCGCTCAAGCCGCCGCCTTCGGGCAACAACTGAGCGACGGTGCGACCTTCCGCGGGCAGGACGAGGTTCGTTTTTTGATGCAAGACTGCATTTGCCTCCGCGTGCCATCCCGAACTTCAAGGGGCAAGCCCTTGGTGAGTCGGCGAATATGAGGAATCTGCTTTGCTCCTGCAATGGCCATACGCTGTTCCGACCCGCTATTTCTGGCCGTCCCGGCAACCTTTTCCGAGATGCTGCTTTCTAATCTGAGTAGCTGCAGTACCTGGCAGCTAAAAAACTGATCCACCGGTTCGACGCGCAAGCGTCTTGGCAGGGAAACCGGTGGGTCATTTCTTTTTGTCGCTTCGCTCCACACCGCCGCAGAGTCCTCCTTTAGTAAACTCTTTCTGCTCCTGAAGCAGCGTGCTCGGCGCGTGGCCGGCCTCGCCCTTAACTTTGTTGGCAGAGAAAGTGTCGCTTCGCTCCGAAACCGCCAGTGACCTTTCTTTTATCCAACTCCTTTCTGCTCCTGAAGCAGCGGGCTCGGCGCGTGGCCGGCCTCGCCCTTTCATGAACAGTCTTAATCTAGGGTGGATCCATCTCAACTCTCGTCATCCTGACAGCCATCAAGCGAGCACGCGTTGTCATCTCAGTGCTGTTGCGGCTTTTTGCCCTGCGCATCGACTCCCATCTCGCCTAGTTTTTCTCTTGCCCACTCGTTTTTAGGGTTTTGTTCCAATGACAGTTTGTAAAAGCGAATGGCTTGATTATTGTCTCCTCGTTGAGCATACGCGCGCGCCAGTGCGTCAAGCTGATTCCAGGGAGGAGGATAGGTTTTGGGATCATGCAGAAGAACAGAGGCAGCCTCCTCCAGGCGGTCATTCGCCAAAAGGGCTGCCACAACCAGAGATACCGTAAATGCGGGAGTCTTTCGCGTGTACCCGTACCTGCTGGCCCCTTCCGCAAAGTGTCGGTGAATGGCCTCCAGCCCGCCTTCATCGTAGAGCTTCAATGGACTCGCGAGGTGCCAGCCAGCGAAAATCTTGTCAAGGCCGGAATAGATGCCTTGATGAACGATGGAAGTATGGGTCTCGCCCGGCATTTGTTTGAACGTCCAACGGAATCCTTTGAGACGTGCTTCTTCCAGCGTTTCGCCCAGCCGCTGGATCGTGGACAGTGCTGCTCGGCTTTCGTCCGTCGCCGCTACGTACAAATCGGAGGGCAGCTCTTTCAGGCCTTTGAAAGCGGTTCGCGCTTTCGCGATCACCGACCCGTTGTTCCAGGAAAGTGTCGTCGGATCAATAGCTATGTAGGCGTTGAAGAGCTTTGGGTCAGATGCCAGAGCATAGACCGCAAAAAGCCCGCCCAATGAGTGACCAACAAGCATTTTGTATGGCCGTGTCCGATAGTGAAGGTCGACGTAAGGAATGAGTTCGCTGCGGATGAACTTTAGAAATTCGCTGGCGCCACCACTCGTCGGGTGAAACCGGATCTCGAGTTCGACTTCGGTGTGGGGCGCCAGGTCGCGTTCGCGCTCCGTATTGGCAATTCCAACCACCAGTATTGGAGGTATGCGGTCAGCCTCAGCCAACGACTGAACAATCCCGACCACCTGAACGAAATTCTCCTCTCCATCGAGCAAATAGAGCACCGGATAACGCTCGGATTCCTGATCATATCCGGCAGGCGTCGCGATCAGCAGGGTTCGCGTCTCATCCAGGACCTTTGAGTGAATTTGGATTTTTTTGCCAATGACAACCGGTTCACCATTGCCCTGGGCGCAAGAGTGGACTCCGGGGACAGCTAGCAAAGCGGCCAGAACAAATCGGACAAGAAAACCTGGGGAATGGTTGCTGTGGCGGCAAATCGTCATTTTTAGCTTTTTCGGCGCCATTGGCAGTTCCTGATCAGTGTTATCCCTGTTCATCAGTCGTAAGCATTTACCTTTCCGATTACCTGCGACTCACGGAGATCAAGAAGCCTCACCGTTCTTTAATCGACGTCCTGGCATGAATATACGCGTCAAT